>JAILAT010000062.1 GCA_024681475.1 Bacteroidales bacterium | reverse complement strand
TCGTTGAGGGCGCTCTCGATGGCGTTCTTCTTGTCGGCGGGAATCTTGTCGCCGTAGTCCTTGAGGTTCTTCTCGCTCTGGAAGATCATGCCGTCGGCGTTGTTGATTTTCTCCACCTCTTCCTTGGCCTTCTTGTCGGCGTCGGCGTGGGCCTCGGCTTCGGCTTTCATGCGCTTAATCTCGTCTTCGCTCAAGCCGCTGCTGGCCTCAATGCGGATGTTCTGGCTCTTGCCGGTGGCCTTGTCGAGGGCGCTGACGTTGAGGATGCCGTTGGCGTCGATGTCAAAGGTAACCTCAATCTGGGGCACTCCACGCGGTGCTGGCGGAATGCCGGCCAGGTGGAAGCGGCCGATGGTCTTGTTGTCGTTGGCCATGGGACGCTCGCCCTGCAGGACGTGGATCTCCACCTCGGGCTGGTTGTCGGCAGCGGTGCTGAACACCTGGCTCTTCTTGGTGGGGATGGTGGTGTTGGCGTCGATGAGCTTGGTCATCACACCGCCGAGGGTCTCGATGCCGAGGCTCAGAGGCGTCACGTCGAGCAGCAGCACATCCTTCACCTCGCCGGTGAGCACACCGCCCTGGATGGCGGCGCCGATGGCGACCACCTCGTCGGGGTTGACGCCCTTGTTGGGGGTCTTGCCGAAGAACTTCTCGACAATCTGCTGGATGGCGGGGATACGTGTGGAGCCGCCGACGAGGATAACCTCGTTGATGTCGCTATTGTTAAGACCTGCGTCGCGCATAGCCTGGCGGCAGGGCTCGAGGGTAGCCTGGATCAGGTCGTCGCAGAGCTGCTCGAATTTGGCGCGGGTCAGTTTCTGCACCAGGTGCTGCGGCACGCCGTCGACCACGGTGATGTAGGGCAGGTTGATTTCGGTCTCGGTGCTCGAGGAGAGCTCGATTTTGGCTTTCTCGGCAGCCTCTTTCAGACGCTGCATGGCCATAGGATCCTTGCGGAGGTCGATGTTTTTGTCTTTCTTGAATTCGTCGGCCAGCCAGTTGATGATCTTCAGGTCGAAGTCGTCGCCACCGAGGTGGGTGTTACCGTTGGTGCTCTTCACCTCGAAGACGCCGTCGCCGAGGTTCAGGATGGAGATATCGAAGGTACCGCCACCGAGGTCGAACACAGCGACGTTCATGTCCTGATTCTTCTTGTCGAGGCCGTAGGCCAAGGCGGCAGCCGTAGGCTCATTGACGATACGACGGACCTTGAGGCCTGCAATCTCGCCGGCCTCCTTGGTGGCCTGACGTTGGCTGTCGTTGAAGTAGGCGGGCACGGTGATGACGGCCTCGTCGACAGTGGTGCCGAGGAAGTCTTCGGCCGTTTTCTTCATTTTCTGCAGCACGATTGCGCTGATTTCCTGGGGCGTGAAGAGGCGCCCGTTGATGTCGACGCGAGGTGTGTTGTTGTCGCCACGGACCACCTTGTAAGGCACCGCCTCAATCTCTTTCTGCACACGGTCGTAGCTCTCGCCCATGAAGCGCTTGATGCTGTAGACGGTGTTGTGAGGATTGGTGATGGCTTGACGCTTGGCGGGGTCGCCCACCTTGCGGTCGCCGTTTTCGATGAAACCCACAACCGACGGCGTGGTGCGGTTGCCTTCGCTATTGGTGATCACCACAGGCTCGTTGCCTTCCATGACGGCGACACAGCTGTTGGTCGTTCCTAAGTCTATTCCTATTATTTTTCCCATGATTGTGTTTATTTTTATTGTTATTAATTCGGTTTATTTGTTTTCTTACTTGGTTATGGTTGGTGCTCTTCGCACGCCTTACTTCCAACAATAACAATGCCAAAAGAGAAGAAAAATGTAAAGATGACAAATTGTCACTAAGTGTGACATCTACGGCTGACGGAGAGCGCTGTGGCGATGAGAAAGTCGGACATTTTTTCCGCACACGCTCTTTTTTTTTCGTATTTTTGCAATTGAGAAAAACCGTAATGCCATGATGAGAAAACGCTACATATCACTGTTAGCCATCGCATTAGGTGCCTTTTTGGCCACATCGTGCGTGATGTATCACCCCATGAATGTCGACATTCCCCTACTCGAAGAGCAGGGTGATTTGCGCATCGACGCGTCGGCATCGATGTCGCTTCCGCTGCTGTCGCAGCCTGCGCTGAACGCCACGGTGAGCTACGCGCCGCTACCGTTTGTGGCCGTGCAGGCCGCAGGCAATATCACCGACGGCGGCAACTATTCCTACCGCGGCGCCATAGGTTTCTACACCCCCTTCCGTCATTCGGTATTGGAGGCCTATTTCGGTTATGGCCATGGCCACGGCGACTACACCTCGTCGGAGAACTTGCCGCACCACACCGCTGAAGGACCCTACAATCTGTTGTTCAACCAATTGAACTATGGATGGAACAACATCGGCAGCAGCAGCGTCGACTGCGGCCTGGGCGTGCGCACGGGTATCATGCGGCCCGACTTGAGCTACACGCGTTGGGACAGCGAAGGCACTGTGACCGACCAGGACGCCTTCGATTCGCCCTGCTTCCTGCTGGAGCCCCAGCTGATGGTGCGTTTCGGCGGCGAACACATAAAGTTATCCCTCAACCTGGCCTACTCGCTGCTGTCGGGCTGGCCCACCGAGAACAGCCACTTCAACTACGAACGCTTCAGCCTGGGTGCCGGCGTCAACTATCGTTTTTAATATAATACATATTTTATTATGACTTCGTTGAAACATATGGCCCTGGTGCTGCTTGCGGCGTTGCCCACGATGTTGTGGGCCCAGCGCGACACGGTGGTGCCGACGACATACAACTTTGTAACCCGTGGCACGAAGCCGCTATACCTCGATGTGTATCGCCCTGCGCAGCCGCGTGCCGACTCGGCCTGTGTGGTATATGTTTTTGGCGGCGGTTTTGTGGCCGGCAGCCGCGACAACCATTTTGCCCGCAGCGCCTGTCAGAGCCTTGCAGCCCAAGGCTTTGTAGCCGTTGCCATCGACTACCGTCTGGCATTGGCCAAAGGCGTGAGCCCCGACTCGATGCGTCTGCGCTACGCCTCGCCTATCTTCCAGAATGCCATTGAGGTGGCTACCGAAGACTGTGCCGCAGCCGTAGCCTACCTGTGGCAAAACGCCGACAAACTGGGCATTGCCCGCAACCGCATCGTGCTGACGGGAGCCAGCGCCGGAGCCATCGCAGTGCTGCAACTCGACTATCTGCGCGCCAACCGCTCCACCGGTGCAACGTGGACCGAGGCTGTCCACGAGTTGCCGACAGACTTTGTGCCCGCCGCCGTGGTGCCCTACGCCGGCGCCGTCTTCGCCATCGGCGGCAAGCCACGCTACGCCACACCGCCAGCGCCCACCTGCTTTTTCCACGGCACCATTGACCGCATTGTGAACTACAACAAGATGCGCGCCTCGCTGCACACCTGCATGTATGGCCCCAAGAAGCTGGCCAAGATATACAACCGCAACGGCTACAACTACTGGTTTTTCCGCTACACCGACCACGGCCACGAAATCAACGCCGTACTGCCCAATACCATCCAGGAATTTACCGCATTTGTCGACGCCGCCTTGGCGGGCCGCATCATGCAGTTCGATGCACAATGCCACGACACAGCCATTAAAACCGACGAATGGTCGCACAAAACAGTGTTCGACCTCTACAGATAACCCTCAAACAGCACGACTAACCACACTATGAGCAAACTGGAAATCATGTCGCCCGTGGGGTCCTACGAATCCCTGATGGCTGCCATACAAGGCGGCGCCAACTCCGTCTATTTCGGCGTCGGCAACCTCAATATGCGAGCCCGCTCGGCCAACAACTTCAACCTCGACGACCTGCAGCGCATCTGCACCATAGCCCACGAACACGGTGTACGCACCTACCTGACTGTCAATACCATAATATACAACCACGAACTCGACGAGATGCGCCAACTGGTGCTGGCTGCCAAAGCTGCCGGCGTCAGCGCCATCATCGCCTCGGACTTAGCCGTCATCACCTTTGCCCATAGCCAAGGCGTTGAGGTTCATATCTCTACGCAATGCAACATTTCCAACACCGAAGCGGTACGGTTTTTTGCGCAATGGGCCGACGTGATGGTCACCGCCCGTGAGCTGCCGCTGCGCCAGGTAGCCGAAATTACACAATACATCCGCGACAACGACATCCGCGGACCGCGCGGCGAACTGGTTCAGATAGAGGTCTTTGCGCATGGCGCCCTCTGCATGGCCGTGAGCGGCAAGTGCTACCTGTCGCTGGACCATTACAACCACTCTGCCAACCGCGGCGCCTGCCTGCAGCTGTGCCGTCGTGGCTACCGCGTGCACGACATCGAGTCGGACGTGGAACTGGAGATCGACAACCAATATATCATGTCGCCCAAAGACCTCTGCACCATCGACTTCCTCGACAAGCTCGTGGCTGCCGGTGTGAGGGTGCTGAAGATAGAGGGTCGCGGCCGCAGCGCCGACTATGTGCGCACCGTCACGGAATGCTACCGCGAGGCGCTGGACGCCATAGAGCAGGGCGAATACACCCCCGAGCGCATCGCCGAATGGAAACAAAGGTTGGCCACGGTGTTCAACCGCGGCTTCTGGGACGGCTACTATCTGGGCCGCACCATGGGCGAATGGACCCAGCGCTACGGCTCGCAAGCCACTGAAAACAAAGTCTATCTGGGTGTCGTCTCCAACTATTTCTACCGCATCGACGTGGCCGAGGTGCGTCTGCAGACCGCCGAGACGCTACGCGTGGGCGACCGCATCATGATAACCGGCCAGACCACGGGAGTCTACACCGACACCATCGCCGAGCTGCGCCTCAACGACGTGGCCGTGCCCGAAGTGCACCAGGGCGACGCTTTCAGCTTCAAAACCAGCCAACCCCTCCGCCGTGGCGACAAACTCTATCGCATAGACCTGGTAACAGACCTATTCTAACACACAAAACAAAAGACAATTGTCCGATTCCCTGCCGGGGTTACACCTCCGGCTGCTCGGGGACGATGGCGAAATACTCCAGCGGCTCGCTGTCGCTGGCATTGATCAGACTGTGGGCGTGGCCACGCGGACAATAGTGGCACTGTCCAGCCACAAGACGTTCCTCGCCGTCGTCGTAGAGACAACGCGCAACGCCCGAAGTAATGAGTATCACCTCACTGTTGGACTCATGGGTATGATAGCCAATGGAACAACCCACGTCGAGGTGCCCCAGCATAATCTTGTTCAATCCGTCGTAAAAGATACGCGACCGCGTATCGCCCTCGCCCCCTTTGAAATGGGGCATTACACTCTCCTCTATCTTGTTGAAATCGATTATCATATCCGAGATGTTTCAATTATTCTTCTATCGTAACCGTCACGTTGCCTGTCACAGGGCCCTCTTTGCCACCACCGAAAACATTTCCCAGCACATGGGTTTTACCCTGAAGGATGACTGAAATGTCGCCAGTGACGGAACTCTCCTCACCGCCGCCGAAGACGTCACCCGCCACAACGGTGGTACCTTTGAGGGTGAGGGTAAGCGTGATGTCACCGCTGACACTGCCAAGGGTGGTGAGGTCTTCGGTGGATTTGAGTATATGGTTGGTCTTGTCAATGCCGATGGCATTGGCATGTTCCCAGGTGTAGGTTCTGGTTGGACCTTTGACACCGGCGAGGTATGTACCAAGAGATTCATAGTAGTAGGGCTCCACAAGGAAGCCGATGCTGTCGACCTCGACCGTGGGCAGCGAAGCTGAATATCCGGCGCCATATACGTCGCCGTAGACAGTGCAGGAGTCGAGAACGGAGGTGACGGTGCTGTCTACTTTACCAAGGCTACCGCCGCCATAGAAATTGCCGATGATGGTGCAATTGTTCAAGGTGGATGTAACTTCATGCGTGGTCGCCAGCGAGAATTTGACAAACTCGACAAACAGACGCGCAACATTTGTCTCGTTGTCCGACATGGGCAGAAACTGGTAGTTGAACTGGGTGGAGACACCACCATAAGTACCGCTGTATGATTGAGTGTATTCCGCCGTCACCCAACTGTTCCAAGAATTATATGTTTTATTATCAGTCGACTTGCCCGGTATGTTAATTACCCAGTTCCTATTATTAGGTGCGTAGCGGCTATACGAATTGCCGCCGTAGCCAGCTCCAAAGAAGGTGCCGAAGGTGCATCCGGTGGCGGTTGTGGTGACAGTCTTATTAGCGCTCATATCTCCAAACTTGGGGCTGCCGCAGTAGATGCCGATATAGCCACCCGTGATGGTGGCATAGGAGTAGCAGTTGACGACGCGGGCAGTACCTTCGAGCAGGCCCACGAGGCCACCCGTGTTGCCGGTGCCGCCCACCGAGCCGCTCAGAATGCCGACGTTGTAGATGCGCGCAGCGCCGTTGGCGGTACAAGCGATGGCACCAGTGTTGCCGCCATGGCCGCTGATGCCGACATCTTCCAGCACCAGATTTTTCACCGTGCCGGTAAGGGTCTCGAAGAGCGGAGCGGAGAGATTCGTGATGCGGTAGGGCATATTCGTCGCAGGGTCGATGGCCGCCTCGAGGGAGCCGCTGAAGGTGGCGATACTGGCGTTGAAACCGCTGGCATCGATATCCTGCGTGATGACATAGTCGCCCGAAGAGCCCAGGGAAGACAAACTGTTAATAGAAGTCGGGTCCGCCCACAGCGCCGTGGGCAGCAGCAAAGTCAGCAACAAAAGAAGACGTTTAAACTGGCTACAAAAAACACTACATATCAACATCACAACAGATAGCAGCCTAAGACGAAAGCCTATTCAGGTATCTTAGAATGAGATTCGATTAGTCAACATGATATAACCAACACGACGATTCATGCCGTCAAACTCGGTGGTGTAGTAGTCCTCGTTGAGGAAGTTGTGCAGCGGCATAGAAAAGGTAATCAAAAACTTGCGCATTTCCGAGCCACCTATCGACAGGGAGAAGTCGAGGCCCCACCCATCTTTCAGCATCTCGGGGTCGGCATTGGGATAGCTGCCACCGGCACCGAGCACCATGTCGTAGAACACACCAGCCTCGAGGGCTATGTCGTGGCCTATGACAAGTCCGCCGCGCGGCTGGAAACAGAAACTGCGGAGATTGTCGTCAGTAGTACGGAAGCAGATCTCCTGGCTTTTGAAATAAGCGCCGGCATAGACACCCACAAACGAAGGAGTCCAACTGGCATCGAGACCCACACCGAAGTCGCCCAACTTGGCGAAAGGAGTGCTGAAAGCGCGATGATAGGGCTTGTAGATGTCGTTGGCCGCGAAACCCTCTTTTGCAAAACCGATGGGGAACACCAGATTGGAAGAAGGCACGATACGCTGGACAACTTCTCTTTCCGTACCATCATCGGTAATGAGATAGATGGTAGTGGTGCGGGCCACATCGTAAATCATCGTAGTCCAATAGTTTGTCGTCCATGCGCGGGTGTTCAGCGTGAAATTGCTCTGCGCCTTGGCGCCCATCGACAGCATCGATACGAAAGCCAGGAAAATAACAGCTTTTTTCATGATATTGTTCTTTTTTTTCAATTATTATCTGTTCTTTTTTACACGATTTGTCAAAAATTCCAGGTTTTTCATAATTAAATATTATGGAAACCATAACATAATAATCAAACACTTACCTTCACTTCAGACCGCCCTGTCAATACACTATGAAAATTCAAAAATACACTTTTTTCCAGAAACGATCAAATAAAAAATGCACAGGGTGCCCGTTTGGGCACCCTGTGCTATTGTCAATTCGGTTATGCAGAAGCCGAAAAGGCCTGACTGCAACACACGAAACAGGAGACTATTCCTCGTCGTTGGCGGCTTCCTCGTAGGCTTTGAGCAGTGCCTGCTGGACATCGGTGGGCACCAGCTCGTAGCTGGAGAAGGTCATGGTGAAGGTACCGCGGCCGCTGGTGAGCGAACTCAGCGCGGTGCAGTAGCGGTTCATCTCAGCCAAAGGAGCTTTGGCGCGGAGGGTGGTGTATTTGCCCTCGGCGTCCATACCCATGACGATGGCACGACGGCCCTGCAGGTCGGTCATGACGCCACCCTGAGCCTCGGTAGGCACGGTGACAGCGATATCGTAGATAGGCTCCTTGATCTTCGGGGAAGCCAGCTTGAAGGCCTCGCGGAAGGCGGTACGGCCGGCGATCTTGAAGGCGGTCTCGTTGGAGTCCACGGGGTGCATCTTACCGTCGTAGATATTGACGACGATGTCGCGGGCATAGGAACCGGTCAGAGGACCCTGTTCCATCTTCTCCATGATACCTTTGAGGATGGCGGGCATGAAGCGGGCATCGATGCTGCCGCCGACGATACAGTTGTTGAACACCAGCTTGCCACCCCACTCCAGCGGATACTCCTGCGTGTCGCGGATGGGATACTTGGTCTGGTTGGGCATACCGTCATAGTAGGGCTCGATGAGCATGTGCACCTCGCCGAACTGGCCGCTGCCGCCCGACTGTTTCTTGTGTCGGTACATAGCCTCGGCGCTCTTGGTGATGGTCTCGCGGTAAGGAATGTTGGGAGCGGTGAAGTTGACGGCCAGCTTGTACTGGTTCTCGAAATACCACTTCACGGTGTTGAGGTGCAGCTCGCCCTGGCAGCCCAGGATGACCTGACGCAGCTCACGGCTGTTCTCGAGGGTGAGGGACTTGTCGTAGGTCACGAGGTCCTTCAGGGCAGCGCCGACCTTCTCGTCGTCATTGCTGTTGGCAGCCTTCACGGCCACGGTATAGATGGGTGTCGGGAACTGGATTTCCTCGACAGCGTCGTCGCTGTTCTTCGGGGTGGTGAGGGTGTGGTTGATTTTCACATCCTTCAGCTTGATGGTGCAGACGATATCGCCGGCGCAAGCTTTCTCGACTTTCTGACGGTTGCTGCCGCTGCATACGAGCACCTGGCTGACGCGCTCCTTGCTCTGGTTGCAGGCGTTGACAACATCCTGGCTCTCTGCAAGTTCGCCATCATAGATGCGGAGATAGGTGTTTTCGCCGAGGTTCTTGTCCTTGGCGCTCTTGAAGGCGAAAGCCACGGTGGGGTTGGCGCTGTCGCATTTCAGTTCCTTGCCGCCCTTGGTCTTCTTGGCCTCGGCCACCTCGTTGGGTGCCGGGACATTCTGGCAGACGAACTCAAGCAGACGGGCCACGCCAATGTTCTCCTTGGCACTGCTGCAAAGGATGGGGAACAGGTCGCGCTTGTCGATGGCCAGCTTGAGGGCCTTGGTGAGCTCTTCGGCGGTGAGGTCGCCATTCTCGAAGTATTTCTCCATCAGTTCGTCGTCGGCAGCGGCGGCCTCCTCAACGAGGGCCATACGCATCTCGGCGGCCTTGTCGGCCTGAGCGGCGGGGATATCCTCCTCGGTGGCTTTGCCGTCCTTGAAGGTGTACATCTTGTTGCTGACGATGTCAACAATCTGGTTGAAACCAAGACCTGCGTTGGTGGGGAACTGCAGCACGGTGCACTTGCCACCGAAGAAGTCCTTCAGCTGGTTGACACTTTCGTCGAAGTTGGCCTTTTCGGCATCGAGGTGGTTGACGACGAAGAGCATCGGAGTGTCGAGCTTGGCAGCATAGCGGTTGGCAATCTCGGTGCCGACCTCGACGCCGCTCTGGGCGTTGACGACCACGATGGCAGCCTCCACCACATTGAGGGCGCTGTCGAGCTCACCCTGATAGTCGGCGAAGCCAGGGACGTCGATGATGTTCACCTTCTTGCCGCCGAACTCGGTGTACATGAGGGTGTTCTCCACGGAGTAGCCGCGGTCATGCTCAATGTCGCGATAGTCGCTAATGGTGTTCTTGCCGTCCACAGTGCCGCGACGGTTGATAAGGCCGCCACAGAAAGCCATGGCTTCGGCCATGCTGGTCTTACCCGACTTGGCACCACCCACCAGGGCGATGTTGCGGATGTCTGATGTCTGATAAATCTTCATTGGTTTTTACTAAATTTATTATTATTTTTATTCAATTAATTCTCTACTAATCGACTACAAACCATATTGTTCGGCGCGTTTTCATGCCGCCGGACAATGCTGTAGCAAAAGGCAAAGATACGAAAAAAGATTAATAGTGTCCCCCTGGCCAAAAAAATAATTTTTCCACCCCCGTGCTCGACCCCCTCAGGGAGATGGCACACTTGTTTCCATCGCGTAACTTTTGGGGACTCCAGAAGCATCAGAAAGCATGACCCTGAGCCGCATCCCCACATATCCGACATGTCGGCACCCCGAGCCAAGAGGGCGCGCAGTGTGGGGCTCCCCTGCCCGACCATACCAGCGTGCCAGCGGCATACGCTCCCTATAACCCCACACAAGCACAGCGCAGCGTGGGGTCTCCCCCAGCCGACCACACCAGCGTGCCGGAGGCACGCGCCCTCTATAACCCCACACAAGCACAGCGCAGTGTGGGGTCTCCCCTGCCGACTATACCAGCGTGCCGGAGGCACGCGCCCTCTATAACCCCACACAAGCACAGCGCAGTGTGGGGTCTCCCCCAGCCGACCATACCAGCGTGCCAGCGGCACGCGCCCTCTATAACCCCACACAAGCACAGCGCAGTGTGGGGCTCCCCAGCAGACCACACCAGCGTGCCAGCGGCACGCGCTCTCTATAACCCCACACAAGCACAGCGCAGTGTGGGGTCTCCCCTGCCGACTATACCAGCGTGCCAGAGGCACGCGCTCTCTACACTAACACAATAAATGCAGATAATAATCGTTACTACTATTATGAGTTACGTACAGACACTATACCATATCGTCTTTCGGACATACAGAAGCGTGCCAGCCATCGACACAGACTATGAGCGAGAGCTTTACGCCGTCATCCTCGAACAGACAAAAAGTCTTGGGGGCACCCTTATCCGCATCGGTGGGATGCCAGACCATCTGCACATCCTTGTCTCCTTGCCATCGTCGATTAGTCTCGCCAGCTACGTGCAGTCTGTAAAGACATTCTCCAGCAAATGGCTGCACGCCAATCCTCATTTTCCACATTTCCATGGATGGTCTCGCGAATATGCGGGTTTCACCTATGCCTTTCGCGACAAAGACATGATAGCCAACTATATCCGCAACCAGAAAGAGCACCATAAGCGCACATCCTTTGCTGAGGAATATCGTGCATTTATCCTCGAGAATGGGCTACCTCTCAGGGAGGAGTTCTTCATGAAAGATAACTAAAATATGAGAGCGCGTGCCTCCGGCACGCCGACACCCCTTTTATTACCACCCCACACCTTGTGTGGGGTTATAGAAATCACGTGCCTCCGGCACGTTGTATACTCCAAATCCTGAAACAGTAGATCATATGTCATGAGATCTCACTCCCGCACCCAACAGCAATGTGAGGAAGTCACAAGCGCTCAATAAATCAATGCATCGCGCAGTGTGGGGTCTCCCCTGCCCGACCATACCAGCGTGCCAGCGGCACGCGCCCTCTATAACCCCACACAAGCATCGCGCAGTGTGGGGCTCCCCTGCATACCATACCAGCGTGCCAGCGGCACGCGCCCTCTATAACCCCACACAAGCACAGCGCAGTGTGGGGTCTCCCCTGCCGACTATACCAGCGTGCCGGAGGCACGCGCTCTCTTTTTTTTTTCTGCTGATGACAACAATATTTTTAGCAGTGGTGCGTTTAATGGTATGTGACGGTGCCTCGCTGTGGAGGCTCCGCACGGGATGCCGCCGACGGGCGTGCCGACAGGATATGATAAAACACTAACTACATGGGCGTTATAGCACGACAGAGCATCAAGGGGGCTTTGGCCAACTACCTGGGGGTGATCATTGGTTTCTTCACCACCTTCTTTGTGCTGACCGACTACCTGACGCAGGAAGAGATTGGCCTCACGCGCGTCATGGTCGACGCTGCCATGCTTTTCTCCGGTCTGGCGCAGCTGGGCACCAACGCCTCCATCATCCGCTTCTTCCCTTTCTTCAAGAGCGACGACGGCAAGAACCACGGCATCTTTGGATGGTCCATACTCATCCCCTTTATCGGCTTTGCGCTGTTTGCGCTGTTTTTCTTCCTGTTCAAGGAGCGCATCGTGGAGGTCTACTCGCAGAAGTCGCCGCTCATAGCCGACTATGTCTACCTGCTGCTGCCACTGACGTTCTTCGCGCTCTACCTCACTGTCTTCGAGACCAATGCCAGCGTCCTGCTGCGCATCACGGTGCCGCGGCTGGTGCGTGAGGTGGGCATCAGGGTGTTCAATCTGGTGTGCTATCTGCTTTACGGCAAGGGCGTTATTTCCCTCGACATGTTCGTGTTGCTGTTCTGTCTCAGCTACGGTGTAGCGATGCTCATCAACTTCATCTACCTGATGTCGCTGGGACGCATCTCCTTCCGCATCGACTGGAAATTCATCGACCGTGCACGTCTCAAAGAGATCATGCTCTACACGCTCTTCATGACCGCCACTGTGCTGGCAGGCAACATACCGCTAATCAACTCGTTGTTCCTTGGTGCGCATACCGGCCTGGCGCTGACGGGAGTCTACACCATCGCCTTCTACATCGCCAACATCGTGGAGGTGCCCTACCGTTCGCTGGGCGCCATCTCGAGGCCGATGGTCTCGCAGGCTGTGCGCGACGACAACTGGCAGGAAGTCAACCGTTTGGGACGCCAGGTATCGCTACACCAGTTCTTGGTCAGCGCCCTCATCTTCTTTTTTATCTGGATCAACCTGAGGCCCTTGTTTGCCGTCATCCCCCACGGTGCCGAATATGTCGGCGGCATGGGTGTGGTCTTCTTCCTGGGTCTCGCCAAGATTGTCAACTCCTCGCTGTCGATAGGCACCGACATACTGAACTATTCGCGGCGTTATCCTTTCTCGCTGCTGTTCATCGGCGTCCTCACCGCCTCGGCCATCCTGCTCAACAACTACCTCATCCCCCTGTGGAGCATCAACGGCGCCGCCTGCGCCACGCTCTTCTCCTACCTGCTCTATTTCCTCTGCCTGCTGATTTTTATGGCCGTCACGCTGCGTGTCAACATCTTCAGTCTCAAGCATCTGACGGTGCTGGCGCTGATGTTGTGCCTCTTTGGGCTCAACCTGCTCTGGTGCCACACGATGACGCCGCTGCTGGCCCGTCTTCTCGGCAGCGCGCCGCAGCTTGTGACGCTTCTTGTCGAAGCCTTGGCCGAGACCACCGTCATGCTCATCGTCAGCCTGACAGCCATCAGGCTGCTGCATATATCACCCTCCGTGGACCGCATGCTGCTACGCGGCATGCGCCTGCTGCGGCTGAAACGATGAACAACTCACACCTTACCGATTAATACTGCTCACCATGAACGCACAACGACAGAAAATGAAAATGCAGCAAAAGCTGACGCCACAACAGCTGCTCTTGCAACGGCTGCTGCAGGTGCCCGGCACTTTGCTGGACCAACAGATAAAAGAAGAGGTGGAGAAAAATCCGCTTCTGGAGATGGAAGAGCCCGATGACAGCTACACCGACGAGGCCTTCAACGACGGCGCGATGGACGACGAGGACGGCGACTTCCACGGCATCGACCTGGAGGAATACTGGGACGATGACGACTACAGCTACCGCGAGCGGCAGGAGAGCGACCCCAACCAGAAGACGCAGCAGTGGGAGTCGGCCGACGCCCAGTCGTTCAGCGACTACCTCCTCGACCAGCTGAGGCTGCAGGACCTCGACGAGCGCCAGCGCGCCATCTGCAACGAGCTGGTGGGCAGCATCGACGGCTCGGGCTATCTGGGACGCGACATAGCACTGATTACCAACGACCTGATATTGCGTGCCAACCTCAACGTCAGCGAGCAGGAGGTGGAGCAGGCGCTTGACGTCATCCAGCAGCTGGACCCGCCAGGCGTAGGAGCCCGCTCGCTGCAAGAATGTCTCTCGCTGCAGCTGCACCGCCTCGAGAAGCCCACTGCCGCCACCACGCTGGCCATCACCATCGTCGACAAATACTTCAACCAGCTGGCCAACCATCGCTACGACGCGATGCGCAACGCGCTGAAGGTGAATGGCGAAGAGCTCAATGCCGCCATCGCCGCGATACAGCGGCTCAACCCCAAGCCGGGCTGGGGCCGCGGCGACATCGGCAAAGAGGCGCCAGCCATGATACCCGACTTTGTGGTGGCGCGCAACGGCGACCAGCTCAGCTTCGCGCTGACCGACAAGAACCGGCCCAAACTGCGCATTAACAGCGAATATGTGGAGATGCTCGACACCCTCAACAGCCTGCCACGCCTCTCGCCGCGCGACAAGGAGACGGTGCAATATATCAAGACAAACCGCGAGGCCGCCTCGCTCTACATCGACACGCTGCAGCAGCGCGAGGCCACCCTGTCGGCTACCATGAATGCGCTGCTGCGCTGGCAACGCGCCTATTTTCTCTCCGGCAATGTCAGCGACCTGAAGCCCATGAAGCTGAAAGACATCGCCGACGCCACAGGCTACGACGAGTCGACCATCTCGCGGGTGGTGAACCAGAAATACGTGCAGACCGACTTCGGCACCTTCCTGCTTAAAGAGCTGTTTTCCAAAGCTGTGACCAACGATGACGGCGATACCGTAGGCATGAAGGAAATCCACGAATTGCTGCGCAAAACCATCGCCGCCGAAGACAAGCGCAACCCGCTGACCGACGAAGCCCTCACCAAGATACTGAACGACAACGGCTTCAGCCTTTCGCGCCGCACCGTGGCCAAATACCGCGAGGCGCTGGACATCCCCGTTGCACGACTCCGCCGCGAACTGTAGTACACCATGAGAATCAACAAGACGAAGACCTTCGACTATCGCGTCAGGCTGGCGGCCAACACGATGCTCGACGGTGTGGCACATCCTTTCCTGATGCCTTGCGTGGCGGTGGTCGCCCTGTGTCGTGGGCTCTTCTGGATGCCTCTCAACAGCTACGTCATCCTCCTCATCATTATGGGCGTGGTGGCCAGCCTCTACTGTATGCCGATGATGGCTGCCCTGGGCCACTGCTTGATAGTCGGCGAAAAACGCCCGCTGCGGCCTCGCAAACGGGGGCACCGCCTGATGGTGGCGACAGTGAGCTTCCTGTTCCTGGCCAGCAACTGGATAGGCTTTCAGTTCATCTTCAGCGTTCCACCGATAGCGCAGCTGCTGCTGATAGCCATGGCACTCACAGGACTCTATATCATGGGTTCGTCCCATGTCACCATCGACGGCTATGCCCTGGGACTCGGCGCCACGACAGCCTACCTCACCGCCCTCAGCTTGGCGGGGATGGTGCAGTGGCCTTGGCCCGTGATGTTGCTGGTGCTGACGGGACTGGAGGCATGGCTCTCTGTCGACACCCATGCCACGACGGCGAAACGCTTCATTGTCAGTTTTGTGACCGGGGCTCTCGTCACTGTGCCCTTCATCTTTTTCGACCTGTGATGAAACCTCGGCAACCATTTTACGTATTTACATATAATCTATATTTATTATGACACGAAATCTTCGACATCTGACCACGCTGCTTGCGCTGCTCACCCTGGGCCTCTGGGGCGGCACGGCCACAGCCCAGAAGTCGAAGACCGCCGCCCCCGAGCCACAGTTCTACACCGGCAACGGACACGAGATCATCATGTGGCAGATGTTCTACCCCGACGAGTTCCAGTCGAACAGGGTGCGTCTGCACAACTATCCCCTCGATTCGCTGCCCGACGACATCAACATCCGCCTGATAAAAGACACTTCAGAGTTCTGCTTTCCGGTGAAGAACATCGTCACCTCGCCCTACGGGTGGCGGCAGCGTTGGAACCGTCCGCACCGCGGCGTGGACATCCTGGTGCGCATCGGCGACCCCGTGCGGGCCTGCTTCCCTGGCGTGGTGCGCGTCGCCTGTCCCATGGGCGGCTACGGCAACTGTATCGTCATACGCCACGAAAACGGCCTGGAGACCGTCTACGGCCACCTGTCGAAAGTGATGGTGAAACCGCGCCAGATTGTCAACGCCGGCGACGTGATTGGGCTGGGCGGCAACACCGGACGCTCCACAGGGCCTCATCTGCACTTCGAGGTGCGCTTCCAATACGAGCCCTTCGACCCCGAATGGATACTGGATTTCAAGACCTACAAGCTGCGCACCCGCAAACTGCATCTCGACAAGACCTATTTCGGCATCACGCCGCCCAAAGGCAAGATGCAGCCCATCTTCAAGGCCGACAAGAGCATCATCAGCGAACGTCCTTCGGGAAAAGACCGCCGAGAGGTGTGGCGCGAGGTGAAGAAAGGCGACACCTGGGAGAAACTGGCCATGCAGAACAGCACCACCGAGGAGAAACTCCGGGAGCTGAACCCCGGCGTAAAGAAGCCCAGAGTGGGCGAAAAGATACGAATAAGATAACTCGTTACCAATATGATAGAACACAAGAAAACCAACCTGTCGGACTACGACAGCAGCCAGATGCCCTCGGGCAAGGAATACCGCATCGCCATCGTCACGGCCGAATGGAACAGCACCATCACCGGTGCCATGGAGCAAGGCGCCTACGACACCCTGCTGGAAAACGGTGTGAAGGAAGAGAACATAGTGCGCGTCAACGTCCCCGGCAGTTTCGAGCTGACCACGGGAGCCGACTTGCTGCTGGCCAACGACAAGGGGCTCGATGCCGTCATCTGCATCGGCTGCGTGATACAGGGCGAGACACGCCACTTCGACTTTATCTGCCAGGCTGTGTCGCAGGGTCTGACCAACGTGGCGCTGAAGCATCAGCGTCCCGTCATCTTCAGCGTGCTGACCACCAACGACATGGAGCAGGCCCTGGCCCGCTCGGGCGGCAAGCATGGCAACAAGGGCACCGAAGGCGCCGTCACCGCCTTGAAGATGGTTGCGCTGCAGAAACAGCTGGAACAGCAAAACTTTGCCAAAGCATAAACGACAGGCCATGAAGAAAGGGAAAATAGTATTCATGGGCACTCCCGACTTCGCCGTGGCGTCGCTCGACGCCATCGTGCAGGCAGGCTACGAGGTGGCCGCAGTGGTCACCGTGCCCGACCGCCAGACGGGACGCGGACAAAAGATAACCTTCTCGCCTGTCAAGGACTATGCGCTGGCTCACAATCTGCCCCTGCTGCAGCCCGAGAAGTTGCGCGACCCCGACTTTCTGGAACAGCTGAAAGCCGTCGGCGCCGACCTCTTCGTCGTTGTGGCTTTCCGCATGCTGCCGCAGGTGGTGTGGTCCATGCCGCCCCTGGGCACCTTCAACCTGCACGCCTCGCTGCTGCCGCAGTATCGTGGCGCGGCGCCCATCAACTGGGCCATCATCAACGGCGAGACACGCAGCGGCGTCACCACCTTCCTGCTCAACGAGAAAATCGATGAAGGCCAGATACTGCTGCAGGCCGAAACGCCCATCACCCCCGACGACAACGCCGGCACGCTGCACGACAGGCTTGCAGAGATGGGCAAAGAGCTGGTGGTGAAGACCGTCGACGGGCTCCTTTCCGGCACCTTGGAGCCCCACCCACAGACCATTACGGGCAAGCTGCGCCCGGCACCCAAAATATTCCGCGACGACTGCAATATCGACTGGAGCCAGGACGGCGAGACGCTGCGCAATTTCATCCGCGGCCTCAGCCCCTACCCTGCCGCCGCCACCACACTGGTGGACGACAAAGGTCGCGAACAATACATCAAGATATTCGACAGCGAATTTGTAACGTGTGCAGAATCCCCTAGATTTGACATAGTTACAGACAACAAAAAATGGGTGAAAATTGGTGTAAAAAACGGATTTCTCAGCATAAAATCGCTACAAATGAGCGGAAAACGAAAAATTTCTGTTGAAGAATTTTTGCGAGGATATAATATAACTAATTGGAAATTAAAGCGTTAATTTTTTAACAAAATTTTTTGTAATTTTTTTTCATAAAAATAATTTGCAGTTTTAAAAATTCTTCCTATATTTGCAACGGAAAAAAGTTATTGTTTAACCATCAAAATTATCACCATGAACAAAACCCAATTAATTGCTGCAGTTGCCGAGAAGTCTGGCATGACCAAGACCGACACCGCTAAAATGCTCACCGCTCTTCTTGAGGTGACCAAGAAAGAAGTTAACAAGAAAGAAGGTAAAGTTTCCATCATCGGATTCGGTTCTTTCTACATGCAGAAACGTGCCGCCCGCAAGGGTAAAAATCCTCGCACGGGTGCAGCTATCAAGATCCCCGCAAAGAAGGTCTTGAAATTCAAAGCCAGCAAGAAATTCTAAGTTTCTGCAGGGTATTATTAAAGGCGTCGCAAAGCGACGCCTTTTTTTTTATGTCCCCTGGTGAACAATATTTTGTCTGCAGCGGCGTTAGGGGGTTATTATGGAGAATACAAAAGCTGACAACCGATTTATGCAGATGGCCATCGACGAGGCACGGCGAGGCATCCACGCCGGCGACGGCGGTCCCTTTGGCGCTGTGGTGGTGAAAGAGGGTGCGGTGATCGGCAGGGGCCACAACCGCGTGCTGGGGCACCACGACCCCACGGCCCACGGCGAAGTGGAGGCCATACGCGACGCCTGCGCACAACTCGGCACCCACGACCTGACGGGGTGCGACATCTACACCACCGGCGAGCCCTGCCACATGTGCCTCTGCGCTTGCCTATGGGCCAACATTCACCGCATCTATTATGGCTGCACCATCAAAGACAACGCCATCATCGGCTTCCGCGACGACTATTTCAACGACATCTTCGCCGGCCGCAAAGAGCTTGGCGATTTTCTCACCGAGTGCGACCGCGACGCCTGTCTGACGCTCTTCGACGAGTATCTGGCCTTGCCTCACAACAACTACTAGTTGAACTAGTCGAACTAGTTAAACTAGTTTAACTAGAAAAAAAAGCCAGGGGGCACCGAACGGTGCCCCCTGGCTTCGTGTTTGAAGAATGCCGGTTTACTTCACAACCAGTTTCTTCACAGTGTTAACCTCCTCGCCGCTGATGCGCACGAAGTACGCACCGCTGGCCAGGTCGCTCACCTCGATCGTCGTGGCGCAGTCGCCGTCGCAGCTCATCGTGCTCGAACGCACCGTACGGCCGTTCATGTCGATGATGGCGATGGTCACCTCGCCCGTCACGCCGCTCAGCGTGATGTTCGTCGAGTTGCTAGCGGGGTTAGGATAGATGTTCACGTTGAGTCCGTTGACATCGGCGATGCCAATCTCCTCGGCGGTCTCGAAGCTGTAGCGTGCCGTGTAGGTACTCTGCACTCCGTTGCCAGCGTCGCAGACGGCGCTTACGGCCACATCGTACTCGGTCTCGCTGTCAAGACCTGTCAGGTTGAAGCTGGTGCCGTTGACAGTCACCACGGTGCCCTGACCCTCGGGGAAGCCGTGCTCGCCATACTGCAGCTCATAGCTGCTGGCGGTGCCGTTCCAGGTGATGGTGGCAGCGTTGGCGGTGATGTTCGTAGCCGTCAAGCCGGTGGGAACCTGGCACAGCGCCGTCATGAAGCTGATGGTGTCGCTGTAGTCCGACTCAGCGGCACCGCCGCCGCAGAGGGCCGAAACAGCTGCATTGTAGCTCATGTTCGTTGCCAGACCGCCGACCGTAGCGGGATTGCTGTTGACAACGTATGTGGTGTCGAAGTTGGTGTTCCACACGTGGACATTCCAGTCGGTCTCAGTGGTGCCGGCCGTCCAGCCCAGTGTAACGGTGGTGTAGGCCGAGTCAACCACGTGGAGCGCTGTCGGTGCGAAGCACGGCAGGCTGTCGGTGGTGAAGAAGCCCTCTCTCCAGTCGGAGATGAGACCCTCATTCGTGTCGCACAGTGCGCGGACATGATACAGATACATCGTAGCAGCCTGCAGACCGCTGGCGGTGTAGGTGTTGCCTGTCACAGTCGTAGCTTCGGGATAGGTGGCATCCGTAGCAGCCTTCACAGCCACCTCGTAATCCGTGGCGTTGCCCGTCCAGCTCAGCGTAGCGCCCTGGTAGTCGACATTCGACGGCGTCAGCAGGCTGGGTTTGGAGCAGCCAGTGCCACAGGCATAGAACATCATGTCGCCGACAGCGTTGTAGTAGTCGTCATAGACATTAGAGCCAGCATACGGCGAAGCAGGATCGATGGGGGCACCATCGGTATACACACAATAGGTCGTGGTAGCACTGCCCGAGGTAGTGTGCGCAGCGAATTCTGCCGTGCAGGAGTACGAACCATTGTCACGTTTCACCACGACAAGCACATTGCTATGACCGTCCCATGCGAAGGGCGTGTCGAAAGCAAACAGCTGCCAATCAGCCTCGTTATAGTTGAAGCTGGTGGTGTCAATCACCTTGGTGAACACGTTGTTGGTTTCATCGGGGATAATCAGCGTGTCGAGGCTAGTATTGGGAACATTGGCCATCCACATCACCATATTGTTGAACTTGTCGTGACCCGTAGTGTTGGTGGGCAAGAACGCGAATGCGGTGATGGAATCGGTCAACCCTGCAAAGCGGGCCGAATCGATAAGGGTCTGTACGTAACTGTAGTTGTAGCAACTGTTTCCGATAGGACCAATTTCGAAATAAGACTCGACAGGCTGTGTGTTGTCATACGAGTAGACAACGCTGGCATTGTCGCACAAAGCGGTTCTATACGTTTGGTGTGTCCAGCTGCCGGTGTCGTTGCCCGAGCAGATGCTGCGGACATACACATCATAGCTGGTGGCAGGATTCAAGCCGGTGATAGTAATGCTGTTGGTGGTGCTGCTCAATACGTTGCCTGTACCAAGTGTAAATCCTGCTTCACCATACTCAATGTCATAGCTACTTGCACTATTGGCATCCCAGGTGAGGGACAACTGGTTCGACATGGCTGCCTCGTTGGTGTCCAGCATCAGGTTGGTGACCATACAGGTAGTGCTGATGCAGCTCACATTGAGTTCGAAGCCCGAATACTGCACGCTACCGTCAGACTTGAAGTAGATTGTCAGCGAGCCCGATGTCGAGGTGGCCGAGACCTGCGTTCCGCTGGAGTAGCTGGAACCCGCCAGGCTGACAAGAGCCGTACCAGACGTACCTTCTCCATCATAGATATAAAGGTTGTCCCAGCTGCTGCCTTCAATTTGGGCCGTACCGTTAATCGCAACCACGTTATTGGGGCTGCTCGGACGGAGTATGATGTAGCTGTTCTGGTTTGCGCTATACATACCGCCAGCGCCGCCATCGTCATAGATGGTGCCACCGCACATGTATAACGTGTCAGTCTGGTTGGCACGCATATTCCACACACCAGGGCGCACGGGACCGACGGCAGTCCATGTCGACGAGTCGCCAGAGCCGCAGTCGTTGAGCACATAGATATAGTAGTCGGTACCGGGGGTCAGACCGTTGATGGTGTAGGGGTGCGTCGTCGTGGCCGTTACCGTACCCGTCAGCGGGTCGGTCATCGGTACGGTGTCGTAGCTCACCACCCAGCTGTCGTCACTGTTGTTGTAGCTGCCCCAGTCAAGGGTGATGCTATTGGTCGTGTTACCCTCCACGGTCAAGTTGCGAACAGGCGTACATGCCAGCAGCGAGTCGACAACAATATCGTCAATGTAATGCGTCGAAGAGTTATTGCCAGCGGTATTGAAGTTCTTGATGGCTATTCTCGTAGCCGAACCAGTGTAGGAACCCAGATAGCTGGTAATCTGATAAGCGTTGCCAGTACCGTTCGTATAGATAACGGTATCAATGGGCTGGAACGATGTCGCGAAACCAGGCGTGATGCTGTCCACAGCACCTATCACCAAGCCATAGGTACCCGGATTGCTGTTGTAGTCGTAGAACGAAATCATCGTCTCGTTGATGGGTATCGACATTTCCGGCAGGGCCACGATGCCTTCGTTATTGAAGTAGAGGCTGTGGGTCGGCGACTGATAGTAAGAAGCCGAGCTCTGCCATGCGATGTGAGGCATAGTGCCGCTGATGGCCTCGCCGCCCCAGCAGTTGGGCAGAATGTCGGTGGCCGAAGAGCCACTGGGCATGATGTTCTCGAAATCAACATTGTAGGGCAATACGCTGATGATACCGCACTGGGTGCTGAACTGCAGCACCTGCGAGACCAACGACGTATCAGTAGCACTGCAAGCGGTGTAGACATACACGTCATAGTTCTCGCCGGCATTCAATCCGCTGAGCGTAATATTCGTCGTGGTAGTCGTAACGACAGTACCCGTTCCGGGCACAAAGTTGCGCGGACCGTACTCAACGATATAATTGGCCACCGTCACGTTGTCGCTGGTCCAGCCCACATCGGCACCATTCGTAGTCACGTTGCTAGCTGTCAAGCCTGTCACCGGTGCGCAGGTCGGGATAAAGTCGAGCACAAAGTTGTCGATGAACGAATAGTTCTCGTTGAAGGCATCCCAGAAAGCCAGATGATAGTGGCTGTACAGGTCGGGCAGGTCGGTGAAGTTGTAGGAGTAGCTCACCGTAGCCGTAGAGGTGTCAATCTCCGAACGCACAATGGTGTCGAGCACAATCATGTTGCTGATAGGATCATCCTGATGCTCCAGCAGACCCATCAGGAAGTGCACGTTGTCGCCGCCCTGGGTAAAGGCAAAGCGCACCTGCAGCGCATTCAGCGGCTGTGCCACGCGAGGCAGCACCATAAAGGCACCATTGTAGAACAGGCAGAGGTGGTTATCAGAACCTTGCAGCGTCACGACATAGGGATAAGGAATGTCGGTACCCAAGTTGGTGGTGCCGATGCGCCAGCAGTCGCGAGCAAACACGCCTGTCGAAACGCTGTCGAAGTCCTCCATGATAGGCACGCTGAAAGAACCGCACTCCGTGGTGAACTCAGCGCTACCGGCAAAATCGCCTTCGGTGCAGACGCTGACCACTTGAACTTCGTAGCTCGTTGCGGGCATCAGGTTGGTGATGGTATAACTGGTGGTCGATACGCCAGTGGCGGCAGAAGTCCATGCCGTGGCACCCGCTTCGCGATATTCGATGTCCCACGAGGTCTCCGTGGCACCAGGCAACCAGCTGAGGGTCACGTTGGTCGAGTCGTAAGACTGTATCATCACTACAGGTGCCGAGCAAGTTGCCAGCTGCGTGCAACTCTGGAAGTTGAACAGAGCATTCATGCGGTTGGCGCTCGACGTACCGCCGGTGTAACCGATAGCATAAGGACCACTGTCCTGATAAACATAGCGGCTGGCTCCCGAGGTAGCTGTATGATAATAATAAGAGTTGGAGCAGCTATACGCACCTGTCAGGTCGCGGAACATCACCAACAGGTGATCGGTGCCGTTGTAGTTGAATGCATTGTCAAGCACTATCTCGTTCCACTGGTTGGCAACAAACTGATGCGTACCGCTGTACACCAACGTCAAGCCGGCAGGATACAAGAAACTCGATGCCGTCGAATCGCTCACATGAGCCATGTAAATCTCGATGGTGCGGTTCGTGCCGTTGGGCGTGGCCACCGACGAAGGCATGAACGAGATGCTTGCCAAGTTGCCACTGCCACCCAGTTCATTGGCAGTGTATATCTGTTGCGACAAACTATAGTTGTAACAAGTGTAGACGGGGAAATACGAAGTTGTGTTCGTGCCCGTTCCGATGGTGTCAACGCGCGAATTGGTAGAATCGATCACTGCGCAGCCCAAGCTGCCCGTAGTGAACGTGATGCTGTCCATAGCGCCATTGCTGCCGCCGCAGTCCACAGCCACGCGAACCACGTACTCCGTCATAGGCATGAGACCCGACAGAATAATCTCGGGATCCGTCGTGGTGGTGGTTATGGCTGGATTGGTAGAGCCGACCTCCTGATATTCAACATCGTAACCCGCTGGGGTATCGGTAATGACACCGTCCTGATAGCCCCAGGTCAGATAGGCATGCGATGTTGTGGTGGCTTCCACGGCCAAGTTGGTGACGACCGGACAGTTCGGGGCAGGGATACAAGTGGTATGAATCTCAAAACCGTCATAAGCCATACTGCCGTCCGAATGGAATGTAAGGGTGAAAGCAGGAGCCTCGAAGGGACCGAAATTCGTCAGTGCGTCGATGCCGTTGTCAGTGAATAGCACTGTACCATTGGTGCCGACACCCTCATAGACGGTGATATAGTCATACGTGCTCTCGGTGTACGAGCTGCCCGTCAGGCTGAGGAACGAGTTCTCCTCCGAGGGCAAAAATATCAGAGTCGATAGGCTGATGCCGTTGCTGTACGAGCCATCGGGGCCACCGTCGTCATATACGGTAGCACGGCACGAGCGCACTGTGTCCACACCGCTCGTGGGCATATTCATAACCACCATGCCCTTATTGATGATGGCCATAGCCCATCTGCTCGTATCGTCTCCACAGTCGGTACGCACATAGGCTACATACTGGCCATCAGCAAGGTCAGAAATGGTATAAGTGTTGGTGGACAGATACTCAACAAGGTCAATCGAGTCGGCTTCCACGCCCACCGTGTCCCACACGAGTTGCCACATCGTAGCGTCGCCAGCTGCCCAGGTGATAATGACATCATCTTCGTCTATCGTGACAGTAAGGCTGTCGGGCACGAAGCAGCTCGGGCATGGCTCATTCATCGTATAGAGCAAGCCTGCCGTAGGAGTATTTACAGAGTGCATCAGCGCTCCACTGCCATCATAGATGTCGAAAGAAACCTCTGAGGCAAAATTACCCGATGTCCACGAGAACGTCACTGGGGCATTGCCGACAGCGATGAAAGTCGTATCGTAGTAAGGGCCGCCACTACCGTGGTTGGTGTTCGGAGCATCCCAGGTCGCTATCGTTGTGCTACCTTGAGCAATAGTGATGTAGCCGCCGTTCCAGCCGTCGCCGTACGAGTCGGCACCGACAATCTTAATATAGCATCCACCAACAGCAAACGACAAAGGGCCTACCCAACTGCTGTAGTCGCCACCGCCGCAGTTGGCACGCACGTATGCAGCATATACGCCATTGGCCATACCGTAAAGTGTATACTCTGTTGCAGTCGTGTTGTCAATGTTGTTGACAACCGTGTCGGGGTCAAGCTCACCGATGCCCCAGACGATGTCCCAGCCTGTGGCAAGAGTGTCAATCCATGAGAAGTACACATCGCCCTGGCTGCTGACCGAGTCAACAACAAAAGCGGAAGGAGGGAAGCACGTGGGGCACGCATTGGCCACCACGGCAATCGAGCTTCCCGTAGTGTAGGCCGAACAAGCTCCGCTCGCTATAATGTCGCCTCCGCCATCATAGATTACGAAACTGCTCTCCTCATAATAGTCATCGCCATTGAACACAAAGCGGACCGTGTCATTCGGGCATACCGAAATGGTCTGCGTGCCGCTCATGCCACTCGACAGAGTGACCGTCCATAGCGAATCGCCTTGGTAGACATTAATGTAAAACGGATCGTCGTCCTCATCAAACCATCCGTCGCCATAGTCGTCGGCCATCGAGATGGTGATGTTGCAAGCAGCTCCGCTATTACACTGTGCCTGCGTTACAAATGGCACACACAACAGCGCCACTAGTAACAATTTTTGTAGATGTTTTAACATGATAACAAAAATTTTGGTTAGTAATAAGATTAATTAACAATTTGTTTCTTTTAAAAATATAAAATGTGGTAACACAGTCCATGCGTGGGCTGGCTACAATAAAAAAAACGGTCTTTTCAAAGATCATTCACCCACACATAAACGAAAAGAAATCAAACTATTAACCCTAGTTTCAAACCTTTTCGTCCTCTCACTATGAATAGGCAAATATACAACTTTTTTTAAAATGCAAACAAAAAAAGTCCCCACCCCTATTCCCTGGCGACACCCGTTCTGCCGGAATGCCGGTTGTACCCGTTCTGCCAGAAAAAAAAAGCCAGGGGGGCGCCGTTCGGCGCCCCCCTGGCAGCATCGGAAGTGGCTCGTTGCTTACTTCACAACAAGTTTCTTCACAGTGTTAACCCCCTCGCCGCTGATGCGCACGAAGTACGCACCGCTGGCCAGGTCGCTCACCTCGATCGTCGTGGCGCAGTCGCCGTCGCAGCTCATCGTGCTCGAACGCACCGTGCGGCCGTTCATGTCGATGATGGCGATGGTCACCTCGCCCGTCACGCCGCTCAGCGTGATGTTCGTCGAGTTGCTGGTGGGGTTAGGATAGATGTTCACATTGAGTCCGTTGACATCGGCGATGCCAATCTCCTCGGCGGTCTCGAAGCTGTAGCGTGCCGTGTAGGTACTCTGCACTCCGTTGCCAGCGTCGCAGACGGCGCTTACAGCCACATCGTACTCGGTCTCGCTGTCAAGACCTGTCAGGTTGTAGCTGTTGCCGTTGACAGTCACCACGGTGCCCTGACCCTCGGGGAAGCCGTGCTCGCCATACTGCAGCTCATAGCTGCTGGCGGTGCCGTTCCAGGTGATGGTGGCCGAGTTGGTGGTGATGTTCGTTGCCGTCAAGCCGGTGGGAACAGCGCACATGGCCGTCATGAAGCTGATGGTGTCGCCGAATTCAGACTCCACCATACCGCCGCCGCACAGAGCGGAGACTGCTGCATTAAAGCTCATGTTCGTTGCCAGGCCGCCGACGGTGGCGGGATTGGTGTTCACTGTGTAGTTGGTGTCGAAGTTGGTGTTCCACACGTGGATGTTCCAGCTGGTCTCGCTGGTACCAATCGTCCAGCCCAGCGTCACAGTGGTGTAGGCCGAGTCGACCACGTGAAGCTCTGTCGGTGCGAAGCACGGCAGGCTGTCGGTGGTGAAGGTACCCTCGGCCCAGTCGGAAATCAGACCCTCTGTCGTGTCGCACATTGCGCGGACATGATACAGATAAGTCGTGGCAGGCTGCAAGCCGTTGACAGTGTACGTAGTGGCGTTCACTGCCGTGGCAGCGGGATAAGCAGGATCCGTAGCGGCCTTCACAGCCACCTCGTAGTCCGTAGCGTTGCCCGTCCAGTTCAGCGTAGCACTCTGGTAGTCGACATTCGTCGGCGTCAGCAAGTTCGGTGCAGAGCACATGGCGTTGCCGCAGCTGACGAGTTTCATCGTAGGACGATACTGATAGTACGTCTTCGATCCGCTGTAGGAGGCCAGAGCCGTTTGGCTGGTGACATCGGGATTGTAGCTGTCGGAATAGAAGGTGATAGTCTTGTAGCCTGTGCAGTTGGTGGTGTGGAATGTGTACGTACTGCTGTTGTAGTCGTTGCTGTTGTCGTCCACAATGACCATCAGGTTGCTGTGGCCGTCCCAGGTGATGGGCAGCGTGTCTTGGCACTCGAAGTAGTTCCAGCCCTGCGAGCAGTTCAGGTCGCCATGGTATGCCTGGATGGCCGTCGTGGGATTGAGAGCCACGATATCCGACGTGTTCGCGAACACCGTCTTCGTCGTCGGCTGTATCCAGATGTCCACATTGGTCTTGTCAGTCATTGCAGTAGCGTAATTGTAAGAGTAGGCAATCTTGCCGATTTGCGTACCCGCACGGAATCCGGCATCATACAGCTCAGCGCTGTCGATGATGACCTCCGAGAGCGTGTATTTCCATAAGTTGTTGACAGGTGCGTTGTATCCTGTACCGGTGCTGTTGCCCGTGTAGAACTCAAGCATGCCGTCGCAGATGCCGCTCATCAGCGTTGCCATCTCCCACGGACCCATATCGGTGGCCGAGCAGATGGGACGCACATACACATCGTAGTACGTCGCCGAGTCGAGGCCGGTGATGGTGGCAGGATGCTGCGTAACTGTCACAGAGGTTCCAGCGCCCTGCGTGAAGCCATGAACGCCATACTCTATCTCCCACTGCGAAGCAGCGACTCTGTCGTGCCAATCCACATTGATCGAATTAACCGTAGCACCAACGCTCGTGATGTTGGACACATGCGGACAGGTCGGGATGTAGTCGACCGAGATATTGTCAATGTAGTGGTAGCTGTAATATGTCGTGCTCGACGTGGTGTAGTAGTTGCGGAATGCTATCGTACGGCTGTTGCCGGTATAGCTTAAGAAGTCAATTTCATACATCACATGCGTCGAAGGCGACGGGGCGATATCCCGTACGGGGATGAAGGTCGAGCCTTCCAACACACCCACCTCAAGACCATAGTAGGCACTCGTGGTGTAGTCCCAGAAGGTCAGCTGCAGGCTGTCGAGCGATGTCGGCATCGGAGGCAGCGTGTGATAGCCGGCGCCATACAGACGGTAGCTGTAGCTGCCGCTGTGAGCATACGTGCTGGAGTAGTAAACCTGAGGCAGGTAGCTGCCCGTTCCGTAGCTTGCCGTTCCAGTCGTTGTGTAGCCCCAGCAAGGAACATACACACCCGTGGCCGACGAGGTGCTCGTCGTGTAGCTGTCGAAGTTCTCGCTCCAAGGCAGCGTCACAGCTGCGCATGTCGTCGTGAAGGTGTAGAACGTCGTGTCGCTTCCGCAACCGCTGACCAGGTAGACGTCATACTGCGTCTGGGCGGTCAGACCGGTAATAGAAATGTCGCGCGTCGTAGTCGTCAGCACAGTACCCGTGCCCGGTGTGAAGCCGTGGGCACCGTATTCAACCGTGTAGCTCGAAGCGTTGCTGACTGTCCATGCCAGGTCGGCCTGGTTGCCGAGCAGCAGGGTCGTGCGGACATGCTGCGGGGCGATACAGGCAGGTACAAAGTCGACCGTCAGGTCGTCGATGTAGTGGTACGAATAGGTCAAGCTCGAGTTGGTGTTGTAGTTCTTCAGGGCGATACGCGTAGCCGTACCGGTGTAGTCGGTCAGGTAGCTGACAACATGGTAGCCGTTGCTCGAACCAGGTTCGTAAACCACCGTGTCGATGGGTTGGAACGAAGCCTCGAAACCAGGCGTGATGCTGTCCACCGTACCGATAATCAGGCCGTAGCCGCTCGGAGCCGTGTTGTAGTCGTAGAACGAAATCATCAGCGTATCCAGCGGCACACCCATCTCGGGCAGTGCGGCAACACCGTTGCTGTAGAAGTAGAAGCAGTGCGTCGGCGAGCTGGTGTAGTTGGAGGTGCTGGTGTAGTAGATATGCGGCATCGTACCGACAGACGACTCGGCAGCCCAGCAGTTGGGCAGCACATCCGTTGCCGACGAACCCGGCGACATGATGTTCTCGAAGTCGGTGAAGTACGGCAGCGTAGTGTAAGGTGAGCATTCCGTCTGGAACATAATCACCTGCGACTCAATCGAGGTGTCGCCAGTGGCGCCGCAAACGGTGTACACATAAACGTCATAGCTGGTGCTGTGGGTCAGGCCGTTGATGGTCACAGGCGAGCCTGTGGAGGTTATCTGCGTGCCGGTACCCAGCGTGAAGTAGCGCGGGCCATATTCAATGATGTAGCTCGTGCCGTTCTCGCCGTCGTTGTCCCAGGTAATCACAGCGCTGCTGTCGGTGGCGGCAACCGTGAAGGACGTAGCAGGCGTACACAGCGGGATGTATTCCACCACGATGTCATCCAGGAAGCTGTAGTTGTCATTGAAGGCATCCCAGAAGCAGATGTATGCTGCCGTGTCAGCTTCAGGAATATTCGCAAAGGAATAGGTGATGTTCACCGTCGAGGTGGTCGTGTCGATATTCGAGCGGATCAGCGTGTCGAGCACATGCATCGAGCTGATAGGCATGGCCGGGTCGGTGATGGTACCCATCAGGAAGCGTACATTGTCGCCACCCTGGGTCAGCTTGAAGCGAATCTGCAGCTCGTTGAGCGGAGCATCCAACTGAGGCAGAATCATGTAGCCACCGTTGTAAATCAGGCAGAGCTTGTTGTCCGTGGCGCCCTGCAGGCTGATGACATAAGGCTCGGGGTAGCTGGTACCCAAATTCGTGGAGCCGATGGTCCAGCAGCTGCGTGCGTACACACCATATTCGTGATTCTGGAAGTCCTCGGTCAACGGCAAAGCGGCAGGACCACACAGCGTGGAAGCGGTGCGAGTACCAATCAGCGTGTCGCCGTTGCAGTCGAAGAGCACACGGATATTCCAATCGGCCGAAGGTGTCAGACCTGTGATGCTGCAAACACCGGTGGTGTTGTTGGCATCGGCCACAGTCCAGTTCGTGGCGCCCACCTGACGATAGGCCACCTCGTAGGTGTTGCCAGTCTCAGCGTTCCACGTAATGTTGATGCTGTTGGTGGTGGTACCGGTGACAAAGATAACCGGCTCGCCGCAAGCAGGCGTCACACAAGTAGGACCGCTCAGCAGTATCTGGTTCACATAGTTCACCGATCCGCTGCTGCTAGCCGAAGGAGCAGAAGGCGTAATGTCCGTACCGTCCTGATAGAAGTACAGGGCACGGGTTGTCGTAGTAGCTGTCGACGTCCAGTAGATGGTGCTGGTGTACGAACCCGTGTTGTCGTCCATCACAACCACAAGGTTGCTGTCGGCGTTGCGCACGAAGTTGGTGCTCAGATGCAGGTTAATCCAGTCGGTGCCACTGATAGTGCCACTGTACACCTGGGTCAGGTTGGCGGCAGGAATGTAGTCGCCCGTGCCGGTGAAACTCGTCTTGGCAGTGTTGCCCAGATAGAGCACGATGGAACGGGTGGTGTTCTCGTAGCCGTCCTCCACATGGAAGGAGATGTTGGCGATGGTGTCAATACCTGCCAGCTCCGAAGCATAGTACAGCTGCTGCGTGTAGCTGTAGCCGTAGAATTGATTTGTCGGCAGGTAGCTGTAGTTGGTGCCGCCTTCCGTAATCAGCGTGCCGCAGCCTCTCGTCGAGACGCTGCCGCTGTTGGTAGTGCTGACCAGCGTGTCGCAGATCGTCGTCACCTTGTAGTCATACGGGGTTCCGATGTTCAAACCGCTCACATAGTAGTAGGGAGTGCTCGTCGTGTCGCTCGTCCAGGTGTTGGTACCCGTCTGTCGCCACGACACAATGTAAGCCGTTGCAGTATGGCCTGCCACAGGAGCATCCCAGTTCAAACCGAAAGCGTAGTAGTCGGTGCCGGCAACAGCCAGGTTCTCCACAGGCACGCAGTCAGGCGTTGTCGTGAAGTTCACAGGATAAGCGCGACTGTAGTCATCACTGCAGTTGCCCACTATCCACACATAGTATGTAGTGTTGCCCGTCAAGCCCGTTATCGTGTAGTTGTTGATGTTGACACCCGAAACGGTGGCGCTGTCCGATGCCCAGGCAATGTCGTTGACCGATCCCCAGTACAACGTGAACGAGTTGTAGGCATTGTTGGTCGTGTCAAGCCAAGTGACAACGGCTTGGTCGTTGCTCACGTCGCTCACCATAGCTCCGGCAATCGTCGGGCATGTGGAGATGTGATAGCAGCTCACATTCAGCACAAAGCCGTCATAATACACGCTACCGTCGCTATGGAAAGTAAGGGTAATTGCGCCGTCGGTATATATCGGACCGAATGTCTGATGCTGGCTAACGCCGTAGTCGTTCCACAACTGCGTGCCGGTGATGCTGTCACCATCGTAGATGCGCAGATAGTCAAACGAACTCTCTGTGTAGGAGCTGCCCGAGATTACCAGGCCGCTGTTCGGGCTGTCGGGATAGATAACAACCGTATAGTCGCAGTTAGCGCTGTATTGACCGTCGATACCGCCGTTGTCGGCGATGATGACTCCACAAGTGTACAGCGTGTCGCTACCGGTGATTCCCATGGTGTATATGCCCACGCCAAAAGTGGCGGGACCAAGCCACGAACTTACATCCTCGGCATCGCACACAGCACGCACATACACGTCGTATGCTCCGGGAGCCAGGCCGTTCAACGAGTCGCTCGTAGTGGTCGTTGCAACATACGAGCTGCTGGCCATGTTGTCAGGATTGAAGCCCGAAGGTCCGTAGACATACTCCCACGCCGTAGCCTCGCCGGCCTCTGTCCACGAGATGCCCACATTGTTGTTGGGCGCCACACCAACTGCCAAGTTGGTGGGTTTCGGACACGTCGGGATGTAGTCAAGCGTCACATCGTCGATGTAATGGTAGCTGTAGCCTGTCGTGCTCGTCAGGGTGCTGTAGTAGTTGCGGAATGCCACAATGCGGCTCGTGCCGGTATACGTGTTCAGAGGAACCTCAACCAACTGATGCGTGCTGGCCGGAACGTTCACACTCTCAATAAGCACAAAGTTGTCGTTCTCCATCACGCCGACATCCAGCTTGTAGGACGTGCTCGTGTTGTATTCCCAGAACGTAAGCATCAGGCTGTCAAGAGGCACTGACGACATCGGCAAGCATGTGATACTCGAGCCGTACAGACGCAGCGAGTAGTTGCCGCTGTGAGCATTGGTGCTGCTGTAGTACACCTGAGGCTGGTAGCTTGCCGAAGAGTAGCTGGAAAACATCATCTCGTAGTCCCAGCAGTTCACATGCACGTTGGTGGCGGCAGTGGTGCTCGTGGTCAGGCCATCGAAATTCTCAGTAAACGGGATGTCCACAGCCACGCAGGGCGTATGGACGCTCACCGTGCTGGTGTAAGTGGTGGTATCGCAGGTGTGCGACAAGCGGAACTCATAGTCCGTGGCAGGCGTCAGGTTCGTGAAGCTGTAGCTCGTCAACGACGTGCCTATCAGCTCGTTCTGCCATGTGCCGTTGCCAACACGGTAGTCCAAATCCCACGACGACTCGGTGTAGCCGGGAACCCAAGCCAGATCGACCTGGTCGGCGGTGACATTGGTCACGCTCAGTACGGGAGCGGCGCAGGTGGCCATCGTCTGGCATTCGCCAGTGTAGAAATGGATGGCTGCACGATACGAATAGGTGGAACCTGCATTACCCGAATTGTAGTCTGTCACCGTGAAGGGATTGCTGTCTTTGTAGCGGTAGCGAGCCTTGTTCGAGGCCGACACATAATAGCCAGTCAGGCCGGACGAACTGCTCTGCGTCGAGCCGGTGGGCTGGTTCATGAAAGTGGTGATGATGATATTGCTGGTGCCATCCCACACGAACGGAGTGGTAAAGTCATAGTGCTGCCAGCCACTGGTACCGGAAGGATGCGATGCAGGACCGTACACCTGCACCTGTTGGCCCGGGTCTTCCATCGTGGCATTGCTGATGCTCGAAGTGCTCGTGGTGCCCATGAAGATGGTGAACTCCTTGCTGTAACTCGAAGAGGAGGTGAAGCCAAGGTCGATTCCCGTAATGACGCCAGCGCTCAAACCAGCAGTCGTCAGCTCCGAAGCTGTCCAGATAGCCTGATAGATGGTGTTGCCATACGAGCTGTAGGCAAGACAGCCAGAAATACCCGAAGTGGAGTTGCTGAAATTCACCGTGTCGAGAGTCGACTCGTCCATCTCCAGACATTCCAGACTCTGGGTGCTGAACATGATGCTGTCCCAGGTACCGTAGCCGTTGCCGCAGTCAGCACGCACATAGAACGTGTAGCCCGTGCCGGCATCAAGACCCGTCAGCATATAGTTGACATCCGTTGCCGTGCCCGTTGTCGGGCTGGTGCTGTTGCCGTTCTCAACATAAGCCACATCGTAGCCAATAGGAGTATCCTCAGTGCCGGCCGTGTAGTTCCAGGTCAGCAATGCTGAGCCGGCAGTCACACCGGACACTGCCAGGTTGGTGATATCGGGGCACGAAGGAATCTCCTCCAGTGTGAAGTCGTCAGTGTAGGCATACCATGTCGAGCTGGGACGCAATGCGCGCACAGCCACAAATTTGCCCTGTCCATGATAGTTGGTCAGCTGAGTGGTGTACTCTGCCCACGTCGTATTGCCGCCCACATTCACGGTGCCCACCTGCGTGAAGGTGCTGGCATCCTGCGGGTCGGTCATCACACCAACCTGGAACACAACATTGTAGCTTGTGCTGGTGGATCTTGCCCAGAACTTCAGGCGCAGCGTGTTGATGGGATACTGGTTCGTGTCCACACCGGGCAACGCCACAATCTGGTAGTCACCGTAGGTGCCCGTCGTGGTGCTGCCATACCAGTAAAGGTTGCGAGTACCTGTATGAGGCGTAGTGGACGAAACATAAGGATAACCGAAATAGGTCGAAGCGTTGTTCAGATGCTGCCAGCAGGGGATGACAGGATGTGCCGAGCTGCCACCTGTAGACATGTCCTCGAAGCCGTAGCTGTAGGGCAGGCTGTCGAGGTCAGTACACAGCGTGCGGATACTGCCATTGATATAAACACTGTTGCCATTCGAGCACTCCGTTGCCACCGAATAGGTGTACAGCGTGTTGGCATTCAGGTTACTGAACGTGTAGAAAGTGTCGGTTACGTTGATAGCCGTGTCGGCACCGAGGATAACCTCGAAGCTCGTGCCGCCGTTTGAGTTCCAACTGATGGTCACCTCGTCGACCCCTGCCGAAGCAGTGACATCGGTAGGATTGTCGCACCACTCGTCGGTCAGGTAGATGTCGTCAATGCACATATAGCTTGCCGACGTAGGACGGTTCCAACGGATGGCAACATAGTTGCCGTAGCCCGTATAGTTCGTGAACGGTACGCTGAAGATGTTCCAGTCGGTGGTAATCTCCGTGTTGGTGAAGGTATAGACCGGCGTGAAGGTGCTGAGATCGTTCGGGTTGGTCATCACACCGACGATGGGGGTGGGATGATAGCTGCTACCCGTGGTCTTGGCATAGAACGACAGAACTAAGTCGGTCATGTCAATGGCCGTCGTGTCAATACCCGGAAGCACAACCACCTCATAGTCACCGTAGGTGCCCGTGGTGGTGGTGTGATACCAGTAGAGACCCTTGGTGCCGCTGTGTACATAGGTAGTCGACGAAGAAACATACGGGTAACCAAAATACTGGGTACCGTTGTTCAGTCGGGTCATACATTCCACAAAGTTCGTACTCGTGGTACCGCCCGTGGTCGACGACTCGAAGCCCTCAGAGTAAGGCATCTCGTCGAGCCATGAGCACTGGGTGCGGAAAGCAAGCATGACAGGATCCGACACATCGCCATTGCCACAGTCGGCGCTGACGTAGATGTCATACTGCGTGTTGGCCAAAAGGTTGCTGAGAGTAATGGAGGTATCCGTGACCGTAGTCGTGATACCCTGACCCAGCGTGAAACCGTGCTCACCGTATTCCACATTCCAAGCACTGGGGTTGGAAGTGCGGCTGTCCGGTGTCCAGCTGATCACGGCCTCGTTGGGAGCCACATTTGCGAGCTCCACCTCGGTAGGCCAGAAGCACGTGGGGATGGTGCGCAGCGTCACATCATCCACATAGGCATAGTTGTAAGCATAAGTGGACGAACCTTGTAGCGGAGGTACGGGGCAATAAATCACCACATACTTGCCAGTGCCTGCATAGTCGGCAAAGCTCACCTCCTCGCTATGGATGGAGCTGGCTGCTGCTGAGAAAAGGTCGATGGTGTCAATCCAGGTCACCGTGCTCTCAATGGCAGAGGCCGAGGTTAATCCGTTCACCGAATCAGCAATACCGATATAAAGCAGCGTAGTGTAATAGTTGGTAGCTGACGAATAGCGCTTCACCAGTAAATTCAGCTGCAGGTCGCTCATGTCGAGGTTATCGTCGATAGGAGGCAGGGCAGCCCAACTATAGATCGGAGTGGAGGTTGTTGAAGAAGGATGGTAACCATAGAAATAGAGGCAACGGGTTCCGTTGACAACGGTACTGGATGGATAAGGATAGGCAGTGGTACTGTTTGTTCCCTTGGTCCAGCAGGGGATGGTTGCCGTAGAGCTCGCAGCATACGACTCAAAAGTCTCTACGAAGGGCAGGTTCGTTAAGGCTCCGCAAGCTGTGCGCAGCGCGATGGTGTTCGCCGAGCTGGTGTCGCTCGCCGAACAGAGTGCGCGGACAGATAGCGTATAGTCGGTCATGGCACTCAGCGTCGTGAACGTGTAGAACGTGTCAGTGGTGCTGTACCAGGTCGTCCCGTCGCTCACAAGCCACGTCGTCTCCGTGCCGCCGGCCATCCACGAGAAGGTGGCGCCGGACGACGTAATGTCGCTCAGCGACAGCGCCGTCGGACGAGGACAAGTCACAACAGGAGAAGTAAACTCATAGTAGCGGTTCACTCCGGGCCAGCTGTTCAGCGTAGTGTTCGTGGCTCCGTAGTGCACAGTGTCGCCATACACAGTGGCCACCTCCGTGGCACTGTAGGCAAGGCCAATCTGGAAATCGTCATAAGTGGAGGCCGCCGTCGTTCCGTACACAAAACGGACAATGTTCGTCCCCTCCTCCAGTTGGATTTGGTAGTTCACCAGATCACCATCGGCGTCGTACTCCGATGGAGTTCTGTACTCGATGACAAGCATACGGTTGGGTGCCGTGCCCACAACCTCATACTTGCACCATACCCCCGTTCCCTCCATGGTATTGTCCATACCAAAAGCGGAGATGAGCGGGAACACATTGCGTGTGTTGGCAAGGTTGGTGGCAATGAAGGGATTCACCCACCATCCGTCAACAGCGGTCGAACCCAAACAGACGCGTCCGTTCGAGTTGCACGACCACTGGGTGTAGTTGATGCCACAGAACTGGAAGGTGAAGCCGATGTTCATGACAGCCGACCCTTCGTCGTCGTCATAAATCGTGGTCACCTCCGTAGCCGAGCTACTCAACGTAACCCACGCAGTGTTGTCGGTACCAGTGCTAAACGTGTAGTCGCTGATACTCTGCGCTTGCGTTACCCACGGCACGCATAGCATCGCGCCGATGAGTAACAATTTTTGTAGATGTTTTAACATGATAACAAAAATTTTGGTTAGTAAATAGGGTTAATTAACAAAAAATTCAACTCAAAATATAATGTATGTTATAAAAATATACCAAAAATCACAAAAAATTGCCCTTTCGCTATCAAAAAACCGTTCCTTTCAATGAACTCAATGTTACGACTAAAAAGAAAGCAATCAAATCGTTAAACACGTATTCGACACTTTCTGTCCAATCATAACAAGCAAGCAAATATACGATTTTTTTTTAAAATACAAACAAAAAAATGTTAATAATTCCCAACAGCCACTGCCTCAAACAGATAAAAACTCGTAGAGTGCTGACGCTTGCAATATGCGCCTAGCCGCTGCGCGGCAGAGATCTTGTAGAGTGCTTGCGCAGGTATTCATGCGCAGCTGCGCAGCGGGCGCAATAATCTACTCTACAAGATTTACAAGATTTCGCGGGCGAAGCGAGCAGGAGGTTTAAAACGCAACAGCCCGAAGCGAGAAAGTGATTTACAGAACAGATTTTTACGACCCTGGCACAATATTTCGCGGGCGCCTCCGTTAACGTCAGCGTAACAAGATACCACGACACCCATGAACACGATTGAAGTTATCATAGAGAACACCGGCGAACGCCGCCAGGTGGAGCAAGGCACCACGCTGGCCGAGCTGGCAGGCCTGCTGCAAGCCGAAGGCAAGCAAGGAAGGACTCTGACACAGCTCCCCGACTGCCAGAACCCCATCCTCTGCGCGCTGGTCAACAACGAAGTCACCATGCTGGACTACAGGCTCTTCAACCCCAAGAGCGTACGCTTCGTCGACATATCACATCAGGAGGGCTACCGCATTTACATCACCTCGCTGTGTTTCCTGCTCTACAAAGCCGTGAAAGACTGCTACCCCGAGGTCTCACTCTCCATCGAGCACTCGATGAGCGACGGATTCTTCTTCCGCATCATGCCTCGCAACCAGGAGAACGAAGCCGCCACACCGCTGCCAAGCCAACTCGAGATGGCACGCACCATCCGCGAGCACATGCTGGAGCTGCAGCACAAGGCCATCCCCTTCACCTCGCGCCAGATGCTGGTGGAAGATGCCGTAAAACTGCTTGAGAACGAGAATATTCCAGAAACCAGACGCCTCATCGGCAGCCTCTCGCAGCTGTACATCGAGATGCAGTTTCTGGGCGAGACGCCCCACAAGTGGGCCACCAAGCTGGTGCCGCACACCGGCGTGCTGACACAGTGGGACTTGCGCGCCTATTCGGCGGGGTTCCTGCTGCAGTGTCCCGACCCCAAGACCCCCGAAAAGCTGCGCATGACGGTGGAGACACCCAAGCTGTTCGCCGTCTTCGAGGAGCACCACCAGTGGGCCAAGCTGCTGCACGTGCCCACCATCACCGACCTCAACGACGTGGTACGCCAACACAATGAGAAGCACCTCATCCATGTCGCCGAAGCACTGCACGAGCGCAAATACGCCACCATCGCCGACATGGTGGGCCAGCGTCGCGGCGAGGTGCGCATGGTGCTGCTGGCAGGACCCTCGTCGTCGGGCAAGACCACCTCGTGCCGCCGTCTGGCGGTGCACCTCTCCGTGCTCGGTTTCGACGTCAAGCAGCTCTCGCTGGACGACTACTTCCTGCCACGCGAACGCACGCCCCGACAACCCAACGGCGACTACGACTTCGAAGCGCTCGAAGCGCTCGACATACCCCTCCTCAACCAACAGCTCCAACAATTGTTCGCCGGCGAGGAGGTGGCAATACCCACCTACGATTTCATCAAGGGCGAGCCCTACTTCAGTGGCAAGACGCTGCAGATGAAGCCCAACAGCATCCTCATCGTCGAAGGCATCCACGCCCTCAACCCATCCCTCACCGCCGACATCGACGACAACCTGAAATTCAAGGTCTACGTCTCGGCGCTGACACAAATCGCCATCGACCAGCACAACATTATCCGCACCAGCGACAACCGCCTCATCCGCCGCATTGTGCGCGACAACAAGTTCCGCGGATACAGCGCCTTCGACACCCTCAAGCGCTGGGGCAGCGTGCGCGACGGCGAGCTGAAGCACATCTTCCCCTTCCAGGAAGAGGCCGACATCATGTTCAACTCCGCACTGCTCTACGAACTCGGCATCCTCAAGCCGCATGCCGAGATGCTGCTTAAACGCGTGCCGCAGCACAGCGAGGAATATGCCGAGGCCCAGCGACTGCTGAATTTCCTGGAGCTCGTGGAACCCATCGAGACCTCCGCAATACCGCCCACCTCCATCCTGCGCGAGTTCCTGGGTGGCAGCAGTTTCGAATATTGATTGCCACACAGCCATGAGGGTCTACCTGTTGGGCTATATGTATTCGGGCAAGAGCACCTTGGGGCGCCTGCTGGCATCACGGCTGGGCTACACCTTCATGGACACCGACCAGGCCATCGAAGAGAAATACCGCCTCACCATCCCGCTGTTTTTCAGCCGCTATGGCGAGGCGGCGTTCCGTATCGTGGAGCGCCAGATGCTGCAGAGCACCGCGGCACTCGACGACACCGTCATCGCCCTCGGCGGCGGCACCCCCTGCAACGACGACAACATCGCCTTCATCAAAGACCACGGCGTGGCCATCTACATGGAAATGAGCGTGGAAGAAATCATGGTGCGCGCCATGCGCTCACGCAAGCAGCGACCCCTGCTGACACACCTCAGCACCGAAGAAAGGCACAGAATAGTTGAAAGCCAGCTGCGCGAACGCGAAGCCTACTACCGCCAGGCGCACCACACAGTCCATGCCGCCCTTCCCCAGGAACAGCTGCTGGAAAAGCTGGTGCAGCTGGCAACTAGTTGAACTAGAAAAACTAGTTGAACTAGGAAAACTAGAAAAACCAGAAGAACCAGAAACCCCTATTACAGCCGCTCGAAATTCTCCTTGATGCCGTCCTCGTAGGGCATGATGACATCGATCCTGTTGCTCTGGGGGTTGTAGTAGAAATAGGAGCTGTTGGTGCCCTTCTTGCGACAGACATATTCGGTGAGCATCCGCTCGATGTAGAGCGTGGCGCATTCGCGTCCCATGTCGCGCGCCAGCTGGTAGGCGTCGTTGACGTCGATGCGGGTGAAGTTGGTCTTCAGCGTGGCATGGTCCTCCTTGAGGGCGATGACGGTGCCCTGGAAACCTTCGGAACGCTCTTCGTTCTTGAAGAAGACCGTGGCATTGGTGTCTGTGGGGGGGGCGAACTGCAGCCAGGCATTGAGGGAGAAATGGCGCAGGTCGTAGTCGTAGGCGTAATAGTAGCCTCGCTTGGTGTAGAAACTGCTACGGCTGGGCTGCACATACTCCTCGGCCTCGAACTGCACAAAGTTGATAACCAGATGGTTGTCGTCGGCATGTGGCAGCAGCGAAGGGTCCTTGACCACGACGACGGGCACCTTCAGGCGGCTGAGGGTGTAGAGGAACATCCCGTTGAACTGGCTGAGGAAGATGGAGTCGTCCAGACGGTTGAGGATGTCGGTCTTGGAGGCGATGACGGAGTCCTGCTCCTCGAAGGAGAGGAGATAGAAATCGGGCACATCGTTGAGCGACGAGTTGGTGTGCATCACGCTGTTAGGCAGGCAGACATAGAACGTCTCCGTGGCCGATTTGCCGGCATGGCGATGTTTGCGGATGAACGAGTTGGCGTAATGATAGTCGGTGGTGCAGCCGGTGGCCAGCAGAAGCACGGCAAAGAGTGAGAGTATTAAGCGTTTATGGTTCATAATATTGTATCGTTATTAATGCATTCGGTGCGAAGCGTCACAGCGCTCACGCTGTGATAACGCAAAGATTGTGGCATTATTGTTTTGGGGAAAAGAAATAATTGTGTACCTTTGCAACGACATTGTGCCGTCGCAGAGACAGCACAAAACAATGATACACAAACTAATATAGAAAAACAATATGGAAACCAAAGCCGCCAAAAAGATTAAAATGCGTCAAGAAATCATCTCCTACCTGCTCGTCGTGCTGGGCAGCGCCATGTTCGCCGTGGGCGATGTGATGTTTGTGAACCCCTACAACTTGGCACCTGGCGGCGTGTACGGTCTCGCCAACGTGTTCCACGCCCTGTGGGGATGGAAGATTTCCCTCGCCGGCGTCTGCATGGACATTCCTCTGCTCATCATCGGCACCATTATCCTGGGACCCCGCTTCGGCATCAAGACCATTGTCTCTGTGATACTTATCCCCATCTTCACCTTTATCCTCGAGATGTTCTGGGGCTACGCTCCGCTCCTCCACGACGGCCTCTACGAGAGTTCTGAAGGTCTCACCAGCTACCTGGCATACAGCGTGGGCAGCGGCGACGAGGCCATCACGAAATACTTCGTGCCCGACTTCTTCCTCAACACCGTGGTCTCCGGCATCATCTACGGTGCGGCTATCGGCGTGATTTTCAAGGCTGGCGCCACATCGGGCGGCAGCGACATCATCTCCATGATCATCCACAAATACACCAAGATATCGCTGGGCGTGCTGGTGCTTATCGTCGACAGCATCATCTCGCTCTCCACCCTCTGCATCCCTGGCGGCGACATCCGTCTGCCTATCTATTCCATCATCCTTATCTATGTCGAGAGCAAGATCATCGACCTCGTCGTCGACGGCCTGAAGACCTACAAGACCGTCTTCATCGTGACCGACAAGATTGCCGAGGTGAAGAACTTTGTGCTCAACGACTTGCAGCGTGGCGGCACCTGCTTCGCCGGCACGGGCCTCTATCAGGGCAACGAGCGCAAGATGATCTATGTCACCCTGGGCCGCACCGACCTGGTGAAGCTGAAAGCCAACCTGCGCATCCTCGACCCCAACGCTTTCGTCAACGTCATCGAGAGCTCCGAGGTGATGGGCTACGGCTTCAAGGCACTGCCCGAGGCAGAGTAGGATCTTGTATCTTTCTTTTCTCTGCTTTTTTTCGCCTTGCCGCTGCGCGGCAGAGATCTTGTAGATCTTATAGATTTTTTCCGCCTGCGGCGGGGATTGCCGACGCGGTAGGATATCGTTGATATCTTTTCCGCCTGAGCGGAGATTGCCGTCTCTGTTAGATATCGTTGGCATCATTTTCCGCCTGAGCGGGGATTGCCGTCTCTGTTAGATATCGTTGACATCATTTTCCGCCTGCGGCGGGGATTGTCACCACTATAGGATATCGTTGGTATTATGCTGTCTTTGGGCGTGCCGGAGGCACGCGCCCTCTATAACCCCACACAAGCATCGCGCAGTGTGGGGTCTCCTCCTGCCGACTATCCTGGCGTGCCGGAGGCACGCGCCCTCTATAACCCCACACAAGCATCGCGCAGTGTGGGGCTCCCCAGCAGACCATACCAGCGTGCCAGCGGCACGCGCTCTCATTCGCGCTGCCCGTTTTGTCGTTTTTATTTTTTACTATGGACACAATAAAAAAACGGAATCATTGTTATTGTTATACTCGAATGGAATAACAAGGCAAAATGAAGATATTACAACTGTGTTATAAACCGCCGTTTCCGTCGGTCGACGGAGGCACACTGGCGATGAACAGCCTGACACGGGGGCTGTTGGCGCAAGGCTGCGAGGTGAAGATCCTCAGCGTGGCCAGCGAGAAGCACCCCGTGAAATGGGAGCGTCTCACGGAGGAATACAAAGCCTCCACGGGCTTCGAGGCTGTGGAGATCGACCTGCGTGTCAAGGCGTTGCCGGCGGCAGTGGCACTGCTATGCGGCGAGTCGTACAATGTGAAGCGCTTCGACAGCAGCGCTTTCCGCAGCCGTCTCACCGAACTGCTGAAGGCTGAGAAATACGACGTGATACACGTGGAGAGCATCTTTCTGGCTCCCTACCTGGAGACCATACGACAATACAGCCAAGCCCCCGTGGTGCTGCGTGCCCACAACGTGGAGCACCGCATCTGGCAGCAGATGGCCGAAGGCAGCGACAAAGTGCTGAAGCGCTGGTATCTGAAGAAGCTGGCGCTGGCACTACGTGCCTACGAGGTGGAGAGAGTCAACGCCTTCGACGGCGTGGCCTGCATCACCGAGGACGACATGGAGACCTTCCGTCTGCTGGGATGCCGCAAACCCATGATCAGCATCCCCTTCGGCATGGAGCTGCCCCAAACCAGCGCCACCAAGACACGCCACGACATGCTGTTCTACATCGGCTCGATGGACTGGCGCCCCAACCTGGAGGGCGTCACCTGGTTCCTCGACAATGTGTGGCCGCTGATACACAAGGAAATGCCCGAGCTGCGCATGGTGCTGGCAGGCCGCAACACTCCCGACGACCTCGTATGGCGCTACTGGAACCGCGAGGATGTGGAGATACGCGGCGAGGTAGAGAACGCCTCGACATTCATCTCCGAAGGCCTCATCAATGTGGTGCCCCTGCTGTCGGGCAGCGGCATCAGGGTGAAGATCATCGAAGCCATGTCGCACGGCAAAGCGGTGGTATCCACCACGATAGGAGCCCAAGGCATCCACTACGAGGAGGGTAAGCACCTGCTGATTGCCAACACGCCCGAGGAGTTCGTGGAAAAGGTGCGGCGTCTGGCCAACGACCCCGCCTTCGCCGTGGAGATGGGCAACAACGCCCGCGAGCTGATAGCCGCCGAATACGACGCCAACAATCTGGCCAAGAGACTGATAGACTTCTACACAACCTTACAAGACCGCAAAGCATAGCCCCTACCCTGCCGGGCAAAAAAGCAGATTATCACAAACCAGAAAAAAAGCAACATCATGAGAACAATAAGACTTACCGTAGTATTCGCCACACTGCTGGCCTTCAGCGCCGCAGCCCTGGCACAGATCAGCATCCCCCAGACACGCGTACAGTTCAGTTTCCCCAACGGAGGCTGGAAGTTTCTGGAGGCGCAGCAGATAGACAAAAATGCTGCCGTGTATCTCTACTCCTACAACGCCGAAGCCGTGGTGGACAAGATGGGCGACACGATACTGCCATTCATGCGCATCTACGTCAGGAACAACCATCTGGGTTCTGTCTACGACTTCGCCTACAAACGCTACCTGCAGCAGCCCTTCCAGTCCATCGAGGAATACAGCACCGGCATGCCCGGCGAGCAAGGCCTGGGCTATCTGGGCGGCTACACCAACACGGATGACGGCAAAGACTACGCCTTCCGCATGATGTATTTCAAAGACAAGACGACGCTGTTCGAGGTCCGCATCGAGACGACCACCGACACCTACAGGCGTTTCGAGAAAGAGTTCGACGGCATCATGAAGTCATTCACCATCAAGAAGTAAGCCCATGAAACGATTGATGCTCCTGCTGGCGGCATTGTGCTGCCTGACGGCAGGCTGGTGCCAGAACGGCAAGACCGCCGACTACCAGTCGCAGTACGCCAAGCTGTACAAAGCCTACACCAAGAACCCCGAAGACCCTGCCGTGCTGGAGAACATGGCACGCTTCTACAGCGCCGCCGACAACCCCATGCTCGACTATGCCGCCGCCATGAGAAATATCACCACCGCCGAAGAGCGCTACGTGGCCATGCTGGAGGACAACAAGCACTTCAAGAGGGTCAACAAACTGATCAAGAAAGGTGTAACACTCATCACGATACGCGCTGTCAAGCAAGACATCATCGACGCCACGTCGCTGTGGCTGAGCGACACCACCACCATCGCCGAAAGCTCGCTGGACCAGCTGGCCGAAGCCTTCGCCGGCCAGGAGGAGGTGACACGGCTGGTGGCCGAGCACCGCTTCGAGCAGCACTACCGCAAGACGCTGAAACAAAACACCCTGGAGGCCTACCGCGCCTTCATGGAGACCTATCCCAACACCAACCAGGCCGAGCGCGCCGAGGCAGCCATGGGACGCTGCGCCGCCGACATGGTGGCCACGACGACAGCCGAATCGGCCGTGGACCAACGTCTGGGAAAATACTATGACATACCCGCCGTCAAAATGGCCGCCACGAAGCGCAAAAGCGCCATCGCCTTCGACAACCTGAAAAAACAGCCCTCGATGGCAGCATGCCAGGCATTCCTGTCGCAATATCCTGGCAGCGAGGAATATATGGAGGTGCTGACGATGATGGAGGAGATGGCCAACAACGAGTTTGACAACATCACCGACGCCGAAGGCTACGCCCACTTCGTGCTGAGCAATCCCGACAACGCGCTGGCCGACGACGCCATGGACGAGCTGAAAAGGCTGATAACCGAAGAACACGACCAGCAGGCTGCCAAGGTATACCTGAAAAACTTCCCGCTGGACGTGAACTACAACGACATCTACCTGCAATACTACAAATGGCACACCGAGGAAGGCAACATGGCGCCGCTGGAGAAATTCGAGAACGAGAACCCCGACTTCCCCTACTACATGGCGCTGGCCGAAGCCAAAGAGGCCGCCGCCATCTATGACCAGTTCGATATCAACATGCCCTTCACGGAGAGCCAGTTCAGCGCCTGGGTCAACAAGGTGCAATACCTCACCGGCAAAAAAGGCTCCTTCGTGGCGCTGCAACGCACGCTGCAACAATACATCGCTGCAGGACAGTGGAACAAGATACCCGCCCGCATCGACTACTTTGCGCTGAGTTTCGAGACCGACTGCCTCGACGAGGTGGCGGAGCTGCGCAGCATCGTCGGCGCACCGAACACAGGACGCTCACGCACCCTCATGGTGGCGCCGGCCTACGACATGATGCACCCCGTGCTGCAAGCTGGCGGCGAGGCGCTCTACTACGACAAGTTTGTCGACGGCAAGTGGCAGATATGGCGTGCCAAGCACATCGTCAGCAAGAAGGCGCAGTGGCTGGCCACAGGACCGCTCTATTTCACCAACATGGAGAACAGCGACCTGCACATCTACAGCCTCTTCGACGGAGGCGCCAAGATGCTCCTGGGTCGCGACGGCGACATCATGGTGGCCGAATGGCGCGACTCGGCGTGGAGCTGGGTGGAGACGCTGCCGGCGCCCGTAAACAGCGCCTATCAGGACTACGACGCCGTGATGGTGGCCGACGGCAGCGGCATCCTCTTCGCCAGCGACCGTCCCGACGGCCACAACCTACAGCCCTCACGGAGCTATTTCCACGGCGACACGGCGCTGGCCAGCGACATCTACTATGTGCCCTACAACAAAGGCCGCTGGGGCAAAGCCATCAACCTGGGAATCAACGTCAACAGCCCCTATATGGAGTGCAGCCCCGTGCTCAGCGCCGACAAGAAAACGCTCTATTTCATCACCGACGGACGCGGCGGTCTGGGCTATGGCGACCTCTACTACACCACACGCGACAACGTCGACGACTGGAAACATTGGGCCAAGCCCCGCAACTACGGCAAGGAGACCAACACCGGATTCAACGAAGCCAGCGTCACCATGAGCGGCGACAACGACAAGCTGCTGCTGTGCTCCAACTTCCGTGGCCGATACGGCTGCTACAGCCTGCCGACACTGGAGGGCAACATGGAGGGCTTCGACATGGTGCAGGTGGTGGCCGACGAAGTGGGCTTCAACATCGACATCATCGACTCGGCCACACAGACCACGCTGATACTCGACCAGGCCGTGGCACGCCAGAGCGAATGGCGCAGCTCGTTCTACAGCGACAAGGGCTACCTGCTGGTGGCACGCTGCGAAGGTGTCTTCATCCCCGGCATCAAATTCCGGCCGTCGCAGAACAAACGCCTCACGCCCGCCGTGTACACCGAGGACGCCCTGCTCTCGTTGGCAGCCGAAAACCGCGTTTTGCCGATGCCCGTGGTGCAATTCAAAGGGCAGGGCAGTGATTTGCAAACCGCTACCAAGAAAGAACTGGAGCAGTTGGCCGACTTTTTGTCGCGCCATCCCAACCTCACGGTGGAGCTTGTGGTGAGCGTCGACGGCACCAAAGACGCAGCCTGCTTCAAACTGTCGCAGGAGCGTGGCAAATCCATCAAGAAACAGCTGATTAGCAACGGAATAGACGCCGACCGCATAGCCGTATCGGCCTATGGCAACAGCCTGACAAAGCGCAACAAAGCGGTGGTGCCGCTGGCCCTGCTGTTTTACGCGCAATGAGGCTTTTGACACTTATTAACAATCGGTTGCGGATTACTTTTCAGCACAAGGTGCTGCCAGAACAATAAAAAGGCGTACTTTTGCAATTGTTTTCAACCGTAAAACCCTGTTATGGAACTGCATAAGAAAATCATCTTCGAGAACCGGGCGCTGCACTACCGCGACGAGGGGCGTGAGCATGCCACCACCGTGGTGCTGCTGCACGGATTTCTGCAAAACCTGTGCGTGTGGAGCTCGTTCACGCTGAGCTATATGCGGCAAGTGCGTGTCATTGCCATCGACCTGCCCGGCCATGGCTACAGCGACACCTACTCCGATGTGCACACCATGGACTTCATGGCCAACGCCGTGAAAGCGGTGCTCGACGATGCCGGCGTAGAGCAGTGCGTGCTGGTGGGCCATTCGATGGGAGGCTATGTAGCGCTGTCGTTTGCCGAGAAATACCCCTTCATGCTGAAAGGCCTGGTGCTGCTGCACTCGCACGGCATGGTAGACTCGGAGACCGCCCGTGGCCAGCGCGAAGAGATGTGCCGCCAGGTGCGCCTGAACCGTGCCAGTTTCATTGTCGACTTCATCACGCGGCTGTTCGACTCCTCGAAGAAAGATGTGCTGCATCAAGAAATCAAGGAGCTGTGCGACGAATGTCTGGAGACCGGCGCCGAAGGCATCATCGCTGCGCAGCGCGGCATGAAGGTCCGCACCTCCAAGCTGCACGTGCTGGCCAACGCCCAGATGCCCGTGCTGTTCGTCTACGGCAAGAACGACCCGCGCATCCCCATAGAGGTGGGCGTGTCGTGCGCCCTGCTGCCCCGTCGCGCCGAGATGCTGCTGCTGGACGGCGTGGGGCACATGTCATTCATCGAGGAACGCGAGTATGTGAAACAGCGCCTGCTCGACTTCGCCAACCAGTGCTACAAATAACCGTCTCGCAAACCTCATTCCTCATCCGCTGGAAATCAGCTAGATAATTATTATCAAAAACAATTTATAAAAAAAAAGCAAAAAAACCTTTTCCGTTTTCGGAAAATGTCGTATTTTTGTATCCTCAATTAAACACAAATTATTTTTATAAAAGATTAAATATCATGAACGTACAAAACATTATGACCAACCTGGAGGCCAAACATCCGGGTGAAAGCGAATACTTGCAAGCAGTTCGCGAGGTGTTGGAGTCGATTGAAGATGTCTACAACCAGCATCCTGAGTTCGAGAAAGCCAAAATCGTTGAGCGTCTTGTGGAGCCCGATCGTATCTTCACGTTCCGCGTGACCTGGGTTGACCGCAACGGTGAGGTTCAGACGAACCTGGGCTACCGCGTGCAGTACAACGCTGCCCTTGGTGCATACAAAGGTGGTCTGCGTTTCCACCCGAAGGTGAACGTTTCGATGCTGAAATTCTTGGGCTTCGAGCAGATCTTCAAGAACAGCCTTACCAACCTGCCTCTCGGCGGTGGCAAGGGTGGTGCTGATTTCGACCCCGTTGGAAAGACCGACGAAGAGATCATGCGCTTCTGCCAGGCCTTCATGTATGAGCTGTGGCGCAACATTGGTCCCGACCAGGACAGCCCTGCTGGTGACGTAGGCGTTGGCGGCCGCGAGATTGGCTACCTCTATGGTGCTTACAAGAAAATCGCTCGCGAGCACAGCACTGGTGCTCTGACCGGCAAGAGCTACGGCTGGGGTGGTTCGCTGATCCGTCCCGAAGCTACCGGCTTTGGCGCTATCTACTATGTGGAGCGCATGGTGAAGGAAAAAGGCGACAAAATGGAAGGCAAACGCATTGCCCTCTCCGGCTTCGGCAACGTGGCTTGGGGTGCTGCCATCAAGGCTACCGAGCTTGGTGCTAAGGTTGTCGCTATCTCCGGCCCCGACGGTGTCTGCGAGATCGCTGACGGTATCACGAAAGAGATGATCGACTATATGCTCGAGATGCGTGCCTCGAACCGCAACAAGGTTCAGGACATGGCCGACAAATTCCCCGGCAAAGCCAAATTCACGGCCGGCAAGAAGGCTTGGAGCGTGAAGTGCGACATCGCTTGCCCCTGCGCTTTCCAGAACGAGATGGCAGAGGAAGATGCCAAGGAGCTTATCGCCAACGGCGTGAAGTATGTTGCTGAGGTTTCGAACATGGGTTGCCAGCCCGCCGCTATCGCCGCTATCCAGGGCGCCAAGATCCCCTTCGGTCCTGGTAAGGCTGTCAACGCCGGTGGCGTTGCTACCAGCGGTCTGGAAATCTGCCAGAACGCCGGCCACATCAACTGGACGGCTCCTGAGGTTGACCAGAAACTGCACAAGATTATGAACGACATCTATGACATGTGCGTAGAGTATGGCAAGCAGGCCGACGGCACCATCAACTATGTGAAGGGTGCTAACATCGCCGGTTTCATGCGCGTTGCTAAAGCTATGCTGGCTCAGGGTATCATCTAATATCTTGTATGCTACAATAAAAAGCCGCCCTCTATGGGCGGCTTTTTTTCACCTATCATAGAACAAGCCATGAAAAGAATAGCAATCATCAACGGGCCCAACCTTAACCTGCAAGGCCGCCGTGAGCCCGAGGTGTACGGCACAAAAAGCATGGAGGACTACCTCGACGAGCTGCAGGCCCAGTTCCCCGACGTGGAGTTCAGCTATTTCCAGAGCAACATCGAGGGCGAGATTGTGGACCGCATACAGCAGGTGGGCTTCAAAGTGGACGGCATCGTCATCAACGCAGGAGGCTACAGCCACACCAGCGTGGCCATCCACGACGCGCTGCAAGCCGTGCCGGCACCAGCGGTGGAGGTGCACATCAGCAACATCTTCGCCCGCGAAGAATACCGTCACCATTCGCTGCTCAGCAGCGCCTGCAAAGGAGTCATCAGCGGCATGGGCCTGCAAGGCTATGCGCTGGCAGTGTCGGGACTGATCTAGAGACTCCCGACCGACGGGCCGCGCCGCAGCGCAACCCGTCGACAAGAGAAAGGTTTCATAGGAAGGATGGGGCCCGCTCCTACTTGAGCTTGTAGTTTACGGGGACGACATATTGCGTGCGTACGGGTTTGCCGTCCTGTGTGCCAGGTTTCCATTTCGGCATGGCGTTGATCACTCGCAACGCCTCCTCATCACAGCCGCCGCCAATGCCTCTCACCACTTCGGCTTCTGTCACACTACCGTCGACCTCGACGACAAAGCGCACATAGACCATACCCTCGATGCCATCTTTCTTGGCCTGCTCGGGGTAGTGTATATTCTCGGAGATGTAGCGGTAGAGTGCATCAGTTCCTCCGATGAATTCTGGCTCGCCATCAGGTTGTTGGACAACCAAAGCATTACTTAGCTCACTGACCTTCATCGTAATGTCAACATCTCCGTTGGCATTGCCATTCTCCCAGGTGGCGGTGAAGAGGAGTTTCGTTGTTTTGCCCTTGCAGATTTTCACTTCAGCCGACTGGCTCAGTGTGCCGGAAGCGTGGCCTTGGCGAAGTTCCTTGTCGACGGCTTTGATGAGCTTGCGCTCGTTGCGCGAGATTGTCCTGCCGTCGATGACACCCTCAGAAGTCTCAAACTGGCTGAAGCTCCATGCACCCCAGCTGCGTATGGGACCACGACCCGTGCACTCCACTTTTATAGTGGTCAACTCTTGTTGATTTCTGATGGCATGACTGTAGACCTTGCTGTAGCCCACACCACCAAATGGCAGCGGTTTTCCGCCTGTACGATTGTAAGTTACGCTCAGTAGAGTGTGCCCCGACAGAGCATCGGTGACATTGGCCTCGGCGGTGGTGTTGCCCAGCGCCATCAGAAGCGCGGCCACAGGCAGCGCTGCCAACAGCTTCCATGCGCCGAAGCGCGATTTCTTTTGTTTCATCATTTTTAAACGTTTTTTAAGGTTAATACTGTTGAATTTATTGGTGATATGGCCATATCCGAATCCGGTGGTCTGCCGATACAGCAGACGGCAATAATCTTGTACCGTGAAGGCTGACAGGACATCGTTGTCGGCCTGACATTCCTGGACGACCTTCAGCTCACGAAGCATCAGCCATGAGAAGGGGTTGAACCATGTGGCGCAGCACATGAGACGCATCAGCAGCACATCGAAGCTATGGCGCCGGCGGACATGGCCCATCTCGTGCGCCAACATGCACTGCATCTCTTCTTCGCTATATCCATGCGAACCGATTACAATATGATTGAAGAAGGAGTACGGCGCTGTGTCGTCGCAGGGCAACGACAGCCATACACCTTTGCGCCGCTCGCCGTGCATACGCCGGAAGCGGAGCAGCATCGTTCCCAACTGCAAAAAGAGGACGACAACCGTAGCCGCCACGCCGCCAAGATATATTATTGTACACACGCGATATGCCGACCAGCCGGAAGGCTCCAGCGCCTGCGGCACCGCATCCGGCACCGCATCGGCATAGATGTCGACAGCAGCAGGGCTGACCCATTCCATCGTTGCGTAATTGGGCAGATAGCTGTCGGGCAAACGCAGCAAGGGATAGACCAGGCTGAATGCCAGAGCGACAACCAGATACCAACGGTTCAGCTGCAGCCAACGGTCGCGGCGCAGCAACAGGCAATAAAGGCCATAGAAGAGCCCTGTCGCCAATGTGGAAAAAAACAACCAATGTATCATGACTCAATAGCTTTAGTGAGAGACTCCAAATCCTCCAACGACACATCTTTGCGGTCGACGAGGAAGCTGACCAGCGCACGTGCCGAAGAGCCAAAATAGTTTTTCGTCAAACGTCCCAGCATCTGATGCATATATTCCTCGCGGCTGATGAGCGGGTAGTAGCGATTCGACCGGTTGAAGGTCTCATGGCCCACAAATCCTTTCTGTTCCAGAATGCGCACCACCGTCAGCACCGTATTGTATGCCACATCCGTTTCCACCGCTGCAACAATCTCATTTGCAAAACCTTCGCCGATTTTCCAAATAGCCTGCATCACCTGTTCCTCGGCCTTGGTCAGTTCCTTAATCTCATTTGCCTCCATAATTATATATTTTGTTGTGTAATTAATTTTTTAGTTTCATAACGATAAACAAAATTAATTATTGTATGAAAAGTGATTTTTTTTGAAAAAAAAATTTTCAGGAGGGTAAAAAACAATGGAATAGCAGTATTTTTCTGCCAAAAAAAAGCTGCCAGGACTAACGTCCGACATGGGGCTTGCCGGCCTCGAAATAGGGATTGAAGGTAGAGGGCCTCTCGCTGACGTGTTCGCCGAGATAGAGCTCGCGGATAAAGGGCTCGGGATAGCCCACATCGTTGACCAGCAGCTCGATAACTTCCCAGTCCAGCTGTTTCAACATCGCCTGGGCGCTGTACCAGGCAGCGGCAGCAGCATCGAGCCTGCTCTCCAGCTTTTTGTAGTGCTTGGCGTAGTCGACAGGTTTCCAATGTCGGTACTTGGAGGAATAGCGGAAATCGAGAAACTCCTCCAGCGCACGGTCATAAACAGCCTGGTAGGCAGGGAGCTCCTGCTCCAGGTCGTAACGTTCATTGCTTATTTCGTAAAACATAATGGTTTGATTTTTATTGATTATGACAATGTTTTTATTGGCCCTTCGGGGCACAGCAATAGCGTCAGCCTCTCCGAGGCTTTGCTCGATGAAATAATAATATAGGTGAGATCTATCTATCCATGGAGAGCGCGTCTCTCCGAGACGCATATTGTTCCCGTCATGTCACCCCACACTGCGTTCCTTGTGTGGGGTTATCGAGAGTTAGCCTCTCCGAGGCTATTAAAAGAAGTTCCCTAAAATGAGTGGAGTTATCGAGAGTCAGCCTCTCCGAGTCTAGTAATAGAAGTCCCCTAAAAAGAGTGGGTTTATCGAGCGTCAGCCTCTCCGAGGCTTTGCTCGATGAAATAATAATATAGGTGGGATCTATCTATCCATGGAGAGCGCGTCTCTCCGAGACGCATATTTTTCCTGTCTTGTCACCCCACACTGCGTTCCTTGTGTGGGGTTATCGAGAGTTAGCCTCTCCGAGGCTATTAAAAGAAGTCCCCTAAAAAGAGTGGGGTTATTGAGCGTCAGCCTCTCCGAGGCTTTGCTCGTTCAAATAATAATATAGGTGAGATCTATCTATCCATGGAGAGCGCGTCTCTCCGAGACGCATATTGTTCCCGTCATGTCACCCCACACTGCGTTCCTTGTGTGGGGTTATCGAGAGTTAGCCTCTCCGAGGCT
>JAILAT010000057.1 GCA_024681475.1 Bacteroidales bacterium | reverse complement strand
TTCGGGTGCCATCTATGGCGTCTAATTACAGCGAGTGCAGAAACGCAAGGTAAACTTTCCGGTAATATTCTTCAAACTCTCTGATTGTGGTGTGGTTATGCCACAGGATGACCATGTCACCTTCTACAGCCATGCATTGGTGGTGTAGTCTGCGAATTTGTGCCAGCGCTGTGGGCGGGTCCATTTGCCGGTATTCAATCAGGGTGCCATCCATCACAATCAGCGGGTGCTCGATGATGCTGCTTTCTTGCTGCTGTTGCCAGTCGTAGAGCGGGTAGGGGTGGCAGGTGCCGCAGCGGAACCCTTCGCGTTCGGCAAAGCCCAAAGTCGAGTCGTGCCGAATGCCACAAGTCTGCCATGCCGCTAAGGATTGGTGCACGTCAAAGCGGAGGAAATGCTGGCGTGCGCAGTCGATAGGCTGGCCGCAGGCGTGCTCCAGGGCTTCTTTCTCTTGTCGCAGTGTGTCGCCACCGTCGTAACTATCGTAGCTGCCGTGCAAGCCGCGTTGCATGCCCTGTTGTTTGATGATGTCAAAGCAGTGTTTCAGCTCGGGTTGGCTGATGTCGTAAGTGGCATCCTTTTCGCCGTTGTGTAAAGCCTTGAAATGGAAGATGGAGGTCAGTCCAGCCTCTTTCGAGGCTATGCAGAGTTGTTCAATGGCTTGTACCAGCGGATCGTTACAGCGGTTGCGGAGGGTGGCCCTGCATTCGCTCCACGAGCGCAGCGCACGCTTCAGATTGTGTGCCTTGATGAGGTCGCCGCCAACCACGGTGCGCAGGTTTTGCATGAAGCCGCCGAAGCGGAAGAGCAGGTCCACATCGTGGGTGGGTACCACGCGGCCTTGTCGCGGGGTGATGAGCAGGCTGGGGATGAAGTCGGTCAGCAGTTGCCGCAAGAAGAGACCATATTCGTCAACGATGGGAATCTCGACAAACTGGTAGCGGCAGGCCAAGCTCCGCTGGTAGGGGAAGCGGCCGTGGCTGTCGCGGTCGGCGCAAATCATCTCTTCGTAGCGCGAGAGCAATATGAAAGGCAGGGAGAGGAGGTCGGCATGAATGTGCAGCGTACCACCCTCAAGGATAGCTGCATTCTGGCTTTGCCCGCAGTAGAAGATGGGACAATCGCTCTGCCCGTCGTGGCTCTTGATGTGCGCCGGTGTCAGCTGGCCTTGCAGAAGATGGTTGAGCTTTTCTTCGTCAAGAAGGTGAAACACAACGTGTTTGCCCTCCACAAGCTCCGTGCTGACCTGCATCCGTTCCATGTCGAAAATCGCTGGCAGTGGCTCGTTGGCCGGCAGGCCGGCGATGTCGAACAGCCGTCGCAAGGTGTAATTTATGGCCGACAAAGGGAAAGGATACATGATAACTCGTTTGGTACAGAAGGCAAAAGTACGCATATTTTTCATTGATAATTTGTTGTTTTTTTGGTTTTATACAAATAAAAGCCTTATTTTTGCTTTTCTTTTGAATCGTAATGATGAAAAAGAGACTTCATCCCAAGAAAACCATCTGTTCATGAAGACCGTAACCCTTATCAGCGACTGGAAATTGAAGGACCCCTACGTGGCGATGTTCAAGGCCAAATTAGCTTCGATGTTGCCTGGGGCGCAGCAATACGACATTACGCACGCCATCGACCTGTTCAACATTGAGCAGACCGCCTTTATCCTGAAGAATTCGTATAAGGCCTTTCCTGCTCATACACTGCATATTATACTGACTGATGCGCCGATGGCGAACAATGTTTTTCCCGTTCTGGTGGAGTACGACAAGCACTATTTCTTGGGTGAGGATAATGGCATTTTCTCGATGATGTTCGACATCCCCGAACAGCTGAGGGCCTGCCAGTATCATCCCACCATCGACAATAGCGGTTATGTGGACAAACTTCTGGAGATGGCACGCTGGCTGTTCACCGACCAGCTACAGGACCATACATCGCCCTATTCCTCTTTCAAACTCAGCTTGAAACGCACGGCCCTGTACGAGCCGCAGCTGAACAAGATTACGGGACGTGTGGCTTATATCGATGCTGTGTAGGATTCGGTGGCCGACTTTCCCGTGTCGTTGTTCGTGGAGGTGCGTAACGGTCGCCCCTTTGTGGCCACATTGCACGCGTCATCTTACCTGCGGTTTATCAAGTTCTATAAGCATTAGAACA
>JAILAT010000044.1 GCA_024681475.1 Bacteroidales bacterium | reverse complement strand
ATTATTCCTTGTTATAACCAAGCCATATTTCTATCTGAAACATTAGACTCAGTAATGGCACAAAAGTATCAAAACTGGGAATGCATAATTGTCAATGATGGATCACCTGACAATACTGAAGATATTTCATTAGATTATTGTAAACGAGATTTAAGATTTAAATACTATAAAAAAAAGAACGAAGGTTTAAGTGTCGCCAGGAATTTCGGTATAAAAAAATCAAGCGGTTATTATATTCTTCCTCTTGATTCCGATGATTTGATTGGTGATACATATCTTGAAAAAGCAATAGATGTTTTCATTTCTCAACCAGATACGAAAGTCGTTTATTGTAATGCCAATAAGTTCGGTGATATCAACGAAAAATGGGATTTGCCCAAATATTCATTTGACAAACTCCTATGGTCTAATTTGATTTTTTGTGCTGCATTTTTCAAACGAATTGATTATGACAAGACTATCGGGTATAACCCTAATATGATTTATGGTTTTGAGGATTGGGACTTTTGGCTGTCTTTACTCAATCCTGACGATAAAGTAGTACAATTAGACGACACTCTATTCTTTTATAGACAGCATAATGACTCTATGATACACAATACCGATAGTAAGCAAAAAATATTATTATCTCAGTTGGTCAAAAATCATTTAGAACTATATTATCCATTTGTAGATCAACTGATCATACTAAAAAATAAGCAAAATCAGTTAGAATTAGCATATAAACAGATTAACGACCTATTATCCACAAAAGAATTTAGAATTGGAAAAATGTTTACAAAGCGTTTTGAATTATTATCCAAAATAATAATAAAAATAGGAGATTTCCGCAAACATAATAATATAATCCAATGATTTCAGTTGCCATATGTACATATAATGGAGAGAAGTTTGTCAATCGGCAACTCGAATCAATAGCAAATCAGACTCTTCCTGTAGATGAAATTGTAATATGCGATGACAAATCTACAGACAGCACTGTACAAATTATCGAGACATTTGCTTCTAGAAATCCTAACATTTTGGTTCGTTTAATAATAAACGAAGACAATCTTGGTGTTAGGATGAACTTTGAGAAAGCTCTCAATTTATGCAAAGGAGACATAAAGTTCTTATCCGACCAAGACGATATATGGTTTCCGAATAAAGTGGAAACTTTTTATGAATATTTCAACACTCATCCACAAAAAAAAGTTGTGTTTTCAAATGCAACACTGATTGACACTAACGACCAACCGTGTTCCAGGTATACGCTCTTCGAAAGTTTAGGTCTCGACAATTATGGGTTACAACTATGCGACAATGGTTATTTATTGAATGTATTCGTAACTGGTGGTCGTTCTTGGGGTGCAACGATGGCTATTCGTAAAGAAGTCATATGTAACTTCAATTATCCTACCCAAATGTATCACGATTACATTCTTGCACTGGAGGCAATTCTAAATAACAGCCTGGGCTATATTAAAGAACCATTAATGGATTACCGAATCCATAACAATCAAAAGGTCGGTTTAGGAGATGCTTTTCTGGATCCACCTAGAATCAACATTTATGATTTGGAACATGGTAATATGCAGGGATATCCTTGTCCACCAGCATTGCAGAGAGAAATAGATATTCGCGATTTGAGATACTCATTTTTTGTTTCTGGCTTACGTGGCATACCTAAAATATTACTTAACTATCATAAATATAAAAAACATTACAAATCCGATTGGATAAAATTTATCAAAGCAGATATTGACAGAATAATAGTTAGATACAAAATAGCACATCGTTAAGAATAACTCAAAAACATCAATTATGTTTTCAGTTCTTATTGCAAACTATAATAACGGACATCATCTCCAAGATGCTATTGACAGTGTGTTTGCCCAGACATATACGGACTGGGAGATTGTCATTGTCGATGACGGGTCAATAGATGCTTCTCGGAAGATATACGAGAAATATAGTGACGATAATAGAATTCATATTTATTATAACGAGCAAAACAGAGGTTGTACCTATACGAAATGGCGCTTGATTGAGGAATGTCATGGCGATGTATTCGGGTTTCTCGATGCTGACGACACACTTCAGCCCGAGGCATTGGAATGTATGGCAAGGGCTCATCAAGACAATCCAGATGCAGCATTAGTTTCATCGCGGCATTACAGTTGTGACGAGAAAATGAACGTTCAATATGAGAGTAGACTGCTTCAAATTCCTGCAGGTGAGAGCTATTTGACCAATGGCGATTTTCAACCGGAAGCATTTGTTTCTTTCAAAAAGTCGTTTTATCAAAAGACCAAAGGCCTAAACAAGGAAAACGCATATGGTGACGACCAGGAAATATTGCTACTAATGGAAGAGGTTGGGAAATGGGTTGTTCTTGACAAGTTATTATATAACTACCGCATTACTAACAAGTCTGTCAGTCATGGAGCTGACAATTACATTTGCCTTTACTGGAATATTATTGTCTATCACGAGGCATGCATCCGTAGGGGATTAAATCCCGAACAGTATAGTTATAAGATTTTTCACAACTTCATAAAATACAAACAGGATAGAATAATTGGTTCAAGAGAGTATCGAGTCGGCAACGCCATATTGCATCCATTGAATTTCATCAAATGGCATACAAGATGGCTTGAAGATTTCTTTTTCAAGGCAATGGATATTTTGAGGTGTTTGCGCTATAGATGCTTGCCATACAAATTTAAAGCTGATTTGTATAAAGATACTTTTCTGTCCTACAACTCTGACATTGATGATTCCATCAGTATCTCAAAACCAGTCGAAAGAGTAATCTATTGTTTTTGGACAGGGACAAATGAGATGCCGGAGAGTAGAAAACGTTGTTTTGATAAGATGGTTCAAAACGCTGGTGTCCCCGTAAAACTAATTACACCAAATAATCTGGATGAATACATTTTGCCCGACCACCCTTTGCATCCGGCATTCCAATATTTGTCACTGAATCATAAATCCGACTATCTTCGAGGATATTTTATGCATTTCTATGGTGGAGGATATTGTGATATTAAAACAATTGAACACTCCTGGTCAGAATGCTTTGACACATTAAACAAATCGGACAAATATATTATAGGCTATCCGGAGTTAAATGGCGAATGTAGCGCATATAGAGATATTGATGACCTGGTTTTAAAACTTGAAGTAAAACAAAAATGGCCTTTGTTAGTTGGTAATGGGGCATTAATATGCCGACCACATACCAAACTGACCGATGAGTGGTTCGCTGAACAAAACAGACGATTGGATAATTATTACGAAGCGGTAAAAGCGCATCCTGCTACTGATCCATTTGGAGAGGGAAATAACTATCCCATACCCTGGCTTCATCTTCAAGGCGGATTATTCCATCCCCTATGTCTAAAATACCATAATAAAATACTTCAAGACAAAAGGATTACTCCTTTGTTTAAAGGCTATAGATAGAATGAGTAACATAATAGTTGTACCTCTATTCGAATCCAATCCCAATCAATGGCAACAAAAGTCATTTCGTCAATGTTGTCACGTGTTAGGCCAACATCCTATTTGTATTGTGACAAATAAAGAAGTTGATATTTGCCAATATCAAGAAATAGCGTCTCATTATTGTATAAGTATCATAAGAGAGGATTTTGTTCCCTCGTTTTTTTATGGCATTGCTGGTTATAACCTCCTCATGCTTGACAAAGATTTCTATAAACGATTTGCCAAATACGAATATATGCTTATATACCAATTGGACGCATGGGTATTTCGCGACGAATTGGATGAGTGGTGTGATAAGGGCTATGACTATATTGGTGCACCATGGATTGAAAAGAATGATGATGGCTTTTTGGAGTTTGCTGGCGTGGGGAATGGTGGCTTCTCATTGAGGCGAATTCAGCATTTTATAGAGGTTCTCGGTCATAAAGGTCATGTGAGGGATGCTAATCAGTTGAATCTTGAACCGACACTAAAGAATAGAATATACAAGTTCTTTTACTCGCGTGGCTATCAAAATACAGTCTCTTATTACAAAAAAGACCCCACATTATTTGAGGATATATTCCTTAGTAGTTTTCTCTCCAACACGAAGTTGCGAGCTAAAATGCCTACGCCTGAAATGGCTGCTCGTTTTGCTTTTGAGAAACAACCATCATATCTATATTCAATAACTCAACAATTGCCATTTGGCTGTCATGCTTGGAGAAAGTATGAATACGAATTATTCTGGCAAGATTATATTGTATGACATTGGGAAACATTGTTAGAAGACTCCTTTTTATTGATTATGTCTAAGGGATGTTTGTTTTGTATTTAATGTTCATACATGTATGCGCTTTTACAATTTACGAACCTCTTTACTATTATGCAATTTGACATACTTTGTCTTTTTTATGGCTTGTTTTTATTATCAGGAATGCTATACAAAGAGCACAGAATCAGGGGTGTGTTATTATTAAGTTGCTGATAGAATAAAAAAAACAATATAGATGAAACAAAAGAATAAAGGAGTTAAAACCAACCGGCCTCTCGACCAGGGGCAATGGACTGCAATCCTTGAGCCCAGGAAGAAGTTTATGGAATTCAACCTCAGGGAGATGTGGGAATATCGCGATTTGTTTAGCATCTATGTGCGACGTAATATCGTGACTGTTTACAAGCAGACAGTATTGGGCCTCGCATGGTTTTTCATTAGTCCAATTTTTACTACAGTGATGTACATGTTTGTATTTGGTGGGCTGGCAGGAATATCGACTGGCGGAGTGCCGCAGGCGGTGTTCTATCTGAGCGGTATCTTGATGTGGAACTATTTTAATGCTTGTTTCGGGCAGAACAGCAATGTGTTGGCTGCAAATGCAGGTATCTTCGGAAAGGTCTATTTCCCACGCCTCATTATACCGCTGGCAGGCATGACATCTTCGTTGGTCACTTTCGGTATCCAATTATTGCTGCTTATAGTGGTTTATGTCTATTATGTCATCACTGGCGCACCACTTTGCCCTCATTGGGAGTTGGCGTTATTCCCTGTCTATTTGTTGCTGATTGCACTGACTGCTATGTCATGGGGTATGATAATATCATCAATGACAGTGAAATACCGTGACCTAAACAACTTGGTTGGTTTTGGGATAAGCCTTTTAATGTATGCTACTCCTATTATCTACCCGATGAGCCTTACGGCTAACAAAAGCTATGGATGGGTCGTTCGTCTCAATCCTCTTAGCGGTGTCTTTGAATCGTGGCGTTATTCCATAACGGGTATAGGCTCGATGGACTGGATGGGTCTGTTTTATTGTCTTGGATGCCTTGTGGTTACCATGTTTATTGGCTTGTTGGTTTTCTCTAAAGCCGAACGTAATTTCATTGATACTGTTTAATTGACTACATAACTATCATAAGCAAGCGGGGCTGATATCTTAAGATATCAGCCCCGCTTGCTTAATAGGGAAAACGCTATTTGTTATTCTCTGTATGAGATTCCAAGACTGTCACATTCGGTTTTCCAGGCATTGCGGCGACGGATAGAGTTTTGGCTGGCGATGAGTAGGGTGTCGAAATGGTAATAATCGGAGAGTTGAGAGATGGTGATATAGGGGCTTTCGCGGAGTAAGAGATAGTCTATCGGTTGATTGAATGGTATTTGGTATTTGCGATTGCTGCGGTCTATAATGCGTATTGTTTTATCATCGAAGGCAATGAATCGCGATTGCAATAGTAAGTTGCGGTCGTGGTAGGTGCTGTCAAGAGGGATGATGTTTGTTGAGGTTGCTTGGTGCCATAGTCGGTTGGCTGCAGATTGAAAGTCGATGCTCCTTGGATTTTCGGCAACGGTGCTGTCGCATATCAGGTAACTTTCATGGCCGGCAAAAAACTCAAGAGCGGTGTGGTTGCCAACTTCATATAGTGTCCAACAGCGTTGGCTGGCATAGCGTTGCTCTGTCCGTTGAACATATATGAATAGTATTCCGATGAGTGCTAGTGCTGTTGTGGAAGAAACGAATACTTTTCGTGAATACGCTTTTTTCTCAGTTTGTAGAATGGTTTTTCTTTTCGTCGTGAGGTGCCTTAGAAGATACGCCAGCACAAAGATAATGCCATAGGAAAGTAGCAGCATCCATATGTCAAACCAGATGTTCTCTAGTTGAGCATGTGGCCAGCCGCTGATTGTTGAGGTTATCCACTGGCAGAAGGAAAGCTCGGTAGAGACAATATGGCCAACGATGTTGAATAGCCAAGGCTGCCATGCAACGGCAACTAACACAATGACGCTGCCGAGCAAGATTCCGGCCCATGGAATGATTGAGATATTGGCAACCAGAAAGTATGGTGAGAATTGGTGGAAGTAATAGAGAGTAAGGGGTAAGGTGGATAATTGTGCCACAATGCTCAGACAGGCCAGTGCCCATAATCCATATAGCAAACGCAATGAATAGCTTTTGATGCTTTTTCCTCGCTGAGGGTGGGGAATGAGAGTGCAGAGTGGCTGATGACAAGCTATGATGCCGAATACTGCAGAGTAGGAAAGTTGGAAGCCTATGTCAAAGAGCAGTATGGGCTTGATTAATAACAGGACGATGGCAGATGCGGCGACTGCATTGGTCGTTGGCGGACGTGCATAAAGGATGTTCCCGACAACAATGAAACTGAACATCAACCCTGAACGCATAGCGCTAGGCGCCAGGCCAGAAAGGGCTACGAAGAACCAGATGCACGCAAGCTGCATAATTCCTCGAGTGATACGCCATGGACGACGGTTGCCCAAAAATTTCAGACAAAAACCTATCAGCCCTGCAATGATTCCAACGTGGAGCCCTGAGACACAGAGCAAATGCGTGATACCAGCACTGCGGAAATTGTCTTGAGTGTTGGCATCAAGGTCGTTGCGGTAGCCGAGGAGAAGCGACTCGGCAATGCCTTGCTGCTCCGGTGAAAGATGACTGCTTTGAATGATGTTGATCAGCCTGTAGCGAAAGTTCAACAGCCACGCCATTGAGTTGCCTTTACTGTGTCCGACAATACTGTAACAACCATCTTTTAGAATTGCGGTATGGCTTATTCCTTTATGCAGTAGATGTTTGTGATAGTCGAACTGGTGTGGGTTTTCCACTCCTGAAGGCGTCTGCAATGTGCAGTGGACGAGCAGTTCATCGCCTCTTTTAATGGATGAATGGCTTTTCTCTGGGGTAGGAGAGTCTTCGTCCAACAAATAGAACAGCACCTTGCCCTTGCAAGGGTGATTTTCCCCAGTACTATCCTTGATTTCAAGCGCTTCGGCAGTAATGCGCCAACTGTGAGCACGTCGCGAGGGAATGTCCGTCACACGAACCAACATCCAGTTTTGGTCCCCAATGTGATGGCTATAATGTGCGTCACTGCGTGTCGGGTCGCATAAAAGAGTTATAGCCCCGAAAAGAGCTTCGCTAACGAAGATTATCAGGGCTATAACTATGACGGCGGGCAGCAAAGGCTGTTTCATATTCGCTGTCTATACCGTTATTCTGTACGGCTTTATTTCTGAGTTTCCAGTTCGGTGAAGTACTCGTAGAAATAAGGTATCGTCTCGATTCCTTTGAAGAAATTGAAGAGCGGGTAGTTTTCGTTTGGAGCATGGATGGCATCGCTTCCTAGTCCGAACCCCATCAGAATACTCTTAATACCCAGTATGCGTTCGAATCCGGCCACTATGGGGATGCTTCCGCCGCTGCGTGTGGGGATAGGCCGTTTGCCAAAAGTCTCTGTCAAGGCTCGTTCTGCTGCTTTGTAGGCATTCATTTCCAAGGGGCTGACATATGCGGCACCACCATGCGAAGGTGTTACTTTCACGCGCACACAGTCGGGAGCAGCTGCCTCGAAATAGTCTTTGAACATCTTGCTGATTTTTTCAAAGTCTTGATTGGCTACCAGACGGGTGGAAATTTTGGCGTATGCCTTGCTGGGCAACACGGTTTTGCTGCCTTCTCCCGTATGGCCTCCCCAAATGCCGCAAACATCAAGGCAGGGACGAATGCCGGTGCGCTCAGTGGTGCTAAAGCCTTTTTCGCCATGCACCTCTTTGATGTCGAGCGATTTCTTGTATGCTTCAAGGTTGAAAGGTGCCTGTGCCATGAGAGCACGTTCTTCGTCACTGATAACCAGCACGTCGTCGTAGAAGCCAGGAATGGTGATGTGTCCATCGGCATCATGCAGGTCTGCAATCATTTTGCAGAGGATGTTGATGGGGTTGGCCACAGCGCCACCATAGATGCCCGAGTGGAGATCGTGGTCTGCACCAGTCACTTCCACCTCCCAATAGCAAAGGCCACGAAGACCTGATGTGATGCTTGGGGTATCCTGGGCAATCATTCCAGTGTCGCTTACCAAGATGACGTCGGCTTTCAGCATTTCCTTGTGTTCCTCACAGAAACCGTACAGACTACCGCTGCCAATCTCTTCTTCGCCTTCAAGCATAAATTTCACATTGCAGGGCAATTGGTTAGTCTTCACCATAAATTCGAAAGCTTTGGCCTGCATAAAGCTCTGTCCCTTGTCGTCGTCAGCGCCGCGTGCCCAAATTTTTTCATCCTTGATGACGGGCTCAAAAGGCTCAGTGTTCCACAGCTCGAGTGGAGCAACAGGCATCACGTCGTAGTGACCATACACCAGAACGGTCGGTTTTGATGGGTCGATGATTTTCTTGCCAAATACCACGGGATTACCAGCAGAGGGCATCACCTCGGCTGTGTCGCAGCCGGCAGCCAGCAAAAGTTCTTGCCAACGTTTGGCGCAGCGAACCATGTCTTCCTTATGCTCGCTTTCTGCCGAGATGGAAGGAATGCGGATAAGCGAAAAGAGCTCATCAAGAAAGCGGTCCTTATTGGCCTCGATGTATTGTTTGATTTCTTTCATGATTATTATGTATTTTTTTTATTGGGTTTCAAAAAGAGGGTAGGGCTGACTGCTATTTTCCTAGGGAAGGGTCAATCTCGTGGGCGGCTTCATAGCACGCTTTCGCTTTCGCCTTGTCGCCCATCATCTCGTAGGCCAGACCACGATTGTAGTGAGCCTCTGCATATTGTGGGTCGCAATCGATGGCCTTGGTGAAGAAGTCGATGGCCGAAGGGTAGTCTTCGTAGAGTATCAACGCCATCCATCCACGGTTGAACCAAGCGTATTTATAATTAGGATCGATTTCCAAGATCTTGACATACATATCATTGGCCAGGTCGGCTTCCTCAGCATCCTGATAAATCATGGCCATGCCATAGAGTATGTTGATATTCTGAGGATCAAGTGAGTGGGCTGTGTTGAGATAATCCATTGCCAACTTGGGATTGTAGGGTAGGTAGACCATACCCAATTCCTCGTATGCAGGGGCATAGTCGGGATAAATATTAATCACTTTGCGGAAATAGTATGTGGCATTGGCCGTGTCGCCAGTTTCTTTATAGATGAAACCTTTCATGAAAAGGGCCGTCTGGTTGTTCTTATCTATTTCAGTCACTTTGGAGAGCGACTCCATGGCGCGGTCATAATCTCCGCTGTAGAACGTGATTTCCCCCATTTTAAGTGCAGCTTCAAAGTTGTCTGGCTCCAAGGATTGGGCTTTCTGCAGAGCGGCGTAGCTGCTGCCGGCATTGCCTTGTGAAAAATAGGCGTCGCCGAGGGCAATGTAGTATTTTGCTTCGTCATCGTCGAGCTTGATAGCTTTATTCAGGTCGAGAATGGCTTCGCGGATGGCTTCGTTGTCGTTCTGTTCTTTCCCCATGTCTAGCAACAAATTGCCACGCTGATAGTATAGTTCGGCTTTCTTGGGGTGCTTTTTTATTTTAGCATCGAGAATCTTAAGACTCTCCGAACGGTTAGGATTATCCGGCGTTTGTTGGCAGCCCACAACGAAGACCAAACATAAGGTAATTATGAGAAAAATAGTTCTTTTCATGATTATTTCAACGAGGTAAAAGTAAAAAAATTATATCGAAATGAAACTTTTATAGTCCTTTTCCGTAAACTTAAGCGTGCTTACTTATTTCAAAGATGTATTTTTAGCGGGACTGCTTTTGAAGGAGTCCCGTTTTTTATGCATTAGTTGAAGCACTATCCATCTCAAGGCCATTGGCAACACTATCGCCAATGTGCTAGAGACCAGCAGAAATGCTACAAAGGGGAACTTGCCAACAATGTGAAAGTGCATTACCAGCCATACGCAACCCCAAATGATAAACATTTGCAAAAGATAAATCCAGTAGCAGCTTTTTGACACTGCACTCCAGACATTGCTTAGCCAGCGCACGCGACCGATGGTGAGTGCCAGCAAGTAGAAAAAGGGTAGGGCGGCCACGCCTGAAACTATCAGCCACCAGCCCAATTGTTTGATCTCAAGTCCATAAGCATCGCAGTTGGTTATCAGCCAGTATGAAAAGACAACAAAAGGCATTGACATCAGCGCCCATGCCCAGCGTTTAATACTGACCAGTTCGACAATCCACTCAGCACACAGTACACCGAGGCAGTAGAAGAAAGTGTATTGGCAGAAATCGTATGCGCACAGCAGATGACCAGCAGGAAAGTGAGGAAGCAGCATGGCTCCTACGCAGCAAATCACTTTTGCCCATCCAGGAAGGCGGAAAAATAAGGGTGAAATGATGTAATAGCCCAGTAAAATATAGATATACCAGAGAAATGCCGCCTCGCTGTGGCGTGGGTATAACGCTAGCGAATGTAACGTCTTGACAAAGAAGTGAACGTCCAAGGCAATGCCGTCCATTGACCTCTTTAGGACAGCAATGGCTACACCCAAAACGAAATACCATGGGACAAACTTTATCACTTTGCGCAACACATAACGACCATAGTCGCCAATGCTATGCACTTCTTTGTATGAATATCGAATAATGAAAGCGGAGAGGAACACAAAGAGTTGCATGTGGAATGAATAAATCCACTGCCACATTACATTTCGATACCAGTCGGGCTCTATGCCCACAGCAAAATGCCCCAATACAACGAGCATCATGGTTATACCAACCATGATGTCAATGTGCACCAGTCGTTCACGCTTACAGTGTTTTGCATCTTTATCCATGAGTATCAGGTGGTTTGTTGCATTATAGTTGTCAATAGCCCATTATCCGATATACAATATTCCCAAACCATTCGTTGACAACTTCTTGCCATTCTGTGAGTGTACGCCATTGTGGAATAAACTCTTTGGCTTTAGGGTGTGGTTTACTGTAGATGTTGACGGCGAAGACATCGGGACTCCAGCCTTCAGTTTGGAAGCAGGAGAGCGACCGGTTCATGTGTGTGGCCGATGTCACCAGCAGACAATCCTTGTCGGTATAGCCCAGCGAGTCGAGTATGGCTATGCTGTAGATGGCATTTTCGCGTGTGTTTCGAGCGTGCTGCTCAAGGATGAGGCACGAATCCGCCATACCAAGCTCATTCATATATTGCCTAAAAGCTGTCGCCGTGCTGCGCCCCTGTTTGTCCACTGATATGGTGGCGTCACCGCTAATCATCAGTCTGTCTACAATTCCCATTTGCCACAGACGGTATGGCTCCCACAGTCTTGCTCCTCGGTTGTCTAATGGCTCCAGTTGCCCACAGTCTTCGTTCATGTTTCCAAAACCGCCCATAATGATAGCCACGGAATAATGACTGTCGGGTACTTGTTGCTCGGCGTAATCTCTACATTGTGCATATCGTGCCCACTGTAAAAGTGGTCGTTCGGTGAAAATGAGCAATGTCGCCAATCCGCCTATCAGCAGTCCGCGTCTCCAGCCTTTCCTTTTCGCGAAACAACTACCCACCAGCAAGGCAACGGCCCAAGTCAGTGGATAGATTAGAAACTTGATTGTCTTAGAGATGACGTAAAACATTTCTTTATCAATGTAATATCTTTTTTACTGTGTGGTAGCCCAGGTCGTGCAAGCGCATAAAATAGCCTATTTTGCTGATGATTCCAAGGTCGTGATGATGTTTGAAGGCTTTAATAATGGCTTCGTTAGGCTGTACGTTGGGATCCACCACGGTGGCACCGCCGGTCAGTTCAACCAGGTGGCGTTTGTCGTGCCAGCCTTTGTGGCTTGAGGAGTCGCCAAGACCTATGTTTTTCGTTTTGGTAATCACAGGGTTGACAGTCCAAGCATTGTTGCGATAGCCGAAATAAGCCCAACGGATGGCCCAAGACTCAATTTTTTCGTTACGCTCAAGTTGCAGAGTGCGGTACAAGTCGTTGCCTCCGGCATTGAATTTCCGTTGTTCTTCTTTGCTTTTCATGCGGCTATAGTCGTCAACTTCCCAGTCTACTTTTTCCCATCTGTTGCGCCACGTGGCCCAGCCCCAGCACTGTGCACGTGGGACCAAAAACACATCGGACTGTTTGCAGGTTTTCAGTATCTCGAGGTTTGGTGTATAGCCTGAAATGCTCCAGATGTCTTGGCGAGCGCTATAGGCTTCAAGCGCTTGATTCATGAATGTAAGGAAATCGGGTGCAACTACCACATCGTCTTCAAGAACAATAATCTGTTCATGTTCTTTCAGCACCTGGGTGACACCTTCAATAATACTTGTTGCAAGACCTTTGTTCATTCTGGCGGGGAAGAGATGAATGTCGGCAAAACCTTCCAAATGGTCGAATAGTGCTCGTGTTCTGTCTACTGCTGCCGCTTCTTTGTCGTTGCGAGCTTCGTCCAAGAATACATACAATTCGCTCTCGCTGCATTCGGGGCATTGTTTTAGCGAAGTCAGCACCTGCTGTGTGGAGTCGGGACGCTTAAAAGCGAAGATACATATTGGTGCGTACATATGCTTGATTTTCTAGTTGTTGAGAATAAGTCATTTTTTTATGATTGCCTGGCAAGTAGTGCCATACGAAGTCGGTAGGGTATTATTAATAGTATATAATATAATAATAGTTTCGGATTTTTTTGCAAGTGCTGTGCTTTGGCGATTTCGATTCTGCATTGATTACTATAGTGTGGCAAACGTAGAAACATCGAAGCACGCATTTTGTGCCACGTGGCAACATACTCACGAAGACCAGGGATTGTGGTATTGTTCTTGTATAGTGCCTCTAAGGAATGACCAACAACATCATTGTCGGGCGGTATTCGTTTGGGCCGTCCTAATGATGAGGACTCGCCAGTGTGAAAAATGGCTTGCGACTGAGTGCTGTAAGCTATCTTATGATGAGTAGCCAGTATCGCCCATAGTAGCAAGTCTTCGCCTTGGCCTATGGTTTCGTTGAAACCTCCAATATCTAATAAGGCTTTGCGGCGTACTGCTACGCTGATGGTGCAGAAAGGAGGGTCTGAGCAAGCTGCTACTTCGAAATAGTTGTCCAGCAGGATGTTACCGCTTTCTTTCATTCGTCGTAGAATAATGGCCGAAGACTCTCCTTTGCGTTCTCTTTCGTATGCTGTGGCCACTACATCGGCATCGGGAAAAGTTGTCTGCAGAGCTAGACACGTGGCTAGAAAGTCGGGTTTCCACTCGTCGTCAGCATCAAGAAAGGTCACCCATTCGCCATGGCTCTCTACGATACCGCGATTTCTTGCCTTGGATACACCACCGTGATTCTGTCGTATCAGCTTAACACGTCTGTCGTTCAGTGTCTCGACGATATTATCACAACCATCCGTTGAGCCGTCGTCTACTACTATGATTTCGTAGTTTTCAATACTTTGGGAGAATATTGAACGTAAAGCACGTTCGACGCTTTCAGCTTTGTTATAGAGGGGGATGACGATACTGAACATGCGCTATAATCCTCGTTGTTTGTATTGATAGTGAGGCGTTTCGACTTTCGAGAGCATGCCTAACATGATGCCATAGAATCCAAAAGCATAGCCTGTTGATGTCATGGTGTATGTGACAACATTTTCGCTATACATACCAAGGTACATACCTACAATTGAACCTCCTGTAATCATGGCACAGCATTTAATATGGTCGGGCACCCATGATCGGAAACTCACCATGGCACAATGTAGCAGTGTCGCAATACCCACGGCAAGGTATAGCCACATTCCTATCAGACCTGTGTCACAACGCATCTGTACATAGTCTCCATGCGTCTGCTTCACCATATTGGGATTCTCATACAAAAACTTTTGGCAACTACCTATACCGCTACCTTTCATTTCTCGGCCTTTGTAGAATTCATTTTCCAGCATGGTCCATACTGCCTCACGTCCGTTGTTTCTTATGTCGTCCTCTGCAATGTTGCCAGCATACAAGTCGGCAACCGTCAACTCATTGTTGGTGTCTTTCCAGAACATTTTCTCGTGGAATGCAGGCACATAGAACACAATAGCAAGGCCGATAGCACCGACAATAGCAATATAGGGGAGTGATATCCATTTGTGTTTCAGGAACATGAATATAGCCATGCCACCAAATATGGCCAAAAGTCCGCTACGATGAGTAACCAATAAACAAGGCAAAAAGAACAAGATACCCAATATTAGGTCTTTTTTGTCTTTACCATAGAAGTAGTAGAGTGCAAACGATATACAAGCAACAACTACATAATTGAGGTTCAGTGCTGTTATGTACCAGAATGGGTCGAAAAGCGAGAATATTGGAATTGGTACAAATCTCACCACTACACTTAACAGGGCAATCCTGCGCGCCCATACGCATACGGATAAGAAGATAGGCTCATCTCTCACAATGGCTGAGGCGGCCAGCATCACTAGTAACGGATAGATGTACTTCAATATGTAACGAACACCAAATTGGATTGAAGAACAATAGGTTAGTGAATATACAAGCCAGATGATATATAACAAATATCCTATTGTGCCGATGCCCCATCGGGGTTGCTCGGTTACCACGAAGAGCGACAATATCAAGGACACCTCAAGAATCAACAATCGGATAGCTTGTAGGTTGAATCCTCCTCCCGCACCGTGTCCACCACCTGCCGACGACAGTGCCAATGTGCCCGTGGCGAACAGCAGGATGATAAACATCTCCGTACCCTCTATCAGTAGATATTGTGTGCTGTTCAGCGGGTTCTTGACGCGTGCGCTAAAGCGATATATGTATATGAACATATAGGCTGTTAGCACGAGAAAGATGATAAGGTTGATTATTCCGCCCACGGTAATTTATGGTATAGGTTGCTTATTAACTTTTGATAGTTTTCAAAGCCATATTGTTCCGCCTTGAGAAATGCTTTTTCGCTCATGGCGTTTCGCAGTTCGTTGTTGTTGAGGATTTGTATCGTTTTGCTTGCCAAGTCTTCGCTTACTTCGGGTTGGAACATGAAACCTTCTTTTCCGTCGTCTACTATCTCTGTCAGACCTCCTGTTTGGGATGCCACAATGGCGCATCCTTGTGCCATGGCCTCAACAGCGGTGAGCCCGAAGCCTTCGCTGCGCGAGGGAATCCAAACGATGTCCATTTGCTGATAATACTTCTCCAACTGGCTGTGTTCCACGCTGCCAATCCAAATTAGGCTTTGAGCATTGATGCCTAGTTTGTGTTGCTGTGTTTCCATCTCTTGGCGAAGACTTCCATCACCGACGATGGTAAACGTACAGTCAGGGTGCTGTTTCAGTACTTCGGCAAAGGCCGGTAGTGCAAGGTCGACACCCTTGATGCGTTCCAATCGTGCCACCATTCCGATGTTTACTGGACCGTCATGTCTTTCGTGCCTATGAGGGGTGATATGTTTGGCCAAGCAATTGGGAATGGTGAAATGGTTGTGTTTTTTTAGTGGTAAGTTGTTGTTGTAAAGGTTGCTGTTTCCGAAAAATCCTCGTTCTGCATGCTCGCTGACGCAAGTGAATACTGTCGTTACGTATCGTTCCAATAGCCTCACCAGTCGCGGGTTTTTGTAGATGGTTGCGTCTGTGTGAACAGTAGCCAGGATGGTTCGGATTCCAAGCTGTTTTAGAATGATAATAGGCAATGCACCGGGAGCCATGTATTGCACATGTGCTACTGCAGGATGATACTCCCGCACCACTCGGCGCAGACCCCTTTTTAGAAACTTGTATACCTCTGTTGTGCTTTCCGGTCGCGTTCCGAAGGCCGAGAGACACACTACCTCGCTGCCACTTTGTTCGTAGCGTTGCACCATACGGATGTCATATTCGAAATAGCACACCACTACACATTGGTACCCTTCTTCTGTCAATGCCTCCACCAGCCGTAGTGTCTGCAGCTCGGTGCCGCCCAACAACAGACAGGGAATACCAATCAGTACGGTTCTATTGGGTTGCATCAGTTCTCAAGCAGTTTTTGGTATACATCTATAGTTTGCTGTGCGCAACGCTCCCATGAGAATTGTGAGGCCTGTTTCAGGCAACGTTCCCGATAGTCGCTCTTTTTGAGTTCTCCGTTCTCAAACTGTTCCATGATGCGGCGCAAGCCGTCAATATCGTCGGGGTCTGTATATATGGCAGCCTCGCCGCCCACTTCGGGCAATGAACTGTTGTTTGATGTCACCACAGGTGTTCCACATGCCATTGACTCTAGCACGGGAAGTCCGAAACCTTCATAGCGCGATGGGAAAAAGGTCGCCGATGCTTCGTTGTATAGGATGCTGAGGCGCTCGTCGTCGATATCGTTGGTGACATAAATATGATTACGAAGATGAGGCTGGTTGCAATAGTTCAGAGCCTCTTGCGGTGTGTTGGGCCATACTAGCACCAACTCGTGCAGGGGGCCTTGTTTGATGAATTGTTCGTAGGCTTTGATCAGCGTCATCGTGTTTTTACGTCCCATGCTGCACGATACGGAAAGGAAATACGGATAGCCGCGTTTTTTTTCGCTCCGCGGAAAGAAAACATCTTTGTCATAACCCCAGCGACATACAAATATTTTTTCTTCATTGATGCCCATGTATCGCATGATATCGCGTTTGGACGACTCCGAGCAGGTAATGATACCTCGGCATTGCTTGGCTAGGGTAGGGTATAACTGTTGTTCATAGCGATAGTCGAACACTTCGTCAGGGCAGGCAAAGAACATGGCATCGTGCATGGTAATCACAGTCTTGTCCGGACGGCGTACCCATTCGAAGTTGTGAGGCACGTGTAGCAGGTCGTAATGTGTCAGTGTTTCGCGAAAATGAGTGTGCGCCACTATTTGGTTCATCCAAGCCTTGTGAGGCAGCGGCAGGTGTCGAGTGGGCAAGTTGAGCCCAAGCCTTTTACCGCTTACGCCGCGAGTATTCTGACTGTAGAGCATCAGCTCAACAGGCAGGTTTTCTATCCGTGCCATCGATTCCACCAACTCCTTGGTTGTTCGCCCTATGCCGGAAATCCATCCGTAGCGGTATAGGGGCATCACAGAATTGACATCAATGACTACTCGTTTTTTATCTTTCATCTGGTTGCGTTTCATTTGGTTGTGCTCTTCGCACTTTTGGCGTTGGCGGCCACAAGGCGAAGAAATTTGTCCCAAGCGATATTGCGAGTCTGTTTCTCAAAACGGGCTCTGTAGTTTGCCTTGGCCAGTATGCCTAGTTCCTCACAGGCTGTTTTGTCGTTCCACAGTGCTAAGGTTTGCCGTTCCAAATCCTCTATGTCTACAGGTGTGAAAAGACGTCCGCAGTTCTGACCTTCATGTTGCATCAAATCGGGGAAAGCACCATGGTTGGGTGCCACGCAACATTTCCCGTGGCCGAAAGCTTCCAGCATGACTAAGGGGAAACCTTCATAGCATCGGCTGGGGAGTACCACGAAGCGAGCTGCTTCATAGAACGCTGCCAACTCCTCTTGGTTAAGTATGCCGCATACGGTCACGTTCTTAGGCAGGTCAACCGTTTGTGTCTCATCCATACTGCCTGCTATACAGAATGGCAACTCGGGATTTCGGCGTGCTACTTCAATCAGCAAGTCGGTGCCTTTGGCGTAATGATAGCGCCCCACATATCCAACAAAACCACCCGGGTATTGCTGCCAAGGGTATGTTGTTTTGTCACTTTCAGTGGGCGTCACCACTTCTACGTAGTTGGGAAAGACGAATATTTTGTCGGCATCGTACCCGGCTTCCAGCAGTTTCTGTTTTTGGAATACGGTCAGGCAGCAGAAATAGTCCACGCATTTACGGTATGCGCCAGTTTTTCTGGCCACCATGTTGCGCAAAGCATAGGCCACTGAGCGGGTCATCGAGTTTTCGCAGTTGTGTCTGATGCAGTCCCATTCGTTGCCGTTGCGCAGGCAATTTTCGCACGAACGTCCGTCACGTAGGAAGAGTCCCGTGGGGCAAATCAGTCTGTAGTTGTGTACCGTCATCACCACAGGCACACCGGCCTTTTTGCATAGGAAAAGAACGGGAGGTGAGATGAAGGGATATAGGTTGTGTATGTGTACGATGTCTGGTCTGAAGGTACGTAGCGCTTCGCGCATCATCCATCGCCCCGATGGACTGTAGAATCCATTGAAAAACGACCGCCATTTGCCAATCAGGCTGTCGCGCGAGAATTTTGAGGTGCGTCGCAATACTTCGATGTTGTATCCGAAGTTGCGGCCGTCGGCTATCATGCGGTCCACAACGGCCTCTTCGCCGCTGTAAACGCCGTAGTCGTTATGCACCATCAATATCTTCATCGACTTTAGTCTATTTTTATTTCACCGTCTCCAGCTTTGCCGCTTTCCCTCATCTGGTTAAATGCTTTGCGTATGGACGGGTGATCCATGATGATGACAGTCGAACGGTTCAGCTCGAAGGGTTCGTAGTCCATCACACCGCCCAGATATTCGCGTCTTAAACGTTCAGGGGATATGCCGTACCCGTATACCAGACGGTTGTAAACTGCATCCACGCGGTTGTGGCTCAAGAACAAGTTTCTTCTCGCAGAGCCGGTCTTCGAGTCGGCCGATCCCGACAGAATCAGGTTCAGGTCAGGATACACGGCCATCAGCTTGGCCATCTTGGCAATTTTCATGTCTTCTTCGGCACTAATGTCCCAGCGGTCCAAATCATAGAAGACCATCACGTAAGGCAGCATGTGCTCATCCATCACCTGTTTTAGCGACGCATTGACTGGCACCTGATTCCAGCGGTTCTTGATATTGTTTATACTGTCTTGCAGTTGCATGATTACGGTGTCGCTCTCAGGCGTGTCCTGTTCGTAGTAGCGTACCGTATAGTAGTGTTCGATAACGCTCTCGTACGAGAATTCGTCAATCTGAACAAAGGCGGCGAACTTGGGTATAGTCTCCATGCTCGCAGGCCATATGCCCCTGCTTACATAGTATTGTTTGCGTCTTTCTTTCGAGCGCATATTGAAGTCGTAGCAGGCACCAAAATGAGCGGAAAAGATGAAGTCTTGCGGTGTGACCTCCACGTTGGGTGCATACTCACGGTCGAAACGTCCTTCGATAATGCTAAGGCGCAGGTCGGAATACACGTTCAGCTGTGGCAGCAAGTAATAGCGTGTAATCCAGCCGATATGTCCCTCGCCAGCCAGATTGGTCTCGACGGTCACTTGAGGGTGGTTTTCCGACAAGCCCATATATATGTCAATGCCGGCGTAGGCGATGTTCTGCCATTTGCGGCTCAGATCCACTTTGTCGTACTTCCGCAAGAATGTCAGGTTGATGAGAATGTCGCCGCCGCCATAAACATATTTCCATTTTTGCATGTATAGGTCGTTGTTGTCATCCATGGGCCAGTAGTATCCTCCCAAAGCATTGCCGTCCACGGTGTTGCCATACGAGGAACCGTAGCCCCAAAAAGGATTGTACGTATTGTAGCTATCTTTGGTGATAAAGCCATGTGCATAACCTAATCCGCCGCCAAGACGGTAGCCCACCATGGGGAACATCCAGCGCCCTATATGCATTTCGGCATTAAAGGTCAATCGATCGAACAAGCTGCCTTTTCTGTCCTCAAGGCCGTAGTAAAACTGCGGACCTATCGTTACATCAACCATCCAGTTGTCCAGTGCATGTGAGCGAATCCAGCCAACGTGGTGCTCTCCGACAAATCTTCCCGTGTCTCTCTCCGCGCTAACTAGGCGCGTGTTGCTTTCTTTCGGTTGCTGTCCCCACGCGATGGTGACGACACTGAGCAATATTAATGCTAATGCTATTTTTTTCATGACTTGTTCTTACTAAAAGTCTTCAATGTTTCCACTTCCTACGCCGCCGCTGGCCTTCATGTCCTCAAAGGCTTTCTGCACATTGGGTACGTCCATGATTATCACAGTGCAACGGTTCAGCTGATAAGGTTCGTAATCCAGTATACCTCCCATATATACTCTCTTTAGCTGATTTGGATTGATGCCATATTTTGTTATCAGTCGATAGTACACTACGTCGGCACGATTGTGACTCAGGAACCAGTTGCGGTTGACTGTACCTGTCTTCGAGTCGGCCGATCCGGTCAGGATAAACGTCTCGTTGGGATACACCTTCATCACCCTGGCCATGGCAGCAATCTTCTGTTCTTCGCTAGGCTGGATTTCCCAGCGGTCCAGCTCGAAGAAGACCATCTCCCAGGGCAGTACGTTGCTGCGCAGTATCTCGTTCAGTTTCATGTCGCGCGCAACAAGTTTGTCATGAGCAATCATGTCGTTCAGTTCATTCTCGAGGCGCTCTATGACGGCACGTTTCTCGGGCGGCGGCAGGACTGTGTCTTTGTAGCAGTCGTTGATGGAGTCTTCTATAATAAGGTAGCGGCTGGTCGACATTCTGTGATAGGAGAAATAATGTGAAGTGTCAATAGCTCCTGAGGGATTAATGAATGTCTTCAGGTCGCGGCGTTGCTCCTCGGTGCGAAAATGGAAGTGGTATGCAATACCCACCTGTGCATTGAGCACGAAATCACCGATACCTACCACAGGCTCTATGGTTCCGCCAGCCCATTCGCGGTCGAACAGTCGCTCCACCAGCGAGCCGCGCAAATCCCCGTAAATACTCCAGTTTCTGTTGAAATTGTATCGGCAGATGTATCCTAAATGCATCTCCGAGCGGTGGTTGGTAGTGTCGGTCTCCGATTGCGCAAACTTTGTGTTCACACCTGCATACACCACATGGGTCCAGTTCTTATCGGGATTGTAGTATCTGATGTCGCGCAGAAAGTCCAGGTCCATGAACACGTCGAAGCCAACATACCAGTATTTCCATTTCTGTATCAGCAATGTGCTATCGGCATCGTACTGCCAGTAGTATCCGCCCAGTGGATTGCCGTTTTCATCATTGCCGCATTGACCAGAAAAGCCATGGTCGAGCAGTATTTGTCTGTTGGCATTGTAGGTGTCTTTCGACAGGAATCCGTGGGCATAGCCATAGCCGCCGCCAGCGCGGAATCCGAGCATGGGAAACAGCCTGCGTCCGACATACATCTCTCCATTGGCTGTCAGTCGGTCTTTGAAGAGACCCTTTCGGTCTTCTGTTCCGTAATACAGCTGTCCACCGCCCTGTGCTTGTATGAACCAGTTGTCAAACAGGTATGAGCGCAGCCAGCCGTTTCCGTGCTTTCCGATTACCACCTCGGGATCTTCTGAGTTGTAGAGTGTCACAGTGTCGAAATATTCTTGCTTAGCACGCAAGATTTCATTTTCTTCTTGTGCCCATACGGTCATTCCTACTGTGGCAAGGAGAATTAAGATTGCTATTTTTTTCATTTCTTTTATTTGTCCTGCCATGTCTGGCAATCTGTTTAAGTTAGTATTGTTTAAGAGTAATGATTTCTGCTAAGCTTTGCGTTCCTTTTCGGCGCGGTCTGTAGTGTTTTCTTCGTCGTTGTCGCTTTCACCGTAGCCATATCCGTAACCGTAGCCATATCCGTAGCCATATCCATAGCCGTAACCATATCCGTATCCGTAACCGTAGCCGCCGTATCCGTATCCATGTTTGCGTATCTTGTAGCAGTTCAGGATGATACTCATGTTTTTCAGCTTTTGTGTCTGGTAGTATTCTTCCAGTTCCATCAGCAGTCGGCGGTCCGAAGTCTTCTCACGGATGATGAAGAAGGTGGCGTCAGCTACACGGTTCACTATCTGTGCGTCGGCCACGATGTCGATAGGCACGCTGTCCACAATGATGTAGTCGTAATGCTGCTTGGCCCAGGCAATAAGTTCGTCAAACCTGTGGCTCATAAGCAGCTCTGCGGGGTTCGGCGGTATAGGACCGTTGTGTATCACTTTTAGCCCGTCGTAGGTCTCGTCGTCTTTTACCAGTTCTTCTAGCGAATCCTCTTTCTTGGCCAGGTAGGTGCTCAATCCGCTTTGGTATTTTATTTTGCGTCCGCTCCACGACTCGCGTTTTCGGATATCGGCATTGATAAGCAGCACTTTGTCGCCAGCATAGGCAAACGATAGGGCCACGTTGTAGGCCACCAGACTCTTTCCGTCGCCCGACATTGTTGACGTCATCATCAGAACCTTGCCGCCTTCGCTCTCGTAACCCATGAACTGGATATTGTTCCTCAAGATTCGGAAGGTTTCGTTGAATCGGTTCTTGCCATTCATTGTGATGGTTGTCGAGTCGCCTTCTTCCAGCATGGGGATGATGCCGGCGACGGGTATCGAACAGTAAGCCTCCACATCTTTTTTGCTGTGGATGCGCACATCCAGCCATTTTATCAGTAACACCACGCCGATAGGAATCAAAAGAGCAAGCAAGATTGCCGTAGTATATATTTTACGTGGCTGTGGAGCTATCTTCCAGCCAGAGGCATAGTCTATTACGCGAGTGTCGGCATCGGTGATGTTCAGTTTCAGTGCGTTCTCTTCTCGTTTGTTCAATAGGTAGAGGTATAGTTGCTCCTTGATGCTTTGCTGTCGCGCAAACGACTGTATCTCACGGCGCTGCGTGGGTACCATACTGATGGCACTGGAAGAGCGAATCTCTTGGTTGCGATATTCGCGGATGCGTATCTCGATACTGGAGATGTAGTTTTGTATTGATTGGATGATGGTGCTGCGCATCGCCTCAAGGTCTTGCTCTTTCTGACGCACCAGCGGAGCATGTTCACTTGAGTTCTCTATCAGTGTCTCTCTTTCTCTCAGCAACTTGTTATATTCTTCTATCAATGTCGACACCGTTCCGTTGTCAATGTTGATGTTGGGCAGTATCTGGTACTCTGAGGCGTCTTGTACCTTGTAGAGCAGCTGTTTGGCAATGTTTACCTGCACTTCCTCGTTCACCAATGCCGACGAGTATTGGCTGCGACTGTTGATGTTTTCGCCCATCTGCGTGTTCATGTCGCTGATATTGTTTCTACGCATATAAGCTTCCAGGTCTTCCTCCACATCGCTCAACTCCACACTGATGACTTCCAGACGTTCCTGAATGAAGGCGGCAGTGTTCTCTGCTATACGGTTTTTGTAGGCAATGGTGTGACGGTTATACGACTCTATCCAAAGGTTCACAACATCGATGCCACGTTGCAATACGTTGTCTTCCATTCCCAGACCGATGTTTCCGGCATCCTCATTTGTGATGCTTGCGCTCATTTTGCCCAGGTAGTAGTTCGTTGCCTGCTCCAACGGCCGGTATCTGATAATCAGCGATTCTTTTGATACATTGGCGTAACCTTGACGTTTGTTGATCACAATGACACCTTTAGGAGTTATCAGCGTGTCGCCGTAATTACCTTCCCAAACCATGGGCACGTGTCCTCGTTCCGTTTCAATAGTCTTGAGCGTGTATTTATCCCTTTCACATTCAATCTCCAAGTCACAAGGAGGGTTGTTGTTGTCTACGAAGAAACATTCAATCGGCGCAGTATTGTAAAGGTCTTCGTCCTGAAACATGTGTGGCTTGATGTAACTCACCGTCAGGTTCAACTCTTTCACCACGTCGCTCACCACCTGGTGTGATTTGAAGAAGTGTATCTCCTTTTCTGCCGTGCTGGGAGTTCGGAACGCCTTCATGACATCTTGGTTAACTTGCTGGTTCTGCGAGTTTATCTGCATCTCGGCATGTACCGAGTACACATCGGGCTTCATCTTCAGATAGAGCCAGGCACCAAATAAGCACACCACCAATGATACCAGTATCCAGTACCATGTTGACATTAATAGCTCAATGATGTTGTGGATGATAAACCTGTTTGTGTTCTTTCTTACGTTCAGTTGCGATTGTGCAGCCTTGCCTTGGTCAATCATTCTATTTCTATTTTGTAAATCAATAAATTATCAATTATTTGCTTGTGAGTCTAGTTTCCATTTGACCCTTTCGAACTTTGTATCAGCGTTATCACTAGTGTGATTACACTAACACCTGTGGTGATAATCGACAACCTGCCCAGCCAGAAGTCCACCATCTTATTGCTGTTGCGTATGGCGTAGTTCGATGGGTAGACATATACTACATCATTCTGCTGAAGGTAGAAATACGGCGAATAAATCACATCTTTAGTCAGCAGGTTGACATATTCCGAGCGAAGTGTTCCGTTTACTTCACGCATTATCAGTATTTTGTCGCGGCGTATCGAGTTTGCCCCGTTGCCGCCATTGGCTACCAAGTTGGCTTGTGCCAGCAGGTCAAAGAGTGTAACATTGGGATTGTCAAAAGTATACACGCCAGTTCCGCTTTCGCCAATGACCGTTACTTTGAAGTTTGTGATTTTGACGTTCACGGAGGGCTCGACGGCCAACCCAGCATCTTCGATGAGTTCCTTGATGTGATGCTCCAGCTCTGTGCATGTCAATCCAACTGCTCTCACTGTGTCCAGCATTGGGAAATTGATATTGCCGTCGTAGTTGACCGTGTAGTTGCTGTAGGACTTGGGGTCATTTAGCGTACTGTTCTGGGCAAACTGAGCGGCGATGCGCTCTTCTTTCTGGCTTACAATGATGCGAAGATCGTCACCAGGCTTAATCTTCAAGTCTTTGTGATCTGGCATCTTGTAGGTCAGGTCGGTGTTCCAGTCGTTCAGCAGCACGTATTCTTCCACTGTGCCACAGCCCGTCAGTGTCATTACCAGCAGTGCTGCAACCAACAGCACTACCCTAGTGTTGTATTTTTTCATAAACTTGTTTTTCATTGTGCTATGATTGAACTTCGTAATAATTCAAATGCTTTTGCTTTGTGGCTACATCTCTTTTCGGTGTTGCCATACCCACTGCAGGAATGCTGGTCCCGACACAAAGTTGCGTCGCCACATTCTCTTGGGCTCTTTCAGTAGTCGAACCAGCCATTCCAACTTCATCTCTACTGCCCACGACGGTGCACGTTTTACTGTGCCGGCATAAAAATCGAACACGGCTCCGATGCTGGCCACAACTTTGGGGCTATTCAATGTCAGTCCTTCTGTTGCGTTGTGACGCATGGCATATACCCATTTCTCCTGCTTGGGTGCAGTCATCGACACGAACAGAACATCGGGCTTGAATGAGTCAATGTCTTGGATGATGCGTTGACTCTCTTCGTCACTCAGGGCTTCGCAGAAACTAGGAGAGTGTGTCCGCACAAGCAGGGTAGGGTATTCTCGTTTCAGGCGTTCTGCTATTCTGTCCAGCACATATTTCGATGAGCCCATGTAGTATACTCGTCCTTTGCTTCCATCGCTGCTTGCCGTTCCTTCCTTGGCCACGAGATTCAACAGATAGCGGTGCAAGTCGTCGCCTGCAATTTTCTTGACCCTACGACCGCCGCCCAGTTGCTTCAGCGTCATGCAAATCCCTTCGCCGTCGGGGAGAAGGAAGTCGCTGTCTTTAAGTGCTTCATGGAACAGACTGTCTCGTGTAGCAGTCACGAAAGAGTGAGGATTCAGGCAATTCACTGTCACCATTTGCCCCTCTTTCATTGTTATTTCCTCAATACTGCTGGCCAGTTGATAATCAAAATACCGCACCATGATAGTTCTGAAGGATTTCGTCTGTGCAAGTCTACGCCACGGTCACCCCCATGCGAAGGCACACCATTCTTGCCGAAAAGTCTCGGCATAGTTTCTTTTCTCCGAAAAATAACTATCTCTTATTATTAATAGATTAAATAATAATCACAATAATAATAAATTATGCCATTAATCGGCTCTGTTTTCAAAATACAAAAATATAATTTTTTTGATGAAATACCAAAAAAATCTGTATTTTTGCAAAAAAAAATCACGACTTGTTATGAACTGGCTCGATTTAGTTATCGCTGTACCATTAGGTTACCTGATATATAAAGGCTATCGTAAGGGTATCATTTTCGAATTATCAGCTCTGGTGGGGCTTGTCTTGGGCATTATTCTCTCTGTCCGTTTTGCCAACTGGTTTGCAAATATTGTCGGCCTCACTGGAGAGTTTGCATTTTTGATATCTTTCTTCATCATTTTTGTTGCTGTTATTGTGCTTGCACAGCTGGCAGGACGACTGGTCGAAAAAATGGTGAAATTGGTCCATGCAGGATTGCTCAACAACATTGCCGGTGCACTTCTGGGAATGGTTAAGGGCTTGTGTATCATTGGTGTTCTCTTCCATTTTATGGCCATTGTCGATAGGGACGAACATCTGCTTTCGCGCAATATCAAGGAGTCATCGATGCTTTACGAACCAGTTGCGAATGTGGGTACGAAACTTACGGGCAAGTTACAGACTTATGCTGTCACGTTTCGTGAAATGAAGAAGTCGGAATAAAAGTTCAATTGTCTATTTTCCAATCGTATGCAACTCGTTCTGGCTCCCATGCAAGGTCTTACCGAACTACTGTTCAGACGTGCCTATCATCGCGCCTATCCAGAAGCGTTTGGCTTTGCCATTAGCCCCTTTTTGCCGCTGACGGCGGGCAATATCCGCGATGCGGGCAAGAAAGTTGACGACGTTTGGCCCGAGGTTAATGCCGATTCGATGCCTGTCGTGCCTCAAATCTTAGGGCGTGACCCTGAAGGGTTCGTGGCGCTATCGTTACGACTTAATGAGCTGGGATACAGTGAGGTGAATTGGAATATTGGCTGCCCGATGCGCCGCATTGCCGCCAAGCATAGAGGTTCTGGCATATTGCCTCATCCGGAAGAGGTTCGCGCTTTTCTCGATCAGGTGGTTCCTCAATTGCCGCTTGCGCTGTCGGTGAAAATGCGCTTGGGCTACTATGATGAAAATGAGATAGATGCAATTATTCCCATACTCAACGAGTACCCTATCTGCCGGGTCACGGTCCATCCGCGAATCGGAAAACAGATGTATGGCGGTCAGCCTCGTATTGAGAAATTTGCTGAGGTTTATCCAAATTTCCGACATCCAGTTGCTTACAATGGTGATATCGTGACAGTTGCAGACTATGCACGCATCAGAACCCGCTTCCCTGATATCGATCAAATCATGATTGGCCGTGGGGCTCTGCTCAATCCACTGCTGCCTATACAGATACGTCAGTCATATCCTGCTGATTTTCAGAGCGCCGATATGCCTAGTCTTTCTGTTTTACCGACAGTGCAGGATTTTATTCTCTCCTTGGTGGAAGACATTCTTGCTCTCAACATTTCGGAGCAGGCAAAGATTAGAAAAATAAAGGAATATTGGTGTCTGCTTTCCAGACCGTTGCCTTATGCTGAGGAGCAGACACGCCGAGTGCTTCACGCGGCCGATTTGGCGGAAATACGCAATCTTATTTTGCTGATGACGAAGTAGACTGTGGCCCCTATACCTATGCCCAACAGAGCGCCGCATACCACATCTCCCATATAATGTTTGCCGAGGTAGATGCGGCTGTAGCTGGTCAGTATGGCCCAAGAAAACAGCAAGATAGGAGCCAGCGGTCCACGATGCCCATTGCCGATGTTTTTCAGCCAGTTGCCATTCACCGTCCAGTCTCCCTTCTTCTTTTTCCAGCTGCCATAGGCTAGACAGAGGTATGTGGCCAGGGCGAAAGAGTTTGTGGCGTGTGACGACACGAAACTGTAAAGGCCACCGGGACGTGTGCGGAACATGCGGATATCATCCAGCTCGTGGCATGGTCTTGGACGCATGACTATCTCTTTGATAATGTGTGAACTGATCTGGTCGGCTGCCAATACACAGAGACTCATTCCGACGAGCACCCAGAACCAGCTTTTTTTGTCTTTGCACAATACGACGGCGCAGTAGAAAAATGTGATGACAATCAACCATAGAAAAGGTTGGCTATATGTCCATAACAGCCAATCAGACAGGTCGTTTGGATGATGGTTAATCCACCAGGATACCTGCTTGTCAAGGGAGTCTAAGCGTTCTAGCATTGTGTGTCTTCTTCGGTGAGCATATCGAAAATTATGTCCTTGAGCTGCTGTATGTTGAGCCCTGAGACGGCACTAATCATAACCGTAGGCAAAGTGCGTGGCAAGGTACGTTTCAACTGTTTCATCATCGTCTCGTCAAGCATATCGCATTTTGTTACGGCAAGAATACGTTGTTTGTCAAGTAATTCGGGATTGTATTTCTTTAATTCGTCAAGCAAAATCTTGTATTCTTTCTTGATGTCCATACTTTCGCACGACACCATGAATAGCAGGATGGAGTTGCGCTCGATGTGGCGCAAGAAGCGCAGGCCCAGACCTTTACCTTCCGAGGCGCCTTCGATAATGCCGGGGATGTCGGCGATGCAAAATGACTGGCCATCACGATATTGTACAATGCCCAGATTTGGCACCAGTGTGGTAAAGGGGTAGTCGGCAATCTCGGGCTTGGCAGCTGAAACTACTGAAAGGAAAGTGGATTTGCCTGCATTGGGGAAGCCAACTAGACCAACATCGGCCAGCACTTTCAGTTCAATGATGACCCAGCGCTCTACGGCGGGTTCGCCAGGCTGTGCGTAACGAGGTGTCTGGTTTGTGGCAGACTTGAAATGGTCGTTTCCCAATCCGCCTCGGCCTCCTTTAGCGATGATGGCAGTCTGGCCGTCCTCGGTGATTTCGCATAGCTGTTCTCCAGTTTCAGCGTCACGGCACACGCAACCCAGCGGGACTTCGATTATTTGGTCAGCTCCTTCGTGGCCAGTGCAGAGGTTTTGCCCGCCATTCTGGCCGTTTTCGGCGAAGACATGTTTGGTATATTTCAGGTGCAACAGTGTCCAGCGGTTACGGTTTCCGCGCAGGATTACGTGGCCACCGCGACCACCGTCGCCGCCGTCGGGGCCTGCCTTTGCGTTGTATTTCACGCGCAGCAGGTGCGCCGAACCTGCTCCACCTTTGCCAGAGCGAACCATTATCTTTACGTAGTCTACAAAGTTTGAGGTCATTGTCTTCTCGAGGTTGTTATTCCCCATAGTGTCGGTACGACGTGGTGCTGACACTATGGGGTGTGATGTGCTTTATTACCTGATTCCGTGCGGTAAAAGGTCTCAGTGATAGGCGATTATTTGCGCTTGTCGATTTCCGATATGATGGCAGTGGAGATGCTTTCCACGGAGCCCATACCATTGACTTTCACCTGCAGACCTTTGCTTTCATAGTAGTCGGCAACAGGTTTTGTCTTGGCTTCGTATTCTTTTAAGCGGTTCTTGATGGTCTCTTCGTTGTCGTCGCTACGGCCGGATACTTTAGCACGCTCCAACATTCTGCGAATCAGCTCTTCACGCGGTACGTCGAGACTCACCATGCAGGTCAGTTTGCGACCATGCTTGGCCAGCAGTTTGTCCAGCACTTCGGCTTGTGCAACATTGCGAGGGAAACCGTCGAAAAGCATGCCGTAGTTGTCTTTGGCGATAGCGTTGTCAATCATCTCCACAACGATGTCGTCACTCACCAGACTGCCGCTGTCCATGATGCTCTTGATGCGTTTTCCCAACTCTGTTTGGACGGCAATCTCTTTTCGTAACAAGTCGCCCGTCGAGACGTGTATAAGGCCATATTGTTTCACCAATAGGTCCGACTGGGTGCCTTTGCCGGCCCCGGGGGCTCCGAAAATGACTATGTTCATCATAATACTCTGTCTTTGTTGTTTTTAAGAAGCGCGCGGCATGGCGCGCTTCATGCTATGAGTTCTATTGTACCGAAATAATTTCGATGTCGAAGACCAGCGGGCTGTTGGCAGGAATGGTGCCGACTTCGCGAGAACCATAGCCCATCTCAGAAGGTATGAGAAGTGTGAGTTTTGTGCCGGCAGGCTGGTTCAATACGCCGTTCTCCCAGCCAGGGATCATAAGGTCTTTGCCCACCACGTATGTCATGGGCTTGTACTGCGTTCTGGGGTCATAGATGTTGTTTTCGCGCGCTACGCTTTCAACACTGGAGTCAAAAACGTGTCCGTCGAGTAGGCGGCCGGTGTAGTTGACGGTCACCGTGCGACCCAGTTCCACCTTGGGGCCTTTGCCTTGTTTGTTGACCACCACGTAAAGTCCATTGGCGTTAGGCTCTGCCTTGATGCCTTTTTCGGCGGCATACTGGGCGAGAAGCTCCATGTCGTGGGATTTGATTTGAGCCTTGGCGGCGTTGAAGTTGATTTCCTCTTGTTTCAGTTCCTCAGTAGTGACGATGCTTTCAAGAGTGATGTCGTAGTAAATCTTCATGCCGGTTCCCGGTTTGTAGTACGGAGGAAGGGGCATCCCCATTTTGGCCAGATCGTCAGCGTCGATGCCAAAAAGGGCATGATCGCCTTCGTGCATCATGGTCAAACCTTCAGGCAGAGGGTCGCCAGGATACATGGCTGATGCCTGCAGGATTCTGTCGGGCTCAGTGATCGAAAATATCACCGAGTCGTCCAGTAGGATCTTGCATACGCCTACCAACACATCGCCCTCTTCTACCTTAGGGGTATTCTTGTTGGATTCCAAGAACTTGTAGATCATGCCGCTCTCGGTGGTCTTGAACTCCGATTTGTTGCATGATGCCAGCATCGCTGCAACGGCTATCATGACTAAGGAAAGTTTGTAAACTTTTTTCATTGGTTTTGAATAATTATACTTGGTTAATTTTTATTGTATTGATTTGTAATTCGTTATTTGTTCGGGCTTGGATACCGACACGTCGAGCACCAATATTGCGCTGCTCGGAATGCGGTCTCCATCGCCGGCAATGCCGTAGGCAAGATGAGAGGGGAGGATGACTTTGGCACGGCTGCCGTAGTGCAATGTCAGCACGGCATCGTCCAGTCCTACCATCTGCGGCTTTCTGCCAGCCACGAAGGTCTCTTCTTCTTGTGTATAGATTAGGGTGCCGTTGATGGCCTCCACACTATAAACCACAGTCACACTGTCTTCGTAATCGACCTTTTGGCCAGCACCAGATGCATATTCCCACACACGAACTCCATTACTCAGTTTCTGCACCTCCCAGCCGCGACGAGCCACATATTCGGATATGGATGTCTCTTCCGATTGTGCTATAGTGCGGTTGGCATTGATCATATTCTCCTTATAATCATCGCTTTGTGATATTGGCGCACCGACGATGGGAGGGTCGTTGTGGCAACTCGTCAACAGGACGGTGCCAAGTAGCAGGGTGAGTAATGTGGCGCGTCTCATGGCTCTCGATCATTTTTGGAGTTGAAGGCTCTTAGCTCCTCCAACATTTTGTTTTCCAATAGATTTATTGTTTCGTCAAAGTCGTAGGCTGAAGTGGCTCCAGCTGCTTTTTGGTGGCCGCCGCCACCAAAATATTGGTTGGCGAAACGGTTTACATCGAAAGTGTTCTTGGAGCGAAGAGACAGCCTCACTTTTCCTTCTGTCTCTTTAACCATGGCGCCCACCATCACTTGTTCCATCATGAGTGTGTAGTTCACGATGCCTTCAAGGTCTTCGGCTATGCAGCCCAGTTGTCGCCATTCACGCTCGCTGACGCTGATGTATGCAAATCCTTCTGGTTCAAATATTTTCAGCTTGTTGTCCAGCAGATAGCCTAGCAGATGCATCTTTGCCACGCTGTAGCTGTTCACAATGCGGTTGTGTACCTCTGCCGCACCGATAGGATAGCGCATCAGGCCTGCCACAGCTTCGTAGAGCGAAGGGTCTTCGTTCCCGAAGGCAAATCCGCCTGTATCGGTGTTGATGCCATGGAACAGACAACGTGCCGTCTCGAAAGTAATGGACTCAGAACCACCGATCTGCACTAGTAGCCAATAGAGCAGTTCACAAGTGGCCGACAGGTCGGGCACCGAGATGACGGGGTCGAACATGGCCGTGTCGGGGTTGTGATGATGGTCCACCAGCATCTTCACTGCATGACTGGATTCCAGCGACTTGTCCATGGGCTTCACTCGGCTTGCGGCATTGAAATCGACACCGATGATGAGGTCGGCTTCCGACAATGCTCGCTCACAGTGTTCCAGATCTTCTTCGGCGGAAATAATTAATTCGGAACCAGGAAGATAACGGGCGTCATGAGGACAAGGGTGGGGGAGAAGTAGCGATAACTGCACATCGTTGCGGCCATTGTACACGTTAGCCTTAAGCCAATGATACAGACCCAGCACCGAACCAGCGGCGTCGCCGTCAGGGCTTGTGTGCGACACAATAGCCACTTTTTGGGCCTGTGTCAGATGGTTAGAAAAGCTTCTAACAATTTTATTATCAAATGTTAACGGCATCTCTGTGCAGTGTGCTTGACACTGCAAAGTTACGACTTTTTCTGTACCTGCGCGCGAATATTATATGAAAATATTAACACGAAGCCAACAGGCTGATTTTGACTACCACGCCATGCCGTGGCTCACCATCCATGCTTGTGCTTCTTTGTTGCCCAGTTTGGCGGCTTTTTTGTAGCTGGCGGTCTCGCGGGCGTTGTTGCCCTGTTTGGCGTAGAGTTTGGCTATCAGACAGTAGGTTTCGTGGTCTTTATCGTTGATTTGCACCGCTTTCTGGTAGTTGCGTAGCGCTTTGGGATAGTCGCCCTTGTCGGTATACACCTTGCCTAAACATTTATATGACTCGGCGTCAGTGGGAGCTATGCGTGTGGCTTTCTGGTGGTAGGCCACAGCTTCGTCGTAGTTGCCCTTTTTGGCGTAGATAGAGCCAAGACGGTTGTAGGCCGGAACGTACACACTGTCAATCTCAAGTATTGTCTCATAGCATTTTATGGCCTTGGGGCTGTCGCCTCTCTGGATGTAGGCGATGCCGAGATAATAGTATAGCCGTATTGATTTATTGTCGCGTTGCAGACCTTTCTTCAGATAGCTGATGGCGGTCTCATAATTGTTTTTCTGGGTGTACATGACGCCGAGATTGTAGTAGGCATCGATGTTGTCGGGATCAATGCTCAGAGTCTTGCGGAATTGAGCCAGAGCGTCGTTGTCGTTACCACGGTTGTAGTAGATGACACCCAGCGTGTTGTAGCCTCTCGGCGAGTTGGGTTCGACTTCCAGCGCTTTTTTGGCCCAGGTCACAGCGTTGGTGTAGTTCTTTTTGTAGTTGTTTATCAACGCCATGCTGCAATAGGCGGAGCCGCTTTTGGGGTTGAGTTCTATAGCGCGTTCTGCCATTTTTGTTAGCGCGTCAATGCCTTGGAAATGACCATATTTACTGCCTTCAAAGTCATCCTCGAAGATGTAGCAGTAAGCCAAGTGCTCATACGCGGCGGCAATGGTGTCGCTGATCGCCAGCGCCTGTCGGAAGGCGGCGATCGCTTCGCCATAGTGTTCCTGCTTTTCGCGCAGCAACCCCAGGCAAATCAGTGGTTCCGCCCATTCTCCGTCGGCATCCACAGCCTGCTGATAGTATTCCAGGGCTCTGTCGGGCAGCCCTAGTTTTTCGGCGTTCTTGCCTTTTTCAATCAAATTGGTGCTCAACGTTCTGTCTTGAGCCATAGCTGTCGCGCCCAATACCGCCAGGACTACCGTCAGTATTCCCGCACGGCATATTGCTCTATGGTGTAAAAGTCTTTTCACTAGTCTGGATTTTGTGTTGTTGTTGGTATGGTTGTTAGCTTATTTTTCCCCATGCAATACCACGTTTGTTTTGCTTCAAGTATTGCTTTAGGCATACATGTTCAATTTTTTCGAAATTATGGTCTTCTTCGAGTATTTGCTGGACACTCTCCCGGGCTGCACGGACGATAGGTTCGTCGTTGACGATGTCGGCCAGTTTGAGTTGGAGAATGCCGCTCTGCTGCAAGCCTTGTATGTCGCCAGGGCCGCGTAGTTTAAGGTCTGCCTCCGCGATGCGGAATCCGTCGCACGATTCCACCATGGTTCTGATGCGTTCCTTGCCGCTGTGCGACAGATTGTCCTTGGTCATCAGAATGCAGTACGACTGTTCGCCGCCACGCCCCACTCTGCCGCGCAGCTGGTGCAGTTGTGACAGGCCGAAACGCTCGGCGTTTTCGATGACCATCACGGTGGCGTTGGGCACGTCGACACCCACCTCGATGACCGTTGTGCTGACCATGATATTGGTCTCGCCGCGCTTGAACCGGGCCATCTCGTATTCTTTGGCTTCGGCAGGCATCTGTCCGTGGACGATACTGAGCTGATACTCAGGCATTGGAAAGGCTCGTGAGATACTTTCGTATCCGTCCATCAGGTCTTTAAGGTCTAGCTTTTCGGATTCTTCGATGAGTGGGTATACGACATAGATTTGGCGCCCCTGGGCAATCTGTTTACGCATGAATCCAAATACGCTAAGTCGGTCTGCATCAGTGCCGTGGATGGTGGTGATGGGTTTGCGTCCAGGGGGCAGCTCGTCGATGATGGAGCAGTCCAAGTCGCCATAAAGCGTCATGGCCAGGGTGCGCGGAATGGGCGTGGCCGTCATCACGAGGATGTGTGGCGGTATCACGCTTTTGCTCCACAGTTTGGAGCGCTGCTCCACGCCGAAGCGGTGTTGCTCGTCGATGACCACGAATCCCAGGTGCGAGAAGATGACGTCGTTCTCGATTAAAGCATGGGTTCCGATAATGATGTCTATCTCGTTGTTTTTCAGTCTTTCCTTTATCTTGCGTTTCTGTGATGCTTTCAGGGATCCCGACAGCAATTCCACGCGAAGTCCAAGTCCCTCGACCCATCGGCTGATGGTGTCGTAGTGCTGGCTGGCAAGGATTTCGGTGGGTGCCATGAGGCAACTCTGGCAACCGTTGTCGGCAGCTATAAGCATGCATAGCAGCGCCACTAGTGTCTTGCCGCTGCCTACGTCGCCTTGAAGCAAACGGTTCATCTGGTGGCCGCTACGCATATCGGCACGTATCTCCTTGACTACGCGCTTCTGGGCTCCTGTGAGTTCGAATCCAAGTCGCTCGTTGTAGAAGCGGTGAAAATAGTTGCCTACCACGGAGAATATATTGCCGGTCGTCAGTTTGGTACGCTGATGCTTGGCATATTGGTAGTCCAATTGAAGGAAGAAGAGCTCTTCGAACTTCATGCGCTGCATGGCCACGGCCAGGTCGTGGAGGTTGTTGGGGAAATGTATGACTTCCAGCGCGTTGGCGCGTGTCGGCAGACGGAATTTCAGTACCACGTCGGCGGGCAGTGTCTCGGGTATGAGCCCCACAGATTGACGCAATAGCGATTCGGTGAGCTTGGCGATTCCTTTCGACGACAACCCTTTGGTTTTCAGCTTCTCCGTTGTAGAGTAGATGGGAATGTATTTCATCGTTGGCGCCTCTTGGTCAGCGATGCGCTCCAAGTCGGGGTGCGCCAAATTGAGGCGTCCGTTGTATTCGGACGGGCGTCCCATGACAAGGTATTCCACGTCGGGACGTAGCGATTCTTTGACCCATTTAATTCCTTGGAACCAAATGAGTTCTATTGTGCCAGTGCTGTCGCTCAGACGTGCCGAGAGCCTGTCGGTGCGACCGTTGTTGACGGTGTGCATGTCGGAGATGACTCCGCGCAGCACCACATAGTTGTCTTCTGCTGTTATCTCGCTGATTGTCGACACTTTTGATCGGTCAACATGGCGGTAGGGGTAGTGCTCGAGAAGGTCACCGTAGGTGTAGATATTCAGTTCGCGCTGTAGCGCCTGCGCGCGCATGGGACCTACGCCTTTGAGGTATTCAATCGGTGTCTCGAGAAATGACATAATGTGTTGTCGATTTGTGTGTTACACTATGAAATCCTGCACCTCTTTTCCGAAGGTCATGAGTTCGCGCACCATTGTGCTGCTGATGGCTGCATATTGTGGTTCGGCGAAAAGGATAACAGTCTCGATGTCGGGTGCTACGGTGCGGTTGATGTCGGCAATGTTGCGCTCGTATTCAAAATCGGCCATGTTGCGCACGCCGCGCAGCAGGTATCGGGCGCCGTGCTCATGGCAGAAGTCTACCGTCAGACCGCTGTAGGATGCCACCTCAATGCGTTCTGTGTTGCTGAACAGCCTGTTGAGGTGTGCCATACGTTCGTCGAGGGGTTGGCAGCAGTGTTTCTCGGTGTTAATGCCCACAGCGACAATGATTTTGTCGAAGAGGGGCAGTGCGCGCTGCAAAATGTTCCAATGCCCCACAGTCATGGGGTCGAAGGAGCCTGCAAATACGGCTATGCGCGGAGTGTCTATCTTATTGTTCATAAGTTGTTTATCTTTCTTTTGTACCGAAAACGTAGAGAAGCCGGACCATGACAGTCTGGTTATAGCAGTTGTTGCTCCAACGGTCAAAGTCGTTGTCGTTCATGGAGTGATACTCAGTGAATTCCCAGTCGCGCTTGATGGGAATGATGGACTGCTGGTAGCGCACATCGAAGTAGAGGCCACGCCAGATAGGAAAGCGCATGTCGATGTGGAACGAGAAATCGTTGTGGAGAAATGTCAGGTCGGTCGTGTCGGGCACCAAATAATGAGGTTGGTAGCGTATGGCGCCATGAGGCTGCTGCACCAGGCGGCCGTAGGTGAGGCCGGCACCGAGGGTGATGCCACCCTTCGGGTCTGTCCAATAGAGAGTTACTGGAATGTCGACGTAGTCGAGACGAAGAAAGTAGAGGCCATAGGCATCGGCCGACTGCTGCGAACTGTGGTGGCCGTAGGCACCGCGCTGCACATAGTCGGTCTCGAGGGAGAGCTGCCAACGGTCTTTTTCGGAGAGCGATATCATGGCGCCGACACCAGCTGTAAAGCCCCACTTGTTGAAGCCTTTCAGCTCGTCGCCCTCTATCTGTGCCGATGTGATGCCGGCAACCGGGTAGGCGCGGATGATTTGCCTGTCGTTACGATGGTGGCCTCGATGCTGCGCATGGACTTGGTTGTCAGTGGCGATGCAGACTATGGCGATCAAGAGCATTGCGATGACCGGGCTCCGTAAAGGTGCTATTCTTCTCATATTATCTTTCCTCTATATAGGGCGCAACACTGTTGTCAACACGTAACGCGTTGTCAACCGCCCGATTGTATTCCTAAACGTGGATGTTGAAAAAAAATTGTATACTCGATGACATTTTAATCAAAAAAAAACTGCTACTTTTGCACTCATGGAAATCACGACAGGAAATACGAGAAAAAAGAACAGAATGACTTACGATCAGGCGTTTATGCTCAACGGCAAGACGCCGCCTCAGGCTCTTGAATTGGAAGAAGCAGTTCTGGGAGCCCTGATGCTTGACGAGGACGCGGTGTACAAAAATATCCAGCTGCTGCACACGGAATACTTCTATCGCCGTGAAAACCAGCTGATCTTTACGGCTATACTGAAGCTTTTCGAACAGTCGAAGCAGGTAGACTTGCTCACCGTCACGCAGCAGCTGATGCTCGACGGACGGCTCGAGGAGGTGGGCGGCAGCATGTACTTGTCGCAGCTGACCAACCGCGTCGTGTCGTCGGCACACTTGGAGTTTCACGCCCGTATCCTGTCTGAGAAATTTATCCAGCGCGAAATAATCCGCATCTCTACCGAGACTCTCAGCGCAGCCTACGACGAGACCACCGATGTGCTGAACCTGCTGGACAAGACGGAGCGCGACCTGATGGATATCGATGAGAAAAACTTCCACTCGGAGTATCACTCCATGCAGGATGTGATGAAGACTGCCTTCGATCAGATCGAAGAAATACAGAACAGCGAGAACTCCTTCAGCGGAGTGCCTACAGGCTTCGTGGGCCTGGACCGTATGACCGCTGGTTTCCAGCCCGGTACCCTTATCATTTTGGCCGCCCGACCTGCTATGGGTAAGACTGCTTTTGCCTTGACCATGGCTCGCAATATCGCCATTGAATTCAAGAAGCCCATCGCCTTCTTCTCGCTTGAGATGACGGCTGTAGAGCTTGTTATGCGATTGATTTCCAGTGAATCGGGGATCTCTGGCGACCGCCTGAAGAAGGGCGAGAAGCTGCACGAGACCGAGAAAGAGCAGCTCTACTCGAAGACCCAGGTGCTGGGAACGGCACCCATCTACATTGACGACACACCGCAGCTGACCATCTTCGAGTTGCGCGCCAAATGCCGAAGACTGAAACAGCAGCATAATATCGAGATGGTCTTCATCGACTATCTACAGCTGATGCAGGGAGGTGGCGAGGTGAACAAAAACGGCAACCGCGAGCAGGAAATAAGCATGATATCCAGACAGTTGAAGGCCCTTTCCAAAGAGCTTCAGGTGCCCATTCTTGCCCTGTCGCAGCTGTCGCGTGCCGTGGAGACGCGTGGCGGCTCGAAGAAGCCCCAACTGTCGGACCTGCGCGAGTCGGGAGCCATCGAGCAAGATGCTGACATTGTGATGTTTATTTATCGTCCCGAGTATTATCATATCGACAAATACGAGGATGGCACGCCCACGGCAGGCATTGCCGAAATCAATATTGCCAAGCACCGTAGCGGCGAGGTGGGCGATGTGCGTCTGAACTTTGTGAGCCGCTATGCCCGTTTCGAGAATCCTGTTCCCGATACGCCCACCAGCCTTTCGTCGGGGCTCAGTCCCAACGAGGATGCCTTCAACAACGGTGGCCGTCACGCCATTGTTGTGGAATCGAAGATGAATCAAATGATTGATAACGAGCAGACTCGAGAGAACGAAGACATGTTTGAATAACAGGGAGACTGCGATTTTCAGGAGCCGGCTCCATCCGGCTCCTGAGGGTGTTCTGCGTCCATTTCCAGATACAATCTACACCCAAATCATAGGACAATTTTTTTCCTCTAAAACACATGGAATCAGTATTGTGTATTTTTTTTTAAGTTTTTTTTGTCATATCGAGGAATTGTTGTATTTTTGCATTTTAAATAAATAAAAGTGATATAATATACGACATTGAAATTCATAATAATATATTAAAATGGAAAAACGAGACCTTCTTAAAGAAACTGTCAAGCACATTGACATCAAGAAGTACGATTCGACCGAACTCATCGACGCAATGCGCAGCATGTCGTTCACTTCGCGTGACACAGCCCGTGCTGCCGACATACTGATGAAGATGGTGGCCGAGAAGGACTGCACCAACATTTTGACGTTGGCAGGTTCCACCTCCGCTGCCGGCTGTATGCAGGTGTACGTCGACATGGTACGCAACAAAATGATTGATGTGGTGGTGGCTACGGGCGCATCGATAATCGATATGGACCTTTTCGAAGCCCTTGGTTTCAAGCACTATATTGGCACTAAGGAAAACGTCATTCCCGACACCAAACTGCGTGAACTCTACATCGACCGCATCTATGATACCTTCATCGACGAAGAGGAACTGCAGGCTTGTGACAACGCCACCTACGAATTGGCCAATATGCTGGAAGCCAGACCCTACAGCTCGCGCGAATTTCTCTACGAGTTGGGCAAATGGCTGCACAATGGCCGTGGTGTGAAGAAAGAAAGCCTCATCCAGACCTGCTACGAGTGTGGAGTGCCTATATTCTGCCCCGCATTCAGCGACAGCTCGGCAGGTTTTGGTATCGGCAAGCACCAGTGGATGCGCGCCAAAGAGGGCAAGCCTTATCTGAGCATCGACTCGGTGTGCGACTTCATCGAGTTGACACGCATCAAAATGGCCACGCCCGAAAGCGGCCTCTTCATGGTGGGTGGCGGTACGCCCAAGAACTTTGCCCAGGATACTGTGGTTTGTGCAGAAATCCTTGGCTACGAGGTGCCCATGCACAAATATGCCATCCAGATTACGGTGGCCGATGTGCGTGACGGCGCCTGCTCTTCGAGCACGCTGCTCGAGGCAGGCTCGTGGGGCAAAGTGAGCGAAGAGCTCCAGCAAATGGTCTATGCCGAAGGCACTACGGTCATCCCCGCCATAGCCTCCTACGTGTACCATAACGGCGCCTGGAAAGAGCGTGAGTACAAGAACTGGCAGAAACTGTTTGAAAAATAAGAGACTACAGGACTATGGTGCCGCCTGAGGCGGCACCATGGCCTGAAGCACAATACCAACGACATGAACGCTGAAGAACGACAGAAAATCAAGGAGCTCATCAACCGCGAAGTGGTTGTGGCTACGGGTTGCACAGAACCTGCCGCTGTGGCTTTGGCTGTTGCTAAGACACGCGAGCTGCTGGGCGAGTGCCCCGAGCATACTGAGCTACTCCTGAGCAAGAATGTATACAAGAATGCCATGGGTGTAGGCATCCCTGGCACTGGTATGGTGGGACTTCCCATCGCTGTCGCTGTGGCGTTGGTGTCGGGCAAATCGGACAAAGGGCTCGAAGTGCTCTCGGTTCCCGAAGCGGATGTGACCAAAGCCAAAGAGTGGCTGGCCAACAACGCCGGGAGCATTAATATAGGCATCAAGAGCAACAGTCCCGACAAGCTGTACATCGAGTGCAGATGCAAGAGCGGTGAGCGCACTGCAACATCCATCATCGCACAGCGCCACAACCGTTTCGTGTATCTGGCCCGTGGCGAAGAGGTGTTGCTCGACGTGTGTGCGCAAAGTGAAGGCGAATGCTGCAACGAGCAGAATGAGCCGCCATTGTCGGCGCGCATCGTGTTTGACTATGCTACCACCGCTCCTTTCGAAGAGCTGCAATTCATTAACGAAACCGTAAAGTTGAACTTGGCTGCAGCGCACGAAGGTATGGGCGAAAGCGGCAAGCACTATGGCCTGGACACTGGCCGTATCTTGTTGGATAACGCCCATGGCGATTTTGTGCATACCACCGTGGCGTGGACTGTGGCGGCATCGGATGCCCGCATGTCGGGCTGCACGCTGCCCGTCTATTCCAACAGCGGCAGTGGCAACCAGGGCATTACATGCACCTTGCCCGTGTTCGCCTACGGCAGAGAGAAGCATTGCAGCGAGGAGCAGATTACACGTGCACTGATAATGAGTCACTTGATGTCGATATACATCAAACGAGGAGTGGGTCGGCTGTCTGCCATGTGCGGCATCACCAACGCCTCGATGGGTGTGGCGGCGAGTATCACGTGGCTGCAGGGTGGCAGCTTTGAGCAGGTTTGCAATGCGATGAAAAACATGGTGAACACCGTGACGGGACTGGTGTGCGACGGTGCCAAGCCGTCGTGTGCTTTGGAGATCGCTAATGGTATTTATAGTGCCTTCGTCTGTGCCGAACTGGCGCTGCACGATAAGGTAGTTGACCCCTGTGACGGATTGGCAGAGAACGATGTGGATCGCTCTATTGCGAGTGTGGGGGTGTTGGCCAACTGCGGTATGATGCAAACTGACGATGTTATACTAGATATAATGACACACAAGAGGGTGATATGTGATAGGGAATAGATTTGGATCTTTAGATTTTTTAATATTTTTTTTAGTATGGATAATAACATTAACAGAACGAAAGAAGAGTTGTATTCGCAAGTGGTGAGTGCAGGAAAACGCAAATATTTTTTTGATGTGAAGGAGACAAAGGGGGGGGACAAATTTGTGGTGATTGCAGAGAGCAGGAAGATTTTTGACAACGATTCGGGTAAGTTTTATTACGAGAAAAACAAAGTGTTCCTCTATAAAGAGGATTTTGAAAAATTCCAACAAGGACTGAGCAACGCCTTGAGTTTCATCGAGACGGGCGTGGAGCCTGAGCCTGTGGCCGTAGGCCATGGAGGATGGCATGATGACGACATCGACATGGACAGGACCAGCATTCTGGACAATCCGGAGTCGATATAATATTGTTGAGACGTTGAAATGTTGCAACGTTGATACGAGAAATGATAAAAAGCTAAAAGAACGATATGGGAAAAATTATTTCGATAGCTAATCAGAAAGGCGGAGTAGGGAAGACCACGACGGCAGTGAACCTTTCGGCATCGCTGGCGGTGCTGGAATACAAGGTGCTGCTCATCGACGCGGACCCGCAGGCCAATGCTACATCAGGGCTGGGCGTCACCCCCGAAGAGGTGGAGCAGAGCGCCTACGAATGCTTCCTTGGTCAGGCGGCCGTGAAAGATTGTATCGTGGAGACTGAGACGCCGAACCTTTGGCTGTTGCCTACACGTATCGATCTGGTGGGTGCCGAAATAGACGTGGTGAATGAGAAGCAACGGGAATACTACGTGTCGCGGGCTTTGGAGCCTGTGCGCGACGATTTTGACTTCATCATCATCGACTGTTCGCCGTCGTTGGGTCTTATCACCATCAACGCGCTGACGGCGTCGGACTCCGTTATAATCCCGATACAGAGCGAGTATTTCGCTCTCGAAGGTTTGGGCAAGCTGCTGAATACCATTAGGATAGTTCAGACGCGACTGAATCCGAACCTCTCTATCGAAGGTCTGCTGATAACGATGTACGACTCGCGTCTGCGTCTGGCAAGACAGGTGGTTGAAGATGTACGCAGCCACTTCAAGCAGATGGTGTTCGACACGCTGATATACCGCAACACGAAGCTGGCAGAGGCGCCGAGTTACGGACGCTCCATCATCATGCACGACGCCTCGTGCAGCGGTGCCATCAACTATTTGAATCTGGCCAACGAGATTTTGCGCCGAAACAATATGAAGTGATTAGTGACCGGTGCCAAGTGAACAGCGAAGGGACTCTAGTGTCTTGAAGTCGTCGCTCATCACCGATCACGTACAATCTCAACAGTGAATATGGAAAAAAAGAAGAAATCAGGACTGGGACGAGGACTGGGCATGATACTGCCCGATGTGGATATCGATGCCACACTGAGCGGCGGCAACCTGACCACTGCCATCACGATGATACCTGTCAATAAGGTGGAAGCCAATCCGTTCCAGCCACGTAAAGAGTTTAACGAAGATGCACTTCAGGAGCTGGAACAGTCCATCCGTCAGCAGGGTGTCATCACTCCGGTGACGGTGCGCCAGATGCCCGACGGCAAATACCAGCTCATCGCCGGCGAGCGCCGTCTGCGTGCCTCGCAACGTGCCGGCCTCAAGGAGATACCCGCATACATCCGCATCGCCACCGATACGCAGATGATGGAGATGGCCCTGGTTGAGAATATCCAGCGCGAGAACTTGAATGCCATGGAGATAGCTTTCTCCTACAATGCTCTGATTGAGGAATGCCGCCTCACCCACGATCAGCTCAGCGAGAAGGTGGGCAAGAATCGTTCGACGATAACCAACTATTTGAGACTCTTGAATCTGCCCTCTGAGACTCAGCTTGCGCTGAGCAATGAACAGATCAGCATGGCTCACGCGCGCTGCCTTGCAGGCGTGGAGGACATGGAGATGCACCTGGCTTTGCTGCACGATATCATCAACAAAGGCCTTTCTGTTCGTCAGACAGAGCAGCTGGTGAAGGCGATGAGCAAGCCGAAACCTACGGTGACACGGAAGAAGGAGGATGTTCCCGAATACCATGCCGCCACAAGGTCGCAACTGAAGCAGTATCTGCAGTCGGAAGTCGAGGTGAAGCGCAGCCGCCGTGGGAAAGGCACCCTCACCATACACTTCAACAGCGACAAAGATTACGAGCGCATTATCAGACTAGTGATGGGAGAATAGTGATTAGTGCCGCGAGAAATATGAGAAAAGACAAAAGAGCAGGGCTCCTGTGCCTTGCTCTTTTTGCCCTCGTTGCCTTCTGCGCCGTCCCGTCGGTTCAGGCCCAGAACGATAGCGTCGCAATCCCGGGAGCGCCGACCGTGGATCAGGAGCCTCGCATTCATGTTAATGAGGTGAGCAGCAGCACCCGTGACCACAGCCCCGGACGGGCTTTACTGCTCTCAGCCGTGCTGCCAGGTGCCGGCCAGGTGTACAACCGTCAGGCATGGAAAATACCTATCATCTACGCTGCTTTGGGAGGAATGGCCTACTACACCTACTACAATTACACGTATATGAAGCAATTCAAGGATGAATATCTGTATCGTGTGAACCACGACGGCGCGGCGCAACTGGCAGGCTACACGAGCTATCCCACATCCAATATCTACAACCTCTACGAGTCGTACAATCAGACTTTCCAGCTTTCCATCATCATCTCAGCAGCCATCTATGGCCTGAACTTGCTGGATGCCTATGTGTTTGGACATCTTTTTGATTTTCAGATTGATGATGACCTGACACTTCAGGTGGCGCCCCTCACCACACCACTTCCGCAAGGAGGCCTGGCCGCAGGTGCGGGCATCACGCTGAGATTATAGTTTTTGGCGTTTATATTGCCTCGTTCTTCATTGTCAAGTTAACACACTCCGCTGGAGTGCGTTTTTGTATTTTTGTGGCATAGGCACTTTTTTTTGTGTTTTTACATTTTTCATATAATAAAATGGCAGTCTTTGCGTTACTGAAGAAAAGCACAATAATAATACATCAAAATAAGCAAGTGAGCATGAAGAGACTATTTGCTATCATTCTTTTGTCGCTGGCGTTTACCGCTGGCGGCGTTTGGGCGCAAGGCGTGACACAGGCCAGAGGCAGTGCACAGCTGATGCGCGATGCAGAAGATTTGTTTGAGAAGGAGAAATATGCGGTGGCGCAGCATTTGTTCGACCAGTGCGTGCAACGTGCCGATGTGTCGGCAGACAATGCTGCCGAGGCCTCGTACAAGGCAGCAGTGTGTTCGCAGCAGCTGCAGCTTGGCGATGCTGAGTATCGGATTTCAGAATTTATGCGTCTTTATCCGCAGAGCCCACGCAGCAACATGGCCCGTATGACGCTGGGAAATGTCTATTTCGACCGGGGCGACTATGCCAAGGCGCTACACGAGTATCTGGAAGTCGAGCCGTCGGAGGTGGAGTTCGGCCATCGTAGCGAATACGACTACAAGACCGGCTGCTGCTATTTCTTCACGGGCAACAAGGACGCCTCCAAGAAGTATTTCGAGCGCGTGTCGAAAGGCAAGTCATACTACACCAATGCGGCGACGTACTATTATGCCGAAATCCTTTTCTCCAACAAACAGTATGAGAGCGCCGACAAAGAATTCAAGAAGATAGAGAAAGACAAGTCTTTGAAGACTGTGGTGCGCATCTACCGCTATTTCATCAATTATCACAAGGATGAGATGGACCAAGTGATCATCAAGGCTCCGGAACTGCTGAACGACAAGAGCATGAACAAGCAGCTCCGTGAGGCGGTGGCGCGTATGGCCGGCGATGCCCATTTCAAACGCAGAGATTACCGTCAGGCACTGAGCTACTATCGTATGGCCAATGCCGACGCTATGGCTGACAAGGGCACCGACCAGATTCCGTCGACGAGCAACTACCAGATGGGCTATTGCTACTACATGATGGAGAAGTACGACTCGGCGGCCCTCCTGTTGTCGACCTTCAAGGGCGCCGACGATGCCACGGCGCAGAACGCGTTGTACACACTGGGCGACACATACATCAAACTGGACCGCAAGTCCGAAGCCCGCTCGGCTTTCAAGAGTGCTGCAGATATGGCTTACGACACTGATATTCAGGAAGATGCTGCCTTTAATTACGCCAAACTGTCGTGCGAGTTGAATCCCAATGCCTACAACGAAAGCATACGCTCCTTCGAGAACTACCTGAAGAGCTATCCAAATACGAAGCGCAGGTTGGAAATCCAGCAGATACTGACGTCGCTCTATTGTACGACAAAGAACTATAAGGACGCCCTGTCGCTCATTGATCGCAACAAGAAAGAAATGTTGAAGGATGCCAAGATGCGCCAGGCCTACCAGCGCATTCTGGTGAACCGTGGCGTAGAGCTGTTCAACCAGCGCGACTTGCAGAAAGCTGCTGTTCTCTTCGACTCGGCGGTGGCCATCAATGCCACGCCGGCCATCACAACGGACGCCATGTATCTCTCGGCAGAGTCGCAGTATCGCTTGGCCAACTACCCCAAGGCGCAGAAGCTGTTGGACCGTTTCTTCACGGCCACCTCGCGCAAGAACTCGCCCTACTACACGCAGGCACTCTACACCGCCGGCTATGTCTATATGCGCCGCAAGAAATACTCGTTGGCGCAGGAGAAATTTGCCGAATTCCTAAAACTCGCCGACAAGAACACCGACCGCAAGCAGCTGCTGGACACCTACAACCGCATGGGCGACTGCCTCTATGTGGCCAAAAATTTCGACGGTGCCATCAGCTATTACGACAAGGTTATCAACGCCAAGGGTCAGGATGCCGACTACGCGATGTACCAGAAAGCGTTGCTCTATGGCGCCCAGGGCAAGAACCAGGAGAAACTCACCTTCCTGAACTACATCTTCGAGCGTTATCCCAATTCGCCGCTCTCGTCGAAGGCAAAATTTGAGATTGCCAACACCTACCTCATTTGCGACAACAACGAGATGGCCGAGCGTTATTACAAGGACTTCATCTCGCAGTATTCGCAGAGCAGCTATGTGCCGCAGGCACTGTTGAATCTGGGACTGATTTATTACAACACGGGCCGCAACGAGCAGGCTCTGGATGTCTTCGACCGCCTGCTGGCCCAGTATCCATCATCTGACGAGGCCCGCGACGCCATGATGTCGGTGAAAAACATCTTCATCGAACAGGACCGTGTGGAGGATTATTTCACCTATGTGTCGAAGACAACGAAGCATACTGTATCCAACGTGGAGCAGGACTCGACGCTCTATCTGGCTGCCGAGAACCGCTATTTCTCTGGCTATTATGAGAATGCCATTGCCGGCTTCTCGAACTACTTGCAAAAGTTCCCCGCCGGCCTGTTCGCCCTGAAGGCTCACTACTATCTGGCTGATGCACTGACCCGTACCAACCAGCAGGGCAAGGCGTTGAGCCATTACGAATGGGTGGCGCAGCGCGGCAACAACACCTACACCGAAAATTGTCTCTATCAAGCCGCCACGATACTCTACGACCAGCGCAACTACAACAAAGCCGTTGAATACTATGTCATGCTTGTGCCCATGTCGTCGAGCGATGCTACCCGGCTGCAGGCCCGCATGGGTATTCTTCACTGCTGGTATCAGCTGAAGGACTCTGCCCATGTGGTGGGGGCTGCCGATGCCCTGCTGGAAGACACCAAAGCCACCGACGAACAGAAAGACGAAGCCAACGTGTTGAAAGCCAGAACCTACTACTATGGCGGCAACTATCCTTTCGCCTTTACGGCCTACGCACCGCTGATGAGTTCGGCCAACGGCAGCTACCTTGGCGAGGCAGCCTACCGTCGCGCCTACATCTGCTTCTCGCAGGGTAGACTTGACGACGCCGAAAGTATCATCGAGAACCAGGTGAACAATCCCGGCAGCGACTATTGGCTGGCCAAGTGCTTCATACTCTGGGCCGATGTATTCCATCAGCGTGGCAACGACCTCCAGGCCAAGCAGACGCTGCAGAGTATCATCGACAACTATGAGGTGGTGACCGATGCCGACGAGGAGATAGTCTCCGAAGCACGCCAGCACTTGCAACTGCTGACCACGCCACCGGCACAAGATGATGCCCCCAACGACAATACTGACGGAATCATCATCAATCTGGATGGCGAAGAATAAAATAATATAGTGACAGGAACACTCTTTTCAACCAATCAACATAAGAATAATGAATACAATATATAACAAAATGCATAAAGTTTTTTCTGGAGCGATGGTGCTGGCTGTTCTTGTGGGCTGCTCCATGACGGCTCGTGCCCAGGTAGACAGCAATACCTATCACGAATCGGTCATCGTTGTGGGAGACTATAATCCTGTGCTTGACGGCGTTACGGATAAAGTCAATGTGGCGCCAGCCATCAACGACAACCTCTCCGAAGAGATGAAACCTCATTTCACCTATTCGATAACGTCCAAGTTTCTCACGCCTGAGACGAAGACCACCGGATTGAAAACCGTCAAGTTGCAAGCAGCGCCTACGAAGTTGTACAACAATTATATGCGTTTCGGATTGGGACATGATTTCGCTGCTTTTGGTGACTTTACCCCGCTTGCGGACCTCTATTACACCTCCACACGCAAAGACAATATGGCCTATGGTGTGCGCCTGTTCCATCAGACTGATTGGACTACCTACAGATCCAAGAGCGACGATGCCTATCCTGCGGATGGATATGGTTCTAACAGGCAGTCTATCACGCGTTTTGACATCTTTGGCAAATATATCCTCAAAAACAAGCACCTCTTCTCGGGCGACTTGTCGTTCGACAGGATGTATGACCGCTACTATGGCTTCAGCGACTCGGTGGCCTACGCTATGGAGGGATGTCGGCACAACGATATCGACAAATCACGCTACGCTTTGACATACAATGATTTCACGCTGAATCTTGGTGCCAAAAGCCTGCAGATTGACGAAGGCAAGCTGGGCTACGAAGCCAATATGGGTCTGGATCATCTGGGCGGCCGTTGGGATTTCTCGGAGATGCGCACAGAGTTGGATGCCAATGTGCATTATGGTTTCCCCATGTTCCAGAAATACAAGGCGATAGCCTATCTTCGTATGGACTGGACACATTATCGCCAGCGCTTCGACAAGCCCGGCTCGGTAGATGACGTGCCTGGCGGTTTTGTCGGCACCCTGCCCGATTCGGTGGATGCCAAGCGCCACTTGCTGATTGTCAACCCCTATGTCGATTTTCTGATGGGAGGATTCCTGTGCCATGCCGGTCTGGCCATGGGTTTCAACGGCTATGACAGCATTTCGTCCACTTCGCACAACCTTTTTGCTGATATTATGCTGTCCAAAGCCTTCAGAAACAACAATATGAATCTCTCTTTCGGCTTCCAGGGAGGCTATGAGCCCAACGACTGGAACCATCTGAGACTGAACAATCCATATTTGGCACCGGCACCGCGCACGTTGACCACCGTGGACAACAACCTCTTCGCCCATCTGAGAATCAATTTCTCCAAGAAACTCATTCTCAACCTGAAGGCCGACAACCATTTCTATAAGCACTATGCATTCTATTATCTGGACAAACAGCAGTATAGCTGGGGCAATGTCTTCAATGTTGACTATCAGGATGTCAAGATGCTGAATCTTGGCGCCGACTTCACCTTTGTCAACGACGAGATGATCAAGACCACACTGGGCGGCGATCTGTTCCTGACATACGGACTTAAAGACGGTGCTGCGCCTCTGCTGTATCTGCCATTGTTCACCATGCATCTCGATGTGGAAATGAACTATCATGATAAGTGGTTCTTCGGTTTCAACAGTCTGCTCATCACAAAGATGGATGCCGACTACACTTATAATCCTGTCACAGGCATTTGCGTAGTCAGTGAGACAATACCCTTCCGCTTCGGTCTTGACGCACATGTAGAATATCGTTACAACAGGGCGTTGTCGTTCTTCGCCAAATTCGATAACCTGACTTGCCAACGTTACTATATCTGGGCACATTATCCTTCGTCGCGTCTCAACATGATGCTGGGTTTGACCTACACATTCCCCAATTCGCGAAAAAGATAATGTGAAGCAAACTACTCGTTATGAACTATCAAGAGACTCTCGATTTTCTTACTCATGCGTTGCCGGCCTACCATCGGG
>JAILAT010000041.1 GCA_024681475.1 Bacteroidales bacterium | reverse complement strand
GACGGAACATACTAGAACGAGGCTTTTATCGTTATCATATCATCAAGGCTACGAAGATGTAAAATGACCACGACGGGCGTGACATATAACCACAAAAACGGTCTGACGGTCCGGAAGTTCCTCCATTGGGCGCAATGGAGGAGGGGAATTTGCAATTTTTGAGTTGCCGTGGCTGGGGCGGTGGAGACAATGGGGGGAAGGGTCCGAATGGTTGTTAGCGGCCGACGGTTGAAAACTTGTGGTCGGTTTCGGCTTGTGTTTGCATTTTTTATATTACTTTTGTATTTGCGGAGATTATCCGCATTAGCCCATAATCAATTATAAGGCAAACAATTAAAGGAGTAACAATGAACAAAGAGCGCTTCAAAGACTACGACGACGAGGTGAGGGAGCTGGTGCTGGCCTTCGAAAGGATGCAGCGCGAGGGGCGTAACCAGTATTTCGACACGAGCGAGATGGAAATCATTATCGACTACTATCTGGAGTGCAACGACGAGCGTGGCGTGGCCCAGTCGGTGCGCTACGGCAAGGAGCTGTTCCCCGAGTCGATGTCCATGTGGCTCCGCGAAGCCCATCACCTATGCATGCAGGAAAAATACGACGAGGCGCTACATTTGCTAAAAAAGATTGAGCGCCGCGACCCCGACTACTGCGACATGCTCTACGCCCTCGGCGCCGTGTACAGCGTCAAAGAAGAGCCCAAAAGGGCTATAGCCTACTATCTCCGTTCCGCCGCCGACGGCTATGACCTCGGCACCATCTACGCCAACGTGGCCGACGAATATGTCAAGCTGGAGCGCTACTCCGATGCCCAACGTTACTACCTCCGCGCCCTGAAAGAGGGCGGCGAGGAGGAACGGCTCCTTTTCGGACTGGCCATGATGTTCGACAACTCCGACCGCCTCGACGAGGGCATACACTTTTTCCGCGACTATGTCCAGGAGCACGCCTATTCCTACGTGGCATGGTATTGCCTCGCCGAGATGCAACGCCTCGTCGGCCTCGTCGAGAAGGCTGTCGACTCCTTCCTCTTCTGCCTGACTATCAAACCCGACTACGAGCAGGCATCGCTGAGCCTTTCGGAGTCCTACTGCGAGCTGAACGAATACTCCAAGGCGGTGCAGACACTCCACGACGCCTGCAGCCATACCACCGACCTCGCGGGCATGTATCTGCGCATTGCCTGTATCTTCATGACGCAGAACAACTACGAGACGGCGCTCACCTACCTCTACAAAGGCGTGAAGATGAACACCCGAATGCCCGAACTATGGCAATGGATCGCTCTGGCCCACATGGGTCTGGGCCAAAATATCGAAGCGCTGGAGGCCGCGCGCAAAGCACTGGCCATAGAGCCCGAAAGCGCCCCGATGCTCGACACCACGGCGCATATCTATCTTAACATGGGTCTCAACGACGAGGCCGAGAAATGTTTCCTCATGGCCACTGAACTCGACGAAGGCACCGCCGACACCGCTGTGCACTACGCCGACTACCTCATGGGCCAGGAGCGATGGGAAGAGGCCATCGAGATACTGGAACGAGGTCTCGACCGCAGCCACAACCCGCTGGACCTCCACATGCGTATGGCAGCGTGCTACTTTGCACAAGGGCAGCGCAACAGGCTCTTCAACTCGGTGCGCGACTGCATCTACGACCAGCCCAACGGTGGCGACGAGCTGCTGGCGGCCTACCCTTGGATGATGAACGACATCGACATCATGAATATCATCACCACCATGAAGAGGGAGGGCGAGCCTTACGACAACGAAGACTACAATATTGACCACAAACTGTATTGAGCATGAAAAGATATTGCATATTACTGATTCTCATGTTGCTGGCATTCGCCGTCGGTGCCCAGGAAGCCCCCGAAGCGGACCACAACACCGCCATGCCGCAGCCGTCGGAGCTTGTGGTGCGCGACACAGCGGCGACGATGGCGGCGACAGAGGAAGAGTCGGCCACATTGCACGACTTCAAGCACGAAGCCGCCGAGCATTACTCCGGATGGCTGGGACGTTTCATCGTGTGGTACAGCGACCACATCACCTACCCTGCCGTGGGCGCGCTCATGACACTGGAAAGCTCCTTCATCCCCTTCCCTTCGGAGGTCATCATCCCGCCAGCGGTGATGGTGGCTGCCGACCCGCAGGAACCTAACGGCATGAAAATATGGCTCATCGTGCTCGCCGGCACCATCGGCGCGCTGCTGGGAGCCTACCTCAACTATTTCCTGGCGTTGTGGCTGGGACGCCCCATCGTCTACAAGTTCGCCGACAGCAAGCTGGGCCACCTGCTGCAACTGTCGGGAGCCAAGGTGGAGCGCGCGGAGCGCTACTTCAACGACCACGGCTCGGTGTCCACCCTCATTGGCCGTTTCATTCCCGTCATCCGCCAGCTTATCTCCATTCCCGCCGGCCTGGCGCGCATGAATCTGGGCAGTTTCACGCTCTACACCACCTTGGGCGCGCTGCTGTGGAACATCGTGCTGGCCCTGCTGGGCTACCTGGCAGCCAAAATGGGAGGCATGGCATTCATCTTCAAATACAGCGACCTGCTGTCGAAGATTATCATCGCCGTGGCGGGGTTGGGATGCATCTGGCTGGTGGCCAAAACGATATTCAAGAACACCAAGAACAAGAAAGGCTGATGGAAGAGAACGAGAAAGAGGAGCTGGAGATGCTGCGCCGTCGTGTGGCCGAGCTGGAGGCAGGACAGCAAAAATCCAAACCTAAAGCCGAGAACAAAATAGACTGGCACAGACTCATGCTACGCAAGGACAGGCCCCTGCCCAAACGCGGATGCAGCTGGGCTTTCTACGCCATGCTGCTGATCCTGTTGACATTAATAGGCCTCTACTTCATCGACAACTCGCGCGCCGACAAAAGCCCGCAAGCCACATCAGAGATCACTGCGCACGAGTAATATGTTTAAGAAATCCAACATCATTATGTATCGCGACGAATTCCCCATACTGGACACCACGGTCTACGGCAAACCCCTGATATACTTCGACAACGCCGCCACCACGCAGAAACCGCAAGCGGTGATCGACGCCCTGGTGCGCTACTATACCACGCTGAACAGCAACATCCACCGTGGCGCCCACCATCTGGCCAATGTAGCCACCGAGGAATACGAGCAGACCCGCGAGGCGGTGCGCCAGCTGATAAACGCCGAGCACCGCCATGAGATTGTCTTCACACGCGGCACCACCGAGAGCATCAACCTGGTGGCCTCGTCGTTCTGCCAAGCTTTTCTGCGCCAGGGCGACGAAGTCATCGTGTCGGGCATGGAGCACCACTCCAACCTGGTGCCGTGGCAGATGGCCTGCGAGCGCCAGGGTGCCCGACTCCGTGTGATACCCTTCAGCGACGATGGCGTGCTGGACCTCGAAGCCTACGAAGGACTCTTCAGCGCGCGAACTCGCCTGGTGGCAGTGAACCACGTGTCGAACACCCTGGGCACAGTGAATCCCGTAGCCCGCATGGCCAGAACAGCACATAGCCACAACGTGCCGATACTGATTGACGGCGCACAGGCCATCTCGCACATGGCTGTCGACGTGCGGGCGCTCGACTGCGATTTCTACTGTTTCTCGGGGCACAAGATGTACGGTCCCATGGGCGTCGGCGTGATGTACGGCAAAGAACGCTGGCTCGATGCCATGCCTCCCTATCAGGGTGGCGGCGAGATGATCAAGGAGGTAACCCTCGAGAAGACCACCTACAACGAGCTGCCCTTCAAATTCGAAGCCGGCACGCCCGCCGTGGGCGACGTGCTGGGGCTGCATGCCGCCATCGACTTCATGCAGCGCGTAGGCATCGACACTATCGCCCGTCACGAAGCCGAGCTGACGGCCTATGCCACAGAGCAGATGACAGCCCTCGAGGGGCTCCGCATCTACGGCACTGCCAGCCAGAAGACCTCTGTGGTATCCTTCCTCATGGGCGCCGCGCACCCCTACGATGTGGGCACACTGCTCGACAAAATGGGCATCGCCGTACGCACGGGGCACCACTGCACCCAGCCCATCATGGACCGCTACGGCATTCCCGGCACCGTGCGCGCCTCCTTTGCGCTCTACAACACGAAAGAAGAAATCGACACCTTTGTCGCTGCCTTGCGACGCATAGCACCCCTGCTGGCCTGACAAGCAAAACGATGACACCATGCTTACACACTTGCACATAGAAAACTACGCACTGATACGGAAGACCGACATCGACTTCGCCAAGGGCTTCGTGGCCATCACCGGCGAGACCGGAGCGGGAAAATCCATCATGCTGGGCGCCTTGGCGCTGCTGCTGGGACAGCGCGCCGACACGCGCGTGCTGTTCGACACCGCCAGCAAATGCATAGTGGAAGCCACCTTCCAGATGCAGAACCCTGGCGTCGACAGCCTGCTGAGCAGCAACGATGTGGATGTCGACAGCGACGGCACCGTGCTGGTGCGCCGCGAGATACTGCCCACGGCCAAAAGCCGTGCATTCGTCAACGACACACCCGTCTCGGTCAATTTCCTCAAGACACTGGGCAGCAAGCTGATAGACATCCATTCGCAGCATGAGACACTGCTGCTGGGCGACAGCGGGTTCCAGACAGGGCTCATCGACAGCCTGCTGCCCAAAACAAAGGGCAACGAAGGGCTTGTGGCCCGTTACCGTGAGGCCTACTCACACTATGCCTCGCTGAAGCAGCAGCTGGAAGCCCTCACCGCCGAGGAGCAGCAGAAAAGCAAAGACCTGGACTACAACCGGTTCCTCTTCGAAGAGCTGGAGAGCGCCAACCTCCAGGCCGACGAGCAGGAGACACTTGAACAGGAAGCCGAGCTGCTGGCCAACGCCGAGGAAGTGAAACAGGCCATGGCCGAGGTGGCCCACTGCCTGAACGGCGAAGAGAGCAGCGTAGTGGCGATGCTGAATTTCAGCAAGTCGCGGCTGTCGAAAGTGGCCAACTATCACGCCGAGCTAAAAGCGCTGAGTGAGCGCATCGAGTCGTCGCTCATCGAGTTGCAAGATGTGGCCGACAACCTGGTGGAGCTTGACGAGCGCATCGTCTACTCCCCCGAGCGGCGCGACGAGGTGGACGAGCGGCTGAACCTCATCTACAGGCTGCAACGCAAACACAATGTGACGACCATCGCCGAACTGCTCGAGATCCAGCAACAACTGGATGCCTTCATCAGTTCGGTGAGCGACAACAGCCGCCGCATCAAAGAGTGCATGGAAGAGGTCGACAAAGCCTACAGCGCCGTGCAAAGCATTGGCGAACAGCTCACCGCCGCCCGCCGCAAGGCCGCCGCGGCGCTGGAGCATGAGGCCCTGCCACTGCTGGAAGCGGTGGGCATGGGCAGCGCCACGCTGCGTGCCACCGTGGAGCCCACCGCCACACCGGGTCCCACGGGCTGCGACCGCATCACGTTGCTGTTCAACGCCAACAAGGGCGGCACGCTGCAGGAGCTGTCGAAGGCCGCGTCGGGCGGCGAGATGTCGCGGCTGATGCTGATCATCAAAGCGTTGACGTCACGGGCGGCGCTGTTGCCCACAGTCATCTTCGACGAGATAGACGCCGGCATTTCGGGCGACATCTCGGTGAAAGTGGGGCGCATCATGCAGCAGATGGCCCAAGGCATGCAAGTCATAGCCATCACCCATCTGCCTCAGATAGCGGCGCGTGCCAACCAGCACTACAAGGTGTACAAAGCAGAGGAAGACGACTCCACCTACTCGAAAATCGTGTTGCTCAACGCTGGCGAGCGGCAGCACGAGATTGCCGTCATGCTCTCGTCGGAGCCTCCCACGGCAGCAGCGCTGCAGACTGCTCAGGAGCTGATGAACGGAGAGACAAAACAATAGACAACGAACCATCATGAACAATCGTCACAACCAGCACAACAGAGCCCTATGCAGAAGGATGGAAATCATTCTTTTGCTGCTAAGTGTCGCTGTACCGCTGTTTGCGCAGCAATATCCCACCGACTATTTCCGCCATCCGCTGAATCTACCCGTCTCGATGTCAGGTGACTTTGGCGAGATACGTCCCAACCATTTCCATTCGGGCATCGACCTCCGCACCGACGGCAAAACGGGCGAAGCCGTCTACGCCCCTGCCGACGGCTATGTGAGCCGTGTGAACATTTCGCCCTGGGGAGGCGGCAAAGTGCTGTACATCACCCATCCCAACGGCTATCGTACCGCCTATATGCACCTCGATGAATTCTGCGGCGCCATCGGCAAATTCGTCCACGACTACCAATATGAGCATCAAGTCTACGCTTTCGACATCGACCTGCCCGTCGACTCGTTCAAGGTGAAGAAAGGCGAACTGGTGGCACGCAGCGGCAACACCGGTGGCTCAATGGGGCCCCACCTGCACTACGACATACGTTATGCCTCGAACGACCAGCCCATCAACCCGCTCTACTTCGGCATCAAATATTCCGACCCCATCGCACCGACCATCGTCAACATCAAGCTCTATCCCAGCGACCGGCGCACCACGCTGGAGGGCACGAACCGCGAGCTGTGGCTCACCGAGCGGGTGAAAAAAGGCAAGAAAGCCGTCAATGTGAGGCGCGACACCGTGGTGGTGGCCGGCAGTTTCTACGCAGGCATCTACACCTACGACCAGATGGAGGCGGGCAGCAGCAAGAACGGCGTGGAAAGCATTGACCTTTATATTGATGGCAAGATATTCTGGCACTACAGCGTGCCCACCTTCCTCTTCGAAGAGACGCGAGCCATCAACGCCATCATCGATTATCCGCAATACCGGAAAAACCGGGAATACTACATCGTCACACGCTGTCTGCGCGGCAACCGCAACAACTGGAGCTATGCCGCCAACGGCAACGGGCATATCCGCTTCGACGACAACGAATTGCATCGTCTGGAATATCAGGTGAGCGACCTGAAAGGCAACGTCACCAAGCGGGCATTCTTCGTACGGTCGAAGCCCTCGGCGCTACTGCCCGACACCGACATGACGCACATCGAGATGGCCGGCGACCCTATCACCTACTTCAAACGCTTCGCCAAGAGCTACGACGGATTCCGAGTGGAGATAGAGCCCTACACCGTGTATGAGAGCGACTACCTGACGCACCACAGCAGCAACGATGGTGGCCGCCTCTCACAGCGTCACACCATTGGTCTGAAGCTCTACCCCCTGCCACCACACCATCCCATCCACATAACGATGCCCGTGCCGCCAACGGTGCCTGCCCATCTGCAGAGCAAACTGCTGATAGTCTGCATCAACGGCAAAGACTGTTCAGCATGCGTCACCCAAAGAGAGGGCAATAACCTGACCGCCACGTGCCGCTCATTCGGCGGCTTTGCCGTGCGCCTCGACACCGTGCCGCCCACCATCAAGCCCTCGGGCTTCGTGGACGGCAAGGCCGTCACCACCAGCACTTTCAGCGTCAAGATTGGCGACAACCTGAGCGGCGTGGACAAATACGCCTGCTACATCAACGGCAGCTGGCAGCTGGCCGAATACGACGGCAAAAGTGCCTCGCTGATAGTCAAGCGAGAACTGTTGAAGACAGGCACCAACGAAGTGGTGTTCCGCGTCAGCGACCAAGTGGGCAACGAAAGTGAGCAGCAATACACGCTCCGGAGATAACACAGGTCAGAATGCCATACAGAAAGCCCTGCAAACAAGTTTGCAGGGCTTTTGAGCGATAGACGGGGTTCGAACCCGCGACCTGCGGCTTGGGAAGCCGCCGCTCTGCCAACTGAGCTACTATCGCAAAAGACAATGACAATAACTAAAGATGTGTTGTTTTATTGTGCCGTGGGGTTATTTTTTTATCATCCGCCATTTTGCGCATCCGTACCAGACTAAAACACAAAACATTAAAAGTAGGACTTAATAATAATTCCCATAATAAATTATAATATGTAAAAAATGTGTATCTTAGCAAATTGAAAAAAAATGCACTACAGATGGGATTGAGATTGTGAAAAAGTAACTACTGCATAGATAATTAATACAGAATTAACGGAGCCAATCAATCAATCAATCTAAATCCTATAATAATTAAAAAAAATTGAGCCATGAAAAAAACAGGATTCGTGTTGTTATTTTCACTTATCAGTTGGATAAGTATGGGACAAGTCAGCTATCATTATGCCGAAGGGAGCTATGCCTATAGCGGGAACAGAGAGATAGTGCACCTCCCAACCTTACATCAACTCCATTCTTAGGGACTTTCACTAATTACAATATTTTTCCGGTAGATTCACGTTCAATAACAAATTCTTGTCTATCACAATAAAAACAATAAGATTATGAAAACAGAATTGAAATGCCGCATGAAGTTATTCTATTTTACTCGTCTGATGAGCATGGTTTTGCTTACCACAGTGATTGGAGGGTCGGTCAATCGAGCCATGGCGCAGAATGTGCCGCTGGTTAATTATGGCACATCCGAAAGATATCTATTCTACGATCTGTCGCAATGCAAAACATATTTATATGCTTTTTCTAGCAATCTTTTTGCTTATCGTTATAGGTATACTGATTCCAAACGTAAGGTTCACGGTATTGCCGCTGCATTTTACGATAGCAATTGTTACACAACAACGGTCGGAGAAGCACCAAATTTTTATTCTGGCCCCTATACAAACCGTCCACCACACAATGGGAATTTTTTCTTTGCACTATACGAAAGAGTAGGTGATTCTTTAGTGAAAATAGACCATAAAATCATCACATACGACAGCACCCAGGAAAATAGTGCCGAATACAATACGGTACGATTGGACTGCATCACTCCCGCAGGAGACACTTTTAAACTCAATGTTCTGGAAGTATATTTCGACACATCATACGATTACAGTAGAAAAGACTTTTACATTCGAGTCACCGTCTTACCATCCTCCTGGTATGGTTACTATTATTACTTTTATGGTTTGTATTATTTGGCCAGGATAGAGGATAGTCAGGGGATACCCCCAAACTACCAAACCCTATACAACGACACATGTACTGTTTCGGGAGAGAGGATATTCATACACCCCACCTATTACGAGCCGACAACACCAATATATGAAAGTAGCTATAATCAATTCCCTGACGGAGAGCCCGAACGAACCGCAGAGACCCCCATGATATTTCCCATCATGGTGCCGCGGGATTCGTCGTTGATACCATATATTCCCGACACCGTGCCGCCGTGCGCGTCGACCTATCCTTTCACCATCTCCTACAAGGCGCACGACACGGTAATTCTGGAGTGGACGCACTACGGCGACGGCGACTTCCAGGCAACGATGGACCACAGCGGCGCAGACTTCCTGAGCGGCACGCTGATAGACTTCTCTGACTCG
>JAILAT010000038.1 GCA_024681475.1 Bacteroidales bacterium | reverse complement strand
TGCGGATTTCGGTACCGTAGATGGTGTTGTTCGTGGTGATGTGGAAATAGTCGGCATCAGCAGGAACGGTCCATCCTTTGGGGATGTAGCTGTAGGTCTTGTCCTCGCTGCTGGCCACGATCACGGTCTCGCCGAAGTTCTTGGCCTCTTTAGCAGCCTTCTTGGCCCACACGCCGGTCTGCAAATAAGCAGCCTTCTTGTTGAGGAGGTTGGCGGGGACATCCATAAAACCGGTGCTGGCACCACCACCGAGGAAGAGAATCTCATACTCAGTGGGGATGTTGAGCAGGTCACGCCAGAGCTGGCGGGTTTCCTCCATGGTGCGCTCCCAACCGGGGGTACGGTGAGAGATCTCGAGCAGACCGATACCGGTGTTGTCGAAATCGCGGATAGCGTTAATGGTCGATTCGATAGCCTCTTTGGGCAGCACGCAGGGACCTGCATTGAAATTATAAGCTGTCTTCATTTTTGATTTTGTGTTTAATGGGTTTATATTTAATTAATTACGAATTATTCTCCTCAAAAATCGTGTTACAAAGATACATCTTTTTTTTATAATATAATGTAATATTACATTAATATTTTTTTCAACAGGGGTTGGCGTGACCCGGGGGACGACGCGAAACAGGGTCGGCTGTCGGCATCCATGGAATAGCGCCTCGGGCTGTTGGTAGCATGTTGGAAAAAAAATTGTAAAAAAAAGGAAAAAAAATTTTTTTTCGGCCAAGCCCCAGAGAAAAAAGAAATTCACAGAAAAGGGTGAAAAGTGTCAAATCGGTGATTTTCCGAGCGATAAAAAAAGAGGGCTTTTGGGAGTGATTTCATTTTTAGATTATTACATATCACACTGACTATCAGTATTATATCTATAATGAAATGATACCCGATTAAATCTCAACGCCTTACCGAGATGATAGAAAAGAGGGATAAAAAATGTGCAATTTTTTCAAAAAAAAGCTTGCATAAATGAAAAATTTCGTATCTTAATGGGCCTAAAAATGTCTAATGAAACAATAAGCAGTTGTAATATAATACATTTAAGTTTTATTAAGCATTTTCGTCTTTTGGGGAGCACCGGGGGTTTACGAATAATAGTTGAATTGTGCAAATTTTTTTTTCAAATGGGGGTTAAAAAAAAAGATAGAATTTTGCAGCATGAAAAAACAAACAGGACTATTGAGATAAGTAACAATAAATCAAAAGAAGAAGATTAAAAGATGGCACAAGATTACAAAGTCGTTTGGGCTAAATGCCTCGAAATAATAAAAGATAATCTAGGTAAGGACAACGAGCAAGTGTACAAGACCTGGTTTGAGCCGATAGTACCCTTACAGCTGGAAAACAATGTGTTGACGATACAGGTGCCTAGCCAGTTCTTCTACGAGTGGCTGGAAGAGCACTACATCGACCTGCTGAAGAAAACCATCCGTCTGCAGCTGGGCACGACGGGCATGCTGATGTACAGCATCCTGATGGACACAAGCATCGAGAGCACTCCTATCACAACCAGCATCCCTTCGACGGGTGCCCAGGCCACGCACAACCGTGCCAAGGACGTTCCTCATCTTATCAGCGACGGCAATCATGAGATATCGAACCCCTTCATCATCCCAGGCATACAGAAACTGAAGATCAACTCGCAATTGAACGGCAACTACACGTTGGAGAACTTCGTGGAGGGCGACTGCAACCGTCTGGCCCGCTCGGCCGGCTTCGCCGTGGCGGAGAATCCCGGACGCACCTCGTTCAACCCCCTGCTGCTGCACGGCGGCGTTGGCTTGGGCAAGACGCACCTGGCCCATGCCATCGGCATCAAGACCAAAGAGAAACATCCCGAGAAGACGGTGCTCTACGTCTCGTCGGAGCAGTTCCTGCAGCAATACAGCGACGCCGGCAAGAACGGCACCACCAACGATTTCCTGCATTTCTACGAGATGATCGACATGCTGATTGTCGACGACATCCAGTTCTGGGCCAACAAGGCGGCAGGCACCCAGGAGGCTTTCTTCCACATTTTCAACCACCTGCACCAGAACCACTGCCAGATTATCATCACCAGCGACAAGGCCCCGTCGGAACTCAGCGGCCTGCAGCCTCGCCTGCTGTCGCGTCTGAAATGGGGCTTGGCCGCCGACCTGACGGCTCCCGATGTGGAGACCCGCATGGCCATCCTTCGTCAGAAGCTGGACAACGACGGCATCGAGATGCCCGACGACGTGATAGAGTATATCGCCTACAACATCAACACCAATGTGCGCGAACTGGAAGGCGCCCTGGTGTCGCTCATCGCCCAGTCGTCGCTCAACAAGCGCCAGATCACGCTGGACCTCGCCAAGCAGATGATTGACAAATTTGTGAAGAGCACCACGCGTGAAATCACGATAGAGTATATCCAGAAAGTGGTGTGCGACTATTTCAAGCTGCCGGTGGAGAGCATCCAGTCGCCGACACGCAAGCGCGAGATTGTGCAGGCACGCCAGCTGTCGATGTATTTCGCCAAGAAGATGACCAAGTCGTCGCTGGCCATCATCGGCCTGCAGTGCGGCAACAAAGACCACGCCACGGTGCTGCACGCCTGCAAGACGGTGGCCAACCTGAACGACACCGACAAACAGTTCCACTACTGGGTGGAAGAGCTGGAGAAGCGTTTCAAAGAATAACACAACCATCAACGCCCACACGCCATGGCCAAGGTAGCTTTCAAACCAGGAACGATGATTTATCCACTGCCTGTGGTGATGGTAAGCTGCGGGCGCTGGGATGCCGCCACGCCGGAAGACACACGGCAGTGCAACATCCTCACTATAGCATGGACGGGAACGATATGTTCGGACCCGCCCATGTGCTATATTTCGGTACGCAAAGAGCGCCACTCGCACGTCCTGCTGATGGAGAGCGGCGAGTTTGTCATCAACCTCACCACCGAAAAGCTGGCTCACGCCACCGACTGGTGCGGGGTGCGCAGCGGCCGCGAATACAACAAATTCAAAGAGATGCACCTGACGCCCGAAGCGGGGCAGGTGGTCAAGGCGCCGCTCATCGCCGAGTCGCCGCTGAACATCGAATGCCGTGTCACTGAGATCAAGGAGCTGGGCAGCCACGACATGTTCATCGCCGAGGTGGTGGCCATCGACGCCGAAGAGACACTCATCGACAAAGGCACCGGCGCTTTCCAGCTGAACCACGCCGAGCCGCTGGCCTATTCGCACGGCAAATACTACGGCTTGGGCGAGAAACTGGGCGGCTTCGGATTCTCGGTGAAGAAAAGGAAGTGAGACACAGCTATCGACATATCGACACATCAACATACCCATAAAAACAGACCCATCATGAACATAGTATGCGTAGAGCCGCTGGGCATCAGCGGCGAGCAATTCGAGAGTCTGAAGCAGCAGTTTGCCCAGCAGGGCCACCGCTTCGACTACTATATGGACCGCAACGAAACGGAGACCGCTCTGGTGGAGCGGATGCACGACGCCGAAGTGGTCATCATCTCCAACATCAAGCTGAATGCCTGTGTGCTGGCACAATGTCCGCACCTGAGGATGCTGTCGGTGGCTTTCACCGGCCTGGACCACATCAACCTGGGCTACTGCCAGGAACATGGCATCGTGGTGAAGAACGCCGCCGGCTATTCCACCACGGCTGTCAGCGAACTGGCTGTGGGGCTGATGATCGACGTGCTGCGCAAAGTCACCGAGCTGGACGGCACGCTGCGTCAGGGCGGCACACGCGGCGCCTTCCTGGGCCGTGAGCTGAAAGGCAAGACCGTCGGCGTAGTGGGCACCGGCGCCATCGGCACCGCCACGGCGCGGCTGCTGCAAGCCTTCGGATGCCGTGTGGTGGCCTACAACCGCAGCGAGCACGACGACATCAAAGCCATGGGCATCCCCTATCTGCCTCTCGACACACTGCTGGCAGAGAGCGACATCGTCACGCTGCACGTGCCCATGACACCCGAAACGAAGCACCTCATCGGCGCCCGTGAGCTGACACTCATGAAACCCAGCGCCATCCTCATCAACACGGCCCGCGGCAACGTGATGGACATCGCCGCCGTGGCCGAGGCCCTCAACGCCGGACGGCTGGCAGGTGCCGGCGTCGACGTCTTCGAGCAGGAGCCTCCGCTGCCTACCGACCATCCGCTGCTGAAAGCACGCAACTGTGTGGCCGTGCCCCATGTGGGCTACGCCAGCCGTGAAGCCTTCGACATCCGTGCCGACATTGTGATGAACAATGTACGGGAATTCTTGAACAATCAGGCTCAGTCATAAAAAACATAGCGTCATGAAGAAAGTACTGATTATCGCAGGAAGCCCCCGCAAGGACGGCAACTCCGACATGCTGGCACAGCAGTTCGCCAAAGGCGCTGAAGAGGCTGGCAACAGCGTCGAAATCATCTACGTGCGCGACCTCAAACTAGGTTACTGCGTCGGCTGCTGGGCCTGCCTCAAAACGGGACGCTGCTTCCAGAAGGATGCCGCCAACGACATCCATGCCAAGATGATGGAGGCCGACGTGGTGTGCTTCTCCACGCCCGTATACTACTACTCTGTCACCGCCCAGACGAAGACATTTATTGACAGGATGAATCCCCTCTACGGCCATATGAAGAATAAAGATTTCTACTATATGGTGACCGCCGTGGAGACCGACCACAAGCAGCTCGACCGCGCTATCGACGCTTTGGAGGGCTTTGCCGACTGCTTCGACGACATACGCCGCTGCGGCCGCATCTACGGCGGCGGCGCCGAGCAGAAAGGCGACATCAAAACCACTCCCGCCTACACGGAAGCCTACGAGATGGGCAGGAGGGTGTGATTGCGGTACACTGTCGGGGTGGTGCCTGTCTCGCGCCTGAAGAAGCGGTAGAAGGAATTGAGCTCGTCGAAGCCAAGCGCGAAGGCGATGTTGCCGACGGGCTGCTCACTGCCTTGCACAGACACCCTGGTCTGCAAGAGGCTCCCGATGAAATGAGCAAGCTGCCTTCACGCTTTCATTGCTGTGAGCGGTAGGCTTTTGGAGTAATGCCTTTCATGCGGGTAAAGAATCGGCTGAAGCTTGCTTGTGAGGAGAAATGGAGGCGGTCGGCAATCTGGACAGTCGTCTCATCGGTATTGCGCAGCAGCCACGACGCCTCCATGAGGAGCATCTGGTTGATATAATAGACCACGGTGCGGCCAGTGATCTGGCGCACGATGCGAGAGAGGTAGATGGGCGTGACGCAGAGTTCAGAGGCATAGAAGGAGATGTCGTGGTGCTCGATGTAATGATGCGACAACAGGCGCATGAAACCGACAAACAGTTTTTCTGTACGTTCCGAGGTATGGCGATGGCAGGACGTGCTTTCCAATATGTCGATAAGGTCGAGCAGGAAGGCGGAGTAGAGTGTCCGCATCACCTCAGCCTTGAAGCGGTGGGCGGCAGCCTGGTGCTCCTTGATGACGAGCATCTGCTTGGTCAGCAGGTGTGCCTGAGCCTCAGTCAGTTGCAAACACGGCTCGTGCAACTCGACGAAAGGGAAGTAGGCGGCACGAATCATGTTGCGCATAACGGGAGCTTCAAGGAAGCCCCCCTCCTCGACGAAGATATTTAGCCCCAAAAAGTCGTCTGAGACATCGATAATGGATATGTCCAAGCCAGGCGTATAGGTGTAGAGGTGGTTCGGCGGCAGATCCCATTCCTTGCCGTCGTAGAGAATTTTGACCCTTCCCCTGAAGATGAGCGAGAAAGAATAGAAAGGAAGGGTGCTGCTCACATGGGTGATGTCGCGCGTCAACTGCTGTGTGGTCTCCAAATATGCAATTCCGCCTTCTGCCGGAATCTTTATTTTTCCTATATCAGAAAGAAAATCAGCCAGTTTGTTCATGTCGTATATTTATTGTTCCCGAAGCAAAGATACGCATTTGTTTTGTTTCGGGTATAAAAATGTTTGCTTCGGGTTTTGCCATATATAGGAATATATATATCTTTGCAGTCACTTAACAAGGTGTTTGCCTAGGCAATAACACACTAAAAAACAACATTGTAACAATATTTTAAAATAAAAAAATCATGACAAAAGAAGAAGCATTGAAGCAGTTCGCCATGTTAGGCGCTGCATGGTTTGGCAACAGCAAACAGCATTTCGCATTCTCGGCCTACGATCGTCTGAACGGTTGGAACAAACTGGCCGACAAGTGGAAAGAGGAAGCCGAAGAGGAGTGGACTGAGGCCGAAGAGGTGCTGAACCGCCTTGTGGAGCTCGGATGCAAGCCTGCCGATCTGCAGGAGGCCATGAAGACCATGGAGTTCCCGTTCTACGACGACCCAAAACAGCAGATTGAGACCGACTACAACCCGGATGCCATCAAGATGATGAGCGAGATGGCCGCTGCCTTCAAAGACGACTACATCACCCAGAAGCTTATATACAAATGGATTGAGGACGAGAAAGAGCACATGGATTGGGAGAGACAGTACCTCAACTACATCGACAAGCTGGGATACGAGAGCTTCCTCACCGAGATGATGTAAAGCTGTCAAAGACTGCAATGAAGGGTTTTGTCGTCAGACAATTCTGTTTTTTTCTATTTTAAATTGCAGCAAGATGTGAAACAGTTGCCGCAATGTGGGGGTTGATTGTCTGGGCGATCTTTCTTATCTTTGCAGAGACATTACCAAATTGCATAAACACGTAGCACAATGAAAAAGACAGCATTAATCGCATTAGCAGCCGCAATCGTGACCCTCATAGGCCTTACGGCTTGTGCCCAGAAGCAAAACAATCAATCAAAAAACGACAATATGAAGAAAACACTTGTGGCCTACTTCTCGGCCACCGGAAACACCAAGGCGGCAGCACAGCAACTGGCTGCAGAAAAAAACGCTGACCTCTACGAGATTACCCCCGAGCGGCCCTACACCGCAGCAGACCTCGACTGGCGCGACAAACAGAGCCGCTCCACCATCGAAATGCAGGACAAGTCGTCGCGTCCGGCCATCAAGGGCCATTGCGACAACATCGCCGACTACGACACTGTGTGGATCGGCTTCCCCATTTGGTGGTACACCGCTCCCACCATCATCAACACCTTCATCGAGGCCAACGACCTGAGCGGCAAGGTGCTCTGCATCTTCGCCACCAGCGGCAGCAGCGATGTGGAAGGCTCGGCAGCCGACCTCAAGAAAGCTTACCCGCAGTATACCTGGGGCGAAAGCCGTTTGATGAACTGAACGCAATGATGTTCTATGCCAAGGAGGCCACCGTCAGCACAATGACCAAAGTATTGGAAACCATAATATTCTGAACGACAATGAAAGAACTAATCCTGAAAGCCATGCGCGATGCGGGCAAACCCGTCAGCGCCGGCGATGTCGCCAAAACCCTCGGCGCCGACCGCAAGGAGGTGGACAAAGCCTTCGCAGAACTGAAGAAAGAAGGTGCCATCATCTCGCCCGTCCGCTGCAAGTGGGAACCTGCAAAGTAAAGTAATTCACAAAGTATTACCAAAGGGAGGGACACTAGCCCTCCCTTTCAAATTTAATTCTCAGGAAGAATGAAGAAAATAATCATCATCGACGGAGGTCCACGCAAAAACTTCAACACCTCTGCCTTGCTGCAAAAGGTGGCAGAAGGGGCTGGAACCGTGGAAGGCGTGGAGGTAGAGACCCATCGCCTCTATGAGCTCGACTACAAAGGCTGCATGTCGTGCATGGCCTGCAAGGTGAAAGGCAGAGCTTCGCAAGTCTGCAAATTCAAGGATGCACTCACCCCTGTGCTAGAATCTATCGCTGAGGCCGACAGTCTGGTACTGGGTTCGCCCATCTATTTCGGTGAGGTCACCGCCCAGATGCGCGCTTTCCTCGAACGTCTGGCTTTCCCATGGCTCTCCTATAACGACTACAGCCTATTGGCGCCCAAGCGCATGCCTGTGCTGCTGGTCGAGACAATGAACGGATTGCCCGAAAGGAACAACAGCCAAGGCTACGGCGCAATGGAGCACTGCATTGCCCAAGCCCTCGGCGCCCCCGAGCGACTGACAGCCTACAACACCTATCAGGTGAAGGACTACAGCCGTTACGAACTGGCGGGATTCTCCGAAGAGGCCAAGCGCCGCTACCGCGACACCCACTGGGAAGCCGACCTGCAGGCCGCCTACGACGCCGGTCTCCGCATGGCTAGAGAAATCAATAATTCACATTAGGAGAAATGGAAATCAAAGCAGTCAAATTCCGCAAGCAAGGCAAAGAGAAATTCAACAAAGCCTGATGAACATCCAGGTTGACCACGGCTCCTATATGAGCGGCCACTGCCTACCGCAATGTCCTCTCCAATCGTCGTGAGGCACGGTTCGCCTATCGTATGCAGGATGTCTTCCGCAAGTCGGAGAAACAACGCAACGCTCGCGCCTCGGATGGGAGCACACGGCGGTTGCAACCTCTTCGAGCATAAAAAGGAAATAGAGAATATGATAGGCAAGGAAATCATCCTGATACTGAAACAAAATGGAAACAGCAATACGTTATTTTAGCAAATTCGGCCATTCGGCACAGATGGCCGAATTGATCGGTGAGGCCACCCGATGCAAACCGGAGACGGTCTCCGTTCCGCTTTCTCAACCCGTTGACACCCTCTATCTGGGCTCGGGAGTATTCCTGGGCAAGATCAGTGGAGAGGTGGCCAATTTTATCCGCACCCTGAAGCCTGGCATGGTGAAACGCGTGATATGCTTCGGCTCATGCGCCATCATCAAATCTCCCGTGCCCCAGATGCACTCCCTTCTGAAGGCACAAGGGATTGAAGTTGACGACCGCTCGTTCACCTGTCGTGGCGCCATGGGACCGTTGCATGCGGGACACCCCGACAAGAAAGACTTGGAGAACCTGCGTCAGTTTGTGTTATCGACGATGTAATGTGAAACGTGCCATTTACATAACGTTGGGCCTACTGTGCGTAGGTCTTGGTGTTTTGGGCGTGGTGATGCCGGGGTTGCCCACTACGCCTTTTCTGTTGTTGGCCTCTTGGCTCTTCTTCCGCTCCTCCCCACGTCTGCAGCAATGGCTTCTACAGTCGTGGCTTGGAGGATATATCCGCAGCTACCGGCGTCGTGGTGGTATGACCGCCGCCCAGAAAGCCGGAGCCATAGGCATCATGGTGACGATGGTGCTGTTGTCCACCTTTGTCTTTATCCCGGCTGGCTCCGTGGCACGCATCATAGTGCCCATAGCCGGTGGCATAGGTGTCCTAACCATTATCTTTGCAGTGCCCAACGCCAAAAACAAAGATTAAGAGGCACAATAATTTATATTTGTTCACGTTACATATATTGACAATATCAAACACAATGAAAAGACTGGCATTATTCATTATCGCTGCCACCATGACATTGGGAGCGGCTGCACAAAACATCTATGACATCCAAGTGAAGGACATTGAGGGCAAGGAGACCACCCTTGCCGACTACAAAGGCAAAGTGCTGCTTATCGTGAACACAGCCACAGAATGCGGTTTCACACCACAGTACAAAGAGTTGGAGGCGCTCTACGAGACCTATCGCGACCAAGGGCTCGAGATACTCGATTTCCCCTGCAACCAGTTCGGCGGTCAGGCTCCGGGCACCGTCGAGGAGATACAACAGTTCTGCACAGCCAACTTTAACGTCCAGTTTCCGCTCTTCGACAAGGTGGAGGTTAATGGTGCGAATGAGGCACCGTTATTCAAATACCTGAAATCGCAGAAGGGTTTTGCCGGTTTCGACCTCAACGACCGTCTGGGCAATGTGCTCGACAGCATGCTCCGCAAGCAGGATGCCGACTACGACAAGAGTCCCGACATCAAGTGGAACTTCACCAAATTCCTCGTCTCGCGCGACGGACGTGTGCTGAAACGCTATGAGCCCACCGCCAAGATGAGCGACATTGAGGCCGACATCAAAGCCGCACTGTAAAGAGATGAACTTCTACGGACTTATTATCGGTGCCACCACATTCCTGTGCATCGGCGCATTCCACCCGCTGGTCATCAAAGCCGAGTATTATTGGGGGGTTGGCTGTTGGTGGTTGTTTCTTTTGGCAGGGCTGGGGTGCATCGCCGGCTCTCTGTTTGTTCAGAACGACATCCTCTCCACGTTACTTGGGGTGGTGGCTTTTTCTAGCCTGTGGTCCATTCTCGAGCTCTTCAAGCAGCGTAAACGGGTGGAGAAAGGATGGTTCCCGAAAAACCCCAAGCGCAACGAATAAGACAATATCCACATGGGAGCCCCCCGCTGTGACAGTGGCACAATGAGTATTTAACATTCAACAATAATTAATAGTCTGCCATATGAGCAAAATGAACATCCCCTTGATTGGTGCACTACTGCTTATCTCACTGATTGTGTGCCCCGTACTTTATATTCATGTAGGACCGTCGTTGGACACTGGGCAGCTGGCCGTTCTGAAGACATTGCTAATTGTTGCGGGTTGCAGTTCGCTGTTCTGTTTCATCGTGGGAGAGCTCTCAGGCAACAACAGCCAGGTGGACAAGGTATGGAGCATACTACCCTTTGTCTACTGCTGGATAATAGCTGCACATGGTGGTATGCATCCCCGGCTGGTGTTGATGGCTGTACTGGCCACCCTATGGGGAGTCCGTCTGACTTTTAACTTTGCCAGAAAGGGAGCCTACAAGCTCAAATTCTGGGAAGGTGAAGAGGACTACCGTTGGAGCATTGTCCGCTCCAATCCGGTTTTCAAGCATCGTTGGACCTGGGCGCTTTTCGACCTGTTATTCATCTCTGTATACCAAAACATACTGCTGCTGCTCATCGTAATGCCGGCTTTGGTAAGCATGAATTCAGATGTTCACCTGGGGATGATGGACATCATTGCATCAGTCCTAATGCTTGGTTTCATCATATACGAGACTGTGGCAGACGAACAGCAGTGGGCGTTCCAAAGCAAGAAATGGAAGATGCTCAAAGAAGGGAAAGTCTTGGACGAGCTACCTTCGCCATACAGCAAAGGCTTCAACACCAGAGGATTGTGGAGCGTCAGCCGTCATCCGAACTATATGGCCGAGCAAGCGATATGGATAAGCCTCTACCTCTTCTCCATCAGCGCTGGCATAGGTATTGTCAACTGGAGCATGATCGGTGCGTTGCTCTTGGTTGTCTTGTTCGTAGCAAGCACCAGTCTGGCAGAAGGAATCAGTAGCGGCAAATACCCCGAATACGAGCAATACCGCTCCGTTGTGAACAAATTCTTTCCGGGAAAGAGATACAACCTATAAAAGCCTCTGAACATCCATATTGAACTTACCCCAACAACACATCCATGGCCATCATCAGGACGAAACCGATGGCGAAGCCGATGGTGGAGAGGTTTGTGTGGCGGCCTTGTGCGGTCTCGGGGATAAGCTCTTCCACCACAACATACATCATGGCGCCTGCGGCGAAAGCAAGCAGATAAGGCAACGCTGTGCCCAACACTGAAGCCAGCAGCAGGATGGCCACCGAGCCTAGGGGCTCCACCACACCGCTGAGACTGCCCAACAGGAACGAGCGCCAGCGCGAGTTGCCCTCGGCATGCATGGGCATGGAGATGATGGCCCCTTCGGGGATATTCTGTATGGCGATGCCGATGGCCACTGCCAGTGCGGCGCTGAGCGTCAATCCTTGTGCTTCGCCGGCGAACACCACACCCACAGCCATACCCTCGGGCAGGTTGTGGATGGTGACGGCCAACGCCAGCATGGCGGTACGCGACAGGCGGCTGCGCGGTCCCTCGGCCTTCTGTGCTCCCAAGTGCAAGTGTGGAGTCAACTCGTCGATGAGCAGCAGAAAAGCGATACCCGCCAGAAAACCTATGGCGGCGGGCAGCACATTCTTGGCAGCCATCTCAATGCTCGGAATAAGCAGCGACCAGAAGCAGGCTGCCACCATCACGCCGCTGGCGAAGCCCAGCAGGGCTTTCTGCAGCCGGTCGGGAATCTCCTTTTTCATAAAAAAGACAAATGCCGACCCCAGCATGGTGCCCGCCAAAGGCAGTAGTATTCCGACAATTACAGCATTCATATATGATGCACGTTTACAAACAGATTCACGGTGCAAAAATACGAACTATTTCTGAATTATAGGGGGTAAAAACCGAAAAATCACTACTATTAGTTATTGTGAGGCTTTGCGAACGGTGGTAATTTTGCACCATGATAAACAAACATAACATTATGGATAAAAAACTGAAATCAACCTCGTTAACATCACACCATCGCAACAAAACTGGCAAGCACGACTCGCGCTCGACCTCGATGACGGTGTGGGGCGCTACGGGTTTCGTGGTGCTGTATTTTGTGGTGGTTTTCGCCGCCGCTTTCATCGGATTCATACATCCTGTGTGCTGGCTGTTGGCCCCTGCCTTGGGCTCGCTGCTCGGTGCTTTTCCCTATCGCTGGCTTTCGCTGCGATGGAAAAGATTCGGGCTGGGCACAACCCTTTCCGTCGTGCTGGGACTGCTGATGATCGCCATGGGCGAGTTCGACATCACCCAGTTTGCCATATGTGCCGGTTTCGGCCTGGTGAGCGACTTGGTGCGTCTGGCAGTCAGGAAAGACAGCATCACCTATTCCCTCCTTGCCATCGGCAACATCGCCCCACTCGTCTATATGTGGACTCGCAAGGCTTGGTATCTCCAGGGGGCTGCCGACGAAGTCAGTCAAGCCTATGCCGACGCAATGGTCCCACTGCAGAACACTCTTTGGTTTGTGATAGCCGTCGTGGCCATCATCGCAGCCGCCGAATGCGGTCTATGGATTGCAAAACGAATAATAAAATAGTTATGGGCAAAACAAACAATTTCTTCTCACAATGCGCCCATCCGCAGGGTCGGATGGGCCGACTTATGCTTCTGTTTATGAACCACGGCCACGCTTCGCTGACCAACTGGGGCCTGTCCTTCGCCAATATCCGCGACGGCATGACGATGCTCGACATCGGATGCGGCGGAGGTGCCACCCTGAAGCGACTCCTCAAGCGGAGCAGGAACGGCAAGGCTTTCGGCATCGACATCTCGGAGGAAAGCGTGGCGAAAGCCCGTGAGGTGAACAGGTCGCTGCTGGACAAGCAGGTGTTTGTGCAGCAAGGCTCCGCCAACAAACTGCCCTACCAGAATGGCCAGTTCGACCTTGTCACCGCTGTGGAGACCGTCTATTTCTGGCCGGACCTCCCCAACTGCCTCCAGGAGGTCCGTCGGGTGCTGAAACCTGGCGGACAGTTCGTCATCATGGTGGAGGTACTCGACAGCGATTCCAAGTGGACCGATATAGTGAAAGGCATGACCGCCTATCCCCCCGAGCAGCTCATGAAGATGCTGGACGATGCTGGCTTTGTCAACACAGCCGTTCACCGCAAGAAGCCCTCCTATGCCGCCATCCTCGGCGTGAATCCTTAAGAGCCGTCATTTAATCAGTGCTCTTTCGAAAAGAAGGGCAAAAGACAATCGGCTGCCGTAACGGCAGCCGATTGTCTCTTTCGTCTGGAATACTAATAGTAGATTATCAACAAATCGATGTAGATGGCAATATCAAGAAGCAGACATGACAACAGACGGATCCATACGGGTTTGCAGTTCTGCTTTGCTGCACTGAAAACGGCGCAGCTCATCAGCACGACAAACGCAATCCATAGAATAGGAGACAATACCAAGTAGTGCGGAAGGATGTTACTGCCATCGTAGCACATAAAAAGAGTGGATGCTAAGACTATCCATCGCCATGCTGACGCAAGACCTTTCGGCTTTGTGTCCTTTGGCAGCTTCCATGCTATCAGCACAACTATAGATACCACAAATAGCCCCAACAGCAAGTCAGTCGTGCCAATCATGACTGTGGAAGAATGTCGATGTACTATCTTATCAGAGTCACCGTGCCCTTCTTGGTTATCAGGCCTTTGTCGGCGTCGTTGATCTGGATAATGTAGACGTAGGCGCCCGTGGGCTGAGCCTGGCCATTGAAGCGGCCATCCCAGCCCTGGTTAATGTCTTTGGAGTGGAACACCTGACGTCCTCCACGATTGTAGATGTACATCTCAAACGAGCGGATGTTGGCTTCACTGTTGGGCTTCACCTTGAACACCTTGTTCTCGGCCACCTCGTCGTCGGGCGAGAAAACGTTGGGTATCCACACTATCAGGTCGGTGCTGCCAGCTTTGTTCTCATCGCTTTGTGCCAGCTTAGGTGCTGGTGCTGCCGGACGCTCAGTCGTTGCAGCGCTCACCACGGGGCGCTCCGATGCCGTAGGCTGGGAGGCGGTGGCCACGATGGGGTCGACAGAGACGTTCTGGTGCGCAGGCGTTTCCGCCACAGACGCGACGGGCTGGGCAGCCACAGACGCGACGGGTTGCGACTGTGCCGGTCGGCTTTCCACAGCATTGTTGTCAGCCGAAGGCTTCGGGCTGTTATCCTTGGGCATCTGCTCGTGCGATTGAACAGGCATAGTCTCTTCCGAGACAGCCGATATCGGTTCCTCTACCGAAACAGGATTTGAAGCCACAACCACCTCGGGTGTCTCCTTCTGAGCCACCTGGACAGGCTTCGTGTCGGGGCCTTTCAGCCAGAAAAGAGCTGCTGCCGCCAGGGCGACGAGGGCCACCGACGACGACACAACGGTGCGACGCACCACCGTGCGATGGTGCATTGTTTTCTCTATTCTGTTCCAAACCTCGGGGTCTGGCTGTGTGTTATGGTTCTCAAAACGTTCTCTTAAACTACTCATATCCTTATTATATTCAATTATTCAATTTCAATGGGGCCAGTTGTTCGACCAGTAGCCGCTTGGCACGCATCAAGTTGGAGCGCACCGCTGAGCTGGTGATACCCAGCTGCTCGGCCACCTCTTCGTAAGTGTAGCCTTCCAGTTCCACCATGTTGAAGACGACGCGTTGACGTGTCGGCAGCTGTCGGATTGCTTTCATTATCAATTCTATGTCGATTTCGTCGAAAGCGTTGTCGTCGTAGGCGGTAAAGTGGGACAAGGATTCGTCGGCAATGTCGACATCCACATAGCGTTTCTCGCGCCGCAGGTGCGAGATGGCTGTGTTCACCATAATCGACTTCATCCATGCCGTCAGCGAATCGCCGGAGCGCAGCTGGTCTATATTATCAAAGGCCTTTATGAAACCGTCGTGCATCACATCCATTGCATCCTCGTCGGTGTGCGTGTATCGCAGACATAGCGTGAACATCGAGGGGGCGAAAAGCTCGTAGAGCTCCTTTTGTGCGCGTCGGTCTTTCCTGCGACAAGCCTTAACGAGATGCGATTCTTCCGGTTTCATTGCGATATAGACGCATAAGGGGTGCTTTTTGTTGCATCAAGATGCGTTAAAAAATGTTAACAACGCGCAAAATATTTTCCTCGTTCACCAAGAACTTGATTTCCAGGCCTCCAAAAGCAAAGCCGTAGAGACGTTCCGGGTCGTCGTGATACGAAGGCCGCGGGTCGTGGGCCAGGATGTCAAGCAGGGGTTGCCGCAACGGTTCGGGAACTTTGGCCATCAAACTCTCGTGGCACTGCACCTGCAGCACCGTTGGCGGCGCCGCCGGAGCGAAGCCGCTGCGCGCATCGGGATGCGAGTCGGTGTAGGGCAGATAAGGCTTGATGTCGAAGATGGGGGTGCCATCCATCAGGTCGGCGCCCGCCACACGCAGCAGCGGGCCGTCGGGCGAAGCAGGCACCACCTCCAGCAATCGCACAGAACTGAGTGCCAAAGCGTTGGGTCGAAACGACGAGCGTGTGGCGAAGACCCCCATGCGCTCATTGCCGCCCAGCCGTGGCGGTCGTACCGTGGGCGACCAGTCGGCGCGCACGTTTGCCGAAAACTGCCAGATGAGCCACAGATAGTCGAAACCCTCGATGCCCCTCAGCGCGTCGGCATTGCGGAAAGCGGGCTCGAAGACCACCGTAGCGACCAGGTCGTCGACGATATTGCTTTGCCGTGGTATGCCGAACTTCGTAGCAAAAGGGCTACGGATACGCGCGATAGGCGTAAGAGTTGCTGTCTGCACCGTCGTTTCCATCATTCGTCGAATATCAAATCGTTAATCCAATAGGTGAGATCCACACAGAGTATGCCGATGCCGGCGCCTGCCATCACATCGTTGAACCAGTGGCGGTCGTTGTATATGCGCATGAATCCCGTCAGTGCCGCAACGCTATAGCCAGCGATGGGTATCCATATCGAGGTCTCTCCATATTCCAGACGGAGCAACTCGGCACCAGCAAAAGCAAACGCCGTGTGGCCCGACGGGAAGCTGCGATAGTTGGTGCGGTCGGGACGCATCTCGCCGGTGCTAATCTTCAACGTGTTGCTTGTGATGGTCACGAACAGATAACTGCTAGCGGTGCGGCGCGCCATGGACCAGAAATCGTGTTTCGACTCCACGCCAGCCCACTGCAGGACAAAAAGCGAGGCGGCAGGCAGAATCTGAGTGACGTTATCGAGGGGTAACACCCAGTCGTTGAGGTTGTTGCGTCGCCACAGCTGCACCTCTTCGCGGATATACTTGTTCTGTACGCGCCACTCCGACGAGAAGAAAACGCCACTGCCCCACCCCAGAGCTCCTGCTGCCATCGGTGTCTGCACGCCGAAATAGTGCTGAATGTCAGGATTCTTGTCTCCAAGGAGGAGCGTATTATCCTCTATCTCATCCAACTGCAATGCTGCCATGGAAGCCTGCTCCACGATGTCGGCCACCGTCATTGTCGCCACAATACTGCTCGTGTCGCACTGCGCGCGGAGCGGCAAAGCTTGCGACAGCAGCGCCAGGATGCTGAGCATCACGAGCAGATGGTGGGGATGGAGGCGGCATGATTTCATAGCACTAGCATTTGCAAATCAATATCATAGCGAGGCACCACTGTGCAGGTGTCCACCTGCAGACACCAGCGGATATCGTTGTCGTAGTTGAGACGCTGCAAGCGGTGCACATGGGTCGCCTTGCGGCAATAGGCAAAGAGGTCGCCACGCAACGACTGCCATAGATCCTGCGCCATCATGGCGGCATCGTTGACAAATGTCACCCCGGTATCGTTGCCGAGTGCTTCGGCCAAGGCTCCTCCAAAGAGGGTGTCCTCGATGCAAGGGTCGCCCTTCCAGCCGGAGCATAGGATGACCAGACGCTCCGTCCTGTCGGCCAAGATCCTTTCCTTCAATGCCGTAAGATTGGCGAAAGCGCCCACATACAGCCTGTCCGATTGGCGTGCACGAAGGATGCTGACAGTGCCGTTGGTGGTGGAATAGGCCAGCCGCTTCCCTTTGAGATTCATGGTGAGGTACTCGGTCGGCGAATTGCCGCACTGGGCATTGGGCACCTTCTTGCCATCGCGCTCAGCAGCAATGGTATAGCCCTGCTCGAAGAGTGACGGCAGCGGCTCCAGCGAGTCGAGCGGCAGGACGCTGTCGGCGCCAGCCTGAAAAGCGGCGCAGACCGACGACGTGGCGCGCAGCACGTCGACAGCCACCGTGGTGTGGTGTTGCGACAGCTGACGGCTGTCGTAGAGTGCCGGAGAGAGAATGAGTTCGAGCTGCATAGGGCTTCTTCTATCGTGTCGGGGACATTGCTGTCCACCTCAATGTCAAAAAAAAAGGAAACGACAACTTGTAAGCCGGGTTCTGTAGCCTTCGTCGACTTAACTCATAGTAACAACTTAACCAAGTCTAGAAGGTCCTCTATCATTAATCTAGGGCTGCCGTCGCCGACAGTCTCAATCAACCTACCCCCCGACAACGGCCGAGCCAAGCCTTAACTGTCGGTATATTTGGTTTTTCAACCCATAAGGTTTGCCAACTGCACACCTCGCGGTGGGCAGGCGTTCGGTCGCATCGCTGCAGCCGTCGTGAGCTCTTGCCTCGCGTTTTCACCCTTACCGGCCAAAGCCGGCGGTATCTTTTCTGTGGCACTCTCTGTGGCGCGGCTCTTGGGGGCCGCGTCCCTTCCCGTTAGGAAGTATGGTGGCTCTGTGTTGCCCGGACTTTCCTCTCGCAATGCGCTATATCACAAGCCATTGCCAGCGATAGAGCCATTGCCGTTCCCGTTGCAAAAATACACAAAAAAATGAGACCGCAGAAAAAAGAATGTAGCCATTCGAAAAAAAGGTGTATATTTGCACGTTTAATAAGTTGGTGCCAGATGGTGCCAAAGAGGGTGTAACACCCTATGAAATAATTTAATAAAGAGGTATACATATAAAAATATGCAAAGGAAAAACGCCATAAAAAGTCTTCTTGTCGCCACCGGTCTGGCGCTGCTGACGGCTTGCAGCAGCAGCGAATACATGGTGAAAGACCCGCTGGTGATGCTGGAATACGGCAAAAGTCCCGACGAGGTGAATCTGGAGAACCTGTCGAAAGCCTACAGCTCAGCCATCAACAAGAACCGCAAGGCCAATGTCACCGTGCCTGGCCTCTTTGCCGACTACGCCTGCACCCTGGCGTTGCTAGGCCGCGCACAGGAAGCCAACGTGTATTTCAACAAGGAGATGGAGGCATATCCTTCAACACGCAACTACGTCCTGCAGCTGAAAAAGAAGCTGATACCGCAGTTTTTGAACAACGATGAGCTGAACGAGGACGGTCTCTTCGACCAGAAGGACCAAGACGCCAAAGCTGCCGCCCGCCACGCCGCCGCCGAGGAGCGTGCCGCCTCGGTGATGGACAAGACCAACAACGCCGTGGATGCCGCCGGCGCTGCCGAGACACAAACCGAAGAATCCGCTGAGCCGACAGACGAAAAGGTCAGCGACGAAAATCTGGACAACGACGAAGAGTCGCTGAAAGACAACCAATAAAGCCGACAAAAGATGAAAAGAATAATCACATACAGTCTTCTGATAGTGACGCTGCTGTGCGGATGCAAGAGCGAAAAGAAAATAACATACTACGAAGACATCTACAGCGAGAAGCCCACAATGCTCTATTTGTCGCCCATCAACGACAAATCGGAGCGCAGAGTGGAGAAATACCCCCAGGATGCGGAATACAACAACGCGCTGAACACCGCCGCCGCCTTCATGTACCAGACCATGCCCAACCAGCTGCTGCGGAAAGGATACTACGTGATAGGCCCTGTTGTCACAAAGCAGATTGCCGCCGACAATCCACGCACTGCCAAGCAGTTGCGCAACGCCGACCTGAGCGAGTTCAACAAGAAGTACGGCATCGACGCCATGCTGATGGTGACCATACACCGCTGGAAAGAGGAGAACGGCAAATGGATCGTATATCTGGAATACCAGCTGCGATCGACGAAGAGCAACAGCGACCTGATGCACACGTGGGTGCTGGCCACCAAAGAGGTGCCCACGAACATGAAGGGCGACCCCATCGTGATGCGCAGCGACAAAGCCTACGCCGACATGTACAAGATGGACAACCAGACAGCACAGCGCTGCTTCCTGGTGGAGAGGGTGAACGACTACATCTTGCGCGACCTGCCCATCAGCGTCACCAAGCGCCAGTTTGAGAACGACCAGTTCCGCACCTCGAACTCCACATATCTGAAATACACATGGAGCGAGAACGGCAATGCAGTGGTGGAGAAATGCAGCCTCGAGGAGTTCGAGCAAGGCTGCTTCATACAATGAAATAAACCTAGCAATCAAGAAATAATAACAAAATGAGAGAGACCAAGCGCTCTATGAAACACCACATCAAGTTTTGGATATTGGCCATGGTGCTCACGCTGACGGCGTCGAGCGCTCTGGCTGTGCCGGGATGCCCCGACATGGTGGTATTCCATCAACCTAATAGCGAAATCACAGTGAACATCTACCTGAAAGGCGACGAACGCGTGCACTGGGCCGAGAGCGAAGACGGCTACACGCTGGTGCACAGCGACGACGGCAGCCTGGTGTATGCCACCACCGACGGAATGGGCAACCTGATGCCCACCACGTTTGTGGCCACGGACATCACCCAGCGTCCGCTGGAGGTGGAAGTTTTTCTGAAGAAGACCCCCAGACATCTGCGCTACAGCCAAAAGCAGGTGGACGACATGCTGGAAATATGGAGGATGGTGGAGGACTCCAAGCAAGGACCCAAAGCCATGACCGACGTGACGGGCTCCAAGAAATTCCTCGTCATCCTCTTCGGTTTCAATGACAAGCACTTCACTTTCGGCAAGAACGCCTTCCGTTTTCTCTTCAACCAAGAGAACTATAGCGACTTCTCGGCGATTGGCAGTGTGCACGACTACTATCTGGATGTCAGCCAAGGACAGTTCTCGCTGAGCGTCGATGTCGTAGGTCCCTTTGTCGGCACCGAAGACATGGCCTACTACGGCAACACCAACGAAGGCTCGCAAGCCTTTGCCCGCGAAGCTGTGGACTCGGCAGCGAAATACGTCAATTTCTCGCACTACGACAATGACGGCGACGGCTACATCGACGGCCTGCATATCATCTTTGCCGGCTACGGCGAGGAGGCTGGCGCTCCGGCATCGGCCATCTGGTCGCACAAATGGAACATCTTCGATGCGCCGACCTACAACAATACGGTTGTCGATGTCTACTCCTGCTCGCCGGAACTGACGGGCAACACCGGCACGGTGATCACCCACATCGGCGTCATCTGCCACGAGCTGGGTCACGTCTTCGGCTCGCCCGACTATTACGACACCGACTATGCCAGCAGCGGCGGAGAATACCCGGGGCTGGGACAGTGGGACATCATGTCGAGCGGCAGCTGGAACCGCGGCGGCATCTGTCCTGCACAGCATAATCCCTACACCAAGCTGTACATCTACCATTGGGCCACCTGCGACACCCTCGACAACTCGCCCAAGATGCTCGCCATGGAGCCCTCGGAGCGTTCGATGAGCGAGTTCCACCGCATCAACACCATGACCAACGGCGACTTCTTCCTCATCGAGAACCGCCAGAAAATCAAATGGGACGCCCACATCCCCGGCAACGGTCTGCTGGTGTATCACGTGCACCCCAACGCACATGGCAGAAGCGTGAACAACTCACGCCATCCGCAGCAGCTGTACCTGATGAGCAGCACCGCCGCCAACTATCAGGCCCCCACGTCGGATCCTTCCAGCTACGGCAATGTGAACAGCGACCAGACCCCCTACCCTGGCTTCAACAACCGCAACGACTCGCTGACAGACAACTGCAGTCCGTGGTTCCGTCCCTGGAGCGGACAGCGCAACTACATGTCGTTCTACCATATAGCCCAGAACAGCAGCAACCAGAAGCTCTATCTCTGCATCGGCAACGCTGAGCCCGACCCCATCAACCCCAGCGCCGAAGGTGTGAGCGTAAGCCAGATATCGCTCGACTGGACTCCCTATGGCAACTACAGCACCCTGATATTGATGAGCGACGACACCATCTTCGGCATCCCCGACACCCTCTACAATGTTGGCGACACGCTGCCCGGTGGCGGCGTGGTGGTGTACAACGGCAACGGCGACCACACGATGATTGACAGCCTCGCAAGAGGACAGCTTTGCAATTTCAAATTCTTCTCACAATGGGATGGCAGCTATAGCGCCGGCGTGACAGGCTGGGCCCGCACCCTTTTGTGCGATGGCACTGCCTGGGATAGCGAAGATTTCGAGACATCCACCGGCCGCCTGCCCGAATGCTGGACCGGCGACTGGAGAATTGTCACCCTCAGCGACAGCAACCATGTCCTGGCCAGCAATTACCAATACGTTTCAGACCCCTGGGTTTGCGTCACGACAGAACCTTTCAGCTACGACACGGTCCGCAACACCGTGCTGCATCTTCGCTATAGCATGATGGACTGCAACGCAGACAATATGTTCAAGATAGAATACCGTGCCGACCCCACCGTCGGATGGCGTGAGGTGTACAGCGACACCTGGCGCTTCGGCATGGCTGAATGGCAGGATGTCTACGTGCCGCTGACGGGAGCAGGCAACTACAGCCGCCTGCGATTCTCGGCCAACACCGTCGCCAGCGGTGCCGTGCTCATCGATGACATCAGCCTTGTGGAAGGCAACCTCATCTTTGCCGATGCCGACGAAAACGGCAGCATATCGCCCGAGGGCTATCAGGTGTTCGCCCAAGACGAAGAAGTGACCTTCACCATCACTCCGCTCAGTGGCTACAAACTGAAGAGACTGACAGTGGACGGGAACAAGGTCACCCCGACAGCGACGGAGACCGGCGCAAAATACACCCTCACCGTCACCGGCAACCACACACTCTATGCCACCTTTGAAGTCAAAGTCGGCATCGAGGAAGGTGACGCCACCGTTCTCAAGCTCTATCCCAACCCCACGACAGGTGTGGTGACGGTGGAATGCCTCGGCCACGAAACCGTGACACTCTACAACATGAAGGGTCAAACTGTCATGCAAGTCAACGCCACCGGCCAGACGCTGACGCTCGACCTCTCGACGCTGCCCCACGGCGTCTACATGCTGCGCAGTTCCAAAGGCGTGGCCAAAATAGTGAAAAACAAATAAAAACAGAAGAAATATGAAGAATGCAAAAACTAAAACAATGCGTGTTTTGATGCTGACGCTGGCACTGCTGCTGGCCTGCAACGCCATGGCACAGGGCAAGGCAAAATACACACGCAACAACTACATGCGCACCTACAACGGTCACTACCAACTCATTGTGCCATCCAACGACCGCTTCAACTCCGACGGCATCACCATAGATCTGGGCACCAACAAGTCGGACGCCCTGAAGACGCTGCGCGCACTGGCCGAGACCATCGAGGAGAGCCCTGACGAGACGACGATTCACGCAGGCAAGAACGGTGTGGCCTTCAAGGTACGCAAATGGGAGCAGGGTGAAGAGATCTATTCCGACATCGCCACGCCTAATGAAGACGGCAAGTCGCTGTATGTCATCCCCTTGTCGCAAATCAAACGATGCATCAAGCAACTTAACTAAACCCTAATAAAGATGAAGAAGACTCTGATTCTACTGGCTGCTGGCGCACTACTGCTTGTGACAGCATGCAGCAACAAAGATCCACGACACCAGGGTGAGAGGGCTGGCAAAGCCTCGTGCGAATGCTACAAACTGGGCACACAAGAAGAGATAGAGCGCTGCCTCGACGAGGTGATGGAGCCCTATGCAAAATATGTGACCGACACGACATTCACCAACGCCATGGAACACGAGATGCTGCAATGCATCACGCAGGGCGTGGTGGACTTCGACAAACCGTTGCGCGAGACAGAACCGGTTGACGAAGAAATGGAGGAAGAAGAGTTGGAAATAGAGGTCGAAGAGAATACGGAGAGCTAAACCCTCCCGATTATTTTTTGGACCATCATTCAGAAAACACGAGACACAATGAGCACGACAGTCAGATTGGGACGCAGCGGGCTGGTGGTGCCGAAGAATGGCTTCGGCGCACTGCCCATACAGCGCATCAGCAAAGAAGAGTCGACAAAGCTGATACTCAAAGCGCTGGATAACGGGATGTACTATTTTGACACTGCCCGTTTCTACACCGACAGCGAAGAGAAACTCTGCGAAGCCCTCGTCGGCCGCCGCCATGAGGTCATCATCAGCACCAAGACGGGTGCCACCACTACCGAAGGCTTCTGGGCTGACCTGGAGACGTCGCTACGGCTTTTGCGCACCGATTACATAGACCTCTACCAGTTCCACAATCCCGCCTTCTGTCCCCTGCCCGACGACGGCAGTGGACTGTATGAAGCCATGCTCGAAGCACAACGTCAAGGAAAAATACGCCACATCGGCATCACCAACCACCGTCTGGCCGTGGCACAACAGGCCATTGACAGCGGGATGTACGACACGCTGCAATTCCCCTTCAGCTACCTGACCTCCGACAAAGAGCAGCACCTGGTGGAGCAATGTGCCGAGCACGACATGGGATTCATCGCCATGAAAGCCCTGGCCGGCGGACTCATCAGCGACGCCGCCACTGCCTATGCCTATATGGCCCAATGGCCGGGCGTGGTGCCCATCTGGGGTGTGCAGCGCGAGAAAGAGCTGGACGACTTCATCCGTTTCCAGAACGACCCGCCCACGATGGACGATGCCAAACGGCGCCGCATAGAATCCGACCGCAACGAGCTGAAGGGCAACTTCTGCCGCGGCTGTGGCTACTGCCTGCCCTGCACAGCGGGCATCAACATCCCCGACTGTAACCGTATGTATCTCTTGCTGCGCCGCGCCCCCTATTCCGTGTACCTCACCGAGGAATACAACGAGCAGATGAAGAAGATTGACGACTGCGTGCATTGCGACCTCTGCAAAAGTCGCTGTCCCTATAGTCTCGACATTCCCAAAACACTGCAAGAGAACTACGAAGACTGGAAACTCCATTGGGCTCGTCGCGACGAGATTCTGTAATAGTTTCTGGCTGCTATGCGGCATTAATCCCTTAATTCTTGCAAATAATGGACAAAGAAATCTTTACATTCTTCGAAGAGCTGGCAGCCAACAACAATCGCGATTGGTTTCTGGCCAACAAGCCTCGCTGGGAAGCCATCAAGGCCGAGTTCACCGACCTCACCGCCGATGTCATCGCCGACCTCGGAAAATATGACCCCACCATTGCCAACCTCGACGCAAAACGTTGTATTTACCGCATCTACCGCGATATGCGTTTTTCGTCCGACAAGAGGCCCTACAAGACCCATGTGGCTTTCTTTCTCTCCCCCGACATTCACCGTTGTGGCGTGCCCGGCTACTACTTGCAGATAGGCCAGGAAGACTACGGTCTGGAAGGCAACTGCAACATGGGCGCCGGCATCTTCATGCCACCCAGGGAGACCCTCGCCGCCATCCGTCAGGAGATATTCTACAACCCTGACGAGTTTCTCGCCATCATGAACAAGAAAGACTATCGACGCTACTTCGGCGACACCTTCTTCACCAGCAAGAAGCTCACACGTGTCCCCAAAGGCTACCCCGCCGACTGGGAGCACGCCGACCTGCTGAAATATTGCGACTACACTGTCAACCACAACGTCGACCCCGCCAAGGTCACCGCACCCGACTTCAAAGACTACATCGTCAAAGTGTTCCGTGCCGCGATACCGCTGAACCGGTTCATTGCCCGAGCGACAGAATAATTTAAAACCACCGAGATATGAGAAAATACATTCTTATCGCCGCAATGCTTTGCTGCATCTCGTGCGGCAAAAGCCAGCAGGTAACACGTGTAAGCCAGGCCGAGGCCCAAGAAGGCAAGACCCCTGAAGCTGTAGCCTACAACTTTGCCACCAGCATCATAGAAGAAGACTTTGCCCAGACGGTGGAACTGATGTCGGCAGCCTATTTCTTTAACCTGATGCCTATCCTCCTTCTCGATGGTGTTCCCATGGAGCAGCTCTTCTCCAGTGAGTACACCCATGACATTGTCGACATGCGTCCTGTCGTGAAGATGGGTTACGAAGTGGTGATTACCGACAGCCATGCCATCGAGGCCTCCAACGACGTGGAAGAGTTAGAGTATGATGGAGCCGAATACAGCGTCACCTTGCGCTGTGCCGATGCCAATGACAAATTCTATGACGGCTCGCAGGGCGACTACGACACCGAGACCACCGTGTTCTTGGTGCAAGAGGAAGAGGGCTGGAGAGTCCTGGGATTCAAATAAAAAGTATCATTCCTAGGCGGTAGCATACAAATTGTGCCAGTCCAAATGGCACAAATAGAATTAAACAACACTTAAATCAAATATATCCTCTTTTTCACACTGATTATCAGGGTAAGAAGAGATTAATTTTGCAGAGTCAGAAATAAAACGTATCTTTGTGGTACGAAAAGATAATTAATAGATTAAATAACCAACTGATAACGAAGAGAAAAACAGAAAAGACGAATAAAGTTAAATAGATAATATAGAAGCGTTTTTGCTTTTCTTTGTACACTTGAAATCTGGACAATTTCAACTATCATTACACAAGAAAGGAAAACGCTCACGGTATCCGTGAGCTTTCTTGTTCGTAATGATAGGTCGTCCAGAACCTCGAGTGTGAACAAAAAGTTTCACGGATTTTATTATGCACTAAAACGATGAATAGGAGTGATATTATAAAGACTATTGGACGCCAATATTTGAGCTACAATATTGAAAATGACGAGTTCAGGTATCCCAAAGCATTTGGGGAAAGGAATATGGATTTTACATCAGTTCAAGTCAGGGGACGAGATGGGAAAGTCTTTGAAACTCTGGATATTCGCTTTGTAGATAATACACGTCATGTGGCTGTTCTTGTTGAAACAAAAAGAAATTTTGACAATGATAAAGACTCCGAAAAGCAATTAGGAGCGTATATGCAGTATGAAAGCCATTTGACAGGATATGCAATAATTGGGATATTAGCTAATACAGAGGATGACCGAATAAGAGTATGGCGCAATAGTATAAATGATGATAATAGACTCATTGAGCACTACAAAATAAGATCGTTTAATGAGTATGCCAACATTCTAAGACCTAAAACAATTAATAACAAAGAGAAGGTTGTAAAAAGTACTTATGAACTGAATGAAAAGTTACACACCTATAGCATACCCGAATCACTTAGGAGCCAGTTTGTTGGCACATGTTTGTTAGCATTAAAAAATGGATTAAAGTACGAAGGTCTTACAACCAGTCAGATAGTTAGTGGCATTAGGGATATTTTAAAGTCCAAACTAAGTAAAGATGTAAAACGTGATTATAAAATAGGAATATTAGATAACAAAGTACTGGAAGACCAACATGTAAGGGATTTGCCTCAAGCAGATTTCACTAGTTTGCTCAACGACATTAAAAAGAATATTCTGCCATACATTAACGAAGAGACATCTATGGGGCAGGATTTACTAAATCTGTTCTTTACAACCTTCAATAAGTATGTCGGTAAGAAAGACAAGAATCAAGCTTTCACCCCAGATCATATTGTTCATTTCATGTGTCAAGTTGTTGGAGTAAACAGGAACTCACGAGTACTTGACCCATGTTGTGGGAGCGGAGCGTTTCTTGTCAGAGCAATGACTGAAGCAATCAAAGATTGCCAAACACAAGATGAACGAAATGCCGTGTATGACACCCATATTTATGGTATTGAATATGATGAGATGGCATTCGGTTTGGCAACTACAAACATGCTCATTCACAATGACGGCAATACCAATATTGTACAAGGTAGTTGCTTTGAACGAGACAGTTGGATAAAGGATGCACATATTGACTGTGTATTAATGAACCCCCCATATAACGCACAGAGAAATTACTGTAAAAAGGAGTATGTAAAGACTTGGAAAAAAGACAACAAGGGAAAAGATAAAAAGGAAGATCCTAGCAAAGGTTTTCACTTTGTGTATCATATTGCTAATGTGGTAAAAAGTGGAAAACTCGCTGTATTACTCCCAATGCAGTGTGCTATTGGGACTGAAAAAGAAGTCCAAAAATATAAGGAATTAATGTTACAAGATCATCATCTTGATGCTGTTTTCTCACTACCATCTGATATATTCCATCCCGGAGCAAGTGCAAATGCTTGTTGTATGGTATTTGATTTAGGTGTTAGACATAAGGACGTAAAAGAAGGTACCTTCTTCGGTTATTATAAGGACGATGGGTTTAGAAAGAAAAAAAATCTTGGGCGTATTGAGAAGATAGCTCCAGAGACAGGAGAAGGAGTTTGGAGTAAAATTGAAGGAACCTGGCTTGACACATACAGAGATCGTAAGGAAATACCTGGATTATCTGCAATACACAAAGTCTCATATAAAGATGAATGGCTTTGTGAGGCTTATATGGAAACTGATTACTCTTCCTTGACTCCTATTGATTTTGAACGCTCTGTTCGAAATTATGTTGCATATTGTATCAGTTCAAAATCGGAAAGTTATGATGACGAAGAATAGTTTTGATACAAGCCAATGGAAAGCTTTTCTTCTCTCCAAAATCTTCGATATTGATTTTGGAAACAAATTCGATTATAATAAAATGACAGAATGCAGCCGGATGGATGTGGCTTTTGTTTCACGTACTGCATCAAACAATGGTGTTAGTGGTTGGGTTGAACCAATTGATGGGGTTTGTCCGTATCCTGCTGGTTGTCTTACTGTGGCTTTGGGCGGGAGTCTCGGTTCTACATTTGTGCAACCAAAACAATTCTACACAGGTCAAAATGTAGCTGTGCTAAAGGATAAAAAAAATGGTAAGGTATTAACTAGGGAAGAAAAGTTGCTGGTTGCAATGCTAATACGAAAGGAATGCGAATCAAGATTTGTAGCTTTTGGACGAGAACTCAATAAGCACATAAAAACAGACTTTACAATTCGCCTACCGGCAAAGAATGAAAATGAAGTTGATTGGGATTGTTTGGAAAAGTTGTCAAAAGGGGTAATTGCAAAAATATCCTTTAATACTTCAAACAATGTTTCTCCTCTCCCTTCTATAGAAACTTGGAAAAAATTCAAAGTCAAAACATTATTCAAGACTAACGATAATGGGAAGCTTCCAAGAGGGAAAATACATTCAAAAGAAGAATTACCTGACGGAACAGATTATTTCTATATTGGAGCAAAGAAGAGGGATAATGGAATAATGTATCGATGTGGTTATGATAGGAACCTGATTAGTAAGGGAAACTGTATAATTTTTATATGTAATGGTCAGGGGTCGGTTGGATACACAAACTATGTTGATACTGACTTTATGGCATCTGGAGATTTAGCTCTCGGTTATAACGACAACTTAAATCATTATAATGCGTTATTTCTTGTTACAATACTTGACAAAGAGAGATTTAAGTATTCATTTGGAAGAAAATGGGGTAAATATTTACCAGAAACAGAAATACTCTTACCAGCTAAAAATAATAAACCTGATTGGCAATTAATGGAGGACTATATTAAGAGTATGCCCTTTGGGGACATAATATAGGGAGAAACATGTTGACAAAGGGGCTGGTTGAGCAATACCCTGTCAAGTTCGCCACCATTATTTACAAGTCCGACTTTGCCCTGTTTGTCAATGGTAAGGCCTCTTCAGAAAACAATATCACATCTCGTGGGCTAGAGAGTCCTGGGGTTCAAATAATCCAATGACAAGACTAAAACCTCCCGAAGGAATAATGGCGCGTTCTCAGCATCAGCTGTAGAACAGGTAGCCGAAGCGGGAGGGGATGAAAATCTCCTGGGCTATGGACTGGATGTCCGCAGCTGTGACAGCTTCTATTTCGCGTGCCATCTCTTCAAGGCTGTCGACGCGGTCGTAGCTGAGATAACTCTTGCCTATGCTCTGCATCTCGTTGAGAGGCGACTCGTTGCTGATGGCCATCTGTCCCACAAACTGTTGCTTGGCAGCATGAAGCTGCTGGGCGGTCAACGGCTGCGAAGCGAAATGGTTGAGTTCACGCCATACGAGCTGAAGGTAGCGGTCGAGCGCTTGGGGCTCAATGCCCGCATAGATGCAGAAGACACCCGCGTCGGAATAGGCTGTATACTGGCTTTCAACGCAGTAGCAGAAACCGTATCGTTCACGGATGGCGGCGTTGAGACGAGAGTTCATGGCAGGGCCACCGACAAGATTATTGAGCAATGTGAAAGCTGCCTTGCGCTGATGGAAAGTGTTGTAGGCTCCACAGCCAAGCATGACATGCATTTGATGGGTGTGGCGGTTGACGGTCTGGTTGAACTGGTGATAATTCTCCTGCGTCATAGGGTTCTTGCCCGCCTTGCCCGCAAGATCTTGTTGTTCTTTCAGATTAATTTTCCCCTGCGTTGCAGCATTGCTCGGCTGGTAGGCGCCGAAATGCTTTTGGCAGAGATGAACGACGCGCTTGAAATCGGCGTTGCCGACAATGGAGATGACCATGCGGTCGGGCGTGTAGTTGCGATGGAAAAACTCCTGGAGCTGTGCGCGGGAGAAATGGCGCACATTGTGCTTGGTGCCCAGGATGTTGTGACCTAGCGGATGACCTGCAAGAAGGAGGTCTTCGAAATCGTCGAAGATGAGCTCCGACGGTGTGTCTTTATATGAGTTGATCTCCTCGAGGACAACATCCTTCTCATGTTCAATCTCATGTTCGGGAAACTGGGAGTGGAAGAGTATGTCGGCAAAAAGCTCCAGACAGCGTTCCAGATGTACGGAGAGGGCGCTGGCATAGACGCAGGTCTCCTCCTTGGTGGTGAAAGCGTTGAGTTCGCCTCCGACACCGTCGATACGGTTAAGGATGTGGCAGGAGCGCCGATGGGTGGTACCCTTGAAGATGGAATGCTCGATGAAATGAGCCATGCCCTCTTGTCCGGGAGCCTCGTTGCGCGAGCCCACATTGATGTAGACGCCGGCATGCGTAACGGGAGAGTCGTTGTGACGGAAGACGATACGGATGCCGTTGTTGAGAGTATGATATTGATACATTTACTTGCTAGCAGGGTATTTAGGGGCCTATAGGTTTTGTTCTATTCGTTTGCTTTGCCTTTGAGGATACGGTTGTATTCCGCCTTGTCGGACAGTATCTCAATGGCTTTGCGCACCTCGGGGTCGTCCACCAGCGAGCCTTCGAGGCGTCCGGCCGAGTAGTAGTAGCGCACCAATATTTCCGACTTCAGCAGCTCGCTGATTTCCTTGCGGAACTTCGTGAGGTCGTCGCTCTTGTCCTGCTTCATCTGCTCCTCAAGACGGTCCAGCGTAGCGGCGATGGCATCCAGATAGTTCTCTTCCTTGGCCGTTTTGCGTAGATCTTTGATATATTCTTCGGTCTCGGTAGTGTAGCTGTAGTCCTTGTCGGAGAGGTAGCGGACAAAGTCGTTGTAAATCTCGTCGGTAACCACAAACTGAGACGGCGCCGGAACCGTGGGGTGAGTCTTGACATACTGGTTGACAAAGTCGAAGATATAGAATTTGCGCATCAGCTCTGTCGAGAGTGCCGACATATACTCCACCTTGACCTCCACGTCGGGCTCGATGCCGAAACCATCGTAGACGGTGCGGCCTCCCTTCGTCTTGAAAGCCGTCTTCAGCGAGTCGGGCACCTTGGTGGCCTTGCCGTTCTCGTCGCGGTGCGAGTAGTCTATGGCCTGGATGCAGCGTCCGCTGGGGATGTAATATTTCGACACCGTCACCTTCATCTGAGTGTTATAAACCAGCGGCAGCACATTCTGCACCAATCCTTTGCCATAGGAACGCGAACCGACAATCACAGCACGGTCAAAATCCTGGAGGCTACCGGCAGTAATCTCCGATGCCGAAGCGCTGTATTCGTTAATCAGCACCGCCACAGGAATCTCGGTATCTTCGGGGGCCATGCGCGTGGAGAATTTGGCGTTCTTGGAGGCAATCTTGCCTTTCGTCTCCACCACCAGCTGTCCTTTGGGCACCCACGTATTGACCAGGTCGACGGCCTCGTTGAGCAGTCCACCGCCATTGTTGCGGAGGTCCAGAATAAAGCCTTTCATCTCAGGATGTTCCGTCTTCAACTCCTTGAAAGCGGTGCGCACATTCTTGGCAGCATCCTGGGTGAACTCGTCGAGTTTCACGTATCCGATATCGCCGGGCAGCATGCCATAGTAGGGCACGTTGGGCAACTTGATTTCGGCACGGGTAAGGGTACGCTCGAAGACTTTGCCGTCGCGTTCCAGCTTCAGCTTCACTTCCGTTCCCGCCTGACCACGCATCGCCGAGCTGACATTGGAGTTGTTCTTGCCCTCGGTGCTCTCGCCGTTGACAGCCAGAATGCGGTCGCCGGCCTTCAGTCCCGCCTTGTCGGCAGGGAGGTCTTTGTACGGCTCCGATATATAAATCTTGTCACCTTGTTGCTGTATGAGGGCTCCCACGCCGCCATATTGTCCCAGCAGCTGCAACTTCACATCCTCCATCTCCGACTCGGGATAGTACACCGTGTAGGGGTCCAGCGCCGCCAACATGGCGTCGATGGCGGTCTTCATGGTCTTGCCGGGGTCCACATCGTCGACATAGTTTACATACAGTGTCTGGTATAGTGTGGAGAATATCTCGAGATTCTTGGCCAATTCGAAACCGCGGTCCGAAGTCTCCTGGGCACGGACGGGCATGATGCACAGCACGACGGCCAGCAGACATACAATAGCAAATGAGTGTTTTAGCTTATTATACATGGTACTTATTATTTTTTCCGCATATGGTAACGGGGAACATCGTTTTTTATTACGGGCCAGGAAAAAGATTTTTTGCCCGGCGGGGTTTCGGACACAATGGGGTCTAAGGTTCCTGATGGCTGACGGGGTCAGTCGCGGAGGAAGCGGGAGATTTCCAGCTCGTCGGGGGAGACGAACCAGACGATGTCGCCTTCGCGAAACACCGTGGATGCCGACGGATTAAGCAGATACTCGCCGTCGCGTTCTATGGCGATAATCATGGCGTTGTATTCGCTTTGGAAGTTGGCATGCACGAAATCAAGGTCTTTGAAGGGGCTGTCATGGCGCACAGTCAGGCGATAGATGTTCATCTCGTTCTCACTGTGGTCGTGGATGAGCATGTCGGGCTCCACGTCGAGCACCGCGCGCAGCTGGGCAATCTGGTCCTCATTGCCCATCACCGACAGCTTGTCGGCAGGCATGATAACCATGTCTTTACCAGGGAGATCGTAGATACGGTCGGCACGTTCGATAGAGACCACATTGATGCCAAAATCCTGTCGGAAACGGCTGTCGCAGAGGCGGCGACCCGCATAAGGCGAATAAGGCGACACGGGGATGCGCTCCAAATAGAAGTTGTTCTCCAAAATGGCCGGTATCTTGAACGACTGCTGCGCCTGCCGCGAATTGAAGTTCTGCACAAACTGATTCTCAATACGTTGATAGAATCTCCAGTGACGGTTGGTGAATACTACAAAGACGATGATGACGATGAGCAGCACCAGCAGCAGACCCACGGTGATGTGGATGTAGCGGCTGACGACGAAACCCAAGAAAGCCACTGCCAAAAAATAGCGCAGCAGCAGGATGGGCAGCACCAGCACCTGGCTGATCTCGTTCTTGTTGATCAACTCCTTGATTGCCGGACGGTTGACGTGACGCACCACCAACGCCCACACAAAGGGGGTCATCGCCACCAGCGTGACGAGAAGACCAATCAGGTTGCCTAGCAACGAAGGAGCTCCGTTCTTATTGACAAACAGGGTGTTGAGCCATGGCTTAAGCAGCGCCATCGACAGCGCCATCTCGGCAATGAGGATAGAGCTGTAAAGCACAATGGAAGAGATATGCTTCTTGAGAAAGACCTGAGCAGGGCCCGGGTCTTTTTTCTGCTTCGACTGCTCTATATAGTTGTCCAACAAATTCTTGACGCTGACGGGAACCTTGGGCCAGAGTTTTTCGTAGGCCGGCGAAGCACCCTTGATCATGTAGGGCGTCACGAAAGTGGTGATGATGGACACCGAGACGATGATAGGATAGAGGAAATCATCGATGACGCCGAACGAGAGACCCAGACCGGCGATGATGAACGAGAACTCGCCTATCTGGCAGAAGCAGAAGCCCGACTGCATGGCCGTTTTGACCGTCTTGCCCGACAGAAGCATACCCAACGTGGCAGCCGACGACTTGAAAAAGATGACTGTCAACGCAATAGCGAGGACAGGTACGATGTATTTCACCAAAATCTGTGGCTGCACCAGCATACCCACCGAGACAAAAAAGACGGCACCAAAAAGATTCTTGATGGGCGTGACAATCTTGTGGATGACGTCGGCCTCGATGGTTTCGGCCAAGATGGCGCCCATCACAAAAGCGCCGAGAGCCGTGGAGAAGCCAGCATAGGAAGCCAGCACCACCATGCCGAAGCAGAGTCCCACCGCCACGACACAGAGCGTCTCCTCGGTCATGTAGCGGCGCATCCAACGCAAGAAACTAGGAATGAAGTAAATGCCGAAGACAAACCAGATAATCAGGAAGAAAGCCAGCTTCACCAGACTGCCCACCAGCTCCATGCCGTTGAAATGCTTGCTGACCGACAACGTGGAGAGGATAACGAGCAGCAAGACAGCAATCAAGTCCTCCACGACGAGCACCGCCGTCACCGAGCTGGTGAACTTCTGCTGCTTCAGTTTCAGGTCGTCGAACGACTTGATGATGATGGTGGTCGACGAGATGGAGAGCATGCAGCCCAAAAAGATGCAGTTCATTGATTTCCAACCCAGAATATGGCCCAAGGTGAAGCCCAGCACGAACATGATGGCCAGCTCGGTGAGAGCCGTGATGGCTCCTGTGGCACCCACTTTTTTCAACTTCTTGATGCTGAACTCCAGCCCCAAAGCGAACATGAGGAAGACGATGCCGATGTCACTCCACACGTGGATGTCGGTCTTGTCGGTAATGGCGGGAAACCAAGGGAAATAGGGGCCTATGAAGAAACCTGCCACTATGTAGCCCAGCACCAGCGGCTGTTTGAGCCATTTGAAAATAACGGTGATGACACCAGCCGTGACCAAGATGATGGCCAAATCGAGGAAAAGTGGTGGCAATGAAGACATAAGCAGTAGGGTTGCTATTTATTTCAGAGTGCAAAAATACGAATTTTTAGCATTACATACAAACATTGTATTCTTTTTTGTTATTTTTGCAAAATGATATTTGACAGCTGCCGGGAAGACAACGCGCACGCTACCAATACATTATACCGCTCACACAATTGTTAATAAAAATAAAAAAGAGATAAGATGAAAAAACAGGATTGGATACTGATTATCTGCGTCGTGGTGGTGCTGACCCCCTTCTTCATCCCCGCCACCGGATTCTTCGAATGGTTCAAAATGGCCACCCAGAGCCAGCCATACGTAATGGCCTTCTTCAAATTCGCCATCCTCGCCACGCTGGGCGAGATGCTAGGCCTTCGCATCAAGAAAGGCGTGTACAACGAGCCCGGCTTCGGCATCGTGCCGCGCATGATGGTGTGGGGCTTTCTGGGCATGTGCATCCAGATGGCCATGGTGATATTCAAGAGCGGCGTGCCTTCGTTTATGGAACATGTGTACAACTGCTTCGGCGAGATAGAGAAGGGCACGTTGGCGGCCATCCTGTCGCCTGCTCAGGGGACTCCTTGGGAGTGGAGCTGGGCACGTCTGGGCATCGCCTTCTGCGTCAGTGTGCTGATGAACAGCATCTTCGCTCCTGTGATGATGACATTCCACAAATGCACCGACATCCACATTCTCGACAACGGCGGCACCGTGCTTGGCCTGCTGCGTCCCATGAAGATGCGCGAGATCATGGCCAAGAAGATAAACTGGGACGTGCAATGGAACCTAGTGTTCAAGAAAACCATCCCGCTGTTCTGGTTCCCGGCACACACCATCACATTCATACTCCCCGGTGACTTCCAGGTGCTTTTTGCCGCGCTGTTGGGCGTGGCACTGGGTCTCATTCTGGCCTTAGCAGGAGGAAAGAAGAAATGAGAAAGCTAGTAGGACTGGTAGCACTGGTTGAACTGGTTTTGCTGGTTGGACTAGGAGGAAATACGCTGGCACAGTCGTCGGCGCAAGTCGACAGCACGAAGAAAGCGCAACGCTTTGTGTTCCACGGCTTTGTCAACCCCCATTACTATGCCGACAGCCGTAGTGTGGTGGGAGGCCGCGAGGACATGATGCTCTTCTACCCCAAGCCCGTGGTACTCGATTCGGCCGGCCATGACATCAACGACGGATGGCAGGCCAACATGCTCTCCATCACCGCCCGTCTGGGTTTGCGCATCAATGGACCCAATGTGCTGGGCGCCAAGAGTTCAGCCTATGTAGAGGGCGACTTCACCGGCTCCACCAACGCCACTATCAACAACCTGCGCCTGCGTCACGCCTACATCGACATGGAATGGCAGCACTTCCAGAGCCACGGCCAAGGGGCCGGGCAACGCAGCGACAAGCTGCTGATGGGCCAATACTGGTATCCGATGGTCATCCATGAAATCATGCCCAACACCAACCCGCTGAACATGGGAGCACCGTTCCATCTCTACGCCCGCTACAGCCAGGTGCGTTACGACGGCAACTTGCCGCTGGGTGCCGGCTGGCGCCTGGAATGGGTGGGCGCCGCCTCGTGGCAGCTGGACAATATGAGTCAGGGAGAGCTGAACGGGGTGTATACCTCCAGCACCGCCTTCGCACGCCACTCGATGGTGCCCGAGATGACGGCACAACTGCGTTTCCGCAGCCAGCACCTCTTTGTCGGCGGTGCCGCCAACGTGCGAACGATACAGCCACAGGTACCGCAGACAACACTCGACGACCGTCTGCACACCTCACTGAACTACAGCCTTTTCGGCATGTACTCCACAGAGCATTTTGTCGTCAAGGCGCAGACATTGCTCAACAACAACCTGTATGAGGGTTGCTCGATGGGCGGGTATCTCTTCGTGCACAACCTGACCGAAGACAGATATTACTGCAAGGACTGGCATTTCAACACCTACTGGACCGACATGGAACTCAAATTCAAACGATGGCATCCCGGCATCTTCTTGGGCTATGCACACCAAAACGCCCTCACCATGACCGCCGACAACACCGTGATCCATGCCTCGGGCCGCGGCTACGACATCGACAACCTGTGGCGTGTGCAGCCGCGTGTGACATACTATCTGAACAGTGAATTCTTCTGCACCGCCGAGGCGGAATACACCAGCGCCACCTATCTCAGAAACGACATCAAAGAGGAGCCCGTTGGCAACCTAAGACTCTCATTCAGCGTAACCTATGCTTTCTAACTATCATACTCACTCCCACTACTGCGACGGCCAAGGCGAGCTGCGCGACTATGTGGAATACGCGCTGGGGCACAACTTTTGCGCACTCGGATTCTCGGGGCATGCCCCTGTGCCCTTCGCCAACACATTCGCCATCAAGGATGAAGAATATGAAGCCTACTGCCGCGAGGTGCGGCAGCTGCAACAGGAATACGCCGGCCGTATTGAGCTGAAACTCGGCCTGGAGATTGACTACATCCCTGGCGTGCTGGACGACTTCAGCGACCTTATCCGGCGCGGCGGGCTGGACTATTTCATCGGCAGCGTACACCTGCTCCCCCACCCCAGCGAAGCCGAGCATCTGCGCCAGCACAAGAGTGAGGCCGCAGAACGCCTGTGGTTTATCGACGGCAGCCGACAAGAGACCTACGACGAAGGGCTGCACAAACTGTTTGGCGGCGACATCCGCGCCGGAGTGCGCGCCTTCTTCCACCAAAACAACGCCATGATAGAACAGCTGCCCCGCTGGGCAGCGATATGCGGCGACGGCAGAACACCAGCCATAGTGGGCCATGTGGACAAGATAGTGATGCACAACAAGAACCGCTATTTCCACTACGACGAGCCGTGGTTCCGCGACCTGCTCTACGAGACGCTACAGCTGATAAAAGAGACAGGCTGCATCTGCGAAATCAACACCCGCGGCATATACAAAGGACGCCACAGCGATTTCTATCCTGCCAAAGAGAGCATACGCCATATGAACACATTGGGCATTCCTGTGCTGGTGGGCAGCGACGCCCACGCGCCAGACAACCTGGACCGTTTTGAAGGCGCCTACGAATTCTTGAAAGAGATAGGCTATCGCGAAGTCGTGGAGACAATCTGATTTGAGGGCGATCCTCTTTGGGTGGGATCTTTTTATTCTTTGAAAGCACGTCTTTCTGTGACGGTTATTGTTCCCGTCATGTTACCCCATTGTGCATTCCTTGTGCGGGGCCATGAAGAGTTAGCCTCACCCCGAGGTTATTAACAGAGGTTCACTCTTGTTTTTTTCGGATGGAATCTTAAAAAAAATTTAAGATATTTATTTGTATATATTAAAAAAAACGTATCTTTGCACTTATATTATAAGAGGATAATTAGCAAGAGAAGTGCCTTATTGTTCTAAAAATCAAAAGTATAAATAATACTTAATGATAAATAGGACGAAAGAGAGGCTCCACTTTTCGGCAAAAATTACAATAGGCCTCGTGAGCCTGAGGCAACTTGCAGTTGCGCCCGACACGAACCAGGGCAGACACGATGGATCAACAAAAAATTGACATGTTCGTAATGGCGAACAAAGAGTGCTTCTCCGCTCAGCAGTGGGTAATGATCAAAGAGAAACTGGAAGAGCTGCCCGACTCGAAAGCCGTTCAAGTGACCTCGACTTCATTCCGCAATCCTACGCTGATGCTGATCATTTCAATCTTCTTAGGCGAATTGGGAATAGACCGCTTCATGATTGGTGACTATATTCTCGGAGCCCTGAAACTTATTACTGGCGGTGGCTGCAGCATCTGGTGGATTATCGACATCTTCCTGATCAAGAATGCCACTTACGAGTACAACATGAAGAAATTCAACGAGTCCATCATGATCTAAGGCCGCCTTACAAGGAGGGATCTGCTGTGTGAAGCGACACAGAAGCGCCATCCTGACGACGATAGTCGCCCCTTTGGGGTTAAGTATAGATGAATGATATAAAACAGGGATTTCGGCCTATGGCCTCCATCCCTGTCTATTCTCTATCAGTCCTTCGGACTTTTTTCTAGAAAAACCTCTTATTTTTTCATGGAAAAGTTTGTACTTATATAAAAAAGCGTATCTTTGCACAATTATACAACAGAGAAAACCAGTAAGAGAAGCGATATATCAATCTAAAAGACAGTAACATACGTACAGATACGCTGTTTTACAGAACGGGAGGGTGGCTCCGCTTTTCGATAAAAACAACAATAGGCTTTGCGAGCCCAAGGCACAATAGCAGTTGCGCCCGACACGAACCAGGGCAGACACGATGGATCAAAAAAAGATCGACATGTTTGTGATGACGAACAAAGAGTGCTTCAGCACTCCTCAGTGGGTGATAATTAAAGAGAAACTGGCAGAGTTGCCCGACGAGAAGGCCACAATGCTGAATGCAACTTCGTTCCGCAACCCTACGATGATGCTCATCATTTCGATATTCGCGGGCTATATCGGCGTGGACCGCTTCATGCTGGGTCATGTTGGCTTGGGCATCGGGAAATTGTTGGTATCAGTATTACTCGGCTGGACAGTCGTTGGACTCGCCTGGTGGGTTGTCGACATCTTTTTGATTCAGAAAGCCACCTACGAGTACAACCTGAAGAAATTCAACGAGTCCATCCTGATATAAAGCCACCTTGCAAGGAGGGTATGCTGAGTGAAGCGATACAAGAGCGCCATCCTGACGACGATAGCCCTGGTCGTGGCGGTGGTATTGGGGCTGCTGCCTAACAGCGCCACCAGTTACTATCCGCCGTGCGTGTTTCACAAGTTGACGGGCATCCCCTGCCCTGGCTGCGGCACGACGCGCGCGTGGCGGCACCTGATGCACGGACACTTTTACGATGCGCTGTATACCAACCCGTTGGTGTTAATAGCAGAGGTAGGATTTATCGTGTACGTGGTGTGGCTGTGGGTGGATACCGTGAGGGGCAGCAACTCGCTTGACAAAGTGATGCACTTCCACATGAAGCCATGGATGTACGTGCTGGTGGGGGTATTGGTGCTGGCGAATTGGGTATGGAGCATACAGAAAGGAATATAAAAAAACAAATGACGATGGAAGAAAACGAGATTATAGATAACTTCAAAAACAGTACCAGGCCTACCATGGCAAAACCAAAAGACACGTTGGTATGGTCTATTATAATAACAGTACTGTGTTGTCTACCTCTCGGCATTCCTGCCATACTATTCTCATGCAAAGTAGACAAACTGTGGAAAAAGGGAGACTACAATGGAGCTATTGAAGCACATAAGAGAGCAAAAAGATTAATCATCCTGAGCTTTTTGGCTTGGTTTTTATACCTGTGCTTCCTTTTCTTTGCTATTAGTATAGCGGATATGTATGATTGGATTGATATTGATTAGAGAATAAAATATAATGACGATGGAAGAAAACGAGATTATCAAGAAAGAAAGCCAAGGCATAGAGCCGATTGTCACAAAGCCCGACAACCTGATGGTGTGGTCGATATTGGAGACGGTGTTGCTATGCATGCCCTTGGGCGTTGCTGCCATCTTGTACTCGAACAAGGTGGACTTGCTGTGGGCAGAAGGCGACCGCATGGGATCCCTGAATGCAGCCAAGACCGCAAAAAAGCTCCTCATCATCGGAGCCTGCTTGGCAGTTGCGTTCTGGATATTGTACATCCTATTCTTTGTGGTGTATATGGTGATTATTATCGGAGTGGTGGCTAGCGAGGAGTTAGTGTGGTAAACGATATTTTGACAAACAATTAATAATAAATCAGTAAGTTGCGCCCGACACGAACCAGGGTTAAGAATTATGGATAACAATTATTACGACAACAATTACAACAACGGTTACGACAACAACACGCCGATGCTGAAACCTGACAACTATTTGGTTTGGTCAATCTTGGTTACCGTAATGTGCTGCTGGCCTTTGGGTATTCCCGCTATCCTCAATGCCACAAAAGTTGACAAACTATGGACTGCCGGTGACTACAATGGAGCCCAGGAAGCATCAAAAAAAGCCAAACAATTTGCCATATATGGTGCTATAGGTGGCGGAATAGCTGTGTTCTTATATTTCATCCTCGTCGTCATTGGTACACTGGCGGACTAAAACCAGAAGAACAATCATTTTATTACAGAAATAGTAGTTGCGCCCGACACGGACCAGGGTTAAGAATTATGGATAACAATTATTACGACAACAATTACAACAACGGTTACGACAACAACACGCCGATGACCCAGCCTGACAACTATTTGGTTTGGGCCATTCTTGTGACAGTAGGATGTTGCTGGCCTCTTGGCATCCCTGCTATTTTGAACTCCACCAAGGTGGATAAGCTGTGGAACCAGGGCGACTACATGGGAGCACAGGAAGCATCCAACAAGGCTAAGAAGTTCTGCATCTATAGTGCCATCGCTGCTGGTGTGTTCTGGATACTCTACTTTATTTTAATTGTGATTCTGGCAGCTGCTGGTGCAATGGATTATTGATATAGAGCATATTGAAAAAGGGATCATCAGCAAACAACCTGATGACCTATAACAGGCAATTATCAATCTAATATCAGAAGAATAATGATAAAACAGACTTGCCCCCGATGCAAGACGCTCGTTGAAATCAATGAGAAGGAGTTTACTCCTGGTGAGAACGTGGTGCGCCACTGTCCCTTGTGCGACGAACGTATCGTATTCGTCATCCCCCAAAAAGACACCAGTATCGAGGAGGAGAACGACGCACTGAAAAAGGAGTTGGAGGCACTTAAACAACAGATCAACGGACTGAAGGAAGACTTGTCACAGGCTCAAAACAACGACAGTGTGGCCTCGGAATCGGACTACACCTGGACGGACACTCCACAACGCCCTGTTGTACCTCCTCAGCGGATGAACAACACGTATCCGCAGAACAATAGGGGAAACGGCCAACGCCCAACAGCGCAGGCTCCAAACAACCACTTGGTTCCAGCCATTCTGGTGACCCTCTTCTGCTGCTGGCCTTTAGGTATTCCTGCTATCGTCAACGCTGCAAAAGTAGACAAGTTATGGTCGCAGGGTGACCAATTTGGTGCTGAGGCAGCAGCCGAAGATGCGCAGAAATATATCAAATACAGCCTTATCTGCGGAATAATCATCGGGATAATTTATTTTATCTTTATAATATCGGATTTATAAAAATTGAATACCGCCAACAAGAAAAGAATCACGTACATCGCCATTGGAACGGTGGTGGTGTGCGTGCTTCTTTTTGTCTATTCGCGTTTCGACCCTACCCACTCGGTGTGGGCTCCGAAATGCCCTTTCAAGATGCTGACGGGGTGGGACTGTGCGGCCTGCGGCAACCAGCGTGTGCTGTATAGTCTGCTGCATGGCGACTTTCGCGCGGCATTTCTTTACAATCCTTTTCTTTGTATATCATTGCCTTATATCATTGCACTGGTGACGGGGACGCTGTTCAAGAGGGAGCTGCCACGGCTGCACCGATGGACGACAAACTATTATGTTGTCATCACCTATGTGGTGCTGTTGTGTGTGTGGTGGGTGCTCCGGAATGTGGTGCACACTGAGGAGTGGATATGATTTTTCTCTTGATTAATTCTCCTGCTCGGCATGCGGCCTCACGAAATTTGGTAAATCTGGTATATTATTTCCGCCTGCGGCGGGATTAGGCCTTGCCGCTGCGCGACAGAGATCTTGTGGATTTTGTAGATTTTTTACGACTGCGGCGTGGGCTTGCACGGTTACTACTATATGAGATATATCAGGGGATTGAATTGTTTTCGGGTTGATTTTGATATTTTTCATTGTCATGTGGGGAAAATGTTGTATCTTTGCAAATCGAATAATACAAAATAATACAGGGAATCATTAACATAATAAATACAAGACATGAAGACCAAGAAAATATTGATTGCAATGCTGGTGATGAGTGGAATTATGTGGCCCATCGGCAATAAAGCCTACGCTCAGAATTTAGTTAAAGGTCAAAAAATGAGAAAAAGTGATGAATATAATGATTGTTGCGATATTCTATCAGTGAACATAAACGGTAGATATTGCTTATTAGACCCTACTAGTAAGGTTGTCACTCCATTAGAGTATCATTGCG
>JAILAT010000034.1 GCA_024681475.1 Bacteroidales bacterium | reverse complement strand
TGTCGATCTCGAATTTGAGGTAGGTGATGCTTTTGCCCTCCTTGAGGAACATCGACTCATAGAAGGTCTGCACCTGTCGTGCCATGCGCAACGAGTTGTCGCCACTGCCGTCGTCATGCTGGCCGTAGAGATCGTTGGTGGCGTAAAGCAGCTTGTAGCCGCTGTCCAGCACAACCTCGTTGAGGGTGTATTCGTACAGCTCCTGCGAGTCGGTCTTCAGGTGCACAGGGCTGCCTGGCGCAAGAATCTGGCGATAGCGTTCCAGAAAGCGCTCACTGGTGAGCCTCTTCATGGGTTTCTTGGGCTGCGGGTCGGGGAATGTGACCCATATCTCCGATACCTCTCCCGGAGCGAAAAAGCTGGATATTAGCTCGATGCGTGTGCGTACAAAGGCCACGTTGCCCATGTGCTCCTCGTTGCTGGTCTTGGCGCCGCGCCACAGCCGTGCTCCTTTGATGTCCACACCGATGTGGTTGTGGTCGGGGTTCTCACGGGCCAAGGCAATGGTGTATTCTCCTTTGCCACAGCCCAGTTCCAGCACGATGGGGTTGTTGTTGCCGAAGAAGGCGTTCCACCGTCCGCGCCACTCGAAGCCATGCTCCTGCAGGTACTCAAACGAGACCTGGAAGAGGTTCGGGAAGGTGAGATTCTCCGCAAAGCGTGCCAACTTGTGTTTTGCCATCGTTCTCTCTCGCTTACTGTTTCTTCTGATTATCTTACCACTGCTTGATGCTGATGTCCCCTTTGTACCACTCCTTGATGTGCCAATATTTTTTCTCGGCAGCAGTGCGCGAATCGGCGCTGCCCATACTCACGTAGTAGAGGCCGTTCTTGTCGATAACGTATGCGTCGCAGCCTTTGGCTTTCAGGCGGGCACTTTCGTTCTGAGCCGTAGTCTTGCTGGTGGAAACGAGGGCGATGATGTCGAAGCCCTGCTTCGAGTCGGTGCGCACCGTGTTATTCTGGCGGGCGATTTGGGACTGGACTTGGGTCTTCTCTTTCTGTAAGGTCTGGGGTGCTGCGGTGAGGCCGTTGTCCTCAATCATCTTGTCCAGCAGGGCGTCAAGGGTGGCTTGCTCCATCAGCTCTCCTTGGATGTCACCAATCTTGTGGTTAAACTTCAGGCGTTTCAGCACATCCATGTAGCTCTCGCGCACATAGTCGCGATAGGAGAGGAGTGCGTAGGGATCGTATTCCTGGTCGGGGAGCAGAGACTCGAAGCGGTCGCCGACAAATGATTTCACCTGACTCATGAACAGCTCTTTGTTCTTCAGCTGATTACGTCTCTTAAGGTATTGGGACAGGTAGTTGTCCATATTGGCCATCACTTCGTCGGTGGCGGCAGCTTTCTCATTGGCGTCGAAGGTGATGCCTTCGAGGCTGAAAGTATGGTTGGTGATGTTGTCGCGATCGGCAGGGTCGATGTGCTTCGATGCCTTGCCGGAGGCTTCGCCGGTGTTCTCTTGTTCTTCGGTGCTGATGATGTTTTCTTCGGTTTGCTCAGCGTCGTTGTCTTTAGTGGTCACAACTTCGGGAAGAGATTCTTCCTCTTCCACCGTCATCTTCAGTTGCTCCATGCCGGTCTTGTCAGCCACCCAGTTGCGGCCCTTGCTGTTGAGGAGGTAGTGGTCGAGCGCGAAAGCGCATGCCAGCAAGACGATGAGGCCCAGCAGCGTGAAGAGTATTGTTTTCAGGCAACCGCCTTTTTTCTTTTTCTTCTTCTTGGTGTCGTCGAAGAAGTCGTCGCCGTCTGAATGCTCGATAGCGTCGAGCTGTTTGAGTGTGCTGATGGTGTCGTCGTTTTCAGCGGGAGCAAAAGCGGCAGGCTCCTCTTTTTCGGCGGTAGGCTCTTCCTTGTCTTCGGCAGGCTGCTCAGGCTCGACGGGATGGTCAGTCTCTTCGGGCTCTGCGGGTGCCGGCTCTTCGGCAACGGGCTCCGGTTCGGGCTCTACGACGGGCTCAGGTTCCTCATCCACAATGGGCTCTTCCACAACGGGCTCCGGCTCTGGTTCTGGCTCAACAGCGGGCTCTGGTTCCACAACGGGCTCTGGCTCTGGCTCCACAACGGGTTCCGGCTCTGCGATGGGCTCTGGTTCCGGCTGTATCTCTTCGAAGGGCTGTTCGTAAACGGCAAAGGGGTCGGCAGTAGCCTGCTCGGCGAAATACTTCACGCCGCTGACGGGAGCGCTGATTTGGCTCTTTTCGCCAAGGTTCAGGTTGGGCTGCGGCTGGAAGCTGTAGGTCCCGGCAGCTGTTTTCGAGAAGACGCCGAGCTCGCCGAGTTGGCATTCGCCCTCTTTCTCGATCTTGGCGGCCAAGGCATCGCCGTAGTTCTTCAGGAAACGCTCGGCAGTGGCAACGCTGACGCACTCTTTCTGTGCCAGATATTCCACGAAAGCCGTGTCGCCGAGCATCTGGCGGCTCATCTCAAGCGTGTATGTGGTGGGGTAAAATGTCGCCGACTCGATATCATAGTGTGCTGCTATCTCCTTGATGGCCAGTATGCCTATTTGCGGAATCTCGACATTGTTGCCCAATTTCAGGTAATCTACCAAATAATTTGTGATATTCATTGTCTCTCTTTTTTTCTGTTAATAATGCCTAGAGGCTTCTCTGTTGTTCTTCTCCAGGGAGGCTAGAACAGACCGTTGAACTCTGCGTCGATGCGGTTGATGACTTCGCCCAGGTCCTCGCGGCTGTCGGCGAAGTTGAATTCCTCGATGTCAATCATCATCGATTTGCCCTTGTCGTAGCTCTCAAACCAGCGGTCGTAGCGCTCGTTGAGGTTCGTGAGATAGTCCAGTCGGATGGAGCTTTCGTAGCTGCGTCCGCGACGCTGTATCTGTTTGATGAGTGAAGGTACCTCGCCGCGCAGGTATATCAGCAGGTCGGGCGGCTGGATGAAAGACTCCAGCAGCTCAAAGACAGCCAGATAGTTCTCGAAGTCGCGCGAGTTCATCAGTCCCATAGCCTGGAGGTTGGGGGCAAAGATGTAGGCGTCCTCGTAGAGCGTGCGGTCCTGCACAAAGTCGCGTCCAGTCTGCTTCATGTCGAGCAGCTGCTTGTAGCGCGTGTGAAGATAATAGATCTGCAGGTTGAAGCTCCAACGGCGCATGTCCTCGTAGAAGCTGTTGATGTAAGGATTGGCGTCCATACTCTCCAGCAGCACGTCGTACCCATAGTGCTTCGCCAGTTTGTCTGTCAAGGTGGTCTTTCCCGAACCGATGTTGCCTGCTATAGCTATATGCATAATATCAAATATTATATAATAATGCCAAATTTAGCCCTATACGCCCACTGTCCAAAGCCGAATAAGCCCTGAAACAGAAAAGGATAGTGGCATAAACGACACTGATTTCAAAAAGGCAAATATACGACTTTTTTTCAATATGCAACTGCATTTTCAAAAAAAACTATTATTTATAGATTATTACCAAAAATTATTTGTATTTTTGCAATTTGTTAGAAAGAACAATATCATTTTTGTATAACAAATAAAAGATTAGAATACAATGTCTTTGATAAAATCAATCTCCGGAATCCGCGGTACAATTGGCGGTCAGCCCGGCGAGGGTTTGAGCCCTATTGATGTAGTGAAGTTCACTTCGGCATTTGCCACCTTCTTGCAGCGTCAGCAACCCGGCAAACGTCTCACCCTGGTGGTGGGCCGCGACGCACGTCTATCGGGCGCCATGGTCGACCGCCTCGTGGTGGCCACGCTCATGGGTATGGGTGTCGACGTCATCGAGACAGGCCTGTCGACCACGCCGACCACCGAGATGGCTGTCATTGAGCACAAGGCCGCTGGCGGCGTCATCATCACTGCTTCGCACAACCCCAAGCACTGGAACGCCCTGAAGCTGCTCAACGCCAAGGGCGAGTTTATCGATGCCGCTGAAGGCAATGAAGTGCTGCGTCTGGCCGAAAGCGACGAAATCAATTTCGCCGAGGTGGACGACTTGGGCACCGTCACCGAGGATCTGGGCACGATTGACATGCATATTGAGCGTGTGCTGGCCTTGCCGCTGGTCGACAAGGAGGCTATCGCCAAGGCACATTTCCGCATCGCCGTTGATGCCGTCAACTCGACGGGCGGCATCGCCATCCCGCGCCTGCTGCGCGCCTTGGGCGTCGAGGATGTCGTGGAACTCAACTGCGAGCCTACGGGCCATTTCGCCCACAATCCGGAGCCGATACCGCAGAACCTCACCGAGATAGCCTCTGTGGTGCCGGCACAGCACTGCGACCTGGGCATCGTGGTGGACCCCGATGTGGACCGCTTGGCGCTGATTTGTGAGACTGGCGAGATGTTCGGCGAGGAGTATACCCTCGTGTCGGTGGCCGACTACGTGCTGCACCACACTCCGGGCAACACGGTGTCCAACATGTCGTCGACGCGCGCACTGCGCGATGTCACCGAGGCTATGGGCCACAGCTATGCCGCCTCGGCGGTGGGCGAGGTGAATGTCACCACCCTGATGAAGGAGACCCATGCTGTCATCGGCGGCGAGGGTAACGGCGGCGTCATCTATCCTGCATTGCATTATGGTCGCGACGCGCTGGTGGGCGTGGCGCTGTTCCTCACCAATATGGCACAGAAAGGCATGAAGGCCAGCGAGCTGCGTGCCACCTATCCTGACTATGTGATCTCCAAGAATCGCAAGGACCTGACTCCCGACATGGATGTCGACGGCATCCTGCGTCAGATGGCAACAAAATACCAGCATGAGCGCGTCAGCACCATAGACGGTGTCAAGATTGATTTCGCCGACAGCTGGGCACACTTGCGCAAATCGAACACCGAGCCTATCATCCGCATCTACTGCGAGGCACACACCTCCGAGCAGGCCGACGCATTGGCTCAGACCATCATCAAGGATATCGAGTCGTTGATGTAATACCCCTCTCAGGGGCAGCGCAGACTGCCCCTGAGATATACTATATTGAAAACCATAGTTGAACATGACTAGTAATAACTCCGTGGCTACTCGTTGGCTTTTCGCACTGATGATGTTGTCAATGGGACTTCTCGTGGCATGTGACCACGACGAGCCTAATCCCATTCCGCCCGACGACTCGACCGATGTTGTGGTGCCTATAGTGCCGCGCACGGTGCCTGCCCACGACACGATCATTGAGGTGGGTGGCATCGCTTTCGAGATGCTCTACGTGCCTGGCGGCACTTTCTGGATGGGCGCATCGACCGACGTGTCGTCGCCCTACTACGATCCCGACTCCGACCCGTCGGAGCGGCCGCTCCATCAGGTGACGCTGAGCCCATATCTGATTGCCTCCGAGGAGGTTTCCCAGCTCCTTTTCTTCGCGGTAATGGGCTTCAACCCTTCGCAGTTGTGCGACCAGACGCTTCCTGTGCACAATGTGTCGTTCTTCACCGCACAAGACTTTCTCGACTCCATTTTTGTCGCCTCTCACTACCGCTTCCGTCTGCCTACCGAGGCTGAGTGGGAATATGCTGCCAAGGGCGGTGGCGCTGCCGACGCGAACTATCTCTTCGCAGGCAGCAACACGGTGTCCGATGTGGCATGGTATGGCAGCAATGCCGACGATCAGCCCCATCAGTGCGGCCGACTGGCTCCTAACGCGTTAGGACTGTATGATATGTCTGGCAACCTGAAGGAGTGGTGTACCGACTGGTATGGCCCATACAGCTCCGGCCATCAGTATGACCCTGAGAATACCACGGAACCCAACCAGTCCAACCAGCAGAAGCGGGTGGTACGAGGCGGCAGCTTCAAGCAGTCGCCGTATTATCTGCGCAACACGGCACGCCAGTACCATTATCCCTCATACGAGGGCAACGACATAGGCTTCCGCCTGGTGCTGTCGGTGACACAGTAAGTGTAGACCTATGACAATGAACAATAAGATAATCAGTTAGTATCGTTATGATAGAACGCATCTACGAACAATATATCAAGACTCGCACCGTGGTCACCGACTCGCGCCACATTACGCCCGGGTGCATCTTTTTTGCACTGAAGGGCGACCATTTCGACGGCAACGCATTCGCAGAACAGGCGTTGCGCGACGGCGCCGCGCTCTGCGTGATAGATAATCCCGGCTATCGTGTCGACGACGAGCGTTGTCTGCTGGTGGAAAGCAGTCTCAAGGTTTTGCAGGAGTTGGCACGCTATCACCGTCAGCAGATGACTATACCCGTCATCGGCATCACGGGCACCAACGGCAAGACGACCACCAAGGAGCTGGTCAACGCTGTGCTGTCCAAAAAATATCGCACCCACGCCACACAAGGCAATTACAACAACCATTTGGGTGTTCCGCTGACGATACTCTCCACACCTGCCGACACCGAGGTGCTCATCGTGGAGATGGGCGCCAACCACCCTTTTGAAATCGACGCTTTGTGCAAGATTGCCAATCCCGAATTCGGCCTCATCACCAATGTCGGCAAGGCACATCTGGAAGGCTTCGGCTCTTTCAAGGGTGTGGTGAAGACCAAATGTGAGCTCTATACGCATCTTGCAGCACGTGCAGGTGTTATCTTCGTCGATGCTGCCAACGACATCTTGATGGAGCGTGCCGAGAAGATGTCGGTGCTGCCGTCGAGCCCCACCATCCTGCAGGGTATGACGCCGGCAATACCCACAGTGACACCGACCGACTACTCTGGCGAGCTGGTGCCCCGTGGCGTCAACATGCCGATGGCGTCGGTGGTTACCTATGGACAGGGTACGGGTGCTGAATTTCCGGGCACCCTGTCGGGTGCTGACCCTTACTTGAAATTCTCTTTCGCCGATGAAGAAGGCGCGATGCTGGAGACTTCCACTCAGCTGATTGGTGGCTACAATTTCGTCAACGCCATGGCTGCTGTGGCCGTTGGCCGTTACTTTGAGGTGCCGGCAGGCGACATCCGCGATGCCATTGCAGAATACCATCCCACCAACAATCGCTCACAAGTCAAGCATACAGCCCACAACTGCATCATTATGGACTGCTACAACGCCAACCCGTCGAGCATGCAGGTGGCCGTGGAGAACTTCGCCGCCCTCAAACCCCAGCACGAATATGCAGCCAAAGTGGCCATACTCGGCAGCATGCGTGAGTTGGGGGGCGACAGTGAGCGTGAACACGAGAAACTGCTCAAGCAGGTAAAGTCATGCCGTTTTGACAAGGTCATCCTCGTAGGGGAGGAGATGGCCAAAGCTTCGCGCAAGTTGGGCGGAGTGTGGTTCTCCGATGTCGAGGGTGCCAAGAAATATCTGGCCGAGCAACCCGTCGAAGGCGCCACAGTGCTGTTGAAAGGCTCCAACGGCAACAAGATGTGGCTGCTCGAAGAGGTGCTCTGACAAGTCTCATGCCTTTTTGAACGTTTGAAATAGTATTTATTTTAGCAATAGTAAATAGTAAGAACAATCATGAAAAAACTAACATTAATTACGTGTGTATTAGCGTGTTTTTTGTTTTCTTCGGCCGCTTTTGGACAGATACAGAATCCTGCTCACTGGAGCTTCAAGGTCAAAGAGCTGTCGGCCCAGCAGGTGGAACTGCAGTTTGTGCTGAAGCTCGACGACGGCTGGCACATCTATTCGCAGAAGTCGGACGCCAATGGTCCCATCCCGATGGAATACACCTTTGACGAAAATGCTGCCTACAAGCGTGTCGGCGGCGTTGTGGAGCCCAAGCCTCATGAGGAGATGGACGATGTGTTCAACTGTATGGTGCGCTCGTTCAGCGGTAAGGCTACTTTCCGCCAGAAGATAGACCGCAAAACAGCCGATGCCTTCACAGTGACGGGCTCGATGTACTATCAGCTCTGCAACGACGGTTCCTGCATTGCTCCCGACGATACGCCTTTTTCTTTCAAGGTGCCTGCAGCTACGATGACGGATTCGCTTGCTGAACCCGTTGCTGAGACTGAAGAAACTGTCAATGAGGACACTGCAAGTGTGGTGGCGGTGGCGCCAATCGCAGAGGAAGAACCTCTTGAAGAGGAGGAGCACTCGTCGTTGCTGTACATATTTTTAATGGCCCTGCTGGGTGGCATCCTCACCATGTTCACCCCCTGCGTCTTCCCCATGATACCGATGACGGTCAACTACTTCATGCACAGCAGTGCAAACCGTCGCAAGAATACTATCCAGGCACTGTTCTTTGGCTTCTCCATCATTTTCATCTTCACAGTGGTGGGGGCCTTGCTCTCGTTGGTGTTCGGCCCCGAATCGCTCAATACGATCGGTACCAACGGCTATGTCAACGTTGTCTTCTTCTTGATATTCTTCACCTTCGCGCTGTCGTTCTTCGGCCTGTTCGAAATCACGATGCCGGAAAAGTGGATCAACGGTTCTGACTCTCAAGCCGAGAAGGGCGGTTTCTTGGCGCCGTTCTTCATCGCATTGACCACGGTGCTCATCTCGTTTTCCTGCACAGGTCCCATCATCGGTGGCGCACTGGTCAATTTTGCCACCTCCACCACCAACCGCTGGGTGGGCCTCGTCTCCATGCTTGGTTTCGGCATCGGTTTCGCTTTGCCGTTTACATTGTTGGCCTTCTTCCCGCAGGTGCTCAAGAATATGAAATCCGGTGGATGGCTCAACTCGGTGAAGATTGTTTTCGCCTTCTTGGAACTGGTCTTCGGTCTCAAGTTCCTCTCCATCGCCGACCAGTACTGGTCGTGGGGATTGCTCGACAGGGATATCTATCTGGCCATCTGGATTGTCCTCTTCGGCCTCATGGGACTCTACTTGATGGGCAAAATCAAATTCAAAGGCGACACCGAGGTGGAACATATCGGTGTGGTGCGTCTCTTCTTCATCATCTGCAGCTTCACTGTCATGGTGATGCTCATCCCTGGACTGTGGGGTGCCCCGCTCAAAGGTCTGTCGGGTTTCCTCCCGCCGATGGATACGCAGGATTTCAATATTGAGCGTTCCATTATCGAAAATAGCAAGTCTCCTATCAATGTCAACGCAGTCGTATACGGTGATGATGCCGCCGTGCAGGTTTCTTCCAGCCTTCCTGCAAATCGCAAGTATGCCGACAAACTGCACATGCCCACAGGCTTCGAGGGCTTCTACGACCTCGACGAAGCCAAGGCTTATGCCCGCTCGGTGAACAAACCGATATTTATTGACTTCACCGGCCGCAACTGTGCCAACTGCCGTGAGATGGAAGAATACGTGTGGGTCGTTCCTGAGGCCAAGACACTGCTCAACAATGAGTTTGTGATGTGCGCCCTCTATGCCGACATGAACGCCATCAAGCTGCCCGAATCGGAGTGGGTGACCGACGACAACGGCCGCACCATCAAGACGTTGGGTCGCCGCAATCTCTACTATCAGACCAAGAACTTCAACATGAATGCGCAGCCCTACTATGTCATCATCGATGCTGACGGCAATGTGCTGACAAAGAACAACTTCAAGTACACTCGTGACGCAGAGAAGTTTGTTGCCTTCCTTCAGGAAGGAGTCGATAACTTTAAGAAATAGAGTGCAATAGAGTAATAATGAACACTTCTGGCAACAAATAGTTGCCGTTTTGAGTGCAAATTTGCCCAGTTTTGCTGCCGTGCAGGCACAAAACTGGGCATTTGTTTTAGCGATAAGACAAAAAAATGATTGCTGTAAATGGGTAATAACTAGGAAGGTAATTAGTTATTTGAGGTGAAAGAGAGAAATAATTTTTGTAGAATAAGAAAAAGTTAGTACTTTTGCAAATTGTTAACACAGTGCGGGGTGGAGCAGAGGTAGCTCGTTGGGCTCATAACCCAAAGGTCGTTGGTTCGAATCCAGCCCCCGCTACCTAGATGGACTTGTCAATTGGCAAGTCCTTTTTCATTTTATACATTCTTGCTTGTAATTCAAAATAACCATCTACCAACCCTAAAAAAACGGAGCCAATAATGACACCTGAGTGAGAGGCAACCAAAGATTTGGCAAAAAAATACATAATTAAAATAATTCCTTTGCCAGTTTTTTGTCTAAAAGCTTTTTGACATCATTGCAAAAAACAAAAGAATAAAATGAAATCAATCATTATAATAGTTCCTCTGTAGCAACACTTCCAAAGCGTTTGGATCGGTTCCGTTTAACTCACAAATCCCAAATGGATATGGCGATGAACACCAACACAACTGTATGCTTCGTACACTATCTTTAATCTGGAAATCAGTCGGTTTTAATTCGATACTATAATCAGAAATCTCACCTCTTAAGTGTGTTTTTTTCACCTCTTCAATCATTCTATTCCACTTTGCAAATCCCTCATCAGAAAACCTCATGGCATTCTCGATTGCCATCGTCTTGTACCATGTACATATGTAGGGTTCTCCAAATTCATAATTGTATCCTATACTACAAGTTACATCTTTTAATTCTAGACAATCCCTCATTTTCATTCCCACATGAATACCATTCTTTGTCACAATGTTCTGTCCAACAATATATATACGAGTTACAACATCATATACTCCTACATATGCAATTATTTTTCCCTCCTTAAACAACTCATACCAATCCCCGTTTTTCTTTACCGAGTCATACACCGAATTCTTTTGGGGATTCATAATCAAAGGTTTGTTCAGCTGTAATATATCCACACCATTCTCCGTAAGCAAATAAATCTCCTTTTCTTTTGTCTCCATATTAACGTCTTCTACACTGTCAGTCTTCAACAGACTGGTATTCTTCGTAATATTTTCAGTCTTAAAGTTCTGAATATTATCGCACCCCGTAATTGCTAATACAATCAAAACAAGTACACTAATTCTTTTTATTGACATATAATTTATTATTGAATTTAAAATGCAAAAATAAACATTGTTTGATAACAGGCCAAAAAATTTCATAATAAAATGTGCATACCATGTTATACTAACCTGTTGGGTGGCATTATTGGTTTTGTCGGGTCGGGAATCCACTCACGCATCGCCCAAATCCCAACTAGGATCGCGAGCATAGCGAGCAATCCAGCCCCCGCTACCGAGACGGACACATCGAGAGGTGTGTCCTTTTTTTACTCCTCGTAATTGATTGGTTTCCTTGTAGATTAAATCAAGAACGGCATTGTATTTCGTGGTTCGAAACGATTTTCCGTCAAACTCTACTTTTTCGGGAAACATCGAACTCAGTAGCCGTTGTTTTATCTCAATGGGTGCATCCTCGAAGTACTTGTCAAGATTGTTTATCAAGCACATAGAGTACTCCAACTTAGGGTTTAGATTGGTGCGAATTGATGTCTGTACACCCGCTATCTGCTTTTGCAAGTTGCAGATGTCTTCGTCTATGCCATTGATGTGTTCGTTATATTCTTCCTTGGTGAGGTTTCCATCCCAATAGTCTTCCTTTACGCGTTTCTTCCTTGCCTCGAAGGTTTGCATCCGGTCCTCAAGTTGCTTTACTTGCTTCTTCATATCAGCACTTCCTTCTTCACGCATTGAGAGAAGGATGCTGTTATAGAGTTTCATTATCTCGTCTCTCGGTTTAAGACTACCCACATAGCGGACAAACTCATCGTTCATCTTTTCTGCTCGTATGCTGTAGTGTCGAGGGCTGCACATACAATGATAGTAAGGGTACTTACCACCATTCCCGTGACTCTACTGACGTGCATTCCAGTAAATGATACGCCATGTGGAGGTCACTAGTGCAAGCACGCTCACGCCGATGCTGAGATAGGTTGGGATGTTCTGGTCGCGTTCGGCGATTCTTTTGCGTACCTTGTTGGGTTCCACATAGACGATGTCGTTCTGTTGGAGGTAATAGTAGGGCGAGTCGAGAAACTCCTTGGTGGTAAGGTCTAGGGTGCCAAACTCCTGCTGGCCATTGCTTTCGCGCATCACGGTGATGTTGGTGCGTTTGCCATAGATGGTGAGGTCACCGCAGATGGCGAGGGCTTCGAGGATGGTGAGCCGTTGCCCGTCAATCTGTATCTCTTGAGGATGAGCCACTTCGCCTACAACAGTGACACGAAAGTTGAGAAGACGTGTCGAAACGGTAGGGTCGATGACGATATTTTCGTTGCGCAGCCGTGACTCGATAAGGCTGATCAGGCTGTCCTGGGTGAGGCCGGCGACGGTAATCTTGCCTAGCAGGGGGAAGAGGATTTCTCCTTGGTCGTCAACTAGATACCCGGGTACCTCTTCGGAAGTTATTTTGAGGGTGTGATCGCTGCCGAGTTGGTTGGTCTCCTGGTTGAGGGGTATGACACTTTCGGGCGTGCCGCTCTCCACGAAAATGTAGAGCTTGTCGCCAGGGTGTATGACGGAAGAATAGGTGCTAAGAATAGTCATGGCGCTGTCGCGCTGGGCGTCGGAGAGGTATGCGATGTCGCGACCTTTGCTGCAGCTGGTGGCGGCGAGCAGCAGAACCATTCCGCATACGATAATGGCGATATGTCGATGTAAGTGTTTCATTTACAATATCCGCTATTTTGTGGTATGATTTGCAAAAATACGTAGAAATCCGCACATGGCCAAATTTTTTTTCGAGGAAGAAAGAAAAATATCTTTTTTTACGTTTCACGAATAATAAAAAAGAGAAAGTGACGTTATGAAGAGCGGAAAGTAAATACAACACTGACAATGAAGAAAATTATGATTTTGGCGGCGTTGGCCGTCTTCGCGGTGAGCGGCGTGATGGCTCAGAATAAATTTAAGGGCTCCATTATCTACAGCGTGACCTCCACGGGTGAGGTGCCCTACACGGTACCAGCTGATTATTCCACTGCCGAAATTAAGGTGTTTGAAGACAAGGTCCTGACGTCCAGTGTGCTCTTTACGGGCAGCCCCCTTGTCAACAATGTGCTGATCGACGGCCATAAGCAGTACACCTGCTGGGACCTGAGCATGATTATGATGTACCTGCAGCAGAATGATGTGGAGCTGGATTACTCTGGCAGCAACAAACTGCTCCTCAAGGTGGAGTACACCCAGGCGCAGATCGACAGTCTGACCATCCCATGCACCGAAGGCTATTATATCGAGTATGTGAACGAAACCAAGACCATCGCTGGCAAGACTGCCAAGAAGGCGGTGATCCATAGCTTCAAAGACGACGGCGAGGACAACCCCATCACCATGTGGTACAGCGACGAGATGGGCCCCGATGTCAATTTCCTCTTCAACGGCCTGCGCGGTGTGGCGCTGGAGTATGCCATGCCCGTTGGTGAAGGCCAGCAACTTACGCTTACTGCCACTGATATAAAGAGCGGCAAGGTGAAATCTGTGGATATGCTGCTGCCTAGCGGTTACGACAACATCTCGGTGGAGGATTTCGGCGCCTTGATGAATGAGATCGGCGAGGAGATGAAATATCTTCAGGAGGAATAAGCGTCAGCATTAACCTTTGGAGGCGGAGCCACGAAGTTTGTCTTTGGATGGCTCCGCTTCTCGCAACTTGACACAGGGCGGCAGATGCTCGTCCTGCCAGCAAGAGCCCTCATGCACCAGTCACATCAGTAGGGTGTATTTGTGATGAAGGCAATATTGAAAAGAATACATAATAAATAAGTAAGTGACATGGCAGCCAGTAAGAAGACAACGAAAAAAAAGAAGCCTGTGAGGCCGACACGTGAAGGGGGCTTTGCCGCCTTTGTTCGCTCGCCGCAGTTTTCCATTGTGTGTGGCTGGTTCTTTATTCTTTTTGCCCTTTTCGCCGTCGTGGCGATGGTGAGCAATTCCATTTTGTTGTTGAAGTTCAAGACCCCTCCAGCAGAGATTCCCAATTCTGCCAACTGGTGTGGCACGATAGGCAGCGGTGTCGCCAATCTGCTGATGACCTATTCGTTCGGCATCGCCTCTTTGGGCCTTTGCTTTATGCTGTTTCTGAAGGGTATGCGTATGGTCGCCAAGCAGCGGAATGCCAAGCGCAAGAAAGCGCCGCGCCCCACGTTGTGGATGGACAACCGCAAATATCGTCTCAGCATCATCTCCGGTTGTTTCTGGGTGCTGTGGCTGTCGGTGACGCTGGGGTGGGTGGCCAATCCTACCGACCCCCGATGCCCCGCGGAGGATTTTGCCGGTCTGTTCGGCATCTATGTCGCCGGCCTGCTGTATGGATGGCTGCATGTCGGCCTTCCCGTGCTGCAAGTGTTTCTGGCTCTGGCATTTGTCCTGTTGGCCTACGGCAAAGACCTCTTTCCCAAACGGCGAGAGCGCGATGACGACGAGCGCCAGGAAAAAGTATCCCAACAGCCTAAAAATGAAGATAATGAGGAAGATGATGAGGAGGAGGAGAAGCCTAAGAAGGGCTGGCTTGCACGACTGCGCGAAAAACGCGAAGCGCGCCGTTTGGCACGGGCCCAAGACGAAGATGATGACGACGATTATGATAACAGGATTGATGAGAGTGACGACGACGACTGGCTTTCGAATCTGAAAGGGGAGACCCCGCAGACACCCCAAGTGGAGCCTCAGCCCGAAGTGCCGCAATCGGTGACGTTTGATATCGATGACGAATTTGAGCGTGTCAACCGTCGTGCCCGTGGCGAGCAGACCCCCGATGGGCTGGATGAAAACCAAGGCCAATCCATTGACAACGACCCTATGTTCACCGTCAATATGATGCCTCAGGGACAGAACCCGACCGTCGAGAATGAGGATGAGGAAGAGATGGATCCTGAAGATTACCGTGTCCACTATGGCGTCGGCGACCCCTACGATCCGAAGCTGGACCTGAAAGATTTCAAGATGCCCAACACCGACTTGCTGGAGGATTGGGAACGCAAGAACGTCAACGTCACCAGCGAAGAACTGGTGGCCAACAAGGATCGCATTGTTGATACGCTCCGTAATTACAATATTGAGATAGTGGGTATTACGGCGACACCAGGTCCGACAGTGACGCTGTACGAAATCAAACCTGCTCCAGGTATACGCATCTCGAAAATCAAGAATCTGGAGGACGACATCGCGCTGTCGTTGTCGGCGCTAGGCATCCGTATCATCGCACCTATTCCGGGTAAGGGCACCATCGGCATCGAGGTGCCGAATGCCAATCCGCAGATAGTGTCGATGAAGACGATGCTCAACAGCGACGCTTTCCAGAACAGCAAGGCCGAACTGCCTATCGCGTTCGGAAAAACCATCTCCAACGATGTATTTGTCACCGACCTGGCCAAGATGCCCCATCTGTTGATGGCAGGTGCTACGGGTACAGGTAAGTCGGTGGGTCTCAATGCTGTCATTGCTTCGCTACTCTACAAAAAGCATCCCGCCGAACTGAAATTTATCATGGTGGACCCCAAGAAGGTGGAGTTGTCGCTGTACAATGCCATAGAACGGCATTATCTGGCGAAACTGCCTGATTCCGAGGATGCTATCATTACCGATGTGAAGAAGGTGGTGCGCACGCTCAACTCCCTGTGTATCGAGATGGACCAGCGCTACGACTTGCTGAAGGCCGCCAAGGTCCGTAATCTGGCGGAGTACAACCCCAAATTCATCAACCGCCAGCTCAATCCCGAGCACGGCCATCGCTATCTTCCCTATATTGTGCTGGTTATCGACGAGTTTGCCGACCTCATCATGACTGCCGGCAAAGAGGTGGAGCTGCCTATCTGCCGTTTGGCGCAGCTGGCTCGCGCCGTGGGTATCCATTTGATTATCGCTACGCAACGTCCTACGACCAACATCATCACCGGTGCCATCAAGGCCAACTTCCCTGCCCGTATTGCTTTCCGCGTCATTTCGGCCATCGACTCGCGCACCATCCTCGACTGTGGCGGCGCCAACCAGCTGATTGGTCGTGGCGATATGCTCATCTCTTTGGCAGGCAAGGATCTGGTGCGTTGTCAGTGCGCACTCATCGAGACCAACGAGATAGAGCGCCTCGCGAAGTTCATCGGTGAGCAACGTGGCTATGCCGAAGGCGAAGGATTCATGTTGCCCGAATACCTTGACGAGACTGACGAGCCCAACAAGGATTTCGACCCGAAGCAGAAAGACGAATATTTCAACGATGCCGCGCGCCTTGTGGTGGCTTCGCAATTCGGAAGCACTTCGCTGCTACAGCGTAAGTTGCAGCTAGGCTACAACCGTGCCGGCCGCATCATTGACCAGCTCGAAGCTGCAGGCATCGTGGGTCCCTACAACGGCTCAAAGGCACGCGATGTGCTGATAAAGGACGAGGTGTCGTTAGAGGAGTTGCTGAGGTCTTTGTGATTATCTAAGCCATTGATATGAGACCCGATGCACTGTTGGATTCTTACCTGTTGGAGCACACCACTTCCGTGGATGCCCAATTGGAGGCCATCGAGCGCTGGGCGCATCTGCATACAGCACAGCCACAGATGCTCTGCGGACCCTATGAGGGCAGGCTTCTGACAATGCTTTGCAGCAGTCTGCAGGCTCGACTTGTTGTGGAGATAGGCTCGTTTGTGGGCTACTCCACGATCTGTCTGGCTCGTGGCCTTGCTGAGCGTGGCATGGTGCATGCCTTTGAGGTCAACGACGAGCTGGAAGATGTCATTCACAAGCACTTGTCGCTCTGCGGCGTCGACGATTCTGTGCTGCTGCACATGGGTGATGCACTGACGCTGCTGCCTCCATTGCTGGCATCGTGGCCTGAGGGTGTCGATATGGCATTTGTCGACGCCGGGAAACGTCAAAATCGCCAATTTTACGACCTCCTGGTGCCCAAAATGAGGCCCGGTGGCATCGTTGTTGTCGACAATGTTTTGTGGGACGGCAAGGTGTTCGACGAAAAGAAACACCACGATGCGGACACGCTGTCAATGCGCGCTTTTAACTACTATGTGCAGCGCGATGGACGTACAGAGAATATCCTCTTGCCGGTGCGCGACGGCATCATGCTCTGCGTGGTTAAATGATTTTTTTTCGACGAATGAAAAAAAAAGTGTATTTTTGCAAATTGAAATAATAATAAAATATACGCGTAATTTTATGAAGAAGGTAGTAATACTCTGCGCAGTTGGTCTGTTGGCCGTGATGGCCACAGCATGCACCAAAGAGCGTACATGCCGTTGTGCGGTGCTTCATGAGCAGACCATCCGCGTGATAAAAATCGACAAGGGTACCTGCGAAGATCTTCGCTATGTACTTTGGGATCAGGACCCTGTGCTTTATCCCGACATCACCGACTCGGTGTTGTGCACCGATTTTGACTTCGAATCGTATGAAAACTAAACTGATGACCATGAAAACCAAAAGAATACTGGCTATCGTCGCCATGGTGGCGCTTGTCGTCTGCATTGGAGCCTGCAAAAAGGTCCGCTATTGCCATTGCGTAGCCACAGAAGGCGATCCCGATACCATCGTTATCAACGTCGACCGCAGTATGAAGTGCGACCACATCAAGGAATACGGCTATCAACGCCTCATCAACGGCCAATGGGAAATGACCGTTAACAAGGTGAAATGCGTTGAACTCGACGATGATACGGTGGCCACCATACCTACATGGACAGGAGAGGATTGATGAAGACACTATGTCTGTCGGCAACGGTGCTCAAATTTCTTTTGGGCGCTGTTTTTGTGGTGTCGGCCGTGGCAAAATTTGTCACTATCGACGCCTTTGAAGTGTATGTCTATAGTTTCGGCTTTTTTAATCTAGGACTTAGTTTTATCGTAGCCCGACTGGTCATTGCCAGCGAATTGGTGCTGGGCGCGGCGCTTCTCTCGGGCCGTCGCCATCGGTTCACGATGCTGATGTCCGTGCTCTATCTCCTTTGCTTTGTGGTGTTTCTGGTCTACGCTCAGTTGATAGGCCGGACCGACAGTTGCCATTGCTTCGGAGAATTGCTCCCGTTCAACCCCACACAATCACTGCTGAAGAATGCAGTGCTGATCTTCTTGCTGCTGGTGGCTTGGAAGTGGACCTACGCGCAGTGGGCACCCCGTTGGTGGCAAGCTCTGATCATCGGATTGGTAGTGAGCGCAATATCATTATTGTTCATCATTCTCTCACTGAAAGAGTTGTTCATGTACAGTCTGGTGCTATTGCTTGTCATGACAATAGTGCTCGTTCTGGCTGCGCTGCCTTTCTATCGCAAGTGGTTCGTCACTGCAACACTTGTCGCTGCTCCTGTTGTGGCGCTTTTCGTGCTTTCGCCACCCGATTCGTGGCTCTTCAGGGGCGAAAATCAGATGTATGACGAGGCTACATTCTATCAATCCATAGGTGTGTCGGACGATGCTGACGCCGTGTCCGACAGTACGTTGGCTGGTGCAGAGGTGCTACGTGACCTGCATCTCGACGAAGGCCGTCATGTGGTGGCCTTCTTCACGCCAGGGTGCCCTTTCTGCCAATTGGCAGCGACCAAGTTGACGACACTCTACCACCGACATGGCACATCGTTGGACCAGATAGTATATCTCTTTCCTGCCATTAAGGATTTGGAGGCCGTCGATGCTTTCTATGAGGCTACGTTGTCGGACGAGTTTCCGCAACGCATCATAGACAAACATTTGTTTATCAAGATAACACGTGGCACACGTCCGTTGGTGTTGCTAGTGGACAACGGCGCAGTGAAAGCGTCGTACAGCTACCGCGATATTGACGAAGACGTTGTGTCATCGTTCTTAACTGGGGAGGAATTGTAATGAAGAAAAGTCTGATAGTCATCGCCTTGTTGACACTTCTGTGTTGCTCTGCCTGTAAAAAGACATGTCGTTGCTATCGCTACGACGGCTCTGGCGAAGAGTTTACCAAGGAAGAACTCAATGAGATGGGGTACAGTTGTGCAGGCCTGGAAGACATTAATTTGGGCCTGACCTATTCCATCTGCGAATGGGTGTTCTGACAGGTGATGGGGCATCCTATTGTAAGATCACATAAAAGAGGAAAACCAATAAAAAAAGCTCGTCAATGTGACGAGCTTTTTTATATGGCTAGCGTTGAATTATTTTTTCACAGGCGAGGTGGCCGTGTTGGCGGGTTTCGCCAGCGATTCGCGCATATCGGTGTCGGCCTGCATATTCTTCATGCGGTAGTAGTCCATGATGCCCAGATTGCCGTTGCGGAAGGCTTCGGCCATGGCCAGAGGCACCTCGGCTTCGGCTTCAATCACCTTGGCGCGAGCCTCTTGGCTCTTGGCCTTCATCTCTTGCTCTTGAGCCACAGCCATGGCGCGGCGCTCTTCGGCTTTTGCTTGAGCAATGTTCTTGTCGGCGTTGGCTTGGTCCATCTGCAGCTGTGCGCCGATGTTCTTACCCACGTCGATGTCGGCGATGTCGATGGAGAGAATCTCGAAAGCGGTGCCGCTGTCCAAACCCTTGGTGAGCACCAGTTTGGAGATGGAGTCGGGGTTCTCGAGCACCTGTTTGTGGGTGACTGCTGAGCCGATGGAGGTGACGATACCTTCACCTACACGAGCCAGGATGGTCTCCTCGCCGGCGCCGCCGACCAGCTGCTTGATGTTGGTACGCACGGTGACGCGCGCTTTGGCGATCAGCTGAATACCATCTTTTGCGACAGCGGCGACAGGCGGAGTGTCGATCACTTTGGGATTCACCGAGGTCTGCACGGCGGAAAGCACGTTACGGCCTGCCAAATCGATGGCAGTGGCAGTTTTGAAATCGAGGTTCATGTTGGCTTTGTCGGCCGAAATCAGTGCGTTGACGACGGCATTGACGTGGCCACCAGCTAGATAGTGCGCCTCCAGGTCGTTCTGCGAAATCTTCAGACCTGCCTTGGTGGCAGAAATCATGTTGTTGACGATGACCGACGGGGGTACCTTACGGAAACGCATGAAAATAAGCTGGATGAGCGATGTGTGTACTCCGGAAATAATGGCCTGGAACCATATTCCAATAGGCACGAGCCAGAGGAACATGATCAGAAACAGTACACATGCACAAATGATAATAATGGTTAGTGGATCCATAATGTTTTTATTTTTTTAGATTATTACTTTATTTGTTCGTTATTGTCTGATTCAGCTGCTTTTACCGTAATTTTTCCGCCTTCCACATCGATCACTTCGATGACGGTGTCTGCAGCAATCCAGCCTCCCATGCTGTGCACTTCTGTCAGTGTGTTGCCAATCATGGCGTTACCGGCAGGCTTCAGCATGGTGATGCTTTTTCCTCGCATTCCCACTTTCACTTCGTTTTTGTTTACTTCGTGTGTGCGGCTGTCGATCTGCTCTTTCAGCGCAAGCCGTTTCCATGTGCCTTTTTTCAGCAATACCAGTAGCAGCACTATCTCAATTACTAAGCTGGATACTAGCACAATATTGCCTGCCACAACACCATACCTGGCATAGGTTTGCCAGATGCTTACAGCTACCATGATGCCGCCGAAAATACCCGCTACACCGCCAGGCAGCATGATGATTTCCAGGGCTATAAGGGCTAGTCCGACAAGCAGGACGATAAGGATGAGTGGCCAGGTCATATCAGTGGAGTGTTATTGTACTATTTCGGATGTCAATTGTTTGTTTATCAGTGCAGTGTGCATGGGTAGCAACTCTTCGTAGCCTCCTGTCTTCACGGTGCATTTGCCGGTGTAGTGGATGATGATTGTGCACTGTTGCGCCTGCTCGTAGGTGTGGCGGCAGATGTCCACCAGCGACTTGATGACATAGTCGAAAGTGTGGTAGTCGTCGTTCCAGACCACCAGTTTGCAGCCACTGTCGTCCAGCACGCCGACTTCTTGTTCGCTTTGTTCTTTATATTGCTCTTTGCTCATGGCACTAGCGTTGCTTATTGACTTACTATGAGTACGTTGGCGATGGCCGAGACGCCCTCTTCGCGTCCCTCGAAGCCCAGATGCTCCGTTGTGGTGGCTTTCACCGACACGTCGCCTTCGTCGATGCCCATCACCTCTGCCAGCGTGCTGCGCATGGTGGGGATATAGGGCGCCACTTTGGGTTTCTGCATACAGAGTATGGCATCCACATTGTTTATTTCAAAGCCGAGGCTTCTTATCAGTCTGCACACATTGCCCAACAAAATCTTGCTGTCGATGCCTTTGTAGGCAGGGTCGCTGTCGGGGAAATGCTTTCCTATGTCGCCCAATGCCGCAGCACCCAGCAGTGCGTCGCAGATGGCGTGGATGAGCACGTCGGCATCGGAATGCCCCACCAAGCCTTTGCTGTGTGGCACCTTGATGCCGCCCAGCCACAGGGGAAGCCCCTCCTGTAACTGGTGTACGTCGTAGCCTATGCCTGTCCTTATTTTCATGGTCTGCCTATTGTCGGTTTGTTATTTTTTGCCTTTGGCCATATTCATTGTCAGCGAGATGCGTATCGTGTTGGCCAGGGGGTTGCTGCTGAAGTTGCTCGTGGGTACGAGATACGAGAAATCGATGTTGAATACATTATAGCGCACGCCGACACCCAGAGTGAGATACTGGCGTCCGCCCTTGGTGCTGTGCTCGTAGAAGTAGCCGGCACGTGCTGCGAAGGTGTTGGCATACCAGTATTCTCCACCTAGAGAGAGTGTTATCTCGCGCAGCTCCTCGCCGATGCCGCCGGGGGCGTCGAAGAAGGAACGGAACACACCCTCCATGGCGCTGGTGTTATTGTATTCGGTCATGTTGGCATAAGGGCTATCGCCTTCGCCATCGGGCGGGGTCGGGACCAGCAGCTTGTTGAGGTCCAGAAGCCCCGTCACCTTGTTGTATTCGTCAATTTCGTAGGTATAACGTCCGCCGAGACGTAAGTTGGCGGGCAGAAACTCGCGCTGCGTGTCGTCGTCCGAGTAGGAAAGTTTGGAGCCGAGGTTGCTGATGAACAGACCTGCTGCTGCAGTCTGGTTGTCGTCGACAGTTTGCTCCCAGTACAGACCTACGTCGGCAGCCAGGCCATTGGCGGCTTTGGTGGTCTGGTCTTCAACATCCATACCCTGTGTCAGGTCGCTGCGCATATAGCGTGCCGTGGCACCCAACGACAGGTTTTCGCTCAGACGCATGGCGTAGGTGGCATCGAAGGCAAACTCGTTGGGGACAAATTCGCCTTGAAAATGGCCTTGGTCGTCGTAGTGCTCTATGCTGCCCAGCGAGAAGTAGGTCAGCGAGGCGCCGAATGCGCTACGTTTGTTGATGCGTTTGTAGCCGCCCACATAGAGGAAGTTCATATCCTGTGCCAATTTGTGCAGCCAGGGGGTATAAGTGGTGCTGACGCTCCACTCGTTGGGCACAAAGGCGAACTTAGCGTTGTTCCAGTGCGACGAGTAGACATCGGGCACAGATGCTACGCCGGCGTCGCCCATGGCACCCGAAATGGCGTCGGGGGCAATCTGAAGGATGGGCATACCCGTGGATATGTAGTTGTTGTGCTGTCCAGTAGCAGTGTTGTAGTTGTTCTGCGCGGTGGCAGTGCCTCCAGCGATGGTCAGAGCCATAAGGAAGAGCACGACGTTCAGTCTGTCTTGCATTCTTTTGTATCTCATGATGTAAGAATTGAGTTCTTTTGTTTTGATATTGGTTAACGGAATAAGGCTATTATTATTGTGTATTCCTTAAAAATAATGCGTGTCTTGTGTTGGACAAATGTGTGGTAATGTTTTGTTCCCAAACGGTTAGATGCTCTATTTGACCACTACTTTGCCACGTTCCACCAGCTTTTCGCCATTGTTGGTGACAAGGGTGCACCGTGTCATATACACTCCGCTGGGCACACGTGCTCCGTTGTCGGCACGCAGGTTCCACAGCACGGGACCTGCCACAAAACTGCCCGTTTCGGGTGTGGGTGTGAGACGTTTCATGCAACGTCCCATACGGTCGAAGATTTCGAATGTGGCCGATTTCAGGCTGCCGTTGCAATTGTGTTCCACACTGAGCATCACGTAGTTGTCGGCAGGATTTGGGTATGCCTTGAAAGCTGTTGTCGTGGCGGTGTCGCTGTTGTGCACATAGAAGCGGATGCTTTCGGAACTCGAGTAGTTGTAGATGTTCCACACCTTGAAGGAGATGGTGTGCCATCCGGATGCGAGATTTGAAAAAGTGTAGAGGATGTAGCCTTTGGTGGGATCCTCGATGTCTGGCTCGTAGAAGTCGTTGAGCACGGTGAGGTCGTTGGCGTTATTGTCCAGTATGGCAGTCATGTCGTGGCCCAAGCCGCTGCCCACGGCGTTGATGCCGATGCTGTCGCGCACCACTGCCAGCAGGGTGGGGTTCTGGTCGGTGATGCCGCCGTCGCGGAAATTGGTGTCGTTGATAAAGAGTTGAACTTCAGGACGTGTCTCGCTAAGGTCCACCGTCTCGTCGAAGCCACCCAGATAGAGGTTTGAGTAGGCACCCGAGGCATCCTCGGTGTTGCTCTTGGCATAGTGTATCATCTTGCAGCGCTCGTATTTGTAGGCCACGTCGCGTGGCACTACAAAGCGATAGCTGAAACGGCCAGCCTGGACGCTGTCGAGTCCTTTGTAGAGCATGTTCTTCTGCTGGGTGAAGGCCACTTCGCAGTTGTCGTTGTCGTTGGCAAGCGTGTGGGCCGACACCTCACGGTCATAGACCTCTGGATATATGATGCCGTCGAAGTCGCTGACAATCTGTCCGTCAGCGTCGCGTATCTCGCCTTGCACCTCCACAGTGGAGAGCACCATGGCGCTGTCGGCCTGTCCTTCAACGACGGGGTTGCCGTTGATGGCGGTGATGACTACACGATAGGTTGGAAACGAGAGTTTTATGGCAGGGTCGCCCATCAGCGTCACTGCGTGGGCTGTGGAGTGGTTGTTTTTGGCTATGCGCACGGCGTCGCCAATGCTGTTGGCTGGGTTGAGAGCCTGCATAACCATATCGGTGTTAATGACTTGCGTGTGAGAGATGGGCCGTGATGCCGCCACGCAACCGATGCCGCCGCCTTGTGCCAGCACAAAGGCTTCAGAACCGCATTTTTGCCCCACGCCGTCGAAACGGCCGAAAGTGCAGGTGCTGGTGATAAAAAATGGCGGCTGGTGGTAGTTGGTATAGTTGTCGATGTCGGTGACGTGCATATAGCGCTCGGTGCCAATGTATAGCGCCGAGCCATGGCCGATGTAGTTGATGAGCATGCAGCCGTAGTCCATCCGTTTCTTCAGCGCGTTGTTCACGTCGGGATAGTAGCTGCCGTCGGCGCCGGATTGTTGCACATAGGCGTCGGCATAAATCTTGTCGATGAAATATTGCGGATAGGCTTGGCTTATCTGCTTGGCTGTTTTTTCTTGCGAGTTGGTGAATATTGTGTCGTTGTTGCAACTCGGGTCGGCGTCGTCGGCCAGCAGGGTGACACAGTTGCGCCAGTCTCCACGTATGTTGTTCTGCATCAGGTCGCTGCGGATGAGATAGTTCTCAATCTTGTCCACCAGATGTGTCGCCTCGTCGGCGTTGCGGGCCGGAAGGCGTCCAATGGAGATGTCGAGCGATTCGTTGATGCGGCCTTCCTCGTTATCTTCCAGATAGCCAAAAGCGTCGTCGGTGCCGTAGGAGCCGTTCTCTTCGTCGAAAGAGGCCAGCGACTGGTAGGTGACCACTGTGGCCATGTCGTTGCCTAACAGGTTCTTGTTGTCGAAAGTGCCTTTGCCGAACAGCAGCAGATGGCGCGGAGCGGGCTTGCCGGGGTCGCTCTGTGCCCGTTTCCAGAACATCCGCAACATCTCGCGTATGGCCATGGGGTCTGTCTGGCCAGAGGAGAACTCGTTGAATACAGCCTCCTGTGTGACGGTGAGCACCGAATAGTTGTCGTGTATGCTGTGAAGCGATGCAAGTCGCTGGGCTTGAGGGATGAAGTCGCGGTGTGCGACGATGATCATGTCGGGGTTTTCGCTTCCGTGGATGTCTTGGTTTTCCACAGCGGTGATGCTGGCAGGAGTGATATAGGCTGCCGGGGAAAAAGCGAAATAGGTCTGCAAGGAGTCGGTGGTCGCGCTGAATGTCAGGGTGTTGCCGCTGACTGTCGTTTGCATGGTCGTCACTTGTGTGGGGTCGGTGACCTTCCAGACAGTGACGTTGCTGCCTGCATTGGAGAGGGTGTGGTTACGAACGCCGCCCAGGGAGGGAATGTAGAATGTCAGTCGGTCTCCGCTCATGGCAAGGGGGGTGGTGGCATCGACCTCGATAAAGTCGAGCCATCCGGCGGCGAGGCTCTCGTTGGAGCTGTATGTGATATTGAAAGTCAGTGTATTGCTGTTTCCGGAGGGGAACTGTTCGCTCAGTACCTGATAGGGCACATGGCTGGTGAAGGCGTGTGAGCGGGACGTGCAGTTGAGGTTCACCGTGAAATTCGACGAGGTTTTGGTGATGCTGGCCAGACCGTAGCGAACCTTGAGGTTGTTGGATGGTGTGGCTGGCAAAGTGAGTGTGATGCTGCGCTGGTTGAATCCGCCGTAGAACTTTTCGCCCACCCAGATCTGGCCCGTTTCGGCAGTGTTCACCTGGTCTATGTCGTGCAATGCCACGGTGCGGCAAGTGGTGATGGCTGCGCCACTGGCGTTGTCGGCACTGGTGGCGACAATGCGCTTATGGGTGCCGCTTTGTGCGGTGAGAAACAAGTAGTTGGCGGTAGAGTAGGGGTGAGGGGTGTGCTGAATCTGTTGTGCTTGAGCGTTGTAGTGCCAGCTGTCGGCGCCTGTGCCGTAGAACAACACCCAGTCGCCGTCGTCAAAGAGGCCATTGTTGTTGACGTCGTGTATCTCCAACGGCATCTCCTGCAAATCGTCGGGACGTGCCGTGCTGTTGTCTTCCGAAAGTACGCCACCAATCTGGCCGTAGAGGGCCAAGGTGTTGACGGCAACGCCGGTGAGATTGCCGACTTGGCTGGCATCGAGACGATAGACGCCCGTCTGTCCGATTTCGAGCTTCCACCATTGGCCGCTGTGCAGCACAGAGTGCGCACTGTGCTGAGCCTCAGCATGGTTGCCGACAGCGCCGCTCAGCAGAAGCCCGATGGCGAGCATCAGATATGTTGTTTTCCTGTTTTTCATGTCTTAATAACTCTCTTGGCAAGAAAAAATTGTTTCATTATTATAATTTTTTTCCCGGCTTCATTCCGCGTCTGGATGGTGGCGTCTTTCCGATGCCGGGCAGGATGTCCCGATACCCTCTTTTTGAGGGCGAATTGCAGTCGTCCGAGCGCGCGAAAATGGCATGCAAAAAAGCTTCTATTTTTCTAATTTCTTGCTGTCCGAAGGCCCTTTTTTATGCGTTTTTTAGTGTGTTTGGATAAAATTAAGTTACTGATTTTGATTGTATTGTAAAATAATTTTAAAAAATATTCTTTTGTATGAAAGAAAATTCGTAATATTGCCAATTATTTAAAGGCTCATTTTATACTGATATATGAAGAAAATATTTACAAAAATTGCCCTGTTAGTGATGCTGCTTACTGCGGCTCATACAGGCGTCCAGGCGCAGGCGGATGTGGTGTTCTCGCAGTTCTATGCCAATCCGCTGTACATGAACCCTGCCTTTGCAGGCTCCAAGGTATGCCCCCGTGTAACGCTGAACTACCGCGCGCAATGGCCTGCCCTTGTTAGCGCATATTCCACAATATCAGCATCGTGGGACCAGTATTTTGATGCCTTGCATGGTGGTATAGGCGCCCAGTTGTTCGCCGACCGTCAGGGTGACCATGGCGCTCTGTCGACCAACAGTGCCTCTGTGATGTACGCCTTCCGTTTCCAGGTGGGCCGCGAAGTGTGGATCAACGCTGGTCTCAAGGCTGGTGTCTCCAATATGAGCCTCGATTGGGACGGTCTGCGTTTCCCTGACCAGATTGACCGCGTGATGGGTTTCACGGGCACCTCGGCAGCCCAAGTGCCGGAGCATACCAATGTGTGGTATCTCGATTTCGACGCTGGTGCCATGATCTATGGTCCCTCGTGGTATGCAGGCTTCTCGGCAGCGCACCTCACGCAACCCAGCAACGGCTTCTACGGTGTCACCAAGCTGCCTATCAAGCTGACGGGCAACGTGGGATGCCTCATCAACATCGCCGAGGAGGCTCGCCGCACCTCGTCCATCGGTCTGGGCACGCCGGTCATCTCGCCCAACTTCATCTATCAGTATCAGGCTGGACAGCATTATTTCAACTATGGCCTTTATCTCGATTGGATGCCCTTCCTGGTGGGTGTCTGGTTCCGCAACGGCATTGAGAACCCCGACGCTTTCATCTTCCAGGTCGGCGTTCAGCAGGACTACTTCAAGATTGGCTACAGCTACGATGTGACGGTCTCCAAGCTGGCCAACTCCACCTCCGGTGCCCACGAGGTCAGCCTCGGCATCTTGCTGCCGTGCCCCGAGCCCAAGCACAAGGTGAAAGCCATCCGTTGTCCTTCGTTCTAATGGATGAACAAAACTTGTCGGACGAAAACGAAACATTTTTTGCGCTTTTGCGTTAAAGAACAGAAAGAATAGAAATAAACATATTAAATATATTATGAAACACTTCAGAATCGCATCTATTTTGTTGCTGGCTGCGCTGGCCGTTACGGGCTGCAGCAAGCAAAAGTCTGCTACTACAGGCTGGAATTACAATGACTCTGAATGGGGCGGATTTGAAATCTCCGAATACAACGACCAAATCACGGCTCCGGGTCTCGTCTTCATTGAGGGCGGCGCTTTCGTGATGGGCCGTGTGTCCGACGATTCCCGCTTCCAGTGGAACAACGTGGCTCACAACGTCACAGTGTCGTCGTTCTACATGGACGAGTGCGAGGTGACCAATGTCGCCTATCGCGAGTATGTCTATTGGATGCAGCGCGCCTATGGTGAGGAGTACCCCGAGCGCGTCCGCGCCGTCTATCCCGACACCAACTGCTGGCGCGACAAGCTGGCATGGCGTGAGGGCTTTGTGGACTACTATTTCCAGAGCCCCATCTACGACCAGTATCCTGTGGTGGGTGTCACCTGGGAGCAGGCTTCGAAATATTGTATTTGGCGTACCGACCGCGTCAACGAGAAAATTCTTGTCGACAAGGGCATCATTGTTCTCGACCTCACCGACCTGCGTGGCGAGACGGCTTTCCAGACCGATGTCTATCTGGCTGGCCAGTACCGCGGCGAGTCGAAGCATGAGTTGGAAAACCTCGACCCCAGCGCCGGTGGCGAGCCCCGTCAGGTGCGCCGTGAGGACGGTATCCTCATTCCTCACTATCGTCTCCCGACCGAGGCTGAGTGGGAGTTCGCCGCTCTCGGCATGATTGGCAACACCTACGACGAGCGTATCGTTGAGCATAAGACCTATCCGTGGGCCGGCTCCAGCGTGCGTTCCGCCAACAAGAAATACTACGGCCAGTTCTTGGCCAACTTCAAGCGCTCGCGTGGCGACGCTATGGGTGTGGCCGGTAACCTCAACGACGGATGGGACTACACCTGCCCCGTCAAGTGGTACTTCCCCAACGACTACGGTCTGTACAACATGGCCGGCAACGTCAGCGAGTGGTGCATGGATGTCTATCGTAAAGACGCCAACCCCATGGGCGGCGAGGATATGGACCCCTATCGTGGCAACGTCTATCGCACGCCGACCTATATCGACGAGGAAATCGCTATCAACGATACCACGGGTAGCATCATCTACCGCAATGTTGACGACGACCTGAACCGTCGCAACTATCGTCAGGCTGACAACATCAACTACCTCGATGGCGACTATGCTTCGAACATCTACGACTACACCAACAACTCGAACATCACCGAGTGGGTATCCTTCGGCGACGACGAGGACAACATGGCTAGCAGTGATGAGCCTTCGCTTCTCGACAACCCCGACAGCGTGACCAACATGATGTATCGCCGCAACGTTGCCAACCAGCGTAACGTCACTTCGCTGATGAACAACAAGGTGCGTGTGGTGAAGGGTGGTTCGTGGAACGACCGCGCTTACTGGATGCAGGCTGGCACCCGTCGTTACTACGATCAAGACCGCTCGACCTCGTGGATCGGTTTCCGCTGCGCCATGGATCGTCTCGGACCCCGCGCTGGACAATAAGATGTCAGAGTAACCAAAATACGATGCGAGGCCGCCCATTGGGCGGCCTCGCATCGCTTTTGCAGTTGAAAATGTAATAATGAATCTTCGCAAGAAATTGCGAAGATTTTTTTATAGTCAAGTGGGAGATTTATCCGCCAGGTTCGTCTATATGGGTGAAAAGGTTAAAATGATAACACATTATGATTTGATAATTGAGATGTATCGTATTGATAATAAAGATGATGAGTGGAATATGAAAATAATTGAATAGAACGGTTTGGTGGATTGAAAAATAATTGGTATATTTGCAAACGAATAATAATGAATAATTATCAAGGAATTAGCAGTATGACAGCAGTAGGAAGGGCGGCGAAGATATTTGTATGTGCCGGAATCGGAGGAACCATACTGTTCCGCTTGCTGAATTCGTGGAGTTATGGACTATTTGTTGTGGGGGCCGTTATTGGTGCCACTATTGGTTTTGTAGTAACAATGCCGAAGGTAAAGAATGAATCGGACCGAACTGACCCTTCGGACGTTGAGGGCTCGGCCGAGTCGATGAGCAAAGGAGAGTTGAGGATGCTTTACGGTGAGTTGGGATTGGATACCACGGCGAGTGATGAGGAGGTGAAGACGGCTTATCGTGAGATGGCAAAACGCTATCATCCAGATTTCTATGAGGATGCCGAGGCAAATGTCCGTGAAGCTGCCGCTGAACGTTTCCGTAGGGTGGGCGAGGCATACGCATTGATAAAGTATTTGAGAGGGATGAAGTGAATTGAGAGGAATATGTTTTGATGTGTTGAAAAATAATAATGTATGAAATACCCGATAATACCGCAACCCCATTTGAAAGGGCTTGACAAAGTTGAGATTGTAGACCGTCTCTTGAAGCGACGGCCTGTCGAGACCGAGGAGTTCTACTACGGCCGCGAGTATAAGACTTTCTACTATTTCCATCGGCTTTTTGAGGACATGGACCTGGAAAGCTGGATAGAGCTGGCAGGGGAGATATATCTGCATGTGATGAAGCCTGGCAAAGAGGGGCAGCCTCCTCGATTGGCAAGGTTCGATTTCAAGAGTTCACTGGAACGCTGGTATTCCGTCACCACGGCGCATTATTGCATAGACTGTTATCGCAAGAAACGTGCATTGGCTCTCTACGACAATGAGGAGGCTCTCGAGAGTCACATGGAACGTGAGAATGAGGAGGAGTTTGGCCACGCCGAAGTGGCCAGTGTCATTGAAATGATGCCCAATGTGCGTTACAAAACATTGATGCAACTGCGCTATTTGGAAGAATTAGAGCTGGACGAGGTCGCCGAACGGATGAACATGGAGAAGACGGTGCTCTATAGAACCCATGAACGTGCCAGAGCACAGTTTTTCTCGCTCTTTACACGCATCTATGGTGTTCAGGCAAAAAGCAAAAACGTAAGATTATGAGTATGACCATAGAAAGCAAGAAATACGATATAACAGACGAGCAGTTGGCGGCATGGCTGGACGAAAATTTGCCAGAGGATGAGGATGCGCTGGTGTCGGAGGCATTGGAAAATGATGCCTATCTGCGAGAGATAGTTGATGCAACGTTGGATGTGGAAGATAAGCTGTTTGTAAATCGTCTGCGCGAAATCTATTGTGGCAAGGGTGGAGAGGACGACGGCAATGCTGAGGGCGGAGGACTGCATCCAGTGCCCGTCCTAGGCCCCCGAACCTCGCGCTACGATTGGGGTACGCGGCTTGTACAACTGAAGCAAAACGAGATAACGGAAAGCCAAGATGAAGCGTATGGCCGAAAGGCTGCCAACGCCGATGAGGAGCGGAGAAGTGGCGGCAAAGGTTCTTCGGAAAAACAAAGCTCATCTGGAGCATTGGCATTGTACATTATGCTGGCTCTTCTGGCGGTGCTGGTGATAGGCTTCCTGATGTACCACGGTGTGGCCGAGGAACAGCAGAGGAAGGATGAGCAATTCAACGAGATGATGGAACGAATGAACCACTGGAATGATGGCGATTACGGCTACGGACTATATTCTTCGCCAGTGAGCGGGATGACGGTGAATATCACCCCTCCGGGGACCTCAAAAATGCTTTGGCCTACAAGCGGCTACATGAACCATAGCCGCAGCGAAGACTTCACTTTCAAGTGGAATACCAAATACAGTGCCATTGTCGATGTGGAACTGGACGGCAAACAATTATCGCTCATTACATTGGATAGCAAAACAGATGGTTATACCATTCCTGCAAGCAAACTGAAAAGTGGCAATACAATGCAATGGAAAATCACTTTCACCGACCCAAATAATGAAGACTCGTACGAAGGTTCGGTGAGGCTGTATGATGAGGTTGAGATTAGTGATTTGTAATTAGTGAATAGTTATTTAAAAAGTATATGAGATGAAAGCAATAATGACAAGACAAGTCAAGACTGTTGCGCTCGCGTTGCTGCTGGCGGTGGCCGGCGTGGCCAATGCAATGCCGACGGGCACGATGCCTGCAAAGAAAGACCCTGACCCCTGGCAGACCATGAAGACCGTAATGAGCCAGCAGGGGATGGACACCACTATGGCTTCAGTGAGAACTTATGTGGGTGCAACAAGACATTCTTCCTTGCTTTATGCCTACAAGAAGGCTATGAATGTGGAAGAGTGTGTGTTTGTGAGTAACGATAGTTATCTGGGAGACTATATCTGTGCCATACTGAATGCGAAATACTCCAAAAAGAAAGGGGAGAAGTGGGAATATCTCAAGGTCCAATATAGTGCAAAGGTAGAGACGATGCACTCTTTCCTAATGAGTTATCCCCAGTCGAAGTATGCTGACGAAATACGTAGCAAGGCCGATTGTCTGAAAACGTATTCGGATTTCTGTATGGTGTACGATATGAGTAAATTAGATGCTGTCTGTAAGAAGTATCCCGACGACATGGTCTGTCCTTATGAAGGCTATGCCCGTATTGCAGAGACGATAAACCAATGGAAATCGGACTGGAATGACTGGCAAAGGATAAGTCACAGCAGTGGTATGGAAGATTTCGAAGTCTACGAGGTATTTGCCGATAGTCATCCCAATACCTGTTCCGTATTGAAATATGTATCTTGTGACAGTGTCAGGGTGAGCCGCGAGCGCTATGACTATCGTGTGGCAATGGAGCAGTCGACCGTTGCGTCATTGAAGAACTTCCTCTCGCAGCACCCTACTAGCACGAAAGCTCACTACGTCGGTAAACTGCTGGCCGAGAAAGAGACTTGGGAAGCGGCCGTGAAAGGTAACACCCACGAAGACTATCTGATTTTTTTGCAGCGCTATCCGCAGAGCGATAGTGCTGTGGTGGCCAAGGAGCGTATGCGTCAGATGGAGGAACCCGACTGGATTGTGACCGAGAAGACGAATACCGAAGCCTCGTACACCGCCTTTCTAGACAAATGGCCCGAAGGCTACTATGCCGAGACTGCCGCCGCGCGGCAACTGGAGAAAGCTCTGGCCAAGAGAAAAATGCGTAAGAGCAATATGCAAAAAATGTTTGAACTGATTGCACCTTGTGCTATGGAAGGCCACAGTAAAATAAGGATTGGCAATCTGTCTAAAGACAAAGACGAGGTTATGACAGTAAGTATCAGTGGCTCTAAAAATGAGTACACATTCAAACTCAATTCGGGAGAATGGAAGACATATACAGTTCCCAACGGGCAGTACTCCATCTATGTTTATGCAAAGAAGGCTCGCGAAGGAGACGCCTTCAATTCCAAAGGAAAACTGAAGGTGGAGGATGGAGTATATCAAATGTATCAGTATACGTATGATTTGAAGGACCAAAATTGTCCAGATTCGATTCTTTTCCAGCGTTATGTCAGTAAGCAGATGTATAAAAGGTGGCTTAGTGACGGAATCTCTCTGATAGAGAATGAGATGGATTTACTTGAAAAAAAAGATGACGCAACAAAGCGTACAAAATTACGCTCTTTCTTTATACAATGGGAGATGGAAGATGAAGAATTTAAGAAGGTGTATCGGGAATTGCAGTACGACTACAATCTAGATTCCTTTATTTACTCACTCCGTGTAAACTATCTAAAAACAATAATACTTGAAACTTATTAGAGTAATTAACGAAAGTTGTTGTTGAATCATGTAATAGGATTCTGTTGTTTGTCTAAATGATATTTAAGTATGTCCCAAGAAATAGACCTTAGCCCCAAGAAGATACTCAGCTATCTTGTTCATCTTGAACGCAAACTGCCTCGGCGCAACTTCCGGCCCTATCAGCCATCGGTGGACGCTGTGAAAGGGCTGTTTCGGACCCCGCGCTGGACAATAATCATTATTTGTCTGAACGATATTATACAGACGAGGCCGCCAACATGGCGGCCTCGTCTTGCTTTATGGCTACTTGGGTTTCTAATAACATCAAGTAA
>JAILAT010000014.1 GCA_024681475.1 Bacteroidales bacterium | reverse complement strand
CGGGCACCATCTTCGAGCGCAGCCCCAGCCAATAGTAGGCCGTAGCGTGCTGCACGGCGTGGCCGCACTCGTGGGCAGCGACGGCTGCTGCGGCGACACTGGTGCCATAGTAGACCTGCTTGCTCAGGTTAAGGGTCTTGTTCACAGGGTTATAGTGGTCGGTCAGCGTCCCCGCCACGGTCTGCACCGTCACGTCGTGAATGTCGTTGTCCATCAGCATACGCTCGGCCACCTCGCGACCCGTCATATTGTAGTTCATCGCGATACCCGAATACTTCTTGAACTTCGACTTGACGCTGCTGCTGGCAATCAGGCTCAGCACGAACAGAACGCAGAAAATAATCCAAATCAGTCCTCCGTTGATAGTCATACTCGTTTCATTTTTAACAACAGCCCCTAAAACGAATCATTTTCTGTTTTATTATATCCAGATTGCACTTTTAAATGTTAAAACTATATAAAATAACCGTTTTTTCTCCCCACCATCTCCGTTCGTTGTCCAGTCGTTGTCCGCTCGTTGTCCAGTTGTTGTCCAGTCAATGACTGGACAACAACTGGACAACAACTGGACAACGACTGGACAACGAACGGAGATATTCTCGTAAAACACTGATAATGAGATATGCTTTTTACAGCCCCAAAATGGACTTTTCCGCTGCCGCGAAAATATTTTTTTGCCAGTTTGGAAAAGCGTTGTATCTTTGCATCCGGTTTGGTCGCCGCAAACGATGGCGTTGAAGCACTGCAACAACATTGTTATCAACCCGTTAGGCGTCAAAAGGGAACAATGTGGAAATCATTGACAGTCCCGCTGCTGTAAGTTCCGCAACAAGGCAGTCCCCCGCACACCACTGTCTGCCGCCACAGGCCGACGGGAAGGTTTGGGCCGCCGGAACGAAGTCAGAAGACCTGCCAGGCCACGAACGGATTAAAGCTCTCGAGGAAAGGGCGTTAATTATGAACAGACAAACACTGACACGAGACATATTGTGCTTTTTCGCAGCCTGCATTGTGTGGGCTATATGTGCTGTGCCACTTCAGGCGCAGGACACCTCTGCACACCGCGTCAGCCAGCGCCAGGAGCTTAATTCAGTGACCATTACACGCGACAAAAAGCCCTCGCCCACCCTCTCGCAGGCACCTGTGCAGGTGGTCGACGACAAGAAGATGGAGCGCACGGGCGCCCTGCTGCTCAGCGACGCCCTGAAGCAGATGGCCGGCGTGACGCTGCGCGACTATGGCGGCATAGGCGGAATGAAGACCGTCTCGGCGCGTGGGTTGGGGAGCCAGTTCAGCACGTTGACCATCGACGGCGTGGCCGTGAACGACTGCCAGAACGGGCAGGTCGATTTCGGGCGCTACACGCTGGGCAACAGTGCTTTCGTCAGCCTCAGCAACGGCCAGCAGGACGAGATGCTGCTATCTGCCCGCGCCACGGCTGCGGGCAATGTCGTTAATATGGAAACGCGCGAGGGACAGTTTATGCCTGGCGAGCGGACCCACCTGCGTTTAGGTATGGAAGGCGGCAGTTTCGGGCTTCTGTCACCGTCAATGCTGGTAGAGCACAAATTGGCAAAGCGGCTCTCTATGTCGCTGTTCGGCAGCTGGTTGCAAAGCAATGGCAACTATCCCTTCACGCTCTACTACACCCCTTCGCACGACGACAGCTCGTCGGTGGAGCGGCGCGAGCACTCGGCGATGTGGCTGGCCACGGGCGACCTCAACCTCTTCTGGCATCCGTCAAGCAACCACTCGCTGACAGCCAAGGTGCACTATGTGCAGGGCTACCACGAACTGCCCGGGCCTGTGCAGTATTATGCCAAATCGGGCTCGGAAGATACCAAAGAGAAGCTCTTTTTCTCGCAGGTGAAATATTTGGCATCGCACGGCAAACTGCGCTGGCAGCTGATAGGCAAATACCAGTATACCAACGACTTCTACGAGAACTTCAAGGCCCTTACCGCCTCGCGCTACCAGTATAACGAATACAGTCAGAATGAGGGCTACCTGTCGGGGACGCTGCTGTGGAGGCTGCTGCCGCACCTCACGGCAAGCATTGCCACCGACGGAGCGCTGGCCAAGCTGCACAGCAACTTGGCCAAGAACAGCCAGGTGGACCGCCTCTCGTCGCTCAGCACACTGGCCGTGCAGTACAAAAGGCCACGCATCAGCGTCAGGGCCAACCTGTTGGCAACGCTCATCACCGAACGCGCCTGCGACAACCCCACGGACATACACTACCGCCGCCTGTCGCCCTACGCAGGCATCACCGTCAAGCCTTTGAACCGCAGCAACCTGCGACTGCGCTACTTCTTCAAGGAGAACTACCGAGTGCCCAATTTCAATGAGATGTACTATTTCGTGATGCCCCTCGACTCGCTGCAGCCCGAACGCGCCAGCCAGCACAACATAGGCCTCACGCTACCGCTCACCACACACTTCAGCCACGACTCGCTGTCGCGCCGCATCTGGTCGCTGACCATCGACGGATACCACAACGAGGTGAAGGACAAAATCATAGCCGTGCCGCGGCAGAATATGTTTATCTGGTCGACAATGAATCTGGGGCTGGTCGATGTGATGGGGCTCGATGTGAAAGGCTCGCTCGACTGGCAGTGGCAGCAGGCTTCGCTCAGCGTCACTCTGACCTACAGCCTGCAGAAAGCCGTTGACCGCACCGACCCCGACAACCCCAAGACCTACGACCATCAGATACCCTACACCCCGCGTCACAGCGGCGGAGCCACGCTCTACCTGCAGAACAAGTGGGTCAATATCGGCTACAACTGTATGCTTGTCGGCGAGCGCTACAGCCAGCAACAGAACAACGAAGAAACCCACTTGCCGGCATACGCCGATCAAGGCATAACGCTGGACCGCACATTCGAGTTGCCGATAGGAGACCTTCGCCTGCAAGCCCAGGTGCTCAACCTCTTCGACGTGCAATACGAAGTCGTCCGCTCCTACCCAATGATGGGCCGCAACTTCAGAATCAAAGCAATATATTCCTTTTAACCACCAACCCCCTCCAACCTTCAAACCCTCCAACCTTCAAACCCTCAAACCCTCCAACCCTTCAAACCCTAAAACCTTAAACCCTTAAACAATGAAGAAAGTACTTTTCACAACCCTTTTAGCCCTCTCGCTGGCAACAACAGCCATTCTTTTCGCCTCTTGCAAGCCCGAGGAAGAGAAGCCACAGCCGAGCGATACCGTAGAAATCGATTTCGAGAATCCACGCTATATGGCCGCAGACGATGACAATATCTATATAACCTGCTACTACCCTATGGCCGTGGTGCGATTCGACAAAGCACAGAACACCTTTACAGGCATTTGCAAGCTTGGCAAGTTCCATCCCGAAGGCATAGCCGCCGTTGGTAGCAAGCTCTACATTGCCAGCAGCAACATCTCAGACGAGAGCGGCAACTACAGCTACGACAACAAGCTGTATGTCGTCGACATAGCCACCTTCAAGCTGGTGGACAGCATAACAATCGGGCGCAACCCCAACATCGTCAGGAAGCTGGACAACAGCCACATAGTCTTCAACACGTGGAATGTCTACAACGGCTCGACCGTGGTCAGCGAGGGCAGCACCTATATCCTGAACACAGACAGCAAAGAGATTGTAGACCTGAACGTTGCAATGAATGACTTTGAAGTGTACAACGGCGACATCTACGGCTACGAAAGCTCTTATACCTATGGAGCGACATTCTACAAGGTAAGCGGCGCCACCCACCAAGTGACCGAGATACTTGACGGTTTCAGCACCTCCGACGGCATCTATGGCATCAGCGTCAACCCCTATAATGGCGACATCATCGCGCTCTCTGACGGCAACTACATATCGGCAGGCGACTGCTATGTGTTTGCCAACGACGGCAGCCCGCGTATGGGCCCTGTGCAGATGGGACTTCTGCCCAAGAAGGCTGTGGCCCTGGATGCATCCAACTTGCTAGTCCTCAACGAGGGAGGCTGGGGCTCTAACAACGCCGGCATCAGCCGTGTAGACGTGAGCAACAACACAGCGACAGTCAACTACTTTGCCGACAACAATGGCCGTGGCCTGGGCGACGTGGCACAGGACATACTCCTTGCCGACGGCAAAGCCTTCATAACCGTGACATTCAGCAACAGCCTGGAGATTATGAACACCGCCACAGGCAAATCGACACGAATCGCCACCACCAAATAATCGGATTCACTCATTATCTGTATATATCCCGAGTGCCGCCTTATGGCGGCATTCTTTTTTTGCGCCTCACAAAATAAAAAAGCCCCGCTGACGTTTAATATGCAAGAAAAACATACACAATGAATACCACAGACCTTCTCAACAGCCACCGCAGCATACGCAAATTCCAAAGCCGTGCCATCGAGCAAGACAAGATGAACCGCATCCTTGAGTGCGGAATGCGCGCCTCGAACACTGGCAATATGCAGATATACAGCATCATCGTCACACAGCAGCCCGACAACGTCGCCGCCCTGTCCAAGCTGCATTTCGAACAAGGCAGCACTGCATCCGCGTTCCTTACAATATGCGTCGATGTGAACCGCTACCACCACTGGTGCCGTCTGCGCGGCTGCGACGAGCCCTACGACAACTTCCTCTGGCTGATGTCCGGCACCGTCGACGCCTCGCTTGCAGCGCAGAACATCTGTGTTGCCGCCGAAGCCGAAGGCCTTGGATTCTGCTATCTCGGCACCGTGATGTACAACACCAAGGCCATTGCCGAACTGCTGGAGCTGCCTAAGGGCGTGGTGCCAGTCGTAACCCTTTGTATGGGCTATCCCGACGAGCAGCCGGCTCAGAGCGAGCGCCTGCCGTTGGAAGGAGTTGTGCACGACGAGAAATACCACGACTACAGCGACGACGACATCGAGCGCATACACCGCATCCGCGAGGAGTTCCCCTTCAACCAGGAAATGGTGCGTCAGAACGGCACCCGCAATCTCGCCGAAATCTTCACCAAAATCCGCTACCCCAAGAAAGACAACGTCGCCATATCACAGGCCCTCCTCGACTTTGTCGAGCAAGCCGGAATGATGGAGCAGTGATTATACATCTAACGATTTCCTGCAAAACTTAAAAACTGAGACAATTCTGAAGTTTCAATCAGGCGAGCTTCGTCACTATCGACCTCCGCCGAACCGTTTCTCAGTTCCACTTCACATTATAAATAGCGTTTATGAAAAACCTTGATGTCTGTTATCGCAATAGATAATCTATTTTTCAATCTTCCCTTTCACTGGGGTATCAGACTTACTGTCGTTATTCCTAACCAAAATTTCCGGCATTGGTTTCTGGTAAGTAGAACCGGTATCATTTATAGCGCATTGCTGGCGAATCACATCACGTCGATGAATGGCCGGTTGTAGGCAATACATATCAAAATCAGACGGGTCTATTGACTCTACATCGACAACATCAGGGAAAAAAAGCTTAAGATAAGCAGTAGCCATCCGGATAACAGCTTTCTTATGTCGTTCATCCATTTTAGGAGGCAATGCAACAAGTTGATTGACAATATCAACATACTGTCCCTCGGTACGCATCTGATGCAATGTTTCGCTGAAGAATTCAGTATTTAACGTCCATCCCTGAAGTACCATGCTGCTATCAATTCTTGGCAATCGCCAACCTTCTATCATACCATGAAATCTGTCAAGAGTTGCAGCTTCGTGGAAGATATCTGGCATTTTCTTGAAGTAGTTCTCATCGAGTGGATTGTTTTCCCCATCAAGGTCAATATTTCCGAGTAGTATTAAGCCACATTGTGACATAAATTCATAGTTGTCAACGGTGGCTTTACCATACTCTAGATAATTCTTGAGGAATGCTTGTATTTCGGCAGGGTCGCTAAATGTTATGCTTTGCAATTCATCAAATCCCACAAGATCGTAATAACGCATAATTCCTGGCACCTGTTTAGCCTTATCATATACTAACTTGGCTCGACTCACTTTTCCTCCACTTACCAACCATACATATTTGCTCAACTGACCAAATACATAAGATTTACCAGTGCCCATATGTGCGAACTCCACCATATTGAGTCTCGGTTCAATGAACGGCAATAGTCGTGTAAGGAACTCTAGTTTCTGCGTTTTCGATGCAAAGGCTTTAGGATTATATTCCATTGCGGAGATGAGGACATCTATCCATTCGTCTAGAGAAAATTGTCTTCGACATTGGCGATAATAATCCAAATCCATATTCTCAATAGGACGAAAAGGTCGGAAGTCAATCATTTCCACATGACCACTATTACCATCACTAGGCGGAATATATACAAGTTTCATAATACCCCACCTCTCTCCATCAATGAGGTCATTGGGATACTGTACTATGAGATGATGCGGAATTTCCGTCTCTCCATAGTTTATACCGAGGTCTGTTATAGAAAATTGCACACAGTTGGCGTGGAGATTTGTACTGACTATAAAACGAGTGAGAAGAGTCATCACCTCCCCAAGTCTCAAACGCGACTTGACGGCATTGTTTTCTTGAGGGATATGTTCTCCAAGAAATTGTAACATTGCATCGCTCCTCAACGTACCGTCTTGCGCGATATGCATAGACACTATGTAGTCTTTGATGAAGGAAGGAAGATTGTAGCCATTGAAAGCCTCGTAATTCTTAGGATCTTTGTAAACAGCCACACTGCCGAAAACCTGCTTTATTTTTTCTCCTAAATCACTCATTCCCTATACTTATTTTAGAACCCAAACATATTACTGGAATTGCCAAATCCTATTCCGAATACCTCAATATCAAAACTTTGAACAACACCCCCACTGGGTTGAATTGCAATACGTGTATTTCCTTCTTTTGCATCAGGTAAAGAAGCAACCCACATATCTCCTGTTTCATGAGTCATATCGACATAGACATTGCCAATTTTCATTTTCACTTCCGTCGGCTTCGGAGAGACAAAAATCTCAACAAGTGGATTTGACAGAGGTATTTTATTCTTCTTTATTCCAATGGTGTAATTATGCATTTCTGTTGATGGCGCAAGAACAATAAACGGAACAAGAACCTCTTCGGGGGTACATCCACCATGAACTTCATGTGTCGGTTTATTCCCTAACGATGAATGTCTTAAAGCAATCTTATACTGCCGACCATCACTTTCATTGAAGTGGTAAACAAAATCCGTATCATGATGCGGCGTATTGTCAGACAACAAGTATCGTCCCTCATGTTCCGCTGTTTTCTCCGTCTTAAGGCTATCTGCTTTACGCGAGAGAAAACTCAACCCATGATCACTAACAATGGCTATGCGACAATTTTCACCAATATGGTTTTGCATGATTTTTTCCACAGCATCACGCATTATTGCCAACTCTTCTATCAAGGTGTCGTATTTTCGATAACCATGACTATCATGAGCGTTTTCATCGAGTGCTCGGAAAATCTGTTCTGGTGGCAAGTCATATCGATTATGAGTAGTCGAAGAGGGAATATCAGCCCTAGAATATACACATTTTTCCGTCACAAATACTTTCTGCCCAGAAACAATGTGATTGATAAATGGAATATATTCGGCTCCCAAACCATCTATCCAATACACATAATCTACTTTTGTTTGCGCTAACATATCATGGGCTCTCGGTATAATATGATACCAACTGTAAAAGCTTTCTGCTGTACCGCTATACCTTGAAACAATATTCTTGATGGTATCAGGATAGGAATCTGACAACTTTGCTCTACGATAACTTTGAAAATATGACTCAATCCATTCACATCCCTCAGGTAACACAGCATTAACTTCGCCATAATAACCATATAGGTCAGGGTAAATGCTTTGCAAATCCCGACGCGAGAAAGAATCATTCTCGTGCAAATCATACCACCCTGCGGCCAACCAATGTTCAAAGTCAAAAGTATGGGTACACAAAGCTTTTGCTGAGGCGAAATCTCCGGATTGGAAAATCTCCACAATTGCCTGTCTTAATTCTTGCTGAATCTTGGGGGGTACAGCATTTCTCACATACTCTCTCACCGCGTTCATCAATCTTGTGCGTTCATCCAATAGGTTCGCATCGAAAGGTTTGCTGTGCAAATGTAGCGGTATCTGAGTGGCAATATTTATTATTAGTGAATCAGCATTATCCAAGCTTGAAACTTCCAAACACTGGTGAAGATATGAGTTCTGCGTTAATCGGGAATCGTTTAGAGCATATTGCCTAAGAACCCATCGGTCAAACTCCGTCATTCCAGTAGATATCCAAAGCTGTAAAAGGATTTCGGCATCAATATTATATCTTCCAAATCGATGACAGACGTAAGAACCAAACGAAAAGTCTTTTTGTGGGATATTTACCACTTCACTCGCAAGAGCATCCCAAAACTTTCTGTTCTGTTCGTCACATGCAAATGGGAAACTATAACCCATTACATCAGTCAATAGTTGATGTATATCGTTAATCGGGAGGAATGAAAAAATATTGTCAGGTTGAGAGTAATTGTGGAATGCACGGATTGGTCGCGAGGTACATATTACAACATCTTGCGGCGCTTGTGTTTTCCAAAATTGAAGCCACTCCTGCGCGTTCTTAAGAACTGTTATGTGACTGTTCTGTTGAAGCGGTGTCTCAGACATAAGGTAGACACGAGTAGCCTGTTTCTCTGTTCGACAACGCCAAATCGGAGCACTTTCGGCAATGCGGGTGAATCCTTTGAGAAATCCTTCCACTCTGTTCTCCAAACCAATTAATGGTATGTACAGCCTTTTGTCGGGGTGCGCTAAATCCTCAAGCAGGCTGATATCATGCATAAAACCACAAAACTTATTCTCCTCATAAAAACGGACAAGCTCTGAGAATGGAGTGATAAGTGTGGGTTCAGTTGTGTTTTTTATGATTTCGATAAGTTGATCTGATGTCAGCCACCCATCAACATCATCATCAAGCAAGCTATCAAATTGCAATAGCTTTGCTCCCAGATTGTGCAAGAAACTTCTCAATTCGCGGAAGGTCTCGAAGTTGTCGAGCATAATGAAACGAGCAGGGTAACGACGAGCCAACATCTCTTTCGACGACGCATCTTGCAATATTTCTGTCTTTAATTCGTCGAAACTGAAATCCACTATTTTGGTTTGGTAGTCAATCATCGCTCTATAGCTTATTAACGATATATTCTGATATCTCTGGATGAGCCTCTATCAACTCCGAAAGAATCATCTGCCATTGGTAATTTTCAAACTTGGCATTTCGTACTCGTTCTTTCGCCTTTTTCTTGGCATCCAGCACTGGTTTGAATGGTTTAGGCTCTGCAGCGATAGGAGTATGTGAATTTTCATCATCCATTCCAGAAGGCTTCGGAGCATTATCTATTGGGCGTGTCTTCTTGTTGTAAAATTTAAGCACACAATTCTCAACATCTGTTTCTCTCCAGAATGCCGTTTCAGGAGGCAACTTAGACCGTAACTCATCCATAAGTTCTCCGTGCCACTCCTCTTCTATCTCTACGCCGTCAATATCAGCTATGAAACGAGCAAAACCTTCTCCAAAATTGTCTTTTTTTGATAATAGGTCATGAAGGTCAACTCTTGCACTATCAACATGTGGCACCACTGCCTTTATCTTCTCCACTGTAGGATTCTCCATCTCAAGAAGTGAAATAAGCTCATCGACATACTTTCGAAGTGTTGATGTCGCATCAGAGCAATATTTTACCGTCCAAAGGGGGAGCCCGACAACAGATTTACAATACTCCTGAATTCCCCACTTTGCCATTCCAAGGCTTTTTACTTCAGATGGATTGACTCCGGGAACATTTTTGAAGTTAAAGACCTGACTAAGAAGTTCAGTTATCTTACTTTCCTCTTTTGATCCGAAACGTAGCAGTAGTTTATTGTTGGGCTCTGAAGTACCATCCTGCCATAGTTTAAACAGCAGGGCAATCATATCCTCAAGTTTATCCTCAGTTATTACTTGCGAAGTACTAGGGATAAATAGGTCTGTTCTGTGTTTACGCAAAGCATAGGTGAGCGCTGCATAGCATGCTGGCGTTTGGAAGAAGCCAAAAGGTGCTTTTACTAAATCTGAGAGTATCTCACTCAAAGAGAATCTATCGGCATAATGAGAACGGGCTTTGGTTATACACTCATCCACTTTACGGCAAACAGCAGCCAACCAAGAATCTCCCTTCAATGTCACTTCGTTCATGCCACACACATCGTCCACCAAATTGTTTCCTCCAAATTCAAACACTTGCTGACACGGTCTGTTACTCCCTTTGAAGTCTAACATGTTTTCGCGAGTGCGGGCCTCCATCACCTGCTTCGATAACGACAACGCGCTTCCTACTTTGAAGAAGGTAGCATCGGTCGACCCATTACGATAACTTTTGACAGCCTCAAAACCCTGTGGGTATATCTTGTATGCAATCGTACCATTAAGAAGACGATTTGCATTTTGAACGATACCATCATCATAGCACTTGTCACCAAAATAGAGACGGTACGTGCCGTTTTTCAAACGCTGTATCCAATTATTGATATGTTGAGTCGCTTGACGGTTATTTTCCTCTGCATCTTTTTCATTAAAATGAATCTTGGATACTTTGAGAGCGGTAAGGGCGTTGATAAATTGTGTTGTTGTTTTTTCGCCCAAAGTCTCATCAGGCAACATGATGATGAGGTTAGGAATACTGATAGCAAAGTCTTGCAAGCGGCTCATCACTTCGTCTCGATTATCCGGACGCAATGCAAGCACTATTACAATGTGCAGATGATTGGGTTTTTTGGTGGCGTGTTTTTGCAGCATACTACGCATCAACGCCTCGTTGTCCTCTGCGGAACAAAGAAGAACTTCTGCAGGCCTGTAAAGGGTACCATTAGGATTGCTCGTGCTTTTCGCATCAAACATCTGCAACAAGATACGTTTCTGGTCGTCTGCATATTCAAGGAATCGCACCGCTGTCTTATAATCCAACTCAATTTTTTGTTTCTCACGTTGTACCTCTGCGGGATCGTAGTTCGATGACGAAATCTTGTACTCTCCCATCACATTGCAGTTTACAATGTTATTCTGGTCGAGCCATTGGAGTACACTTTCCAGCACAGGTTCTACCCAACGGTCGTCAGCAAACATCAGACGCAAGTTGTCTGCGGTTGGTGCTAACTTATCGGCTTTTCCTTCGCGATCCAATCCCACGCCAAGAGCATTTAGCAACAGGACAACCTTAAATACTCGCAAATAGTTCATATCTTGCTTTTCTACCCGATCACGATAACTGCTCCAAGTAGCAATGAACGTACCGCAACGAGAATCGGCCTCAAACGATGGAAGGAAGAAATCCCACAATCGGTCAGCCGTGAGCATCACCCTTTGCTCGTAGGTAAACTCATCGTTTATAAAGCCACGGAAGCCATATTCTTCGTCGTTCATAAAACGCAATACACTTCGGCTGGCACTCTCTGATTGCAGCAGACGGCTCATGCGGCTACACAGATAAGCAGTATAAGGATGCAACGGGAACAAGCCTTTGATGTTTTCCCTTTCATCCTCATTTGAGCCACACAGATAGTCGAAGAGATCTCCCATATTCTTCGTGATGTTGTAACACATCACGCTGACAGCAAATTTATCCTTCGGTTGGAAGGTATGCCTCATGATGAGGTAGGTCGAAACCTCATCCATTGTATATTCTACGTTGTAGAAACGGTCTTTCATCTTAGAAAGGTCGTCACTACCACGCGATTCGTCCACCTGTACACGGTGAGAAATGAGGAACAGGAACAATCCCGTATGTCGACTTTTCTCTGCTATGTTTTGAAGCACATTGATACGATCGCTTTTGATGGTGTCTATCACCGACGAGAATTCATCCCAGAAAATGATTAGGCCATTGGCTATATCGCGTTTTTCCAATTCTTGTTCCACTTCGGCAAGCCAGTCGCTTATTGTGTCTTGCGAAAGGACTACACTTTGCTTTTCATGCAGGGCTCGTTCCAGTTGCATATAGGTATCGTTGTCCTCATCTTCAAGACGTTTGCGTAGTTTCGCCAGCGAACCAGCCAAAGCTCCTAGTTGCAAGTCATTCTGGATTACTTCCTGCACAATGTTCTCGTGTTGATCTATATATTTCAACGCTTCTGCAAAGTCAGAATGAATAATAATATCATTATGGCCAGCCTCACGAAGAGACTTCAGCGTGGCATGCTGCAATGACAACTTGAATCTAGGCACATCGTATGCTTTCTCCACACCTTTCAAAGTGACGGCAAAATAGCGCTTATGCTTTCTGATAGCACGCACTTGTTCACGAAGTGACACATCAGGAATGCTCTCAATGTAGTTCTCTATGACATCCAGGGGATCAGTCAATAAATGCTTTATTACAGCACTCGCATGGCTCTTGCCCGTACCAAACGTACCGCGCAACCACATACTACGTCGCTTCGACTGTTCGCTGCTTGTCATTGCCGTTAGCGTTTGGCTTAGCAAGCGGCAGAATTGAGCCGTCGGGATAAACGATTGCCACGAATCGGCGCTACGCTCTGCGGTAATATCGTACACGGGCTGAAAATCAGCATGCATACGTATAAAGTCTGAATATCTCTGTTCCATAACTTATAGAAGCATTTTCAGTATATCCAACGAATTGAGGTCTTGTCTCAATAAAATATTGTCTAATCCCATTGCCAACTCCACACTCAACACATGGTTCCCTTCCTCTTGCAATGAACGTAATTTACGTTCCAGCACATCTCGCTCAATGCCAAACTGTCGATAGATTCCTTCTCGCTGATTCTCATTGTAAAATTCCGAAACTGTAAGCGACCAACGTCCTACACTCTCTGCATAGCGGTATAGCGAATATGCGACAGCCGTCAATGAGAGGTCATTGTGAGGGTGACGGCTTATTCCAGTAACATTGTTTCCCTTGAGTTCTACAACACCGACGGGTATACTATCTCCATACGGACTTTCTTTTAGTGTATTTAAGAATGCTTTCATAGCATTTGTCCTAGTATCTTTTGTTAGCGTGGGGAAAGAGTCTGCAAACAACAAATCGATTTCATTTTTTTCATATCTTTTACTGATAACTATTGTGTTTATGAACCAATCCATCAGTTCCATATTATTGCAAAGATTGATCCAGTTTATTTCCCACACTGTCTTTTCGTTTCTATTATACGCAGAAGCCAACAATTCTCCAGTCGAAGATATCTTTCCTTTTGTATCAGATATTATTTCTGCATCTTTTAACCATCTCTTAAACATTGGCATTTGCTTGGCTGTGGGTATTGCCCCGTCTGCAGTTCCTTCAAAGAAAGTAGTGAAGCTATTAAAATAACTGGACAACCACAATTGGCGGAATCCAAATGTATTATAACTGTTTACTGGCGTTTTTTTATCAGTCATATCGCTATCTTTTAATGTTATTGTTTTCTTTAATGAATTTGCAACCTCACATCCCGTATCAATAAAATCCAAGCACTTATGGCAATGTATACACTTATTTTCATCTATATGTAAACGAGGAACTATTGTAAGTGCTCCTGTTGGACATTCAACTTCACAGACTTCACAATGGACACAGTGAGCGGTTTTATTTAGGATTCTTTTTATATGTCCTACAAATTTTACGTCACTAGATGCATTTGGTATGCTAATTGATAGTTTATCAGTATTTGTTCCATCTACTTTGACAGAGTATATTCTATCTCCATATTTCACAGACAATGATGTGCTATCAGTATGTTTTACTTTTCCGAGAGTCTTAATCCATTCGAAAAGATTCTCTTTAGGATTTGATACACTAGCATCTACACTAGGTTCATTACTGGAAAATGTGACGGAAGATTCTGTCTTATAATTATTCCCACCTGCACGGACCTTCCATTTACGCTCCTTTATATAACTATCAATGTTTTTTACACCATTGTCTTTTGAAATTTCTCGAAGCTTGTTAATGAAAGGTTTAGCTGTATCTGGAAAGAACATATTATCCAAGCAATCACCCAACTCAGTTGCTAGGGGACACAGAACACACCCAACGCGATTTAACCCTTTTCTGTATGCAGCATTTATTGGTAATCCATTGAAAAAAATATAAAGCCATACTTCGACAACACTCCAATCAAATATTGGTCTAGCATTTATTACATTATTATGCTTTACTCCTTTCCCGATTCGATCATAGGAAGATCGAGTTTCACTTTCTTCTCCACGGACACCCTCGAATGCAAGTGTATATGGTTGTTTTTCTTTGCCATTTAAATCCTTCAACAGACGATAAAGTGGTGCCGTTTTCATCACTGCACAACACCAACGGTGAATACGACTGGGGCTACCCATTTGATCCCAATAGTATAAGACTGGCTGATGATTACGAGCGGTAAAGAAACGAAGGTCTGGTTGGCTTTTATGATAGTGTTTCTGTACTTCTTCGTATAACTCCAAAGAAGTAGGTAATTCGTATCCTGTGTCGCTATAAACAACAAGGAAATCTTCAGAAGGAACAACTCTACTTACCAAATCAAGAACAACAGCGGAGTCTTTACCTCCACTGAATGATGCAATAAACAATTCCACCCTCCCACTCAAGACGGGCTTCTTTCCCTGTCGTTCAGCTTCGCTAAGAGGCATAATGTCAAAACTGTCACAATCCTCCTTTACCACCACATGTTCTTCCTTGCTCTGCTTCGTCTGTCGCTCTGCCAACTGCTGAAAATCGATATCGGGGTTCTTTTCACTGACGCGTGCCATACTACGATAGCGGTGGTATGTCTCATCAATGAAATTCATCGCCTCGTGCTCGATGATAAACATGGCATCTTCGTTTCTATCCCGAAGACGTTCCATATCAACAGGTTCCAATGCCAGCTTCTTTACTTTGGGTTCCACCGAAGGCTCATCGAAAATATTGCCCCCATGAACCTCAAGTACCAACTCTCCTTGATAGAAATACCTCCTCTCACATGCCCACAATAATGGTTCCTTGCATCGCGGATACTTCCATCCATGGCCCTCCATCTTCAAGAAGTCCAATTCCTCGAAGAAGACCGGACGAGGTGACACATTCAAAGCTTCGCCTTGTGGCGACTGAGTAAGGCGTACCCCATTATATTCTTTGTCCCATACAACTTTAAACACGTTGCAGGTATATTCCTTTCCAATCCCAAGTCTCCAATGGATATCTATTTTCAACAATAAGAAAGGCATGAGACTTATGTGCTCATGTCCGTTATTATCGAGGTTTCGGCCACCTATGAAGGAACGGTTAAACCTTTTCAGGCTTTTCCATGGAACAAATCTCACGCCTGAAGGGTATGCTGATTATACAATAGCATACACGACAAGCGAAAGCAAAATGCTCCGTCCTCCTTCATGAAATTTGCCGAATTTCGATAATAGGACAGTTTTCGCAATGCTTTTCTTGCAAGGCTTACATAACGTGCGTAAGCGATTGCAAAAATACGAAGTTTTTTCCAAACCGCAAAATTTTTCTCTCCGCGACCCAGAAAACACAGGGAAAAGTAAGAAAAAAATAGGATAATTATATTAAAAAGCCAGTTTAAAATGACTAATATACACTTACTAACATAAATATTTTGTCAGTTCAAAAATTGCTATTTTTTTGTCTTTTCTACATTTATCAACTACTAGTTATATATTAATTCATCATTTATACATAAAAAAAAACGGAAGGCACATTAATAAATGCCTTCCGTTATTAAGACAAAATCGACTCTTACTGCACGTCTCTTGGGTCGAGGGGCTGGGCGAGGAGGCCGGTGAACTTACCGGTATTGTCGAACTCCATACGGGTGTATTTCAGAGTGTGGCCCGAACCCTTCTGGCTGACGACTACATAGGTGTAAGGTTTCGGCTTCTTGCCGTCAGCACCGCGGTACTTGGCGTCAAACTCATACACAACCATCTTTTCGACGCGGTATTTCTCGCCTTTGAACTTCTCGTTCAGATATTTGAGGATAGCGCTCGTGTAACGCTCCTTGGCAAGCACCTTGCCGGTCTTGATGAGCTTTTCGTCGCTCATACTGTACACAGCCTCAAACTTGTTCTTCTGGTTGTTGGCATAGTAGGCCACGCACTCGTCGCCCGAACGCTCGTACCAGTCGGGACCGGCGCTGAGGCGGGTGGCAGGATAGCGCTTGGCGAAGTTGGCTGCGATAGCCTGCGAAGGCTCGAAAGCTTCGATTTCAGGCACATCCTCTACCGGTTTGGAGCGTTTCTTGTTCGACTTCTTGGTCTTGGAAGTCTCCTCGTCGTTGCTGACGTCCTCGGGGTTCGAATGGGTGTAGTAGTCTTTCTTCACCACATCCGGATCTGGAGCCGTAGAGCGCTGCAGCTTGCCGCGTGTGTCGAAAATCATCTCACAGTCGGTCGAGCCAAGGCCCTTCTTCACGATAACCATACGATAATAGTTGTCGCCGCTCATCTCCTCGACATACTCGGTGCTTTTGATGCGGTAGCCCGGATAGTTGTTGACGAAATAAGTGTTCATCATCGTCGGGCACTCTTCCAGAGCCACGGGGAACGAGCTGTACTGCCAGTCGCCGTTGGCGGTGAAATAGCAGCGTCCGTTCTGTCCGTCGGTGACAAAGTCGGCAATATACTGACCTGGAGCCTGATACCAAGTCTTCACCTTATAAGATTCATAAGTTTTCTCGAGCGAGAGCAGAACCGACTTCGGAACATCGGTCTCTTTCACTTTCGTCTGTGCCGTTGCAAGCAAGGGCAGGCACATAAATGCTATAAGAAGGAATCTTTTCATTTTCGCATCATTTTTTCTATTTAGTCGTCTTTGGCGGCATTTTATTGCATCTGCCACTCATTTTTGTCGTTAACGTTGAAATGTTAAAATTATTATACGGCAAAAAAACAAAATGGTTTCAAAACAGGCTAAAATCAATTTCTGAACAGCACATCCTTGCGGTCGGGGCTTATCGACACAGCCATAATATGGACACCCGTATGTAGCTCAATGGCAGACAGATAGGCCAGCAGCGGTGCCGGCAAGTCATCATATTTGGTAGTGTTGGCAAGGCTCTGCTTCCAGCCTATGAACGACTGAAGCTTAGGCCTGATTTCCACCTCGTTGAACTCGAAAGGAATCTCATCCGTCTCGCGGTCGTTGATGACATAGTCGGTGCACATCTTCACCTCGTCGAAATCGTTCATCACGTCGGGCTTGGTGACGATCAAATCGGTCACGCCGTTGAGCATACAGGCATAGCGCAGAGCCGGGATGTCGATCCATCCGCAGCGACGCGAGCGGCCCGTCGTGGCACCATATTCGTGACCTATCTCACACAATGTGCGGCCGGTAGCATCGAACAGCTCAGTCGGGAAAGGACCTGCACCGACGCGAGTGCAATAAGCCTTGGTGATACCCATCACGCGGCCTATCGACGACGGGGCGACACCAAGACCGGTGCAAACGCCTGCCGTGATGGTCGACGACGAAGTGACGAACGGGTACGAGCCAAAGTCGATGTCGAGCATCGAGCCCTGAGCGCCCTCGGCCAGAACCTTCTTGCCATCCTTCAGGCACTTATTGATAAAGTACTCACTGTTAATCAGTTTGAACTTACGCAACGTCTCGAGCGACTCCATCCATTCCACCTCATACTCGTCGAGCGTCATATCATTGATGCGGAACGCGTCGATGTCGAACTTCAACATCTTGGCAATCTGGATATGCTGAAACTTAAGCAGTTGGTATTTCTCGCGGAAGTCGAACTCCAGTATGTCGCCCACACGGATGCCGGTACGGGCAATCTTGTCGGTATAGGCGGGGCCGATGCCCTTCAGCGTCGAGCCGATCTTGGCATTGCCCTTGGCCTGCTCGTTGGCGGCATCAAGCAGTCGGTGCGAAGGCAGAATAAGGTGAGCCTTCTTCGAGATATAGAGGTTGTCGGTCGGCTCCACATTCTTCTCGCGCAGAGCCTCAATCTCGCCCTTGAATATAGCCGGCTCGATGAGCACGCCGTTACCTATGACATTAAGCTTTTCCTTGTGAAAGATGCCGGACGGAATGATATGGAGCACGTGCTTTATGCCATTGAATTCAAGGGTGTGGCCCGCGTTGGGACCACCCTGAAAACGGGCTATGACATCGTATCCGGGCGTCAGAACATCGACAATCTTGCCTTTTCCTTCGTCGCCCCACTGCAATCCTAACAAAACATCCACTTTACTCATTTCAGTATTTTTTTATATTTTATTCTGTTTAAAACACATACACGCCTCGAACGGCCTTGCGTACCGCTCGAAAAACGTCACGAAGATACGAAAAATTTTCGTATTTCAGCCCTTTTGGATAAAAAATTATTTCTCGCGTTGCTTTTTGAACCACTCCACAAACTCCGGGAAATCGTCAAGCGGACGGAATCCGGCCTTGAACGGCTCGGGCGGAATGGCGCAAGTGTCGAGATAGCCTATCAGCGTCGAGCAGTCGAATTCGCCAATCATAGCCTCCAGCGTGACATACACGCCCACCAGCTGGTCGTCGTCGTCGGCCACAGGGTTCGGCAGCGCCACACGAATACCCAGAATATCAGGCTCTTCCTCGCTCTCAAGCTGCATAAAATACATCTGCTTGGTCTCGAAGCGGTACTTGTCGAACGTCACCTTCAAGTCGGTGCCCTTAGGCTGCTTGAAAGCCAAAAACTCCCACCAGTCAAGGTCGGGGGCATTGTCGACAAGCTCGACAACATAGCGGAACAGATCCATATCGCCCTCGGCCGAGAAAGTAAGCGTACGCCCCGACGGCGTAGGCTCGCCCATCTCGTACGTCAAGCCCTCGCAATAGGCATCGAGCTGCCCCTGCAACTCTTCCAGCAGCGACTGCTGCTCTTTTTCGTCCAGGTCGCCGAGCATCGTCAGGCGCTCATTGTTGTCGGAAAACCAGTTCCAAAATAGGTTCACATCGTGCATATATCAGTTTATTTTATTGATTATCAATTATCATCACTCCTAAATCGTCCATTTTCGGCCAATTTTCGCATCGTTTTCGAACTGCCTCATTATCAAGCCTTCAAGGGACCAACTCCGGTCGTTGTACAATACTTGTACAATATTTGTACAATATTTGTACGTTTACCAATTGTACATATATTGTACAAGTATTGTACATATATTGTACAACGACCGGAGTTGGTATGGTGCAGATACGTATTTGGCAGCGCGAGGGGCATAGGCGATGGTCGTGAGGTATCGGATTGTTTATTTATCTAAGATTCAGACGAATATTGCTTCACACTCAAGTTTCACGCCGAAGCGGGCTTCCACATCGGCTATTATCGTGTCGGCCAGACGGCGCACGTCGCCGCCCTTGCAGCCGCCGCGGTTGACGAGCACCAGAGCCTGCTTCTCGTAGACCCCCACTGGACCCAGCGAGCGACCTTTCCAGCCGCAATGCTCTATCATCCAGCCTGCTGCCAGCTTGTAGCCTCCGTCGGCGGTGGCGTAGGCCACGACATCGGGACAATCGGCTTTAATTCGCTCGTAGTCAGCGCTGTCTACTATCGGATTCTTGAAGAAACTGCCGGCACTTCCTATCTCCTTAGGGTTGGGCAGCTTGGAGTCCCTCACTGCCGTCACGGTGTCGGCCAGTTGGCGTGCCGTGGGTTGCTGCAATCCTCTGTCGGCCAACGCCGTTGCCAGTGCCTTGTAGCCCAAGTCGGGGACAAAAGTATCGCTGAGCCTGAACACCACACGGTCTATCAGGAAACGGTTGCGCCAGTCGCCCTTGAAGCGCGACCAACGGTAGCCGAACTGACACTCTTCAGCAGTCACCCAGTGCTCTTCACCGCTCTCTATGTCAACGACATGCGTACGTTCAATGACATCTTTGGCCTCTTTGCCGTAGGCACCCACGTTCTGGACCGGAGCGGCACCCACGGTACCCGGTATGCCGGCCAGATTCTCGAGCCCGAACCATCCATTGGAGACGCATCGGTCCACAAAGTCGGCCCACACCTCGCCAGCCTCAGCTTCGACCATACAAATGCCGTTCCGCCTGTCTCTCAGACGGATGCCCTTATTGGCAGGATGCACCACCGTACCCTCGTAGCGGTCAGGGAGCACCACGTTGCTGCCGCCGCCGAGGACAAAGAAGGGATGCCTCTGCAGCAAGCCCGAACGAACCAGCGCGGCATAGTCGCCGGCACTGTCGAGCTGCACGTAGCGGGCAGCCACGGCATCGATGCCGAAGGTATTGTAGTTCAGTAGCTTGAAATTCTCTTTTATATTCAGCGTGCCGTTCATATCTTTGCGATGTTAGAGTTGTAGTATGCCGCGTCGCCGGTGACATCCTTGATGACGCGCAGGAAAGGCGGGAACTTGACCGACGCCTCGTCCTCAGCATCTTCTATCTCGAGCATCAGATGGTCCAGTTTGGGCTCGAGGAATTCGTCGAGTTCTAAGGACGGGTCCTTTCTCATGATGCTGATTCGGTGCTTGACTACTGTGCGCAATGCAAGTTTAACTTCTCATAGCTGTTCAACATTTCTTTTTTCTTGTA
>JAILAT010000010.1 GCA_024681475.1 Bacteroidales bacterium | reverse complement strand
ACCTTGGCGTAGCAGCCGCCCTCGAAGTTGAAGACGCCCTCGTCGTCCCAGCCATGCTCGTCGTCACCGATGAGGAGACGCTTGGGGTCGGTCGAGAGGGTGGTCTTGCCGGTGCCGCTGAGACCGAAGAAGATGGCAGTGTGCTCACCCTTCATGTCGGTATTGGCCGAGCAGTGCATGGCGGCGATACCCTTCAGGGGCAGGTAGTAGTTCATCATGCTGAACATACCCTTCTTCATCTCGCCGCCGTACCAGGTGTTGAGGATCACTTGCTCACGGCTGCTGACGTTGAAAGCCACGCAGGTCTCGCTGTTGAGACCCAGCTCCTTGTAGTTCTCCACCTTGGCCTTGCTGGCGGTATACACGGTGAAGCTGGGCTGGAAGTCCTTCAGCTCCTCGTCGGTGGGCTTGATGAACATGTTGCGCACAAAGTGGGCCTGCCATGCCACCTCCATGATGAAACGCACAGCGATACGGGTATCCTTGTTGGCGCCGCAGAAAGCGTCGACCACAAAGAGTTCCTTGTTGCACAGTTCCTTGCGGGCCAGCTCTTTCATCTGAGCCCACACAGCTTCGCTCATCGGGTGGTTGTCGTTCTTGTACTCATTGGTGGTCCACCACACGGTATTCTTCGAGTTCTCGTCCATGACAATGTATTTGTCCTTTGGCGAACGGCCGGTATAAATACCGGTCATCACGTTGATGGCGTCCAACTCAGTGAGCTGTCCCTTGTCGTAGCCCTCGAGTGTGGGCAGTGTCTCCATGGCAAACAGTTCCTCGTAGGAGGAGTTGTAATGGATATTTTTCACACCGGTGATGCCCAGTGCTTCCAATTCTTGTGTAATGTTTCGGCTCATGCTATTTGTTTTTATTAATATTATATACTTATTTTATTCACCTCAAACATGTATCCCGCCTGTGCACCAAGGCAGCAGGAGACAAAAAAAGCAAGGGGTAGCCCCTTGGACTACCCTTTGCTAACGCGGAATGCATTCTTTTATTGCGTGTTCCGCAAAAAATATTTTTCCTGCCAGTGCAGAGCCTTGTGGCGCTTACTTTTTGCGAGCGTCCTTGATGGCTGCCTGAGCGGCTGCCAGACGTGCCACGGGCACGCGATAGGGGCTGCAGCTCACGTAGTTGAGACCGGCATGGTAGAAGAATTCCACCGAGTCGGGGTCGCCACCGTGCTCACCGCACACGCCGCATTTCAGCGCGTTGCGGGTGCTGCGGCCACGCTCCACACCCAGTTTCACCAGCTGGCCCACACCTTCCTGGTCGAGGGTGTTGAACGGGTCGGCGGGGATAATCTTCTGGTCCACATAGTCCTTGACGATGGCGTTGACGTCGTCGCGGCTGAAGCCGAAGGTCATCTGCGTCAGGTCGTTGGTACCGAAGCTGAAGAACTCTGCCACCTCGGCAATCTTGTCAGCCACCAGCGTAGCACGCGGTATCTCGATCATCGTACCATACATGTATTTGATGGTGACACCATATTTGGCTTCCACCTCGGCCTTGACGGCGGTGGCGATTTTCTTCTGATGCTCAAGCTCTTTCACGTTGATGGTCAGCGGCACCATGATCTCCAGACGCGGGTCGTGGCCTTCCTTCATCAGCTCGGCCGTGGCGCTGAACAGCGCGCGGAACTGGACGCGGGTGATTTCGGGATAGATGATGCCCAGACGCACGCCGCGGAGACCCATCATGGGGTTCACCTCGTGGAGCGCATCGACGCGTTTCTTCACCTCCTCATAGGAGATGTTGAGACGCTTGGCAACTTCGCGCATCTTCTCTTCGCCCTGAGGAGCGAACTCGTGCAGCGGGGGATCCATCAGGCGGAAGGTCAGCGGCTTGCCGTCCATCACCTTCAGAGTAGCCTTGGCATACTCGCGGATGTCGGGCTCCAGCTCGTCGAGAGCGGCGACGCGCTCGGCGGTGGTGTCGCTCAGTATCATGTTGCGCAGTTTCTCCAGCGGTTTCTCGCTGTTCTTGCCGTAGAACATGTGCTCGATGCGGAACAGGCCGATACCTTCAGCGCCGAAGCTGACAGCGCGCAATGCGTCGTCGGGGTTGTCGGCATTGGTGCGGACACCCAAGGTGCGGAACTTGTCGACCAGTGCCATGAACTGCTGGAACAGCGGGTTCTCGGTGGCGTTGATCATCTTCACCTCCTCGTCGTACACCCAGCCTTTGGTGCCGTTGAGCGACAGCAGGTCGCCCTCTTTGAAGCTCTTGCCGTTGATGTTGACGGTGCCCGTCTCCATGTTGATCTTCACAGCGTCGCAGCCCACGATGCAGCATTTGCCCCAGCCACGGGCCACGAGAGCGGCATGCGAAGTCATACCGCCACGGGCGGTGAGGATACCGTCGGCAGCGCGCATACCTTCCACGTCCTCGGGGTTGGTCTCTTCACGCACCAGCACGTTCTTCACGCCGGAGGCATTGTAGAATTTGGCCTTCTCGGAAGTCAGCGCGATGACACCCACGGCGCCGCCAGGACCTGCGGGCAGACCCTTGGCGATGACGGTGTGCTTCGTCTCGTCGGTGATGTCCAGAATGGGGTGCAGCAGCTCGTCGAGCTGTGAGGGCGATATGCGCATCACCACTTCCTGCTCGTCGATGAGACCCTCTTTCAGCATGTCGAAAGCCATGGTCAGAGCGGCGACGCCGGTGCGTTTTCCGACGCGGCACTGCAGCATGTACAGCTTGCCGTCCTGGATGGTGAACTCGATGTCGAGCATATCGTGATAGTTCTTCTCCAGCGTGGCGCGGATGTCGCAGAGCTCCTTATAAGTCTCGGGCATAAGCTCCTGCATGGAGTGCATGTGCTTGTTCTGCTCGTTCTTGGTGTCGTCATTGAGGGGATTGGGGGTACGGATACCGGCCACCACATCCTCGCCCTGGGCATTGATGAGCCACTCGCCATAGAACTGGTTGTCGCCCGTAGCGGGGTTACGGGTGAAAGCCACACCCGTAGCGCTGGTGTCGCCCATGTTGCCGAACACCATGGCCTGCACGTTGACGGCGGTGCCCCAGTCGTCGGGGATGCCCTCAATCTTGCGGTAGCTGACAGCCTTCTTGCCGTTCCACGATTTGAACACGGCCTTGATGCCGCCTTCCATCTGGGCGCGGGCATCGTCGGGGAACTCGGTGCCAAGCACCTCTTTCACCTTGGCCTTGAAAGCCTCGGCCAACGACTTGAGATCTTCAGCGGTCAGATCCGTGTCGCTCTTGTAGCCCTTCTGCTCCTTGAAAGCGTCGAGCATATCGTCGAGCTGTTTGCGGATACCCTTGTTTTCCTCAGGCTCAATGCCTTCGGCTTTCTCCATCACCACGTCGGCATACATCATGATGAGACGGCGATAGGAGTCGTAAACGAAACGGGGATTATTGGTCTTCTTCAGCATACCGGGGATGGTCTTGCTGGAGAGGCCGATGTTCAACACAGTGTCCATCATACCTGGCATCGAGCTACGTGCACCCGAACGGCAAGAGACAAGGAGAGGGTTCTCGGGATCGTCATAGCGCATTCCCATGATGTTTTCCACATTCTTCATAGCGGTCCAAACCTCATCCATCAAGCCGGAGGGCAGTTCGCAATTGTTGGCATAGTATGCGGTGCAGCATTCGGTGGTGATTGTCAGGCCAGCAGGCACCGGCAAACCGAGCAGACACATTTCAGCCAAGTTGGCTCCCTTTCCGCCGAGCAAATTCTTCATGTCGGCCTTCCCTTCGGCAGTTTTGCCTCCAAAAGTGTAAACGTATTTTGTCATAACGTCAGATAAATAATTTGATTTATAATGCTTTAAACTTTTATTTGTTCACTCCAAAGTGAGTTGCAAAGATACGATATTTTTTTATAAGAACAAATAAAAAATCGTTTTCGCTGCATTTTTTCGCTCTCCATGGTCCACTGGCGCCGCCTGATACATCGCGTTCCATGCCGCCAACAGAGCCGTTGACTATCAACCCACTACCAAATATTTTAAAAGTTTTTCCTAAAAAAGGACTCTTGTATCAAAAAAAATGCATATCTTTGCAAAACAATAACATATATAAATATCACCACAATGAAAAGGATGTTCTGTCTGCTCATACTCGCTACGGCGCTGATTGTCAGCGCTGCAGATGGCTATGCGCAAAACAAAAACACACAAAATCAGAACCGAAGCAATAAAGGAAAAAACGCCAAAAACACGCCCCAGAAAACTGAACCCGTGAACATTCAGCTGCCGGCCTACAGCAACGACTGTCTCTTCGCCATCGAGCTGCAGCCCGACGTGGAATACGGTCCCACCACGGCTCCTCAGGGCGCCGGACGCATCCAGGAGATTATGCGCGACAAGAGCAACCCCAACATCTTCGAGTACGAGCACAACTCGGTGTGGTACAAGTTCACCGTCCCCTACTCCGGCAACCTCGAAATCGAAATCACCCCCAACAGCGAGTGGGACGACTATGATTTCTGCGTCTTCAAATACACCGACGTCTACTTCAGCAACCATCTCATCCAGAACAAGATACGCCCCTTGGCTTCCGACCTTTCACGTAAGGACACCACCGGCATGGCTGCCGCCACACCCAAGAACAGCAAAGGCCAAGTGGTGGCCAAGCCCCGCTCCAAACGGCAGACCAAGGCCACGCTGGGCATGAAAGCCGACGGCAAGAAGAACTTCATCGGCATCAACGACGACCCCGCATTCCTCAAGAGCGTGCCTGTCAAGAAGGGTGAGACCTACTATATCGTGCTCGACAACAAGAGCGGCAACGGCGACGGCCACACCATCAAGGTCTCCATACAGGTGGAGTCCTACGAGCCCTGGGTGCTCTTCTACGACCCCGTGCTCAAACGCAACGTGGATGTCGACCTGCTGATACTCGAGAAGAATACCGACAACCGCCCCATCGTGAAAAACGCCAGCTTCAAGGGCTCGAAAGTCAAAATGGTGCCCGGCTTCACCTATTCTCTCTACGCCAAACGCGACGGATACTTCCCCATCTATAAGGAGTTCAACTCCAACATCTTCAAGGAGGACACCCTGATGCGCTTCAACCTGAACCGCACCGAGAAAGGCACCGTCTTCCCCGTCACCGACATCTACTTCGACGACGACGGTAACCTGCTGCCCGAATCGGAGCCCTCGCTGACCAACTATATGCAGATGTTCAATTCCTATCCCGAAATCACCATCCAGGTGAAAGGCTATGTGCAGTCGTATGCCGTGGACATCGAGGCCGAGCAGAAACTCTCCGTGGCCCGTGCCAAGAGCGTCAAAGACTTCTTCGTCCAGCACGGCATGCCTGCCGAGAACATCACCATCACAGGCATGACGCAGAACGAAATCAAACGTGCTGCAGCAGCAGCCCTCAACAAGCACCAAGCCTTCAAGGACACCAAGGTGGACCTCATCATAACAGGTCTGAACAAGTAACAAAATTACACAATTAATAGAAATAAGGCGGCGAAGCATGAGCTTCGCCGCCAATGTATAAACCCCTAAACATCACAATCCTGAAAAACAAAAAAATCAACCCGTAGCCTTGACACTGGACGACGAAGTGTTGATGGCAGCATTTTTCAACGATGAAATTCCAACGGGCCAACTATTCATCAACGGGTTCGAATCCGAAGAAGAGAGGAATTTGGTCAGCATCATAATCAGAGGTGGCAGGTTTCCCACCAAAGAATCACCAAGGAAGAAGGAATATAACCAATTCAAACGTAGGATACTAAAAGCGGGGGCATCAGCTGATGCCCCCGCTTTTGATGTTGTCTTCGTGTGGAAGACCTCCCCTACCCTCATTCTTTGATAATCTGGGCAGTATGGTTCTTGGTGTCCACCTTGCCGATGGCGTCGACGATAATGCCTTGCTCGTCGATGACATAGGTGGTGCGCAGGGTGCCCATCGACACCTTGCCGTAGTTCCTCACTTCATTTGATTGATTCAGCGGTGTTCGGTTCCCCATTCTGGGGTTCTTCTTCTCGCCCCAAGCCTCGTAGGCTTTGAGGATGGTGAGGTCCGTGTCGGCGATGAGATGGAACGGCAAGTTGTATTTGGCGATAAACTTCTGGTGCGACACGGCACTGTCGCGGCTCACGCCCAGCACCGCATAGCCCAAAGCCATGAAACGATCATAGTTGTCGCGCAAATCGCACGCCTCGGCCGTGCAACCCAGCGTACTGTCTTTCGGATAAAAATAGAGCACAAGCTTCTTGCCCTTAAAGTCGCTCAACTTCACGGTGTTACCGTTCTCATCCTGTCCCTCAAAATAGGGAGCCTTGGTTCCAATCTGTAGCATAATAATACTTGTTATAAATCGCTGCAAAATTACGAAAAATCCGCGACACGGCAAAATTAATTTGCGCAGAACGACAGTCTGATGGACACTCATCAGCCACAGCATGCAATAAAATCAGGATAACGGCGTTTGTATGAGAAAAATGGATAACAACATGAAGAAAGTGATTTTACTTGGCGCAGCATTGTGCACCCTCGGATTATTGACCGCCTGCAAGAATGGGAAACAGCCAGTTGAGGTATCACAAAACGGGATAGTGTGGGAAGATGTCCAGATTAGTCAGGCTGAATTTGAGGCGGCCGAATCGGTCTGCCACCAGTATCAAATGGAGCGCTTTGAACGTACACCCGATAATAAGGATTCATCCATTGTACGTGAATGGGCCAACGAAATTGGATTCAGTTTCGAAGAATGCATGGAAGAATGTGGTTTTTACCGATTCGAGGACGGTGGCGACATCATTGAGATGGGCATGGGAGATTATGGCTTCACACGGACACGCAACGACACAACACGCATAGAGGCTTGCTGGATGTCTATGTCTAAGGACAGCCTATTGGCAGGTTGGTCTTCAGATGCCATATACTGGGACAGCCCCTATAATGAAGCAGTGGGCTATGTGTATATCTATCCTTATGATTTCAAGCTCGACAAACTCGGCAAACAATACATCTTCAATACACATCCGCGATGGTTCCCCTGTGGCGACTCTTTCTGGGGTGCAGACGGTTGGTTTTTCATTCATGGCTGGAACAAGGAGGGAAACAACGAATACCACAAAATCCGCCCCAAAATGGAATAATAGCTAACAGCCCCGGGTTCTCGCAAGGCTGTCTTAACTCCTATTACTAAAAGCCATGTTGCGACGATGTCGCAACATTCGTGGAAAGGGGTTGCCGGGGCACGTAAACATACACAACAGGAAAGCCGGGGCCATTGCTGGCCTCGGCTTTGGTTTTGGAGTTGGGTTGCGACGATATCGCAACATACGGGACTGATTAGTACATGCCGCCCATGCGCTGACGGAGGGGGTTGTACTAATCCTTGCGGTTTAGTACATACCGCCCATGCCGCCCATGCCGGGGTTGCCGGCGGGCATCGGAGGTTCGGGTTCCTTGATGTCGCAGAGGACGCACTCGGTGGTGAGGAGCATGCCGGCGATGCTGGCAGCGTTCTCCAGGGCCACACGGGTCACCTTGGCGGGGTCGATGACGCCGCTCTGGAACAGGTTCTCGTATTTCTCGGTGCGGGCATTGTAGCCGTAGTCGCCCTTGCCGTTCTTCACTTCATTGACAACGACGCTGCCTTCGAGGCCGGCGTT
>JAILAT010000001.1 GCA_024681475.1 Bacteroidales bacterium | reverse complement strand
CACAAAAAAACAAAAAAAAAAATTGGTGGGTATCAAAAATGTGTGTACTTTTGAAACTCAAAAACGAAAGGCTCCTTAGCTCAACTGAATAGAGCATGTGACTACGGGGCAGAAGGATACAGGTTTGAATCCTGTAGGAGTCACGAGAGAGGAAACGCAAGTTTCCTCTTTTTTTTTGTCTGCAGGGAGCGGAAGTGCAACGCAAACGAAAGGACGGCTGCTATCTGTGAAGATGGCTGCCGTTGTTTTTTAAGAGGGGAGGGGAAGGCTTAAATTGATTACGTGATTTGCAAAAACGAATTATCTTTTCCAAATATTATAGATTTAAGGGGGGGGCTTTTTATTCATTGAGAGCGCGTCTCTCCAAGACGCATATTGCTACTACTTTGTTACCCCACACTGCGTTCCTTGTGTGGGGCTATTGAGAGCTAGCCTCTCCGAGGCTATTGATTGAAGTCCTCTTGATGTTATAATTTTTGTTTTTCCGGAAGGAAATTAACTGTGTGGGTAATAGTCGGATACGTCCTGAAAACAGGATTTTTTACTGCCCACAGGAATCTCTGTCTGTTTTTTTTATTTTTTTTGTACCAATATAAAAAATATTTGTATTTTTGCAAATTGAAAAACTGTAATTATTTGATAATATGAAAAACAAATATCGTTGGGTCATTCTCTTTGTTGTGGCGGCATTCCTTGTTCCGGGCGTCTTGCGGGCGCAGGTTACGGATTGTTCACTCACCTATGACGACCTGCCTTATTCCGAAGATTTTGAAAGTTATGGCTATGGTTACGGGATTGTGGACATCCACCCCTGCTGGCGCAAGGGCATGGTGCCTCCACAGACAAGCGGCCTCAATCGCCCTACTCCTACTTTCAACGAATTTGAAGGCGACACCGTCGGACTCTCGTTCAGCAATTCGTCGTTTTTCTACTGCTGGGCTGCCTTGCCGCGGCTGGATGATTCGGTGGATGTCAGCAACTTGGAGATCACGTTCTTGGCTTGCCGTCCCACCTATGTGTCGGGCTCATCGGCCTCCTTTTCCCAATTGGTGGTCGGGGTGGCGACGGACTTCAATCTGGATTCGACATTCGTGCCAGTCGACACTATCGACATCAGCGACGAGCAGCTCGGCTCCGTCCATAATGTCGCGGTGCGATTCGGCAACTACACCGGTGACGGCAAGTATGTTGTTTTCATTTCTCCGACTACAGATGATAACTATACAGCCAATTCCATCATTATGGACAACGTCACACTGCGGCAGGCTGTCCCTTGCCTCACGCCACAGCGGCTTGTTGTGACAAGCACCACAGTCGACGGCGTCAATGCAACATGGCAGGACGAGGACGATGTTGATGAGTGGTTGGTATATATCGGCGCACCTGGATTCAGTATCGACGGGGCCACCCCTCATATTGTTCACACCAACAGTGCATTCATAGGCAATCTGCTTCCCGACACCGAATATGAGTTGGTGGTGGTGGCCTCGTGCAGCGACGGCGAGGGCTATCCCTCATATCCGGTCCATTTCCATACTCTGTGTGCGCCCCTCGGCAGCCTGCCTTTTGTCGAGGACTTCGAGAGCGTGGAGGGCATCCCCACATACGCCTATGCAAGGGTGAGCAATCTGCCTCATTGCTGGCTACACTACAACACAAGCAGCGAATACAACCATCGCGGGTTCCCCACAGTTTGCAGCGATGCCACGGCGGCGCATAGCGGTGGTAATGCAATGTTTTTCAACTCTTCTAGCAACGCGATAGCCATCATGCCCCTTGTGAGCGCCGCAGCCTATCCGCTGTCCAACCTGCAGGTGTCGTTCTGGATGCGCAATTTCTCATACACCATGGCTGAAATAGTGGTGGGTGTGATGAGCGACCCCTACGATTCCACCACTTTTGTGCCTGTCGATACGGTTTCGAACATATACAATTATTCCCAACAGATTGTGGGTTTTGCCAACTACACGGGTCCCCACGGTCATGTGGCTTTCAAGGCCTTGGTGAATAACCAGGTGAGTATCGACGACATCATCCTTGAGGAAATACCCAACCGGTGCCCCCACATCACGGCAATACATGCACAAAGCACTGCTTCGGCAGCGCGGCTGACATGGGATTACAGCACCAACTTCGGCTTCCCGACAAGCTTTGATGTAAGCTACCGCAATGTCGTGGATTCCATCCCTATCACTGTCACCACCAACCGCCCCGAGTTGCTGCTGACCGGCCTTGCTCCCGACAGCTCCTATTGGGTGACGGTGGCAGCCAACTGCGGCGGCCTGAATGGCGATGCCGACACCCTGGTTTTCAGCACCCAGGCGCTTCCATGCATCAGCTGGGACACCATCGACTTGCCGGTCGACACCCTCGTGCTGGGCAACCCTGGGACGGAGATCAACGCAATAACACCCATCAACGCTGGTGCTCCATTCTCCATAGTCCAGCATCTCTTCCTCTCGTCAGAGATACCGGTCTCAGGTCCGACCATGCTCGACGGCATCGGCTTCGACTATGCCTTTAACCAGCCTTACCAAGTGGGCAACTGCGAAATCTATCTGGCTCATACCACACGGACAGATATGTCGAATGGTGCTTCCGATCAAGGGCAGCTGGTCTATAGCGGCACCCTCTATTTCACCGCTGAAGGCTGGAACTACGTCCAATTCAACCAGGGAACCTTTTTGTATGACGGCACCAGCAATCTGTGCGTGACCATCTCCAAAAACAGTGGAGTGGCTGTCCCCACAAACCGCACGTTCCGCCACGAGGCAACACCCGACAACAATATGACTAGCTGGAGAGCCCGGCCCAACCACTATGCAGCGTACTCAGAGGGCACCGCAGAACTCGATAAGCGCAGCAACACACGCCTCATCACCGGAGGTCGAGAGGCCTACTGCTCGGGGGTGGCCACCTGTCTTCCTCCAACAGTGGATGTCGACACAAGCACCAATGGAGTCATAAGGCTTTTATGGATTCCTGGTTATCAAGAGGAATCGTGGAATGTGGATTACCGTCTTGCCAACCCCGCCGACACCGGCAGTTGGATCAATGTGGCCACCGAGACCATCAACACAGAACACCCATTTTCGATAGCCAACTTGCAGCAAGGCTCACAATATGAGTTCCGTGTTACCGCCAACTGCGGCGACACGGCTCTCTCCGCGTCGGTCACCATGGCCACTCCCTGTATACCCCTTAGCATTCCCTTCCATTACGGTTTTGAGGGATTGCCCACCGGCGGCAGCACCGTGCCTGCCGACATACATTGCTGGCACCACCTCAACGATGCCGGCATCTACAACGGCCACCCCATCATCACTTCCGGTGCCCACACGGGTAATCGTGGACTCGGCTTTGGTGTCTCAACAGGTTCCTATTACAGCAACTACCAGGCCATCGTCCTGCCTCCGGTGGATACCGACATAGATGCAATCAACTCGTTATATCTCAATTTCTGGGCACGGTCGTCGACCATCACGATTGACCCGATTCTCTATGTTGGCGTGATGACCGATCCGAACGACATCAACACTTTCTATACAGTCGACTCAGTCTTCATCGACCCCGCAACCAATGGCTGGGACCGGTACGAAGTCTCGTTTGACAACTATAACGGCGACGGGCAGTATATCGCCATCCGTGCCGACCGTCCAACAGAGTGGTATTGGAGTGCCACGATAGATGACATCACCGTCAGTTACGAACCGATGTGCCGTCGAGTCGACAACATCCTTTTCCGCGACGTCACCACCGACAGCGCCACCGTATCGTGGTCAAGAGGCGGCGAAGAGATGTTGTGGGAGTTGACAGTGGGCGACAGCGTCCACTATCTCACCGACACGTTCTATACTATCCATGGACTTGAAAGCGACACAGAGTATACTGTCAGCATCCGTGCCATTTGCGGCTTCGGCGACACCAGCAACGTGTGGTCGGCTTCGTTCCACACGCCCTGCTATCTTCTCAGCACACTACCGCTCATCAACGACTTCGAGAACGAGCCGCACTATCAATTGCACAGCACTTCATACGTCGAGGCCTTTCCTGCCTGCTGGAGGCGCGTCAACGATATCCCCAACAACAATAATACCAATGGCCGCCCATACATCAGAAACACCAGCGACCTCCACGGCAACAAAAGTATGTACTGGGAGCTGACATACGAATACAACAATTTCTTCGTGGTTCTGCCTCCTGTGGATAAAAGCGTCTATAATACCAGCGACCTTTACCTGATGTTCTACGCCCGAACCTTGTCCAACAGCGAACAGATGGCTTCGTTTGTCATCGGCGTGATGGACCACGACAGCGACACCGCTCACTTTGTGCCTGTCGACACCATCACTCCCTCACGCGATCCGGCACTCTATACTGTCAGTTTGGCCAACTATAGCGGCACAGGCAACTACATCGCCATCCGTAGTAGGCGACCCAACTACGATCGCGAGCTGCTGCTCGACGATGTCGTCCTTACCGACCATCTGTGCTTCCCCGTCTCGCATCTGAGAGCCTCCAGCACCGACACCTCGGTGACACTAGTGTGGAGCCCGGGAGCTTCCGACAGCGTGGCGGCGAATGAATTAAGTTACACTGTCGTTCTCGACAATGACACCGTCCGAGGCGTCACCGACACCTTCTATACCTTCCATTCCCTTGCCAGCACCACCCTCTACAGCTATGCCGTCGCCACCGAATGCCCGACGCTCAACAGTATCTTCCAGGCAGGTCACATCCAGACCACATGCCCAGTGCTCACTTACGACGACCTTCCATACTATGAGGACTTCGAGAGCTACGAGTATGGATACCAACAGACAATCAGTCCCTGCTGGCGGAGAGGACAGGTGATAGCCACCGTTTCGGGTATGCCAGCCGCCACACATTTATATATCGGTGAAGACACAGTAGGACTCACATTGTCGGCCCAGTCGAACTACTACCGTTGGGTAGCCCTGCCGAAACTGGATGCCTCTATTGACATCACACAGCTGGAACTCAACTTCTTGATCAAGCGTCCCGGAAGCGGATATAATCCTATACCCAGCACCCGCCTGATTGTCGGCGTTGCCGAAGATGTCACCTGGTACTCGGGCGACCTGCCTGCAACGAGCATGGAGATTTCTGTGCCCTCGTATACATACACCTATTCCGGACTCGTGCCTGTCGACACCATCGACCTCAGCGATGAGCCAATCTCCTCGCTCCACAACGTCTCGGTACGGTTTGAGAACTATACTGGCGACGGCCGCTACATAGTCTTCTATGCCCCTTCGCCCGAAAGCGGAATGGCCGGCAACGGTTGCGACCTCGACAACATCAGGCTGAGAATGGCACTTCCTTGCCCCACAGTACAGCATGTCCGTGTGACAGGAACCACGGCCGACAGCGTCTTTGCCACATGGCACGGCACTGCCAATGCCAACAGCTGGCTGGTATATATCGGAGCCCCTGGATTTGATATCGGTAGCGCTGCCCCTCGAGTTGTGAACGACACCGTGGCTCGCATCGGCGGCCTCAACCCCAACACGGATTATGAGATAGTGATAGTCTCCAGCTGTGGCGGCAGCGAGGGCTATCCCTCATACCCCGAACGCTTCCATACTCTTTGCTCTCCTATCAATAGTTTGCCATTCGTAGAGGACTTCGAAAGTGTCGCAGGTCTTCCTTCATATACCACCTATTCCACCGAAAACACATTGCCTGAATGTTGGCTTCGACACAACATTGGCACGGCTGGCGAGTACAGCGGTGCCCCTCTTATTCACAACGATTCCTCCTATGCCCACAGCGGCAGCAACGCCATGCGGTTCCACACCGCAAACATCTCCGGAGAATGTTCCGACCAGTATGCCATCATGCCGCTCACCGACCCGACACTTTATCCGGCAAGGGGCCTGCAGGTCTCCTTCTGGCTGCGTACCGCCCATTTCTACTACAACTCGTTCATCGTGGTGGGAGTGATGAGCGACCCCACCGACACCAGTACATTTGTCGCAGTCGATACCGCCCGCATCGTATCATTGAGCGACTATTCACACCATACGGTAAGGATGGCCGGCTACCGCGGCCCCCACGGCCACATAGCCTTCAAAGCACCATACCAATCTCCGGTGAACCGGCCCTACCTTGACGACATTGTCCTCGAAGAGATACCATGCGCTCCGGCCGAAGACCTCCATGTTGTCAATACGGGTCTCGACAGCCTCACCATAGCATGGACCGACACAAGCAGTGCCGACATCTTCTGGTATGTGGAGTACGACACCGTCGACTTCACTCCCGGCAACGGGACGGCAACACCGCTTCTCGTCACCGATACATTCTATACCCTTACAGGTCTCGACTCCAGCACCCTATACCACATCTATGTCTATCCCGACTGCTACGACTCTGTTGTTGCCCGACACCTTGCAGCGACCACACTGTTGAGCACTCCTGTCACATTGCCATATATCTGCAACTTTGACCATTCCGAAAATGATTGGATACTTTTGGACGGATCGGAGCGCAACTATTGGACGACAGGTAACGCAACAGGTAATCCCGGAGGGTCGCTATTCATAACCGACGACGGTAGTAGCAACCACTACAGTGACACAGCCTCAACAGTCTTTGCAACCCGTACTTTCCACATTGACGCCAGTGGCGAATATGCCTACCGCTTTGATTGGAAATGCAATGGCGAGGAAAATAGGGATTTCATCCGTGCCGCACTGCTACCAGCCCAAACGCTGCTGATTCCGGGCGAACTTGATGGTTTTGACGAGGAATCGATTGTGTCTTCTGGCGGTATCTTCCTCGACGGCGGCACATTCCTCAGCCAACATACGCTATGGCAGAGCCAGAGTGGTACATTCACAATAGACTCACCAGGCGACTACATTTGGGTATTCCTTTGGCACAACGACGAAAGTACCTTTAACCAGGCTCCTGCTGCCATCGACAATATCTATCTCGTCCCCAACAGCTGCCCAATGCCACAAAATGTAACAGGTATTGTCTCGGCCGACAGCCTCAGCCTCACATGGGATGAGGGCTTAGAAAATACATGGGAAGTCATATTTGGCGACACCTCAATCATTGTCACTGAACCAGCATGCACCTTGACAAATCTCCCGTTGAGCCCCCTGTACACAGTCCATATTCGTACCCTCTGCGGTTCAGGCGACACATCCCTGGCATTTACCACTACATTCTTGAATAATAGATACTTGGTTACCGTAACGGCCAATGATCCTTCCTTCGGATTGGTGTCTGGCGGTGGCAGATACTACTATGGTGACATAGCCACCCTGACCGCCACGCCACTCCCGAATCATATTTTTTCCCAATGGAGCGACGGCGACACCAACAATCCAAGAACCCTTTTTGTTACAAGCGACACAACCCTGATAGCCATTTTCGCTACCCAAGAAGGTATCGATGTGGCAGAAGTGGCAAAGTACGTGGTTTACCCGAACCCGACCCATGGGGAAGTGACTATCTCTACTTCAGAACACATCGCAACGGCCATCCTGACCGACCTTACCGGTCGCCGTGAAGAGATAAAGATGACTTCGACAGGTGACGGAAGCTACACCATTGACCTCACAGCCTATCCTCAAACCATCTATTTTCTGACCCTTACCACCACCGATGGCAAGCAGCACACTGTGAAGCTGCTGAAACGATCGACCATCCTCGCTGAATAAGCGCCCCAAATATAAAACGTTCATGCAGTATATTTTATGTATACATGAACACCAACGCCAGATTGGCGGAGAGAAGAGGCGACAAAGAGAGCACGTGCCTCTGGCACGTTTACCAAACATCAATAATAATAGTTTTATAGGACACCACTAAAAAAATCATCTAATTCTAAAATAATTCGTATATTTGCATTGTAACAAGAAATAGATTTTGAACCAAAATATATTGAATGACAGAACAATAAGTATTTAGATACATATTTTACCAAGCGTTAATGCCTTTGTAGGCGTACCCGAAATCCGGACAATTTTGTGTACTCGCAACCTTGACAAGAACTGAAACGCTCACTATTGCCGTGAGCTTTCGTGTTAAGGTTGCAGGAAGTCCAGATCCTCGGGTACCAACAAGAAGTTCACGGATTTTTTTTATTACCAAAACATACCCGTAAAATGGACACTAAAAAGTTGATGATTGCAGCAGCCGCGCTGCTGCTGGCCGCAGGACAACTGCTGGCACAGAACAAGAAAGAACATGTGGTGGTTCTTGAAAACGAAAAGTATGGCTACGACGAAGCGACGGCGAGCAGTATCAACCCTGTGGCTTCGGCACACACGATGCCCGTGGTGGCCGACCTCACGGTGTCATCCACCCGCATCACCCACAAGGAGACATTCGGCAACGCCCTTACGGCCAAAGACTTGCTCGACCCCGATCACTCGGCCGAAATCCGTTACCTGAAAAGCTACACGCTGACACGTGCCGTGAAACTCAACAACGCCGACCTGCTGTTGGTGCCAGTCTATGAGATTAGGACTTCGGCGGACATGAACACCATCACCGTTGAAGTGACTGGCTATCCCGCCACCTACACCAATTTCCGTAAGGCCAGCGCAAATGACCTGCAATTAATCAAGCAGAGTTTTGATGCGTCAGCAAGTACCCCCAACCCAACAAAGAAACAAACAACCATCATTAATCCCGTAGAGCAATGAAAAGAGTATTGTTAGTTGCGCTGATGTGCGCATTTGCCATGCCCATACTGGCCCAGCAAGAAGATGTCGTTGTCCGTCGTGGGCAATACAAGGCTGCCGTGACAGATACTATTAAGGAAACCAAACCTCCGAAAAAACACGGTGATTGGTATAGTCAATTCTCTGTAGGGCTTACAGCAGGAACCTTTTTACAACAACGTGTACATAGCTATAATGTAGGAGACATTCGGTTAAATTCGGATAGGTATTCTGATGGCGGAGCCCTTATGACGTTTGGATATGAGAGGCTGAAACGAAATGGCGATGTCATGTACGGTCCTGGATTTCATTTTAAAGTAGGATGTGGGGGTGCTGCCGATGCGTTTTTACATGGCAGATGGAATATCGATGCCAACCTATTAGGATTCAAGAAGATGCGTCCGTTTATCGGCGTTTCGCTAGGATTGTCATATTGGTTTGAAAGTATTATTCATTACCAGGACGTATATGAATATCGTGTGGATCGGTCTTATTACTCCTATTCATATCATTATTATGCAGAGGGTGGATCTTTGGATGGATGGAGATATGTTGATTTTGATGGAGTAAAACCGTATTTTGATTTGAAAGCAGGTCTTTCAATCAGCACAGGGCGGTATTCTGCATTGAACATAGGCTATTGCGCTAGCTTGATGCCTTATGCAAAAAGTACGATATGGCTGTCAAATTATCAGCGCGATATCAACAATGAGATAAATAGTCATAACACGGGTTATCATACTCTGGATCTTGGAAAACCAGACAAATCGTTGAAGATATATCACGGTTTGGAGGTTTCCTTCCGTTTCTGATAAGGATGTCATCCCTATATGGCCTGAAAGGCCTATAGATAATAGCCCAGGGCAATCGCCCTGGGCTTAATTGTGAGAGGGGGTTGCGCCCTGAAGGGTCAGAAGGTTGATTACTATGCTTTTGCCCTTTCAGTGCGTGGTTTGTCCCTGTGCTGTGACCCAGGGCGATGCCCTGGGCTGGCATCTGGTTGCCCGTTGGAGCGATTTTGAGATGACATAGTGAGCGCGTGCCTCCGGCACGCTGGGTGAGGGAGGCGTAGAGACCCCACACGGCACTTCGTTTCGTGCGGGGTTATTAAAAGAACGTGCCGCTGGCACGTATGAAGAGGATGGCGTGGAAGATGGTATCCCCACAGTCCCAGAACGGGACGACAGAGGATAGGCAGGGGTGAAGCTGTGCGCAACCCCTGCAAAGGACACACCGCGCGCAATAAGCCCTGAAGGGGCGGCAGAAGACTTACAGACAGGCTCTTTCGCCCCTTCAGGGCTTAGTATGGGTGAATGTCATAAAACAGGGATTCCGGCCTATGGCCTCCATCCCTGCCTGTATTCTGACAGTCCTTCGGACTTTTGAGACACCATCTTTTTGGCCGAGTCGATGTCATAGTAATTGAGATCACGTGCCGTTGGCACGTTTTTTTGTTACACGTATTTTTTTTACAATAAAATGCACTTTTGGGTATGCTGGGGTGTCTTATGGGTATATGGCAAAGGAATTATTGTGTAATACAATGATAAGATAAAGGGCGTAAGATGATGATTTTAAGCATACTTTGATTGATGAAAAAAACATGTTCAAAAGATAATAAAGCATAAAAAGTGGATGCTGATGTTGGAAACAATGAAGAAAAAGTGTAATTTTGCAAAATAATATAAAATATGAAAACAACATTAAAAACATTGAAAATGAAAAAAGTACTTCTTATTCTTGTGGCATTGTTGCCGTTGTTGAGTCAGGCTCAGAAACTGGAAGTGGCACAGACCACCATCGTCAAGAAGGGTATGCCCTTGAATCAGCGTCAGTTGGATGGTATCCGTTTTTTTGAGCATTATGCCAACCACTACTATACAGTGGTGGAGACTCCAGATGCGTTCAACATCTATGCTGTGAGTGTGAAGCTGGTACGCTATGACGATAACCTGAAGAAGAACGGCACCCTGAAACTCGAGGCACTGCACAACAAGGATGTGTTGCAGATTTCGATAGTCGATGGCAAGATGTACCTCCTCGTTCTCGACCGCAAGGGCCGTAAGGATAAAGCAGGCTTGGCGCTAGGCCTCTCGTGTTGCATCGTGGACCTCGAGGCCATGGAGATGAAGGAGATGAAGCTGTTGGGACAGATGGATAGGGAAGGACAGGTGATGGTGGCACGTTCGGCCGACAAGGCCTTCTATGCTGTGGCTTCGCAGCAGTGGGGCTACAACATAGACAACGCCCATGTGTGGCTCTATGACAACCGTTTCGAGGTGCTGTGGGACCGTGTGGTGGATTGCGGCACCGTGAGCGACATTGCCGTGAGCGACGACGGTGAAGTGTCGTTGGCCAGCGTGAGCAAAAATCGTGCTATCATGACTATTGTCGATGTTGAGGACTATGTGATGGGTTCTGTGGAGCTGGGCGACAATCCTGCCTACAGCGCCAGTCTGCTCATGAGCGACAAGAACCATATTGTGGTTGGCGGCCTCCTGGCCCAGGCCGTCAAGAAAGGCGACAAAGTGGTCAACTACATCGTTTCGGGCTATTATGGCGCTGCGCTCGATCTTCGCACCGGCAAGTCGCAAGCTGAATATCGCCTGTTTACCGACGAGGAACTGTCGGTGCTGAGCAACGCCCATATCGACAAGAACCACAAGAAAGACCGCGGATACACGGATATTCATTGCCGTGCCAGAACCTCGACAAGCTACGGCGGCGCCATGCTGTTGGGCATGGCCTACAAAGAAGTCATCGAGATGCGTAACCAAAACGGCATGACGACGACACAGATATTCTACCGAGCTTTCGGATCGGTGCTCTTCGGCGTGGACACCACGGGTGCCATCACATGGAGCCGTCCCATGCGCCGTCTTGCCTACACCAAGGACTACAATTTCGTCAACGAGATACTGGTGTCGCGTGGCGATATGTGCTATTTGCTGATGAACGAGAACAAGTCGGACAGCAAGATGCCCTACAACATCGATATGCGTGCCAGCAAGACCTACATCTTCCATGGCAGCACACCGCTCAGCGTTTACCGTGTCGACGCCCGTGGCAATGTCGACAAGAAGACCACGAAGAAGTTCCCCTCGGGCATGGGTGTGATAGAGGTTGTCGACCGTCCCTCTGACGACCGGGCGACGCTGCGCGTGTCGTCGAAGAAGAACACCATGCTGATGGATGTCGAATTGAAATAATATTGATTATGAGAAAAATAGCATTGTTGTTATTGTCGTTGTTCCCGCTGCTGGCAGTGGCGCAAAGTGGCACCACGACGCGGAGCCCACAGGCTTCCCCATCTGTGGAACGGATGCTGGCAGGCGACTACGACGGGCTCTATTCGCAGGGGCCTATGCCTGCCGATATGCTGCTGGATTTCAACAGGCTCTATGCCATCGACCTTCAGCGTGCCAAGTTGCGCGGTGCCAATGTGAAGGTCAACAAGCTGGAAAATGTCTCATATCAGGTTAACCGCATGATGGCCGGCGGCGAGATACTCTATGGCGACCCTATCACCGAGATGATAGAGCGCATCGCCGACACGCTGCTGCGCGACTATCCTGAGCTGCGCGACAGCCTCCGCTTCTACACCGTCAAAAGCACGTCGGTCAACGCCTTCTCGACGGGGCAGGGCATGATTTTCGTCAACCTGGGCTTGGTGGCAAAAGCCGAGAACGAGGCAGCGCTGGCTTTCGCTCTGGGACATGAGATTGTGCACTACTATCGCGACCACACCTGGGTGGAACTCGACAAAGACCATAACATCAAGAACGACACCACCCGTGGCGCTACGCACGACCGTTTTCTCACCTACCACCAGCGCTCCCGCTCGATGGAGAGCGAGGCCGACAGCCTCTGTGCCACACTCTTCTATGGCAAGAGCCGCTACTGGAAAGGGGTGACCGACGGCGTGTTCGACATGCTGCAGTATTCCTATCTTCCTTTCGGAGAGACCCCTTTCGACACCACCCTGTTCGACAGCCCCTATTACAAGTTGCCTCGCAGCTACTACCTCGAACAGGTGAAGCCCATCAGCGCCCGTGACGACTATGACGACTCGCTGAGCACGCATCCCAACCTGCTCAAGCGCCGTATCGCCATGCGCAGTCTGCTGGGCAACAGCGATGAGGGGTCCAAATACCTGGTGACCACACCCGAAGAATTCGAGGAGATTCAGACGTTGGCACGCTGGGAATGTATGCGCCAGGACCTTATCAATGGCAACTATACCCGTGCTTTCTACAACTCTTGGGTGGAATACATGCAGTGCCCCGATGCTTTTGAATGGTATCCGCAAAAAGTCATGTGCCAGTCGCTTTACGCCCTGGCCAAGCACAAGCTCTATGCCGAGAGCAACAACTCCATACAGAGCACCGACCGTGTGGAAGGCGAGGAGCAACAGGTGGTGAACCTCTTCCGCAAAGTGCAGCCCAACGAGCTGGCCATGATAACGGTGCGCTTCCTATGGCAGCATGGTGGCTCCGACCCGCAGATTATGCGAATCCACGACGATATGCTCAACGACCTCTTCGGCAAGGCCGACTTCCGCCGCGACTATTTTTTGGCGACACTCGACACTGCCGCCAAGTCCATACAGCAGGATACCACTGCCGTCAACTCGAAGTACGACCTGATACGCCAGAAACGGCAGAACGTCCGTAACGAGGACTCCCGTCGCTACTATTTTGCCGACCTGATGCAGCGCGATGAGCAGTTTGTTAACTGGTTCAACAATAATACAATGTCTCTTGATGAACCCGCGGCTGAACGCTATGGCCGCAGCGTGATGGTCATGCAGCCCACCTACGCCGTGGTCAACGGCTACAAGCACCGCATGAAGGTCAAGGAGTCGCTGCGCAAGGAGCAGCAGCTGTTGGAACAGACGCACACCATTGTGCGCCAGCTGGGAGGCAACCCAGTAGACTTCTCCACTGAGTCGCTCATCGCCAGCGGCGATGGAGGCCGTTACAACGACTATGTGCGCCTGTGCGAATGGGTGCGCGAGAACAGCTCCATCGACGACAAAGTGTCCATGCTGCAAGCTGTCGACATACAACCCCTGGCGCAGCGCTATCAGGTCGACTATGTCACCATACCCCTGGTGGTCAACGTGGAGAACCTCTACGCCTTCGACCCCATCGTCGAGTTTGCCAAACTCCTCCCCGAAGTCGTCTTCCCCACCATGCCTGTCTATTTTGCCGGCCTCAACCAGCTGACCCTCAGTGCTTCTCACACCGTCAATGTCAACACGGGCCAATCCGCCACTGCCGCCGATGTCTACACCGTCGACCACAACGGCATCAACCGGCAGCTCGCCTACGAAAGCCTGGCGGAATCCTTTGGCGAGAAAAAGGGTGGATTCATGGGCCACCCCTTCACCGTCGAAGCGGGACTCACCGTCGCACCCACCTTCCTGGGACGGCTCATCTGGAATTTCGACATCCCCGTTGTCGCCGTGCGTCCCACATTGGGACTCAACTGGCAGATTGGCAGCGAAGCCTGCCTGCATCTTCAGGCCGACTACAACGGCTCGCGCTACGACATCCAGCGCGTCGGTGTCTGCCACGATGTGAACACCTTCACCTTTGCCCTCTCCGTGCGCGACGGCGCCTCCTTCCCGGTCTTCTGGGATGCCTTCTACTTCGGCCTCGGCGCCACCTACGCCCTTGTCGACATCAAAGAGCCTGCCCACGTCTACGACAACACCTTCCATCGCGGAGGCATCCTCCTCGAAATGGGCAAGAATCGCATGCTCACCAACCGCCTCTCCCTCAGCGTCAACGCACGTCTCAACGTCACCATCGCCAAATTCTGGACCGATTACGACTACGAGTTCGACTCCCTCATGGAACCCTACATGTTTCGCTCCGACTTCCGCCGCCGCGTCAACAGCCAGCTGGTGTTGAACAACATACTCACCTACAGCATCACCCTGGGCTGGAAACCCTGACCCTGCCGATATCCCAAAACGAGAAAAGAGACACCCTTATACCTTTACACACCTTTGAAAAACCGCGACCGCCAAATAGAAGACCTCCTCCTGTCGCTCTACGACAGCCTCCTGGCACAAGCCTGGAGTATGCTTGGCGACATTGACCAGGCACGCGATGCCGTGCAGGATGTCTCGTTGGCCATCTGGGAACGACGCGAAACACTCGACACTATCGACAACAAAGCTGGCTATATCTACACCTCGCTATGCAACCACTGCCGCAATCAAATACGCAACCGCTCCCGTAGCCAGCAGCTTATACGCCCCCTCGACGAGGACTACTGCGGCGCAGCACCCTCCACCGACCCCTATGGCGTCGACGCCCTGCTCGAACCCCTCGACGAGCGTCAGCGCCAGGTGGTTACCCTCCACGACATCGAAGGCTACAACTGCCAGGAGATAGCCACCCGCATAGGCAAAAGCCTCGACACCGTCAAAAAACACCTAGCCAAATCACACCAAATACTGATGAACCATGGAAGACATTGAAAGACTGATAGAAAAATTCAACGACGGCACCATCACCAAACTGCAGCGCCAGGTGCTCTATCGCCGTATGCTGAATGACGAAGAGCTGCGTCGCCGCTATCCCGAGGCGGCACGCGTCATTGTGCCCCTGGCTCTCGCCGCCACCGCCAATCAGGGTCGCAGCGAATTGCGCAAAAACCTCAGACGCCGTCGTCGGACGCTGCTGCCGCTGCGTGTGGCCGCAAGCATTGCGTTGTTGCTGGCCCTGGGCACCGGCATGACCGTCTACGCCGCCGCCAACCGGCAGCCTCGTCAGTACTGCTCCAACAGCAGCCTGTCGGAGAGCGACATCGACCAGTGGTTCGACCAAACCATGGCCACAGCATTGTGAAAAGAACGATTACCGAAATGAAAGCCTGATAACGACAGCCATAAGAAACCATACCGAATAAACACAAAAAACCGACTCATCATGAAACGAATATACGCCATATTTCTCTTGCTGCTGGCAACGCAGCTGGCGATAGGCCAGACCAAGCTGTACAGGCAGTACGAGAACCGCCGCGAAGTGAAACAGGTGCTGTGTCGCATGAATTACGCGGTAGGGGGCATAAAGATTGATGTCACCCTCATCCAGATGGTCGACGACCGTGCCTTTGTCAAGGTGTGCCGCGAGTTCGGCATCACCGTCGATTCCCGTGCCACCTCGCAGAACGGCGTCATCTACGCCCGTCTTCACAGCAACTCCGACCCCCACAAGCCTGCACCCACCAAAAACGGGCAACCCATATTGAAGAAAAGCTGCCTTGTCGGCGCCTCGCTCGACCAGCGCACCATATATATATTCCACAACATCGGCACTCAGGCGCGGCTGGATGCCGTGTACAACTACATCGACAGCAAGCAATAGACAAGTCTTAACCAAAAAGCAAAAGCCATGAAATTCAATCGACTGATAATCATAACCTTCCTTACCATACTAGTGGCCGGCAGCCTGCACGCTGCGGTGCCCGACACAACATACAACTGGAAAAAGCTCGACGGCCTCGTTGAACAGATGTACTACGACGACGCCTACCGCATGGCCGGCAGCCTGTTTGAGCGAGCGCAAAAGCAAGGTCTATCGCGCGAAAGCCTCATTGCGGCACGCTATATGTCGCTCAGTGCCAGCAGCTACCGCGAGAATGCAGCCGACAGCGCCCTGCTGCGCTACAGGCAGTTGCTGCCCACGCTCGACAAGGTCGACCAGGCCGTATGCCACTTTTACATCGCCACCTATTATGCCACCTATCTGACCAACGGCCTGTCGTCCTATTATGTTAAGAATCAGTATACAGGAGGCGTTGCGGATGAGGCATCGGACGCTGGGGGCAATGAGGAGCACCCATCGCTGTGGAGCAGCCAGCGCATCATGGATACCGTGCTGATGCACTACAAGGCCGCCTTCGCGGATGCCGACCTGCTGCACAGCCAGCCCTCGGAGCAGTTCCTCTACATTGTCGAACTGTCCTCCGGGAAGGACCGCCTCGACATCACGCCCACACTCTTCGATGTCATGGCGCAGCAGTATCTTCACGATATGCGCTCCCGCGCCGAAGTGCACGGCCAAATAGCATTCGACTACTTCGCTTTCAAGAGCGGCACGTCGGAGGAGTTCGTCGCCAAGCCTTTGCCTGCCGAGCATGATGTCGACCCCCTGATTTGGTTGTCTATCAAACTCTTGCAGCAGGTTGAACGCTACCATCTGGCCGATGCCGACACCGAACTGCTTATCAATCTTGCCATTGAACGCATCGAATACCCCGAAATAGGCTACTGGCAGAAAAACCTGCTTCCGCTGCTTGACCGTTATCGGAACAGCGCGTCGCCCGCCATGGCGCGCCTTCGTGCCAAGCTCGCCGAGGGCTACCTGGGTGAGGAGAACTATATTGCCGCACTGGGTCAGTGCGACACCGTGGTGGCGCAGTTTCCTCAATCGCCCTTTGCCAAGATGTGCGACAATATGCGTTCCAGCATCAAATACCCCGTAGTGTATAGCGAAATGCAACAACACTTGCCGTCGGGGCAACCTGCGCCGCTGCATCTCAGGGTGCGTAATGTGGACAGCCTCTATTTCAGGATAGTCGAAGGAACAACAGATTACAATAATCGCGAGCAGAAGATGCGCAACAGCAGGCCCGTCGCGAGCTGGTCGATGGCTGTGCCCTCGCGTGACGACTATCGTGGCCAGCAGCTGCTGGCCATCGTTCCGCCGGTGGAACAGGGTGAATATTACCTGATGGCTTCGCCGACGGCGGACTTCAAGCAATATGGTTTTGTATACACCTATTTCGAGGTCTCGGACCTGGACCTTCTGCCTGCCCAAAGTGACAACAAACCACAGCAGGGATATGTGGTCGACCGAGTGACAGGAAAACCTGTCAAGGACTTGACACTCAACCTGAAGGTTCGTTCGTATAACAATGAGCAGTACAAGCTCTACTGCACTACCAAGACCGACGAGCATGGCTACTACGATTTCGTCCCCGCCTTGAAATCAAAGGATTCGGACAACAATTCCAATTACTGGCAAAGAAGGATTGAGACGGAATACAAAGGGAAGAAACTGGTGCTTAGAGACGGCCTTTCCATCAATGTAAATAGTGGTGACGATGAGGAATATGCATGTGTGAAATTTCTTAACGACCAGCCCATCTACAAACCTGGCGACACGGTGCGCACGACCCTGGTTGTCTCGATTACCACACGGGGCGGCGCCGTCCTCTCGTCGGAGGGCATAGAGTTCCGTGTGGTAATCAACAGTCCCAACGGCACTAACCTGCTGGCAGACACCGTCGTTACCGATGCCTATGGTGCTGCCATGGTCGCTTATGTCCTCGACGAAGATGCCATGCCCGGCCGTTATTCCTTGAACGCCACAGAGTTGAAACAGCAAACGAAGAGTTCCGCCATCTATAATTATTCTTCGTTTCAAGTCGAAGCCTACAAGCAGCCCAAATTCCGCATCGACCTGCACAAGCCGACGCGGGCAGTCCGTCTGGGCGACACCATCATTGTGGAAGGCTTGGCAGCCTCGTACACTGCTGTGCCTGTGGCCAATGCCCATGTGGAATACTCGGTGAGGTGCGACATATATCAAACTCGCAAGGACTATTTGAGACCCTGGCCGCAGATGTCTATGTCTATGCTGCCCTATGTCGGCACCCTGACCACCGATGAGCTGGGTGCATTCCGCATCGTGATAGTCGACACCATGGCCTCGTGGGTTCCCGAAGGAGGTTATTGTTCCTACACCTTCACCGCCACAGTCACCGACCTGAACGGCGAGACCCATGAGGAATCGCTGCACATCAACCTGGGCAAGAAAAGCTGCAGGATAAACATCGTCGAAAAGAAGACACCGCAGGGCACACAGCTGCAGATTGGATGCCAAAACCTTGCGTCGGGCACCAATATGTCGCGACCCGTCAAGGTGCAGCTGGAGCAGTTGCAGATGCCGGAGTGGCCGTTGTTGCCTTTGAATCTCTCGTTCGACAGCACTCCCGTGCTGCCGCTGGGTCGCGAGGCTTATCGCGATGCCTTTCCGCTCTACGATTATACCGGCACACAGATGGACTTCAAAAAATGGACTGTGCAGAAGCGCTATGCCGACCGTACCGTCGATTGCAGCGAGTCGGGACCTGGAACGCTGGACATGAGCGATTTGCCGTCAGGGGTCTACAAGGTGAAGGCTATGGCAGTGGACGACTACGGCGACACGGTCGTCGAAGAGCGTTATGTGAGCCATACGGGCCGCGATGCCCGCCAGCCCTCCAGCGTCGAACTCCTCTGGTCGGAGATAGACCAGGAACATGTGAATGTGGGCGACACGCTGCATCTCCGTTTCGGCAGCCGCTTCGACGATGTGACAGTCTATGTGGTTGTCAACAAGGAAAATGACTATCACGAGACACACGTTTTCAACCTGAGCCGTTCGATTCGTACACTCGACATCCCTGTCACCGACGTCATGGTGGGGCGGATGTCGGTGTCGCTATGCGCTGTAAAAGCCAACCATCGTTCTCACAATAATTTTATTATCGGGGTGGAAAAACCCGATTCGAAGCTGACTGTTGCCTTCGAGTCGTTCCGCAACAAACTGCAGCCCGGCAGTCAGGAGCGCTGGACGCTGCGCATCGCTACGAATAGTACTGGTCAAGGTGTCGCTGCCAACCTGGCCATGACGATGTACGACCATGCCCTCGACAATTTCGCCTCTCTGTATTGGAGGCTGTCGCCCTGGCCTCTTTCCTACACCAGGCCTTGCCTGATGACCGCCTCTACCGGTTGCAACTACAGTAATGACAGCTTCTTCAAACATTTGCCATCCGATTATACCATTGACGAGGACTATCTGCATTGGCGTGACCTGCTGACAGCTTTCTTCGGCGGAAGCCGTTACGTCACCCTCTATGGCAACACCCGCAAAAGAACTGGCAGCAAAAGTGGCTTTGTGGAGATGGATGAAGCGGTGTTCTCGATTGTTGACCAGGATGCTCCTATGTCGAAAGCCCAAGTGGTCTCCAATCGGAACTCCGTTATGGAGGTTGGCAACGCGGAGTCGTCCGATCTCATTAGCGCCAACGAGGTCGCTCACATGCCTGGTACATTGGAGGGGGAAATTGTGGCTGCTACGGCAGGCGTCGGCTTTGATGAAGCCGCCAGCCAGAAGCCACCAGTCCGCAGCAACCTCAACACGCTGGCATTCTATGCCCCCACGCTGCGCAGCGACAGCACGGGAGCCGTGGAGGTCTCCTTCACGGTGCCCGACCTTCTGACAGAGTGGAGCATCAAAGGCCTCGCCTGGAGCCAAAACTGGCAGGTGGGACAGCTGGAAGCCAGCGCCGTGACGCAGAAGCCGCTGATGGTGGTGCCCAACGTGCCGCGCTATCTCTATCAGGGCGACACCTGCTGCTTTGCCGTCAAAGTCAGCAACATGAGCGACAGCACCCAAAACATTGAGCTTACGCTGGAGATGCATGATGGCCTGAGCGGAAAAACCTTGCCTATGGTGATGGGCGGCACAGTGCGCAAGCTGACGCTCAAAGCCCATACCAGCGCTGTGGCCACCTTCATCCTTGCTGTGCCCGAAGGCGACTGCTACATGGCGCACTACACTGTCGTCGCCCGTGGGCAGAACTGCAGCGACGGCGAGACGGCCGCAGTGCCGCTGCTCACGCGTCGACAGCTGGTCACCGAGTCGATGTCTTTCTATATCAATGGAGTAGGGGAGAAGCACTACGAGTTGAAGCACCTCACGCAGCTCGACACTGCCGCGACGGATTTCACGCTGCGCCACCATGCCGTCACGGCACAGCTTACGCCCAATCCCTTCTGGCTCGCCCTGCAATGCCTGCCTTATGCCGACGAACATCAGAACCCATCCAATATCTATCTCGCCAACAGCCTCTATGTCAATAGTCTGGCCAACAAGATGGTGAACGACAACCCCCAGCTGAAGGAGCTGTTCGAAGCCTGGAGCCAGGAAGAGGCAGACACTCTCTTTCCCAGCCTCATTGACGACGAGGTCGCTGCCACCACACCCTGGCTCCGCCAGATGCAGAACGAGCAGCAGCAGCGCAAACAGATGGCCAACTACTTTGACCACAATAAGATAGACAGCCGCCTGAAGACCGACATTGACAAGTTGCTCGACGCACAGCGTTCCGACGGCAGTTGGAGCTGGATAGCCGGCGGCAGATATTCGAGCCTCTATACCACACAATACATACTCTCCACCTTCGGCCTACTGCAGCAACAAGGGGTGCCCATCGACCGCCGCCTGCAGAAAGCACTCAAACGGGCGCTCGACTATGTCGATGCAGAAAACCATAGTTATTACGTCAAATATCTCAAAAACAAGCAGGTAGACTGCATCAATCTCGACTATCTCTACATGCGCAGCTTCTATGCCGACAGCAAGCTAGGCGGCAAATACGCCGAATCCTACAACTACTTCTATACCAACGCCAAACAGCAGAACATGCAGTATACTGGACTCTACTCGCAGGCGCAGCTGGCGCTCGTATTTCAGCGTAGTGGCGACAAGGCTTTGGCGCAGACCATGCTCAAGCGTGTCAGGCAGAAAGCGCTGCGCAGCGACGAGATGGGCATGTACTGGCGCGACAATGTGAGCGGATATTTCTGGTATCAGCGTCCAGTGGAGACCCAGGCATTGCTCATTCGTGCCTTTGCCGAAGCGGGCGGTAGCGGCGACGACATCGCACTCATGCAGCAGTGGCTTCTCAAACAGAAGCAGACCACCAGCTGGAATTCCGACATCGCCACAGTCAACGCCATCCAGGCGCTCCTCATTGTCGACGACAAGTCTCCGCTCTTCACCCCCTCGCGTAGCACGCTCACCTTTGGCAGCCATCGCCTCGACAGCGACACATTGCGCCACCAACCCTCTGTGGCCCGGCGTATCGCAGCGTCGGAAATCCTGCCCGACGACGGCAACATCGTGTTGCGCAAGGATGACGACGGCATCGCCTGGGGAGCTTTCTTCTGGCAGTATTTTGAGAATCAGGATAAAATACCTGCCAGCGAGACTGGTATTACCATCAAGAAAAACTACTACCACGTTGCCTCTGGCGACAAGCTCACGCCGCTGTCGAAGGTGGGGGATATCAGTGTCGGCGACCGTATCCGTCTCCGCCTCCAGATCACAGTCGACCGCAATCTCGAGTATGTCGAAATCAATGTGCCTCGCCATGCCGCCCTGGAGCCCGTCACCACCGCCAGCGGTTGGCGGTGGAGCAGAGGATTGTCGTACTATCTCGCTGTGACCAACACCACACAGAAACTCTATGTCGACTACCTCAATAAAGGTACATATATCGTTGAATTCGACTATTTTGTCAACAGCGCCGGCACCTATACCGCCGCCCCGACAACGGTGCAGTGTCTCTACGCCCCTGAGTTCCGCGCCGTTACCCCCTCGCCGGCGCTGAAGGTGCGGAGCCTTGAATGATGGTTTTTTATGGAGCAGGTATTTCTGGTTGTATAGTTCTTCTAGTTGAACTAGCCCTTCTAGTTGAACTAGTGTTTCTGGTAGAACTAGTGTTTCTGGTATAACTAGTTTTTCTAGTAGAATACTTTTTTTATATTTTTGAAAATCATATCATTAATCTCTATTATGTTCCACTCCGAGCTCGCTGTGGAACTTTTTTTTATTACCTCCACACAATAAAATAACATTTTTTAAGTTAAATAGGCAAACCAGTTCCCTTCGGGGACTTCAAAAACAAACGTTATGAATCTTGGAATCAACCTTCTTGTCGCCGAAGACGACAACAATATGGCCACAATCCTCAAAGCCTATCTCACGCAGAAGGGCTACACCGTCTTCCTCGCGCCCGACGGACAGCAAGCGCTCGACCTTTACCAGTCCCAGCATATCGATGCTTGCATCCTCGATGTCATGATGCCTGTCAAAGACGGTTTCACCGTCGCCAAAGAGCTACGCCATGTCGATAAGAATATACCTATCCTTTTCCTCTCTGCCAAAAGTCTCGAGGCTGACAAGTTGAAAGGCTTTGAGGTGGGCGCTGACGACTATATCACCAAGCCCTTCTCCATGGAGGAACTCTTGGCCCGTATCAACGCCACCATCCGTCGCTCTTTCGATGACAATAAGTCTGAAAACAACCAGTTTACCATTGGCCGTTTCAAGTTCGACTACAACTACCAGACCCTCACCCTCGACGGCGGCGAGCCCCAGCGCCTCACCTCCAAGGAAAGCGAGCTGTTGCGCCTCTTCTGCATCAACTTCAACCAGCTCATCGACCGCTCCTCGACTTTGCAGAAAATCTGGAAAGACGACTCCTACTTCGCCGCACGCAGTATGGATGTCTATATCACCAAGTTGCGCAAATATCTCCGCGCCGACCCCACGGTGCAGATTGTCAACGTCCACGGCGTGGGTTTCAAACTCACCCAGAAGGCATCCGATAGTCTTTAATTGCGGAACGGCAATGGGTGAAGCACCAGAGGACATTCCTTCTGTCTCTCTTCTGGCCGTCAGTCACTTGTCGTCCCCTAAACCCCTCCCGTTTTGAGAATATCCTTCCTTGGCACCGGAACTTCGCAGGGCGTACCCGTCATAGCATGCCCCTGTCAGGTGTGCCATTCTGACGACCCCCACGATGTGCGTCTCCGCTCTTCTGCGCTCGTCACCGACAAGCTGGGCAACAACATCCTTATCGACATCGGCCCCGACTTTCGCCAGCAGATGCTACGACTCGACGTTCAGCACCTTGAGGCCATCCTCATCACCCACGCCCATCGCGACCATGTCGGCGGCCTCGACGACATCCGTGCCTTCAATTGGGTACAGCAGCGCAAGATGGATCTTTTTGCCAACAGCGAGGCGCTGACAACCCTGCGGCGCGACTATGCCTACATTTTTGCCCCGCATCCCTTCCCAGGCCTCCCGGAGGCCGAGCTCCACGATGTCTCCAATGGCGAGTCTTTCCGCGTGGGGCAGCTCACCGTCACGCCCATTAGAGGCATGCATAAGGATTTGCCGGTCCTTGGCTTCCGCATCGATGAGGACCAAGCCTCCTTGGCCTATATCACCGACATGAACCATCTACCCCTTCAGGAAATGGATAAAGTCTCCCATCTTGATCTCTTGGTAGTCAATGCGTTGCGTAAAGAGAAGCATTTCTCCCATTTCTCGCTGCCCGAAGCCCTCGACATTATCGCCAAAGCCAAGCCTCGTGAGGCGCTGCTTACCCACATGAGCCATCAGATGGGCTTCCATGCCGATGTCGACAGCTCCCTGCCCCCAGGCGTCCATCTGGCATACGACGGTCTCTCAATTGACATTATTAACTTGTAATATAATATTCTAACAATACTGACAACCATGCTCCACATTGTCTCCTTCAACGTCCCTTGGCCTGCCGATTATGGCGGCGTGGTCGATGTCTTCTATCGGCTCAAGACGTTGCACGCCATGGGGGTGCCCGTGCATCTGCACTGTTTCGCCTATGGCCGTCCCGAGGCACCGCAGCTGGAGCAATATTGCGCGCGTGTATCCTATTATAAACGCGACACCTCGCCCTTACGCGCCTTACAGCGCGAGCCTTACATCGTCGCTTCACGCTGCAACAAACAACTCTTTATCGACATCAGCCACGACCAAGGTCCCGTGCTGCTCGAGGGCCTCCATTGCTGCGCCCTGCTCGAGAGCCTGTCCGACCGCCCTGTCTACGTCCGTGCCCACAATGTGGAGCACGACTATTATAGTCGTCTGGCTTTCAGTGAACAACGCTGGTGGAAACGGTTCTATCTGCGTAGCGAGGCACGCAAGTTGAAACGCTATGAACATATTCTTGCGCGTGCCGCCGGCATTTTTGCCGTCACCGAAGCCGATGCGGCCCATTTCCGTTCCATAGGCTGTAAGGATGTCTGGCTCATGCCTTCGTCGCACACCTGTGAAACCATCCAGTCCCTGCCAGGACAGGGCACCTATGCGCTCTTCCATGCCGACCTCTCGGTGGCCGACAATAATTCGTCTGCCATCTATCTGATAGAGAATGTCTTTTCCAAGACAGACACCCCCGCCGTCATCGCCGGCAGGCAGCCCTCCCCACAGCTTGTGGCCTTGGCAGGGCGCTATCCCCACATCCGTATCGTGCCCAACCCCGACGACGACAAGATGTCGACTTTGATACGCGACGCCCAGGTCAATATCCTTGTCACCAACCAGCCTACGGGCTTGAAACTCAAGTTGCTCAATGCTCTATATCAAGGCCGTCACTGTCTGGTCAACAGTCACATGGTGGCCGGCACCGAGTTAGGCCAGGTGTGCCATATCGCCGATGATCCTGCGCTCCAGCGTTCGTTGCTGGCACAGCTGATGTCGACGCCGTTCACTGATGAGGATATCGAGAAGCGCAAGGCGCTCCTGGGCAACCTGTACAGCAATGAGGCCAATGCAAAAATACTTGTTAACCATATCATTAATGAATAGTATCTGACATTACGACAATGAAACGCGTACCCCATACCTTCACCATCGTCTTTTCGCTCATCCTCCTGGCCGCGGGGCTCACATGGTTCGTGCCTGCCGGTGAGTTTGAGCGCGAAATGGTGACCGTAGGCGAAACGCAGAAGGAGGTGGTCGTCGAAGGCTCGTTCCGGGCTGTTGATGCTGCGCCGCAGACATGGCAGGTCTTCTCCGCACTTTTCAACGGTTTCTGCGACAAGGCCGACATCGTGATCTTCATCTTGATGGTGGGCGGCGCTTTTTGGATACTCAACAACAGCCATGCCATCGATGTCGGCGTGTTGGCTTTTCTGCGTCGTGTCGAGCGGCTCGGCCGCATCGGCGTGATACGCGCTGTCGGTGTCAACAATATCATTATCTCGTTGGTAATGATTATGTTCAGCCTGTTTGGCGCCGTGTTCGGCATGAGCGAGGAGACCATCGCCTTTGTTGTCGTTTTCATCCCTCTGGCCATCCAGATGGGCTACGACTCGCTGGTGGGTGTCTGTATGTGCTATGTCGCAGCCCATGTGGGCTTTGCGGGAGCCATGCTCAACCCCTTCACTATCGGCATCGCCCAGGGTATTGCCGATTTGCCCCTCTTCTCGGGACTAGAATACCGTCTCGCATGCTGGGTTGTGCTGACGACGTTCTGCATCGCTTTCGTGCTGTGGTATGCCCGTCGCGTAAAGAAAAATCCTCTCAAATCGCCTGTCCATCAGCTCGATGAGTATTGGCGTAATCGTGTCGCCGAGCAGCAGGCTTCGCCGGCTGAGTATCGTTCGCCACGGGTGGCGTGGGTGCTCTACGGGTTGCTCTCCGTCGTGTTGATAGTGGTAGCCGTACTTTTCCCCACCACCACGTTGAAAATTGGAAGCGCGCAAGTCAGTTTGGTGGTGATGCCGGTGCTGGCTGGTCTCTTTGCGTTCAGCGGTTTTTTCTTGCTCCGCAAGTCGGTGCACTTCTTTATCCTTGACATCCTGCTCTTTACCATAGCCTATCTGGTTGTTGGCGTGCTGGGCTACGACTGGTATGTGATGGAGATTTCCGCACTGTTTCTCGCCATGGGTATCCTTAGTGGCATCGCCGACGGACAAGGTGCCGACGGCATCGCCAAGCTGTTCCTGGCAGGCTGCAAGGACATCCTCTCCGCAGCCCTTGTGGTGGGTCTGGCAAGTGGTATCATCTTCATTCTCAAGGATGGACACGTCATCGACACCATCCTCTACGGCCTCTCGCGCTCCTTGGCCCACACCGGCGAGGTGACATCGATGGGCATTATGTACCTTTTCCAGACGGCACTCAATCTGGTGATGCCCAGCGGAAGTGCCAAGGCGGCCCTCACCATGCCCATCATGGCCCAGTTTGCCGACCTTATCGGAGTCTCGCGACAGACCACCGTGCTGGCTTTCCAGTTCGGTGACGGGTTCACTAACATGATCACCCCCACCAGCGGTGTGCTTATCGGCGTACTCGGCATCGCCCGCATCCCTTACGCCACCTGGTTCAAGTGGGCCTGGAAATTTATCTTGATTCTGATTGCGCTGGGCTTCGTGCTGATGCTCCCCACTCTGTGGCTCAGCCTGCCTGGTTTTTAATATAAATGTTTGTTATGAGAAAAGTATTGAATATTATTGCGTTAGCTGTATTTGTCTTAATCGCTGGTTTAAACTCCTTGAAGGCTCAGGACACCCTCTATGCCCGTCAGGTGCTGGAGCGGCTTACTTCGCCGCAGTTCTATGGCCGTGGCTATTCCTATCATGGCGACTCCATCGCTGCCGCCTATCTTCGCAGCGAACTGAAACGGTTGGGCGTCAGTCCTTTGGGCGATGACTATTACCAGCCCTATACCTTCAGTGCCTTCTCGATGGAGGGGCCCCTCTCGCTCAGCGTCAATGGTGTGACGCTGGAGCCCTTCAAAGAGTATCGCGTGGCGCCGTTCTCTGCTTCGTTGTATGGCACTTTTGAGGTGCTCAACGTCCCTCCCGAGATACTTGTCGACGGCACGAAACTCTCCAAGTTCTTGAAAAAGAACAAGTCGCTGCTTGCCGACGTGGTTGTCTATGTCGACGCCACCAGCTTCAAGCCCAAAGACGAAGAGGAGCAGAAGGCGTTCAAGTCGTCGTTGAGCAATCTGCGTCGTCGCAACTCCTTCAACTCCAAAGGTGTAATGGTGGGCATGAATGAGATGAACACCTTTTCACCCGCTTTTACCGATTACGAGCATGGCTATGCCTACATCGAGGTGCTGGCCAGCAAGATGCCCAAAAAGATACGCACGATGCATTGTGGCATCTTCACTTAGTTTCATCCCCAATATGCTACACAGAATGTCTGTGGCTATGTTCAAGGCGAATGCGACACAATGATTGTATACACAGCTCATTATGACCATCTTGGCACCATGGGCGACGATGTCATTTTCTATGGCGCCCATGACAATGCCAGCGGTGTGGCAGCGGTGCTCGACCTGGCCCGTGTCGCCGTCAAGGAGCATCCTCACTACACCCACGTGTTCTGCTTCTTCAGCGGTGAGGAAGCCGGTCTGAAAGGCTCGGAATACGCTGTGAAACATCCTCTCTTTGATTTCGACAAAGTACGCCTGCTGGTGAACATCGACCTCTTCTGTGGAGGCGACGAGGGTCTGATGGTCTTCAATGCCGACGACCCCAGGGTGTCGGAACACATGGAACGTCTGGATTTGCTGAACAAGGCGTTGGAGGTGGCTCCCGAAATTCGGCACCGCAAGAATTCACCCAATAGCGACCACTACTATTTCTCCCAGGTGGTGCCAGCCATCTATGTGCTTTCCATGGGACAGCGCTATGGCGGCTATCACGATCCTGCCGACAACTGCAGCGGCTGCAGCTTGGAACATTACCTTAATTACTTGACACTCATCTCTTCCTTAGCCCTTTGACCATGTCGATGGTGAAGATGGTGAGCCCCGCCCAGATGCATCCGAAGCAGACCAGATGGGCGGTGGTCATCGTTTCGTGGTAGACCAGTATGCCGATGAGGAACTGCCCTGTTGGCGACACGTATTGCAGAAAACCCAAGGCCGACAAGCTGATGCGCTCGGCCGCTTTGCCATAGAGCAGCAAGGGTATGGCTGTGACGGCACCGGCAAGGAAAAGAAGCAGCCATGTAAGATACATATTGGGCTCGACCAACGCATTGTAATGCCACGGCTGGTAGTTGACGAGCGCCGAATTGCCATTGACAGTCAGCAGGATAATGAATATCAGTGCAGGAGGTACCATCCACAGCGTCTCCACGGTCAGCGCCGCGGTGGCGTTGAGTTTCATCTTTTTTTTGAACAGGCCATAGAAGGCAAACGAGGTGGCCAGCGCAATGGAGATGATGGGAAAGCGCCCATAGTCGATGGTGAAATAGAGCACGCCGGCCAGCGCCAGCAGCAGCGCCACCGTCTGGGCACGGTTCAGCCGCTCGTGGAGAAACAGAAATCCCAGCAACACGTTGAGCAGCGGATTGATATAGTAGCCCAGGCTGCTTTCAAGGATATATCCGTGGTTGATGGCCCAGATGTAGAGACCCCAGTTGAAGGTCATCATGCTGCCTGTGCCGAGCAGTTTCAAGTATTGTATGGGTTGTTTGACGTGGCTCCTTAATCTCACCTGTCGGATGCCCATGAAGAATATGGCCATGAATACACCCGACCAGACCATGCGGTTGGCCAGAATCTCGATGCTGTCCACATGCTCTATCAGTTTCCAGTAGAGCGGGAACAGGCCCCAGATGCAGTAGCACAGAAATCCGTATATCAGTCCGCGTCTGTTTTCACCCATTGTGCCAATTGTTAGAGGTTTGCATCCTTATTGCCAGCGGCTGTTTCGGTCGCGGCGCCGCCACATCAACATGAGTATCAGGCCGAACAGCATGCCACCCAGATGGGCAAAATGACCTACGAGCTGGTTGAAGCCTGTGATTCCGCTGATGAACTCAATCACGATGAATCCGATGACAAACCATTTCACCTTCATGGGTACTAGGAAGTAAAGGTAAATGCGCTCGTTGGGGAACATCATGGCGAAGGCAAGCAGGATGCCGTAGGTGGCTCCCGACGCGCCCAATGAAGGGATGCCGATGGTGAACCGTTGATACATCTTCATAAGTTCCTCGGTGTAGCCGAAGCCCAAGTCGGTCATTTCCGGATTGTTGCGCCATTCGGTTACGGCATTGCTCAGCAGTTCGGGGTCGTAGAATCCTCTGAAGTGTCGGGTGCAGACGTGTGCCAATTCTTCCGGCGAAGGTGCTGCAGCGAAGGCGTTGATGTCGGCCAACACGATAGAGGAGGTGATCCATGTCGCCAGTGTGCTGATAAGGCCAGCTCCTATGCCGCATACAAAGAAATAGAAAAGGAAGCGCTTGGTGCCCCACAAGTTCTCCAGTATGTTGCCGAACATCCACAGGGCAAACATGTTGAGAAACAGATGCATGAAGTTCTCGTGAATAAACATGTGGGTGACAAATTGCCACGGGCGGAAAAAGTCGCTCCCCACAAAGAACAGTGCCAGATACTGGTTCAAGTCAATGCCCATGGAATAGCGAAGCACGAGGGTCGTCAAAAAGAAAAGGGCGTTGATGATGATCAGGTGCTTGACGGCAGGCGGCAAAATCCGGAAGCCTTGGGGTGCATATTGTTGTGTCATGTTTTCTTTATTGTTGCTGGTCAGTTGTTGGACAATTGTGTGGTCTTCTTAGTGATGACTGTTCATTTGAATCGTTCTGCTAGTTCTTGTTCGTTGAGAATGAACATGGTGCGCTTGCCTGAAGGAGCGGTGTGTGGCACTTGGCATGAGAAAAGGTCGGCGATGAGCTGCTGCATTTCCTGAGGATACAACGTGGCGCCCGCCTTCACGGCCGTCTGCCGCGCCAGGGCGGCGCAGAGGCTCTGCTTGCGGTCGCTGAACTTCTGCATCATGCTGCCTTTGTAATCACTGATGGCTTGCTCCAGCAGGCTCTGTATGTCGTTGTCGGTGATGTCTACCGGTGTGGCTGTCACCACAAAAGTGTTCTGGCCCAGAGGCTCTATGGCGAATCCCAGCTGTTTCAGCTCGGGGAACATCTCCATCAGCACCTCGCTGTCGCCGGCGTTGAAACGGCAGTTGACGGGAAACAGCAGCTGCTGTGCGGCGGCCTGAGATTGTTCCATACGAAGCATCAGCCGTTCGTAGATGATGCGCTCATGCGCCCGCTGCTGGTCGATGATGAGGATGCCCGACTTCAGTGTCGATACAATGTAGCGCCCTAGATAGCTTAGCGGCATCTCGCTTGTTTTCTGCGTAGTGCCAGTGGCATGTTCGGCGTTGGGGATTAAAGAGGGGGTGCTGGCGCACTCTTCGCTCCGTGCCGAGGGTTTGTCGGTGTCGTCGAAGAAATGTTCGAACTCGTGGCGTGAGGGGCTTTTCTTGCTGCTGAAAGAGTCAAAACGCGTCTCGCTCTGACTTGCGAAAGGATTGTAATTGGAGTTGTAGCTAACCTTCGGGGGCTGAGGCGTATAGTCTTTCGGCGCTGGCGCAAAGTCGAACTCGGTGCTGGGGTTGAACTCCAGCTCGGTGGCCAGCGAAAACTGGCCCAACGCCTTCTTTGTCGCCGCCCGCAGGATGGCGTAAATCACACTCTCGTCGGTGAATTTAACCTCTGTCTTGGTGGGGTGTATGTTCACGTCAATTTTGCTGGGGTCCACCTCGAGCATCACGAAATAGGAGGGATAGGTGCGCTCCGGAATAAGCTCGGCATACGCCTTCTCGATGGCGGAAGAGAGCCCTATATGCTTGATAAAGCGATTGTTGACGAAAAGATACTGCTCGCCGCGGGTGCGTTTGGCATACTCTGCCTTGCCAATGTAGCCGTCGATGCGCACAATGTCGGTCTCTTCATGCACATGAAAGAGACGCTCCTTGTAATTGTTGCCGAAGAGTCCGGCGATACGTTGTGCCAGATTGCTGGCTTTCAGGTCGTAGAGCAGCCTTCCGTTGTGGTGGAAGGCAAAGTCCTTGTCGCAGTTGGCCAGCGCTACGCGACGGAAAATCTCCTCGATATGCGACAACTCGATGCTGTCTTTTTTCAGAAAATTGCGCCGTGCAGGGATGTTGAAAAACAGGTTCTTGACAGCGATGGAGGTGCCTGGCGCGCAGTTGCAGGGACACTGTTCCTTCACGTCTGAGCCTTCCACCTGCACCTCGGTGCCCAGCTCGCTGTCGTGCTGGCGGGTGCGTAGCTCCACTTGCGACACGGCGGCGATGGCGGCCAGCGCCTCGCCGCGGAATCCCATGGTGCGGATAGCGAAAAGGTCGTCGGCTTTGTGGATTTTCGACGTGGCGTGACGCTCGAAGCAGAGTCGTGCGTCGCTGTCCGACATGCCGCAGCCGTTGTCGATGACCTGAATCAGTGTGCGTCCGGCATCCTTGACAATCAGCTCGATGGCCGTCGCGCCTGCATCCATGGCGTTCTCCAGCATTTCCTTCACTGCCGAGGCGGGGCGTTCCACCACCTCGCCGGCGGCAATCTGGTTGGCCACGCTGTCGGGCAATATGTTGATAATATCACTCATTTTTATTCTTATTAGGCACTTTGCAATGATTGTAATGTGCTGTACTGCAGTGAGTATGCAAGGCAGGACAACCGCAAAGCGCGATGGCAAAGATACTAAAAAATCCCCAACAATTGCCGCTATTTCATTTTTATTCGTATCTTTGCATTTTATAAGAATAACAATATTTTAAAATACCTTATTGATATGCAAAGAGATACCGCGATTTTCGACCTCATCCAGAAAGAGCGTGAGCGTCAAACCAAAGGCATCGAACTGATTGCCTCTGAGAATTTTGTCAGCGACCAGGTCATGGAGGCAATGGGCTCCGTGATGACCAACAAATATGCTGAAGGCTACCCCGGCAAGCGCTACTACGGCGGCTGCCAGGTGGTGGACCAGAGCGAGACCATCGCCATCGAGCGCGCCAAGAAACTCTACGGTGCCTGCTGGGCTAACGTACAGCCCCACAGTGGTGCCCAGGCCAATATGGCTGTCTTCCTGGCTTGCCTCAACAGCGGCGACACCTTCATGGGTATGGACCTCAACCACGGCGGTCACCTCAGCCACGGCAGCCCCGTCAACTTCTCGGGTATCAACTACAAAGTTGTTGGCTATCAGGTGAAAGAAGAGACCGGTACGGTCGACTATGAGGACATGGAGAAGAAAGCCCTCGAGTATCATCCCAAGCTCATCATCGGCGGTGGCTCGGCCTACAGCCGTGACTGGGATTGGGAGCGCATGCGCGCTATCGCCGACAAGATTGGCGCCATCCTCATGGGCGACATCAGCCACCCCAGCGGCATGATTGCCAAGGGTTACCTGAATAACGCCGTCAAGTATTGCCATATCGTCACCACCACCACCCACAAGACTCTCCGTGGTCCCCGCGGCGGTATGATCCTCATGGGTCAGGACTTCGACAATCCTTGGGGCAAGACCACTCCGAAGGGTGAAATCAAGAAGATGAGCGCCCTGCTCGACAGCGCCGTGTTCCCCGGCACGCAGGGTGGCCCGCTGGAGCACGTCATCGCCGCCAAGGCCGTCGCTTTTGGCGAGGCTTTGACCGACAGCTACGACCAGTACATCCAGCAGGTGATGAAGAACGCCAAGACCATGTGCGAGGCTTTCGTCAACAAGGGTTACAAGGTCATCAGCGGCGGCACCGACAACCACCTCATGCTTATCGACCTGCGCACCAAGTTCCCCGAGCTGACCGGTAAGGAGGCTGAGAACGCTTTGGTTGCTGCTGACATCACCGTCAACAAGAATATGGTGCCTTTCGATAGCCGCAGCGCTTTCAAGACCAGCGGTCTGCGCGTCGGAACGCCTGCCATCACCACCCGTGGCCTTAAAGAAGGCGACATGCAGGTGATTGTGGACATGATCGACACCGTGCTCTGCAACCCGACCGATGAGGCCGTCCGCACCAAGATCACCGGCCAGGTCAACGAGATGATGCAGAACCGTCCTCTGTTCGCTTGGTAAGATTTGTTTCTAATAATGGTCCGACCCGCATGGGTCGGACCATTCCTTTATCAGTTATTCAGGATTAATGTCCTAAAAGTATTATATCATTATTGTTTTTTTATGACCAAGGAATACGAAGAAGATAAAGAATTTGAGCAGAAAATGTCTGTTCATCCCCATCGGCGCCGCAGCCGCAAGGTGCTGCTGGTCATTGTCACGGTGTTGGGATTGGTAGTCGCCCTTTTCTTCCTCTTAATGGTTGCCTTCCCTGCCTCTTCGTGGGGCGGTTACCAAGGCTGGCTTGAGCTTTTCCGTTGATTTTGATTATTAGGTTGGAACAGTATTATGTCTTTTCCCCCAAGGCATAATCCTAGTCTGTCAAAATGTCTTTTATGATGTCATAATGGCATTGTGGCTGTTTTTGGTCTTTCTTTTGCTCTTTTTTACAACGAAGGAGACCATAAACAATGAACTTGAACAATTTTACAATCAAGGCCCAAGAGGCCATACAGAAAGCCCAGGAAATTGCCTTGGCGCATCAGCATCCTTCCCTCGAGACGACTCATATTCTCAAGGGAATCCTCAGTGAGGACGAAAACGTCACACCGTGGCTTCTCAAGAAAATGGAAGTCAACATTGCCCGTCTGTCGCAGCAAGTCGACGACCAGTTGGCTGCATTGCCGCATGTCAGCGGTGGCCAGGTGTATCTCAGCAACGACGCCAACCAGGCCCTGCTGAACGCTTCGCAGCTGTCGAGCAAGATGAACGACGATTTTGTCAGCATCGAGCATCTGTTGCTTGCGCTGGCCACGGGACGTGACCGGCTGGCACAGATGTTGCGCGAAGCTGGTGTCAGCGAGAAGGGGCTCCGCGCCGCCATAGCCGACCTGCGCAAAGGCAGCAAGGTGGGCAGCCAGACGGCTGAGGACAGTTTTAACGCGCTGAACAAATATGCCAAGAACCTCAACCAGCTGGCCCAGAGCGGCAAGTTGGATCCCGTCATCGGACGTGATGAGGAGATACGCCGTGTGTTGCAGATTCTGAGCCGACGCACCAAGAACAATCCTATCCTTATCGGCGAGCCCGGCGTGGGCAAGACCGCCATTGCCGAAGGTCTGGCGCATCGTATCGTCAGTGGCGATGTGCCTGAGAACCTGAAAAGCAAGACGCTCTATTCCCTTGACATGGGCGCACTTATCGCTGGCGCAAAATACAAAGGCGAATTTGAGGAGCGACTGAAGAGCGTCATCCGCGAAATCAACGAGAGCGACGGCGAAATCATCCTCTTCATCGATGAGATACACACCCTTGTGGGTGCCGGTGGTGGCGAAGGCGCAATGGATGCCGCCAACATCCTGAAGCCTGCTCTGGCTCGTGGCGAGTTGCGTGCCATCGGCGCCACGACGCTGGCCGAATACCAGAAATATTTCGAGAAAGACAAAGCATTGGAACGCCGTTTCCAAAGTGTGCTCATCGACGAGCCCAATGTGGCCGACACCATATCCATCCTGCGTGGATTGAAGGAACGCTACGAGGTGCACCACAAGGTGCGTATCAAGGATGAGGCTATCATCGCTGCCGCTGAGCTGAGCAACCGTTACATTTCCGACCGTTTCTTGCCCGACAAGGCCATCGACCTTATCGATGAGGCTGCCGCCAAGTTGCGAATGGAGATCGACTCGGTGCCAGAGGAACTCGATGAGATTGAGCGCCGTATCACCCAGCTGGAGATCGAGCGCGAAGCCATCAGTCGTGAGAATGAGCACAGCGACTCGCAAGAGCAGCAGCTCAATGCCGACAAGTTGAGCCGTATCAGCCGTGAGATTGGCGAGTTGTCGGAGCAGCGCAACGCCATGAAGGCGCGCTGGCAGCATGAGAAAAGTATCGCCGAGTCCATCCAGACCGAGGTGAAAAATATTGAGAACTACAAGTTTGAGGCCGAGCAGGCTGAACGTCAGGGCGACTACGGCCGTGTCGCCGAACTGCGCTATGGCCGTATCAAGGAAGCCGAGAAACACGTCGACGAGCTGAAACTCGAGCTCCGTGCGTTGCAGACCGACAAGGCCATGATCAACGAGGAGGTCGACAGCGAGCAGATCGCTGAAGTGGTCAGCAAATGGACGGGCATCCCTGTCACCCGCATGATGCAGAGCGAGCGTGAGCGTCTGCTGCATCTCGAAGAGGAGCTGCACCGCCGTGTGGTGGGACAGGATGAGGCTATCCAGACTGTCGCCGACGCCATCCGCCGCAGCCGCACGGGCCTCAGCGACGGCAAACGTCCTATCGGAAGCTTCATATTCCTGGGCACCACAGGTGTCGGTAAGACGGAACTGGCTAAGGCTTTGGCCGAGGTGCTGTTCGACGACGAGAATATGATGGTGCGTATCGATATGTCGGAGTATCAGGAACGTCACAGCGTCAGCCGACTCATTGGAGCGCCTCCGGGATATGTGGGCTATGACGAGAGTGGCCAGCTGACCGAGGCGGTGCGCCGCAAACCCTACAGCATCGTGCTCTTCGATGAGATAGAGAAAGCCCATCCCGATGTTTTCAACACCTTGCTGCAGGTGCTGGAGGATGGTCGTCTGACGGACAACAAAGGCCGTACCGTGGACTTCAAGAATACCATCATCATCATGACCTCCAACATGGGCAGCAACATCATTCACGAGCGTCTCAGCGATGCACAGAACATCAACGAGTACACGTTGCAAAAGACAAAAGAGGAGGTGATGGACTTGCTGAAAGCCAATATGCGCCCCGAGTTTCTGAACCGTATCGACGAAATCATCATGTTCCGTCCGCTGACCATGCGACAGATTAAGGATGTGGTGCGCATACAGCTGAATAACGTGGCCAAGATGCTTGAAAAGAACGAGATTCTTATCCACGCCACCGACGAGGCTGTCGACCAGCTGGCCTCCATAGGCTTCGACCCTGCCATGGGTGCCCGTCCCGTGAAGCGTGTCATCCAGCGCGAGATACTCAACGAACTCTCCAAACAGCTGTTGCAGGAAAAGGTCCACACCAGCGACACCATCATCATCGATGTCATCGACAATCAGTTTGTGTTCTACAACACGCCGAATTTTGAGGAGGCGACCCGAAAATCTTGATATGGGGCAGTTTGTGACAGGACTGCTTGCCTGTAAATAAAAAGCAAAAACCCGTGGGGTAACCCACGGGTTTTCTTTTTATTGATGGGCATCTCGACGAAAGCCCTCATCCGTTGCATGCGTTCAATGTACGTCCACGCCGTCGAAATAGAGTTCGGTAATGGCTGTGTTTTGATATTTCCTGCCTGGATAGACCTCTAATATCTCAAAAGTCAATGTCCATTGCTGGGGATGATCCTTATCGAAGTATCCCAGTAATCCGACCTCGAAGTCTTGCTCATCGCGGGTGTCTTGAAGTTCGAGAATGGCGTAAGGCTCGCCGTCGTAGTAGACCTTGATTTTCTTCGCTCGCGAATAGTCCGCCCATTCATGGGTATTGCGCGTGAAGCCATTCAATATGCAAACGGTGGTTATGCGGGGGCAATCGCCCGGAAAAGTATAGGTGACCGATTCGCCCAATCCATGGTTCTGCGAATTCGTAACCCATGCGGTATTGATATCCCAGTCGTGGGTGTTGATACCCTCATAAGAGCCATGTTCGTCAGCCATTTTGCAAGCCGACGAGACAACAGTGTCAATAATACCCCCACAATACCAACTGCATGATGGCGAGTAAAAGTGCATCATTACGTCGTCTTCTTCGAGCAGATCTACGAGGTCACGCTGATGGTCGTTCATTTCTTCGTATGAAAGGATGTCAATCACCTCCCAGAAGTTTTCCAACTCTTTGAAATCAATACCTTCCGGAATAGGTGTTATCAAAGAGGGACTAATGGTTTGCAACGTGCTTTTGCAGGCTGGCATCATTGTTAGGGCACACAACATGGCACCCAATAGATATGCTCTCTTCATTGTCGGTCTGTGTATGTCGTTGTTGTAAAATTGTTTCTTAAATTAACACGACTTGTGTATTTTTATTGCCCTTGTTTGCAACATTTCAATTCTTGCGCCACAGCAGAAAGGGCTGGGTCAATTCTCTGTACCATGCGGTGTATGCGCCGTTGGCATCGGCAATGGACTCATGTCCGACCGTATAGTCAGATTGTCTGTCCCGGCTCAAATCCACCACGCAAAGCCGCGGCACTTTCCCCGTCTTTCCATATACGAACACTTGATGAAAAGGGTAGAGGCCATAGGCGCTGCCCGACTGTAGGAGGCTCTCCGCTTGTTCGGCAGGCACGATGACCGACAGCACACCCTCTTGAGAAAGCAGCCTTGCGGTGTGCTCCATCAGTTCGTTGGTCGAAAGGTTGTCGTCATGGCGTGCCAACGAGCGGCGTGCATCCTCGTTTTTCAGCGAATTGCTGAAATAGGGCGGATTGGAGACGATGAGGTCATATGCTGTAGGAGTGCTGTGCTGCTGAAGAGGTCGCAGCTTGGCGTGTAGACGTATAGCCCAAGGGCTTTTGGCAAAATTGCTGCTGGCCTCCTGGACGCTGGCGCTGTCCACGTCGATGGCATCTACCGTGGATGTGGCATAGCGCTGTGCCATCATCAACGCCACAATGCCACAGCCGGTGCCTACATCAAGAATATGCTGCACCTTGCGAGTGTCGAGTGTCTTGGCGGCGATGCATCCCAGCAATACGGCGTCGGTGCCCACCTTCATGGTCGATGAGCTGTCCTCCAAGGCAAATTGCTTCATTTCGAACATGTCAGCATCCTTTCCTGTTGTCGTCGAGTGAATAAAAAAATGGAGCCGCAACAATTGTAGCAGCTCCATACATTCAGTTACTTTCCGAGCATTTATTTAGACGCATCCTTGCTGGCGTTGTAGAAAATCTTCAATGCGCCGGCGTTGCGAAGCTCTTGCTTGATGTCGCTAATCATACCCATCTTCACTTTGCCGTCGGCCTTGATGGCGAAGGTCAGAAGGTTGCTTTCCTCCTCGGTGCGAGCGGTCTTCTCCGATTCCACGAAGTCGCGCACGTTGTCCACGTTGGCAATCTGGTCGTCGAGCTGCAGACGCGGCTCAGTACCGTATTTGGCGTCCAAAGGAATACCAATATTGATGTAGCTGACCAGACTTTTTCTCTCCAACTTGGTGACCTCAGTACCTTTCGGCACCGTGATCTTCACGTACAGGCTGCTCTCTCGCATCGTAGTGATAACCATGAAGAAGAACAAGAGCATGAAAATAATGTCGGACATTGAGCCCATGTTCAGGCTCGGTGCTCCTTTGTCGTTTTTTTGTTTAAATCTTCCCATTACTTTCCTCCTTTAGGTTCTGCTTCAGAGATAGCGACAGGTATTGCCTTGTCGATAGCTTCTTTATGAGGTTGGTCCAAATCTTTGTATGCTTTGCTGAATTTAGCACGAGACAGTTCGTCGCGCATCTCGTTGATGGCCGCCGTCAATTCGTTCTGCACCTTGAAATAGGCTTCATACGACGTGCCGCGGTCATTCTGCAATGAGATAACGCCTTTCGAAACAGGGTAGGTGCCCAGATAATCAATCTGCATATCTACCTTCTCAGGCAGGTCGGGACTGTTGGTCGGGTTGCCCAAGAATTCTTTGGCTCTCTGTTTCAATAGGCTGATATCACCGACCTCTTTGTTGAAGAGGATCATGTCATTGCGGTTGATCTTCACTTGGAAGATGTTGCGCTCACGAACTTCCGGCTTCTCAAAATCAGGCGGTAACGGCGGTGGCAAGCGCCGTGCGATACCCATATCGGTATTGATGTTCGACGTCATCAGGAAGAACGCCAACAGCAAGAACGATATGTCGGACATCGCGCTTGTATTTAAGCCAGGAGTTGATTTCTTACCCATTGTCTAATTACTTTTTAAAGATTTTAGCAATCTCGGAGAAGAGCAGCATCACAATGGCTGCAGCTCCAATAAAATAGGTCGAATAGCAGGCTATCGAGATGAGTCGTGCTTCACCAGGAGTGTTGCCATACTTGTTCAGCAGGGCAATATCCATAGGCTTGTCGAACGACGATAACAATACTGCGAGGCCGATAACAACGACAATGCAACCTAATGCGATCAGGAATCCTTTGGGTTTCTTGATGATGGCTAGGATGGCCCAGAATATGATGGCCACAAAGCACATTATCATATATAGAGCCAGAAGACCGGCAGCTATATCATATGCCCATCCCTGTTTAACCGCATCCAAGGTGCTGATATCTTTATTTGCGATGCCGAAAACGATGGCGAGGATACTCACGATGAGTCCTACTGCCAAACTGCACCACATAAACAGTTTTCTTGATGATTCTTTCATGTTAGCTAAGGATTTTAAAAGTTAGTAAATCAGTTTTTTAATATCCTTACACTATTACTTTCTGTTCTTGATCAGGATGTCCATGAAAGTGATGGAACCATCTTCCATCTGAGCAACAAGAGCTTCGATTTTGGTGAGGATGTAGTTGTAGAAAATCTGAAGAATGATAGCGGTGATAAGACCGAACACAGTCGTCAACAGAGCCACCTTCATACCACCAGCCACAACGGTCGGGCTGATATCACCAGCGGTCTCGATGTCGTCGAATGCCTTCACCATACCGATCACAGTGCCCAAGAATCCGAAGGAAGGAGCCAGGGCGATGAACAGGGCAATCCAGGTCAGGTTGTTCTCCAAGCGGGCCATCTGCACACCACCATAGGCGGTAACGGCCTTCTCGACGTTCTCCAGACCTTCGTTCATGCGGTCCAGACCCTGATAGAAGATGCTGGCCACGGGGCCACGGGTGTTGCGGCAAAGCTCTTTAGCACCATTGTAGTCGCCTTTCTGCACGCGATCTTCAATGCCTCTGAGCAGACGGTTCACATTGGTGGTCGACATGTTCAAGTAGATGATACGCTCGATAACAAGCGCCATACCCAGAATCAAGCAGACCAACACGGGGGTCATCCAGCCTGCACCACCTTGGATGTATTTCTCTTTCAGCACCTGGTGGAAGGTTTTCGACTCTTTGACGTCGTCAGCAACGGTAGTGGTAGCCTCCTCGGCGACCTCTGCCTCGACGGCCACGGTGTCAGCTGCGGTGGCTTCCTCGGTGGTCACTGCTACGTTTTCATCATTGGCGCTGTTGCCCTGCGCCATTGCACTGTTGAAATTCGTGAATGTCAATAATCCAATTACCGACATTAAAGCAATTACTTTTTTCATGATTGATTTTAATGTGTTAATTATTAATTAGTTAATTCGGTTTTCGCCTTTTACAATACATTGCAAATTTAGCAATATATTTCCAATTGGGAAATTTTTTTTTGATTTTTTTTCGTTTTTCTTGACTTTTTCTTTTTGATGGGTGTTCTATTGTGTTGATTTATAATGTACTATTGAATTGTTCAAATGATAACTACATTTGGGGCGTTATTTTTTGTCATTTACACCTTTCTTCCTGCCAGTTTTTGGGCCACTTGACGAAGCGTCAGGGCCTCGCCGGTGAACTTTTCGGCGGTCTCCAAATGTCGTAGTGCGGCAGCTTCGTGCTCGGCAATGACTTTCTCCACGTCGTCGGCGATGTTCAGTTGGGCGTAGATGTCCAGCACCTCGGCAATCTTGGCGCTGGGGTCGTCGGGGGTGCTGGAGAAGAGTGTGCGCAGACGTTCCGTCTGTTTTGCGTCACCTTTTTCCAGCGCACGCAGATAGAGGTAGGTCTTTTTGTTGTCTTTGATATCTGTGCCGGTCTGTTTGCCGAAAGTGGCGGTGTCGCCCCATGCGTCGAGCTGGTCGTCGCGCAGTTGGAAGGCAAAGCCTGTCTCGATACCGAAATTGTAAAGCGCTTCGATTGCCGCGTCGTCGGCATTGGCACAAAGGGCACCGATCTTCAGCGCTCCTGCCAGCAGAACGGCGGTTTTCAGTCGGATCATCCCCATGTATTCAGGTATGGTCACATCGTTGCGGGTCTCGAAGTTCATGTCGTATTGCTGTCCTTCGTATATCATCATGCAGGTCTCGTTGAAGACATCCAGAATCTCTGCCTGACGTTGATGCACATTCTTCAGCATGTAGCGCCATGCCATGGCTGTCATGGCGTCGCCGGAGAGGATGGCTGTGTTGGGGTTCCATTTCTTGTAGACCGTAGGTTTGCCGCGGCGCAATGGCGACTGGTCCATCAGGTCGTCGTGCAGCAGGGTGAAGTTGTGGAACATTTCGATGGCCACTGCTTCGGCACGGACATTGTCCACCGTTCCGCCAAAGAGGTCGTTGGCGGCCAACAGCAGCACTGGGCGCAGCCTTTTGCCACCCAGACCCAGCGTGTAGTCTATCGGCTCGTAGAGTTCAGCGGGTTCGCCAATGAAGTTCTCTTCAGCGAAGATGTGCTGCACTATGTCGGTTAATTCTTTATATGTATACATTATTATATGTGATTAGTTCTTTAAAATGGATAGTCGATACCAAAGTTGAGAGTCACCTGGCGCAGCTTCCAGTGCTGTGGACGCCAGCGCGCCCCAGCGGCTTCGCCGGGGTTGTAGAGCGGTATGGCGCTGTCCAGACGCAGTGTCAGTATGGAGATGTTGGCGCGCAGTCCTACGCCTATGCCGCAGGCGATGTTCGAAGGGAAGTCCTTCAGACGGAACTGCCCTCCGGGGAACTCTTCGGAATCGTGATACAGCCACACGTTGCCCATGTCGGCGAAAAGGGCTCCTTCGAAGATGGAGAACATCGGAAAACGATGTTCAAGGTTGAGAACCAGCTGCATATCGCCGACGCGCTCCAGCATGTTGCTTTCGTCGCTCTGATAGGTGCCGGGCCCCAGATAGCGCAGATGCCATGCGCGTATGGTAGTGGGGCCGCCGCCGTAAAAGCTTTTTTCGTAGGGCATTACCGATGAGTTGAGATAGGGGAGGCCGAAACCTGCCATCACCCTTGTCACAAATGTCGACTTCTTGCCCACGTAGAAATAGTGTTTGTATTCAGCATTGAAGCGCACATATTGTGAGTAGGGCACTCCGAAGACCTGGTAGGTGCCGGTGCTGTCCTTGGTGGCGTCGGTCGCCGCACTGACCAGTCCCAGCAGGTTGCCGGCGCTCTCCACCGACAGGTGCACATAGTTGAAGTCTTTGCGGGTGTTGTAAAGCTGCGTGTTGTAGACGTAGTCGTAGCGGGCATCCATGATGAAGTGGTTGCTGTACTGATATTTGAGTCGCGCATCGGAGAGATTGCCCAGACGCGCCAGAAAATCGTCGTCGATGTTGAAGAAACGTACATAGGTGAGCTCCAATGGCAGCAACTGGTGGCTGCGCTGGTTGCTGAACCAGCTGTAGCCGAATCCTGTGTTGACCAACAGACGCTCGAAGTAGCTGCGATACTGATAGTTGGCACCCAGTGTGAAGATTGTGTGCGGGCGCATACGTTGCCACATGATGTCGCCTGTGAAAGGGAAAAGGAATGTCGGCAGGTCCAGCGACAGGTCGATGCCGTGCTCAAAACTCGACACGTTGTTGCGCAGCGACCCGTCGTTCTGGTCGTTGTCTTTAAAGATGAACTTGGGCAGCTCCATCAGCAGCGACCACTCGGCAGAGAATATCTCTGCACCGCCGAAGAGGTTCTTGTTCTGGTAGTTGACTTTTGTCTCGATGCCGAAGTCTCCACCCGACAGTCCTTCGGAGTTTGAGCCGAAGGGTGATGAGTTGTTCAGCTCCACCGATGCCGAAAGGCGCTGTTTCTTGGCGTTTAGCAGACGCACTTTGGCATCCAGCAGCGGTACGCTGTCGTTGCTGTTGGGCGATTGGGTGTATTCGATGTTGATATACTTGAAGTTGCGTAGACTCAGCAGCGAATTGTAGGTGCGTTCCACGTTGTTGGCACGGTAGGTCTGCCCTTCGAAGATGAATAGCGAGCGCGCTATCACCTTGGGCTTGAGTGTCATGGGCTGGTTGGTGAGGAACTTGTAGTCTGTGTGCCAGTTGCGGAATTTGGTGGTGCATATCGTCGTGTCGAAAGTGGCCCCCTGACCGCTGGTCGCCGCCGACGAGTTGGGGTAGATGTAGATGTTGTCAACGTGGAACTTGCGCAGCGCTACCGCCTGGCTGCTCCCGTCGCTGTTGGTGACGACGGGGTTTCGCAGCTGTAGCCTGATGCTCAGCTTGTGGTCCTCGAAGGCGGAATCCACCGCATAGCTCACCAGGTCGGTGGAGGCCAGGAAGTATCCGCTCTCACGTAGCTTGTCGATGATACGGCTGCGCTCTTGTGCCAGTTTGTCTTGGTCGTACCAGTCGCCCACCCGCAACAGGCTCTCGTTTTGCCATTCCTGTAGCAGGGTGTTGACCTCACGCGATTCGGCATGGAAACTGACATCGTTGATGATGTAGCGTTGTGCAGCGCGGATATGGTAGGTGACATCGGCGTCGTATTTGCGGCGATGTGTGGTGTCGTAGGTCACCGTCGAGCCGAAGCAGCCCTTGGTTTGCAGCAGCCATTCAATCTGTTGTGCTGTCTGCGCCGCTGCTGCGGGGTCGTATATCACTGGGGCCTGCCCCTGCCGACGCAGATAGTTTTGAAAAAAATTGGTGTCGTGGGGTGATGACATGCAATAGATATGCATTGTCAACCTTGGGCCGAAGCCGAGTACACGGCTGTTGGGCCTCTGGCGGGTGTATCGCTTCACATCGGAGAGGGCGTCGCGTATTTCCTTGGTGGGCTGCAAGGTGCTGTCGGCCATCTCGATGTTGTAGTTGACTCGGTTCAGCGTGCGCTCATCGGCCTGGAGGAATTTTCTCTGGTTCGAGCATCCTGTCAGCGTAAAGACTGCCAGCAGTAGCACGAGCATCATCTTGACATTCTTGTCCATCCAGTCCAGCAGGCGTTCTCTGTCATGCTCGGAGGCATGGTCCAGCGAGTTGAAGCAGCAGAATTTCCAATTGCCCGATTTCAACTCCTCCAGCTTGCGGGTCACATAGTCCTTTTTGGGCTTGGGCTCAAAATAGAACATGTGCTTCTTGGCGCTGCGGATGATGATCTTCTTCTGTTTCCACGCTCTCACATAGTATACCTCCTCGGGTGAGAACTGGTTGGCGTCGCGAAAACGGCATGAGATGTTACGCTCCATCTGCTCGGGGTGTTTCTCGAACCATTGCTCGAAGAAAGTGCGGTTGAGAGCCCTGGGGGTATGATAGAGCTTGAGCATGTGCATCTTGGCGCCGGCAAGGAGGGCTCCGTTTCGTGTCAGACCTTTGAAAGTCACTTTTTTATGGCCATGCTCATGGAACTTCATCATCCGGGTCAGCCATACATAGGTCATGGAGTACACCTTGGTGTAGCACACCGGCACTCCGTCAGGGTCGAAGAAGTCCTCTCTTGTGGCAGGAGCGCAGAGCATGAAGTCGTCGTTGAATTCAATGTAGTGCTCTGCGAGGCCAGGGATGCGCCATGTCATGGTTTCGATGGCGACAGAGTTGAACACGGGCAGATGCTCTTCGTGACCGCGGAAGATGTCCTTGTGGTCGACGACCACGACAGGAATGTTGCCTTCCGGGATGTGGGGATCCTGGTTGTCGGTGACGATGAAGATGGTCCTGATGAAGGGAGCGTATTTTCGTATTGAGGCCACACAGCGATAAATCTCACCATTGTTGGCATAGCGTGTCGAACCGGCGACATCGTCGTCAACAAAGGTGAATTTGCCACCATACTTTCGCATCTTGGCGGCATGGGCGGGGTCGGCCCCGTCTACCCAGGTTATCACTGCATCGATAGGGAAACTCATAGCTCGTATTGTGATTTGTTGGGATACTTTTTTTGGAAGGCGTTGAGGATTGCTTGCTTCATGGCGTTGTAATGTTCGTCGGACATTTCGACGTCGTTGATGCAGGCGAGTGTGGTCTGGGGATGCTCAATGTAGTGGGCAATCTTTTCTGCGGACCACACGCCTTGCGAGATGTGTTTGTTTGACAGTCTGCGCGCTGTCAGCAGTCCTTTGTGGTACATATAGTCCAGAAAAAGATACTGGTTGGGGTTCGTGGCGGTGCGGAGGGGCGAAGCGGTGGCGAGTATGTCGGCTTCGAGCTTCTGGTATGCCTCTTCGCATTGTGATTTCAGCATGGGCGAGCAGATGTGCTGCGGGCGCAAGAAAAGAAGTGACGGATTGAGCCCCAGTGCTTTGCGGGCCATACGGTCGGAGGTGCGGCATTGCTGCTTGTAGAGGTTGCCGGCAAAGAGATGGCGCGACATGCCGATGGAGGGCTTGCCGCCAGGGAAAAAGTCCGCGGCGCTGCTGGGAGCGAGGGGAAACATATCGTCGTTGAAGTAGATGAACTCTTCGGCCAAACGGGGCGTGCGGTGCAGGAACATCTCGATGGTGCAGCTGTTGAACACGGGCAGCAGGTTCTGCGGGATGATGTCGCTGTGCAGCACGATGTTCAGCCTGCTACGGTCGACCCATTGTGGCACTTGGCTCTCGCGGGCTACCACCAGAAAGATGTTCTCCACGAAAGGCATATTGGCCTCGATGCCGCGTAGCAGATAGGGCAGCGTGCCCCAGTCTCGAAAACGTTTGAGCTTGTCTGTCGAGGGGGCAAATTGCCGGTAATTGGCTTGCCATTCGGGGTCCAGCCCGTTGACATATGTTATTATTGCGTCCATCTGGTTGTCACGATGTCAATTCCTTATTTATGTTGTCATTCCTGAATATCAGGAACCATGAGCAGAAGAGTCCTCCGATGAGAGTGTTGGGGGTGTTCTCGGTGAGGCACGACAGCAGCACTGTCGCTGCCCACACCACCATCAGTGTGGATGGCCGCAACGTGCCGCGACTAGGCAGCATTGCACGTAGGAACATCGCCAGTATGATCAGGAAACCCACAGCGCCGAACATCACCAGTATGGTAAGGTATTCGTTGTGGGGTGTAAGGTTTCGATTGAGCAGGGGCGAGTTGTCGGAGATATGTTGGCGGTGCATTTGCTCCATCATGTCGCCAGTGCCTGTCCCGAACCAGAAATGGTCCATAAACACCTTGCCGGCGCATTTCCACAATTCAAACCGCTGCAGCATCGAGAAGCCGTCCACAGCATTGAAACAGCGGTAGTTCTCGTATTCGAAGAGAAGCACGTAGAGCATCTTCCGCGCCTGCGGGCCATGGAGGTAGACCGGGTTTTCTATGCCGCGCTGAATCTCTTCCACCTGCGCGTCGCTGAGGGCGGCAACTCCAGCACTGTCTTTGGTGAGACTTAATGCGTTGAGGTAGCGTATCAGCACTTTCTCTATGGGGTATCCGGAGGGGCTGAGGCTTTCCACCTCGGTACCTGTACGGCTCAACCATTCGGAATGAAGCTCCTCGGAGCAGATATAGTTGTTCACGTAGTTGCCGTTCTCAATCATCCCATCCTGTTGGTGGGTATAGGGATGGCCGTTGAGGGTGGTGGCCTTCAGGGGCTCCCGGGCCAGGGGCGAGAGATGGTAGTAGGACCAGCATCCCGCAAACACTATCAACGCGAGGGTGCAGGCAATGGTACCCCAGATGGCGAGCAACTTGTAGCGGCGGCTATGGATGATGGCCACAGGCGACACGCACAGCAGGACGGCCAAACCGGTGTATGAGTTAAGCACGACCAGCGTGAAAACCATCCACGACATGATTCCGACGCCCAGCCATCGCATTGCCTTGCCGCCACGGAGCATTGTTGCGCAGACAATGAAGATGGCCATGCAGCAGTTTAGCGAATAGCGAATGTGTGATATGTAGGGCACTATCTCGCGGTGTGGCAGGTCGGGGATAGTTAGCCACCGCACCAGTCCGATGATGGAAACCACAAAAACGGTGCCGACGTATGCAAAGATAATCATTTGTCTTACACGTCCTTGAGGGATAGGGGAGGTGAGGACGATGAGTGAGACGACAAAGAATGGCAGCAAGTCAAAGATGATGGAGACTCCCTGCTGCACGTTGCTGCTCCAGAGCAGCGCTATCAGATGGAAGACAAAGAACACGACGATGGCCTGAAGCAGACGGCTCTGTTTCATCATAGTCCATTTCTCGCGCCATCGGCCTTCGAAAACCCAGTTGACCAGCAGCAGCACCCATGCCACAGACGAGAGCCCCTTCGTGCATATCATGAAGCCGCCTAATAGGAGTATGAGCGCATAATAGATGTTTTTATGAATCGCGGAGCCTAACACGTCTTGTGGGTTATTGGATTGTTTGTTTTTGATTCGCAGACCTCCCGGTCAGACGATTGCATTGTTCTGTTAATAGTAGTAAAGGTCGTAGGCTGTTTTGCCTTTCAGGGGGAACATCCAGCACACTTTCAAAGTGTACAGCAGGTCGAAGTAGCTGTTCTCGTCTTTGCCCTGCAGCCCCATCAGGTAGTCAATCTCGTAGTTGCGGGTGGGGCTGGTCCAGCATTCTGTCACTTCGAAGGCCACATAGAGGTTCACCAGGTTGGCTTTGTTGCTCATGAACCAGTAGCCGACGCTCTCGGTCAGCATCAGTCCGCGGCGTTTGTGGTCATACAGTCGTGAGTAGTCGCCGTCGATCTGAGGGGCATTGACCGCGTTCTTGGCGAAGATGGTCTTCTGCTGCAGCAATCCCACGTAGGCGCGTCCCACGATGCCCGAGTTGGGGTTGCGGGAGTTCACCTTGAAGATGCGTCCTCCGCCTACGCGCAGCATCAGTGCACGGTTGTGGCATGTCACCTCGGCGTCGGTGCCGTTGGTGCCGATGATGATAGGCGTGTGGTCGTTGGTGTAGAGGTCGCCCATGCGGGCCTCACGGTTTTTCAGGTTGTCGCTGCCGAACATGAGGTTGCCGTCGAGTTCCACCATCCAGTTGCTCTTGAATTTGTATCCGAAGTCGAGGCCGAAGTTCAGGTATGGCGCTTTGTACAGGTCATACATGCCCCCGTCGCTCGACAGTTTGGCCGAGGGGAACACGGTGCCGAAGTTGAAGCCCACCAGCGGACACTTCAGCGTGTCTTGTGTAAACTTCATCTGTGCCGTGGCAGGCAGGGCCATGCCCAGCGCTATGATGATAAGCAGGATGTTTCTCTTCATGGTCTTGAAAGTCACTTTACTTATTTCTTGGTGGCGGGCATTGTCTTGCCCATGGCTTTGAACAATTTGGCGAATATTTCCGTGTTGTTCTGTATTCCTGAGAATTGCTCGGCGCCAGGGCCGTAGGCGAAGACGGGCACCATCACACCGGAGTGGTCGCCGGTCATGTATTTGCATTCGTTGGTACCTTTCTCGATGTCGCCGCTCAGCAGCACCAGGCCGCCGGTCTCATGGTCGGCGGTGACGACAACCAGCGTGTTGCCGTCGCGCTCGGCGAAGTCGAGCACTATCTGCAGCATCTTTTCGAAGTCGGCCATCTCCTCGGCCATGTGCTCGGCATCGTTGTTGTGGCATGCCCAGTCTATCTGCGAGCCTTCGATCATCATGGCGAAGCCTTCTTTGTTCTGCGTCAGGATGTTCAGCGCTTTCTCCACGCCCACCTGCAGCAGGGGTCCGCGCACCGAGGCACGCTCCGTGTAGAAAGGTTCGCTGACCAAGGCTACCAGCTTGTTGCTCTGCGCTTTGCGCAGCGCGTCGAGGGAGTAGGCCACTTCGTAGCCGCGTTGCACCAGCGTGTCGAGCGGGTGCTTGCCGTCCTTGCGGTTCTCGGGCAGGAACTCATGCAGGCCGCCGCCAATCATCACCTCGAAGGGGATATGCGAAAACTGGTCGCTCAGTGTGTCGAACATTTTGCGGTAAGGCACTGTCCCGTAGGTGCTTGCCGGCGTGGCGTCGAGGACGCTGCAGGTCACCACAAAGCCTGTGGCCATGCCTTGGGCATGTGCCAGTTCCAGGAACGAGAGTATGTCGGTGCTGTCGGCAGCCATGCCGACGAATTTGTTGTTGGTCTTCTTGCCTCCGACGATGGCCGTGCCGCCGGCGCCCGAGTCGGTGGTGTATTTGTTGTTCGAGTAGGTGCGCGAGAACCCTGAGAAGGGGAAACGCAGGAAGTTGGATTTGCCGCGCTGTGCTACTATCGAGGAGTAGACTTGTGCCGTGCCCATGCCGTCGCCGATGATGATGATGACGTTTTTCGCACGTTTGGCTTTGGGCTGTGCCATCTTTTGGGTTTCATGGCCGTTGTCGCTCTGGTATTTAGGGCTGTCGCTGGGTTGGTCAATCCACTCGCCACGTATGGACATTTCGGTCATCCGCTCGCTGCTGGCTTGGGTGTGCTTCTGCTTGGACTGGCATAGCGCCGTCAGGGGCAACATTGCGCACAGCGCCAACACTATCACTTGTTTTTTCATGTTATCCTGATTGCTGAGAATTATTATGTTGAAAATGAATGCTATCTGCGGCTGCTATGGCTGCCTCCTCCACTGCTATGGCTACCGCCGCCACTGCTGCGGCTTCCGCTGAAGCCACCGCCACTGCTATGCGACGAGCTGCTGCCTATGCTGCTGCGACTGCTGCTGTTGCTATTGTAGCTGCTGCGCGAAGTGTTGCTGGTGCTGCGATAGCTGTCGGAGTTGCTGTAGCGGCTGCTGTTCGACTGGCGATAGCTTGTGTTGTTGTTGCCGCCGCGCGAGGTGGTGCTTACACTGCTATTGCTGTACGAGGTGCTGCGTCCGCTGTTGCCGTAGTTCTGCTGGCTGCCGTTGCTGGTGCGGCCATAAGTCTGAGCGCCATGGTTTTGAGCCACTGAAGCGGGCTTGTCGTATCCTCCGGAGCGTGTGCTGCTTCCTGTCGAAGCCGTGGAGGTGCGTCCGCTGCTAGCGCCACGACCTGCAGCCTGCACGCCGCTCACATGGCCCATCGTGCCACGGCCGCCGCCGTTGATGTCCACGCCGCCACGTCGCACTGTGCTGCTGCCCAGCGTGGGTTGCGTCCTGCCACTCAATGCCTTGCCACCGCTGTTGCGCGAGGTGGGGTAGTAGGCACCACGTCCTGTGTTGCCCATATAGCCGTAGGGACCGACGTAGCTGTTGTGGGCATAGTCGCCATACCAGGCGCTGCCGTAGCCGTAGTAATGGCACGGATAGTACCACATTCCGCCATACCAGGGCGAAAACCACGGATCATACCACCAGTCGTAGTAATACCAGCCGTAGTAGGGGTAGAAAGAGCCCCAGCTGTAGAGCCAGGGATTCCAGCCATAGTATATGCTTGTGCCCCAGAAGTATGGCATGCCGGTATACCAGAAGATATCGGTATAGAAATCATCATAATAGCCCCAGTGCATGCCACGGTGGAAGCGGTTGATGCGCGCCGTGTAGGCATAGTCGTAATAATAGGCAGGTTCGAATCCTTTCGTCGAGTCGGCCACGGAGCTGTCGGGCACCATGTTTTCACCGGTCAGTTCGACGATGAGATCGTCACTTTTTTGCTCAATGCTGTTGTCGACATAGCGCTTCGGAGCCTGTGCTTTTATTCCTTTTTTCGGGTTGGAATAGTAGTTTTCGCCCTCATCGGAGGTCTGGGCCGACAGGCTTCCCGTGCAGCATGCAACTAAAATTGCCACACATAACATTCTGTCTATTAATTTTTTCATATCACTACTATTTTATTTGTTATGATAATATTTTCTTAAATTCCAAAAATAAACGTAATTTTGCATTTTCAATTCCAAATTGCAAAGATACGCAAAAATTATTATATATAACGAATTACATTAAAAAAAATATTAACACCCATCAGTAAAAAATCAATTTTTCCGCTATGGCAAAAGATTTTGTAAAAAGAAGTGAGAACTTTTCCGAATGGTACAACGAGCTCGTCGTGCGCGCCGACCTCGCGGAGAACTCAGCTGTGCGCGGATGCATGGTAATCAAGCCCTACGGCTATGCCATCTGGGAGAGGATGCAGGCCACGCTCGACTCCATGTTCAAGGCCACAGGCCATGTCAATGCCTATTTTCCCCTTTTCATACCCAAGTCGTTTCTCAGCCGTGAGGCCGACCACGTGAAAGGCTTCGCCAAAGAGTGTGCTGTGGTGACCCACTATCGTCTGAAAACCAACGAGGAAGGCACCGGCGTCGTTGTCGACCCCGAGGCACGCCTCGAGGAAGAACTCATCGTGCGACCCACCTCCGAGACCATCATTTGGAGCACCTATAAGAACTGGATCAAGTCGTATCGAGACCTGCCCATCTTGTGCAACCAGTGGGCCAACGTGGTGCGCTGGGAGATGCGCACGCGTATGTTCCTCCGCACCGCAGAGTTTCTGTGGCAGGAAGGCCACACCGCCCACGCCACGCGCGAAGAGGCTGTGGCCGAGGCAGAGCGTATGCTCGAGGTCTACGCCGATTTCGCCAACAACTACATGGCGGTGCCCGTCATCAAGGGTGTCAAATCGCCCAACGAGCGCTTCGCCGGTGCCCTCGATACCTACTGCATCGAGGCTATGATGCAGGATGGCAAGGCGTTGCAGGCTGGCACATCGCATTTCCTGGGCCAGAATTTCGCCAAGGCTTTCGAGGTGCAGTTCCTCAACAAGGAGAACAAGCTGGAGTATGTCTGGGCCACTTCGTGGGGTGTCTCCACACGACTCATGGGTGCCCTCATCATGACCCACAGCGACGACAACGGCCTTGTGCTGCCGCCCAAGCTGGCACCCATCCAGGTGGCCATCGTCCCCATCTGCAAGAATGCCGAGCAAATGGCCGAAATCGACACCAAGGTGCAGCCCGTTATCGACGCGCTGCGCGCCAAAGGCATCAGTGTCAAATACGACAACCGTCCCGAATACAAGCCCGGCTGGAAATTCACCGAGTATGAGTTCAAGGGTGTCCCCGTGCGTCTCGCCTTCGGTCCCCGCGACTTGGAGAACGGCACCTGCGAGGTGTGCCGCCGCAACACGCTCGAAAAGGAGACCCGTCCCCTCGACGGTATCGTCGAATACGTTGACAATCTGCTTGTTGATATCCAGCATAGCATCTACCAGCGCGCTCTCGATTTCCGCATCGGCCGCACCCGTAAGGTCGACACCTGGGAGGACTTCAAGGTCGAGATTGAGAAAAACGGCTTCCTGCTGTGCCATTGGGATGGCACCGTCGAGACCGAGGAGCGCATCAAGGAGGAGACCAAGGCCACAATCCGCTGCATCCCCTTCGACGCCCCCGAAGAGGAGGGCAAGTGCATCTACAGCGGTCGTCCCAGCCACCGCCGCGTCATCTTCGCACGTAGCTATTGATAATCACATAGTCAACAAAAAGAGCCGGGCAGCGATCTGTCCGACTCTTTTGTTTTTTTCTGTCATGGATTAACCTTCGGCACCGAATTCCATCAGGTAGGCTTTGATGAATTCGTCAATCTTGCCGTCGAGCACGCCGGTGACATCGCCGGTCTGGTAGTTGGTGCGGTGGTCTTTCACGCGACGGTCGTCCATGACGTAACTCCTTATCTGTGAGCCCCATTCTATCTTTTTCTGCGAGGCTTTGATCTTGGCCTGCTCCTCCATGCGGTGCTTCATCTCGCGGTCGTAGAGTTGCGAGCGCAGCAGACGCATGGCGTTCTCTTTGTTCTTGGGCTGGTCGCGTGTCTCGGTGTTTTCGATAAGTATCTCTTCCTCTTCACCTGTGTAGGGATCCTTGTATTGATAGCGCAGACGCACGCCGCTCTCCACTTTGTTGACGTTCTGGCCGCCGGCGCCGCCGCTGCGGAAGGTGTCCCACGACAGGCGCGACATGTCGACCACCACCTCTATGGTGTCGTCGACCAGTGGGGTGACGCTCACCGACGAGAAGGAGGTCATGCGTTTGCCCTGCGCGTTGAAGGGGCTGACGCGCACCAGACGGTGCACGCCGGTCTCGCTCTTCAGGTATCCGTAGGCGAATTCGCCCTCTATCTGCATCGTGACGCTTTTCATTCCAGCACCTTCGCCTTCCAGCGAGTTGCTGATGACCACCTTGTAGTTGTGCCGCTCGGCGTAGCGTATGTACATGCGCATCAGCATCTCGGTCCAGTCTTGCGCCTCCACGCCGCCGGCACCGGCATTGATGGAGAGCACGGCATCGAAGCTGTCGCTCTCGTTGCGCAGCATGTTCTTGAATTCCAACTCTTCCACCAGTTTCGTCGTCGTGGCCAGCTGGGCCATCATCTCCTCTTCGGTGGCTTCGCCGGCATCGTAGAACTCGCCCATGACAGCCATGTCTTCGCAGCTGTCGTTGACGGCCTTGAAAGCGGTGGTCCAAGTCTTTTTGTTCTTGATTTCCAGCATCACTTTCTTGGCCTCTTTGGGGTCGTTCCAGAATTCTGCTGCCTCGGTCTTCTTCTCTTCTTCGGCAATCTGTGCGGTCAGGGTGTCGATGTCCAGAAATTTTCGCAGCGAGTCGCGCCGTTGGGTCAAATCTTTAATGGTCTCTGCTATTGTCATTGGATTGTTGATTTTCTATATGTTATCTGTGGCCAGTGGCATAGTGCGCTGGTCATATCTTTCTGATGTTCTTCATTACGATGGTGAGGTCGGTGATGACATGGTAGTCTTGCGCATATTGCTGGTCAAGCAGCAGCCCGTTGGGACGCCGCACAGGCGGCAGGCTGTCGGTGGTGCGGAAAATGCCTTTGCGCAAATGGGGCAGGGGAGCCGTCATCTGCTGCATGGGCAGTGTGTCGTATTGCTGGCTGTAGCCCACCCAGCTTCTCCGTCCCGTCAGTACCGACAGGATGTCGGACAGATAGCGCCGTTTGCGTTTCTGGAACCAGAACAGTAGAGGTGTAAGCGCTAGTAGTAACACGCTGACAACCAAGTCGAACAGCCGTTTGTTGCGCCGGTTGGTGCTGCTGCTGATGTCGTCATGGTCTGGATGGTACAGCTCTTCGGGGCTGTTGGTGTAGTTGCTGCCTATCAGCACATCCATCTCTTTCGGAGCAATGCGGAAATAGACACCGGTATCGCGCAGTGCGACGGTGTGGTCGAGGATGGTGCTCACCGCCACGTCGGCGCCGCTGAAGATGAGCTCGTCGACTTTTCCTTTGGCGAGACGGCTGCGCAGTTCCTCGCTGCTGATGCCGGCAGGGGCGGCAGCCACCTCTTTGGGCTCGATGCCCAGGTTGCCAAACAGCTCAGTGATACGTTTCTGCTCCTCGTCGCTGCCCACTATCAGGTAGCGTCTGCGGCTCTCGGGACGCGCGCTGTAGCCTGCCACTCCCAGGGCTCCCAACAGTCCGCGCACACACAACGCCGCCACGATGCTCCACAGCGACCCGAAGAGGATGATCGCGCGCGAGAAGCGCAGCGTCTCGTCCATCAGCGAGTAGAACACCAGTAGGCACAGCGCGCCAAGACCGATGCCTTGCACGATGCGCACAGTTTTCACAGGCTTGTCGTAACCGCCACTCAGCCAGCTGGCCATGAGGAGGATGAGGACATACAGCGGCAGGATGCCCCACGAGTAGAAGTTGGGGTAATAGTTCACATTTTCAGCCCAATAGGTGGCCCATATTTGCTTGATGCAGAGCAATCCTGCCAGCGACACGACGAAGTCCACGGCCGGCATGGCCAAGTGTCCCAGCATGCGCTTCAAGAAGTCGAGCGACGCCCTGAGCCAGATGGCAAGCTGCAGCAGCAGGTTGTAGCGCCGGGCGCCTTTGCCGCCATAGTATTTCTTCACAAAGATGCCCATGGCGTTGTAGAAGGTGTACACGTAGTTCATGCTTCCCTTCTTGGTGCTTTCGCCCTTGTAGTGCAGTATACGTGTCTCGGGCAGATAGTAGTTTTTGTAGCCCGACAGACGGATGCGCCACGACCAGTCGATATCTTCGCCATACATGAAGTAGCTCTCGTCCAGCAGCCCTGTCTTGTCGAGCGCGGGACGCGAAATCATGATGAAGGCACCGGGGAGGACATCCACCTCGCAGGTCTCGTCGTCGCTCAGGTGGCCCATGTAGTAGGCTCCCACGGTTTTGTTGTGGGGGAATAGCTTGATGAGGCCTGTTATTTTGTAGAACGAGGTCTTCGGCGATGGGAATCCGCGCTTGCTCTCTTTCAGGAATTCGCCTTCGCCGTTCACCATCTTCACCGACAGGCCGCCACACTCGGCATGGCTCTCGAAGAAGGCTATGCAGCGCGTGAAAGTGTCGCGTTGCACCACCGTGTCGGGATTCAGCAGCAGGACATAGTCGCCGGTGCACTCTCTGAGGGCCTGGTTGTTGGCTTTGGCGAAACCGGGGTTGTCGCTGTTGGCGATGAGATGCACCATGGGGAAACGCTCGCGCAGCATCTGCACCGAGCCGTCGGTCGAGTTGTTGTCCACCACCCACACTTCCGTGTCGATGCCCTCCGCGGCGGCATACACCGAGTGCAGGCACTGCTCGAGGAAGTACTTCACGTTGTAGTTGACTATGATGACCGACAGTTTCACAATGTTCTCTGTATCTTGATGTTAGTATATCTCTGCGCAGCCTGGCACGAAGTAGGCTGCAGTGAATGCCAAAATGATGATGGCCAGCTTGCCCCAGTGCAGGCGGCTCTGTCCGTGGTCGAACAGGATGCTGACACTGACATGCAGCAGAATGCCCACCACGAGACCCATCAGCAACGCCTCCAGTGTCTCGCTGGGAGGCAGAAACAGCACGCTGCAGAGCGACCCTAGCGGTGTCATCAGCGCAAACAGGGCCATCACGCCCATACTCTTCCATGCGCTGTAGCCTCCCGCCATGCACATCGTCAGTAGCACCAGCGCGATGGGGATGTTGTGTATCAGCAGCCCATAGAGCAGCCCTGTGTGTACCGTCCCTTCGACGCCGACCAGCGGCATGCCTTCCACGAAGGCGTGCAGCGACAAGCCCAACAGCAAGCCGTTCACGGGGTGTGCACCATGCTCGTGGCAGTGGCCCTGATGGTGATGATGGTGGTGTTTGTCAGCACTGTGCGAGATGTTTTCGCCGTTGCCTTCGCCGCAGCATTCGCAGTGGTTGTGGCCATGTTCGACGCCGCCGGTGAGCTGTTCCAGCAGAAGCTGAAGCCCGAAGCCTACCAGCACGGCAGCACCAACTTTGAGATGCAGATGTGGTGTGGTGAAGCCCGTCGCGAAAATGTGCGGCACCAAATTGACAAAACAGATGCCCAGCAGGAAGGCGCCACAGAAGATATTGAGGTATTCCAGCACGCCGTCGGGCACTTTTTTGCGCCCCGGCAGCAGTACCGCCCAAATCATTATCCCCCCGAAAATCAGGAGGTAATACAAAAATATCTCTGTGTTCATCTCTTTTAAATAAGGTACAAAAGTAATAAAAAAAGCGTAATCAGAAGCAAAAAACTTTTTGCCAACCCAAACCGAACTCAGGAAAAGCCTCCCGGAAGGTCTCGATTTTTGTCAAAAAGCACAGCAGTCACGTGATGTCTTTGCTGTACTGCGGCGCAATATGCAAAATATTTCATCTTGGCTGTCAATGCCTTATCTACGAATGCCAAAAATTATTTTGCCACTATCAAAAATAGTCGTACTTTTGCAATTGGGTAAGTCTTATACGGTCAGCTCCCATTGAATCCCCCAGGGTAGGAATACAGCAAGGGTGTTTGGTTGTAGCGGCGCGATATAAGTCGCTTACCCTTCTTTTTTTCAACTACCTTATTTGTAGATTTTTCGTCTGTTCATCTCGGCATGGAAAGCCGCAGCGTTGGCGTTATGCTGTGCCAGTGTGCTGGCGAAGGCGTGGTAGCCCGAAAAGTCGGCACGGGCGCAGAAGTAGATATAGTCGGTCTTTTTGTTGGCCAGCACGGCATCGATGGAGGCGATGCTGGGAATGCAGATGGGGCCTGGAGGCAACCCTTTGTGTTTGTAGGTGTTATAGGGGCTTTCCACCTCGGTGTGAACATTCAGTATGCGGCGCAGCCCAAAGTCGCCGACGGCATATTTCACCGTCGGGTCGGCCTGCAACGGCATCCCTCTGCGCAGACGGTTCAGGTAGACGCTCGCCACGTCGGGCTTTTCGTCGTTCTTGTTGGTCTCTTCTTCCACTATCGAGGCCAGCGTGATGACTTCTATCGGAGTCAGGTTCAGCGCTTTGCATTGTGTCATGCGTTTGTCGGTCCAGAACTTGTCGTATTCCTTTTTCATACGCTCCATGAACTGTTCCGCCGAGGTGTTCCAATAGAGTTCATAGGTGTTCTGGATGAACATACCGATGATCTCCTCTTTGCTGAAGCCATAGCTTTCGCAGCTGTGGGGATCTTTCATCATCACGAGCAAGTCGTCGGCAGTCATCTCCAGACGGCCGCCCACATAGTCGCACAGGGTCTCTGCTTTGCGATGTTTGTTGATGGTCACCCGCACCGCGTCGCGGTTGCCGTAGTAGAGCTTGGTTAGCGCTTTCCACATATTCATCTGTGGCTCAATCTTGTAGCTTCCGGCCTTCACATGCTTGTCGTATTTGCGCAATTTGGCCATCAGCTTGTATGTGTGGTTGTTGCTCTCCACGCATCCGTGTACCGCCAACGAGTCGGTGGTGGCGGCAAAGTCGCTGCCCGTGGGCAGATAGAGCATGAATTCTTCTGTGTTGTTAAAGTGCTGTTTTTTAAGCAGTATGCCGCCGATGACGCCTCCGGCAAGCAGCAGGAAAAGAATCGCCAGCACAGCTTTGCTGCCATGGGCGACACCTTTTTTCTTGCCTTTGGTATTGCGTTTTTTGCCGCTTTTGGGCAAAGTGTTTTTCTTATGAGAGGTACGTTTTTTCTCTGCCATGTCGTCAGTTTTCAATTATTTTCTGGAATATTAGAGCATCAAGCCATCGGTCGCCGTTCCATACCCACGAATGACGTGTGCCGCAATGTTGGTATCCGCAATGGCTGAAGAGATTGATACTGTGCTCGTTGTCTTCTGCAATGTCGCAGTATAGCTGGTGCATATTGAGGTGCTCTTTTGCAAAGAGCTCCACGGCCTCGAGCATCGCCTTGCCGTAGCCCTGTCGGCGCAGCGCAGCATCGACCAGGATGCCCACGCCGGCGCGACGGTGGAAGGGGTCGAAGTCGAACAGGTCCACACAGCCCACAGCACACCCTTTCTCGTCTACCGCCATCAGTCTCAGCTGACGTGCAGCGTAGATGTCTAAAGTGCTGCTTTCTAGTATGTAACGTTGCAATGCGTCACGCGAGAAAGGCTGGTGGGCCACTCCTGACACCCATACCCGTGGGTCGTTTTCCCAGCGGTAGATGGCGTCAATGTCTTCGGGCTCCAAGGCTCGCAATGTCAGCTTTGTCATGTTTTGATTTTTTGTGCCAAACGCCATCGGGGCATTTTTATTGTGTTTCTACATAATATTTTCGCGTCGCGCGCGTTACTAATTAATCAATCGTGATATCATGACAGAACTGAATATACTCTGCAGCGAGGTCTGTCGCCTCGCCACTGAAGTGGGTGATTTTCTTCGTGTTGAGCGTCAGAAACTTGCCACCGTCGACTCCGAGGCCAAAGGTCTGCACGACTATGTGACGCGCTTCGACCGCGAGTCGGAACGCCGTATCGTACAGCGTCTTCGCGAGCTTCTGCCTGGCAGCGGTTTCATCGCTGAGGAGGGCACCGCCACACGTGGCGCCGAACGCTATGTCTGGATTGTCGACCCTCTGGACGGCACTACCAATTTCATCCATGGCATGGCGCCCACCTGTGTCTCCATAGCCCTTTACGATTGGGGTGAAAACACTGCCGATCAGTCGCCTAAGCCACTTGTGGGTGTCGTCTATGAGATCTGGGCTCGCGAATGCTTCTATGCCTCCGCTGATGTCGAAGGCGCTTTCCTCAATGGGTCTCCCATCCAAGTGTCGCCGGCTGCAGCCATGAACGATTCTCTGATAGCGACGGGATTTCCATACTCCAATTTCAGCCGTTTGCCACAGTATATGAACTATCTGGCTTGGACGATGAGCCACACCCATGGCGTGCGTCGTTTGGGCTCTGCCGCAGCCGATTTGGTCTATGTGGCCTGTGGCCGTGCCGACGGATTCTTCGAGTATGGCCTCAAACCCTATGACGTTGCCGCTGGAGCCTTCATCGTGCAGAAGGCTGGCGGATGCAACAGCGATTTCCGTGGCGGCGACGACTGGCTTTTTTGCCAGCAGATGGTGTCGGCGGCGCCACGGCTTTTCGACGAGATGCTTCGCTCGTTGCAGGAATTTATGGGAGAATGACGATTTGATATTGAATAATTAAAACAATAATAATAAATATGATACGGCGAATAATTAAACCATTGCAAAAACTTGTTATCCTTCTTGCTGTCGCGCTGCCGGCACTCGTCTTCGGCCAGTCGCGCGAGTCGCAGAATGTCTATCTGTTCCATATCGACGAGGAAATTGCTCCGCCGGCAAGTCTCCGTGTCGAGAAGGCCATGAAGGAGGCGAAAGAGTGTAAGGCTGATATCATTGTGGTGCATATCAACACTTTCGGAGGCACGCTGGAAGATGCCGACAAGATCCGCACGGCCTTCCTGCAGTCGGACATACCTGTGTGGGCCTACATCGACAACAATGCCGCCTCCGCCGGTGCGCTCATCTCCATCGCCTGCGACTCCATATTCATGCATAGCGGCTCTTCGATAGGTGCTGCAACTGTCGTGGACCAAATGGGTGAAGTACAGCCCGATAAGTATCAGAGCTATATGCGTTCCATGATGCGTACCACCGCCGAGACGCGCGGCCGCCGTCCCGACATCGCGCAAGCCATGGTGGACCCCGACATCTATGTCGCCGGTATCTCCGACAGCGGCAAGGTGCTGACATTCACCACGACCGAGGCTGTGGCCAACGGCTATTGTGAGGCGCAGGTGGAGAGCGTCCCCGAACTGCTGGACCATGCGGGTGTGGATACCTACACCATTCAGGAACAGCGCTATACGTTCCTCGACAAGCTCATCGGCTTTCTGGTCAATCCCATTGTCTCGGGCATCCTGATAGTGTTCATCATCGGTGGCATCTATTTTGAGCTTCAACAGCCGGGTGTGGGTTTTCCGCTGATTCTTGCACTATGCTCCATGGCGCTCTATTTTGCCCCTCTCTACCTCGAAGGCTTGGCAACCTATTGGGAAATACTGCTTTTCGTCGCAGGAATAGTCCTGCTCATCGTCGAGTTCTTCGTCATCCCGGGCTTTGGAGTGTGTGGTGTGCTGGGCATCATCTGCATCGTCGCAGGACTGGTTTTCAGCCTTGTAGGCAATGTGGGCTTCGACTTCTCGCACCTCCCTGGCGGTGTTATCCTCAACCGACTCATGATAGTGCTGCTGTCGCTGTCCGTCGCGTTGCCGCTCAGCATCTGGCTGGGCAAAAAACTGCTGGAGAATACCGCCCTTAGTCGCCTGGCACTCAATGAGGTGCAGTCGGCCGACGAGGGATTCACTTCGGCCATCAAGCAGCAGCAGGACCTGGTAGGAGCCACCGGTGTGGCGTTCACCATTCTGCGTCCTGCCGGCAAGGTACAGATAGGTAGCCAAGTGTTCGATGCCACAGCCCGTTTTGGCTACATTGAGAAAGACACGCCTGTCAAGGTGGTGGATTACGTCAACGAGTCTCTTGTTGTTGAAAAAGTATAATGTGTTCAGCTGATGTTCAAAGCATTTAAATTGATATGGCAATGCGACCCCAAGGGCTTCTGTTTGAAGCTCTTCTACACATTGTGTACCAGTCTTTTGCCGCTGCTTAACCTCTATGTTCTCAAACTGTTGGTCGACTCCGCCATGCAGATGGCCGAAGAGGGAATGACCAGCCTTTCCGGCACCAGGTTGTTGTATTACGTTCTGGCCTTCTGTGCCGTCACATTGCTGGGCCGGCTCTTTAGCGCTTTGGCTTCCGTCAACAACGATGTGTTGATACAGAGGATGATAGACCACATCAACGAGCGCATACAGAACCAGTCGGCACGTCTCGACATTGCTTTCTTCGACAATCCCGACTTCCACGATACGCTCCATCGTGCGCAACAGGAGGCGGCCTTCCGCCCCGTGCGCATCCTTGAGAATGCCGTTTCGCTCTTTGGCGCTGCCATCTCGCTGGTGGGTGTCATGGCCATCATTGTGGCCTCGTCGTGGCAGGTCGTGGCAGTCATGGTCTGTGCAGCTCTGCCCACTTTTGCCATACAGCTCTACCGCGCCCGTCGCATCTATCGTTTCCGTCGCGAGACAACGCAACTAGCAAGGCGCAGCAACTATTATTCCACACTCCTCACGGGACGCAACTATGCCAAGGAGATGCGCCTCTTCGGCCTGGCCGACTATTTCCGTCAGCGCTACGTCGAGGTGCGTCGCCAGCTGGTCGGTAGCCTTCTCACCATCTCGCGCCGCATGGCGTGGCTGGAGATTTTGGCCGCCGTCATCGAGGTGGCTGCGCTGTTCTTTATCCTTCTGATGCTGCTGCATCCCATCGTGGCTGGCGTGCTTACGGTAGGCACCTTCGTGATGCTCTTCGAGGCTTTCCGTCGTGGACAAGGCTATCTCTCCAGTCTCGTCAGCGCCGTCAGCGGATTGTATGAGCATAAGCTATTCATCAGCAACCTGTTTGAGTTTCTTTCCCTGGAGCCTGCTATCGTTTCGCCTGCCGACCCTGTACCGTTCCCGAAAGAGGTGGAAAATATTGAATTCGATGATGTTACGTTTGCCTATCCCTCCATGGATCGTCCCGTGCTGAGTCATTGTACGCTCCAGGCTCGACGTGGCGAGGTGACACGCCTTGAGGGTCCCAACGGTATGGGCAAAACCACTATGCTCAAACTGCTGATGCGACTCTACGACCCCCAGCAGGGTGTAATCCGCATCAATGGTATCGACATCCGCCACTTCTCTGTCAACGAGCTGCGCAACAATATCTCCGCTCTTTTTCAGGACTTTGTGCAGTTCTATCTCACCGCCGCCGACAATGTGATGCTTTCCGACATCCACAAAGCCCGCGATGCCCGTCGTCTGGCCGAAGCCCTTCAACTGTCGGATGCCCAGGCCGTTGTCGACAATCTCTCCAACGGCGTCGACACCCCCTTGGGGCGTCTCTTCGATGGCGGAGAGGAACTCAGCCAAGGCCAATGGCAACGCTTGGCCCTGGCCCGCAGCATCTATGCGCAGACCCCCATCCTTATTCTCGACGAACCCACGGCATGGCTGGATCCCACCGCCCGCAACCATTTCCTCGATAGTCTTGAACAGTTGAAAAACAATAAGATTATACTTATGGCTACCCATAATCAATGAAGTGTTTTGCAGTATATGGGTTGAGAAAATCAAACAAAAAACTCCCTCATGGGCAACCATGAGGGAGTTATTGTTAGGTAATGATTATTATTAATTGTCCTTGTTGGCCTGGACGCGGGCGTATTCGGCGTTGAGGCCTTCGACAATCACGTTGGTGAGGTCGTAGTTGGGGTTGCCGTAGAGCAGGGGGCTGCTGCTGAACGAGCGGGCGAGGATGAAATCGAAGGGCTGCTCCAGGTTCTCGTTGTATTCGCGGATGAAGTTGTAGACAGCATTGGTCATCTTCTCGCTTTCAGCCAAAGTCTTCTCCTGCACCTGCAGGGCCAGGTCGTCCTGCAAAGTCTGCAACTTGGCGGCGCGGTTCTGCAGCTCTTTCTCTTTGTTCTGCTGTTGCTCCAAAGTCATCTTGTCGGCACCACCGTGGATGTAGTTGTTGTAGTCGTTCTCGAACTGCTGCATCTGGCTGATGTAGCTGTTGCGTTTGGCGGTCTGGAAGTCTTGGAGCTGTTTCTCCAAGTCTTTGGCATACTGATATTTGGCCATCAAGGTATCGGTGTTGATCCAGGCGATACGGAGGTTGCCTTGGTCGCCGATTTCAACAGCTGCAGGTGCTGGTTTGCCTTTCGTCTTGATCATGTTGGAACCGATGCCGGTGAAGTGCAGCGCATAGAGTGCCACCAAGCCGAGCAACAGTACGATGTTGAGGATGCAGATACCTGTGTGGCAGCATTTTTTCTTCTTTTTCTCGCCGCATTCGCAGGTGTTGGTTTCGTTTTGAATAGGATTCTCGGTGGTTCCGAGGTCCTGTTCCATGGGATTCAGGTTGTCTTCCATTGTTTTCTGTATTTATCGTTAATTATTAATATGATTTCTATTGGTTGTCGCTGTCGGGTTCGCCGATGACGCTAATGGCGCGTTCCACACGACGTTTGGTCTCCTCTTTGCCCAGCATCATGACGAGTGTCAGCATGTCGGGGCCAACAGTCTTGCCCACCACAGCCAGACGAAGGGAGTTCATGATCTGGCCAGTGTTCAGCTGGTTGGCGGCGATGTAGTCGTCAAGCAGTGCTTTGTGCAAGGCCTCGTATTCAAAGGGTTGGGTGTCGAGAATCTCAATCACTTTGCGCATGTGGCCTGTCATGCCTGCTTTCCAACGTTTCTTGATGGCGGCGGGGTCGTATTCGGTGGGAGCCACAAAGAAATAGCTTGTGGTGTCCCACATCTCGCTGATGAAGTTGATGCGTTCTTTCATCATGCCGCACACCTTGACCACATAGTCGTGGTCGGCCACGATGCCGTGCTCGTCCAGCGAGGGCTGGAACATGGCGGCGACCTCTTCGTCGCTGTGCTGCTGCATGTATTGGTGGTTGAACCATTTGGCCTTGTCGACGTTGAACTTGGCGCCGTTCTTGCTGATGCGGCTGATGTCGAAGGCTTTGATGAGTTCGTCCATGGTGAAGAGCTCCTGTTCGGTGCCGGGGTTCCAGCCGAGCAGTGCCAGCATGTTGACTACAGCCTCGGGGAAGTAACCGCGTTCGCGGTAGCCGCTTGATTTCTCGCCGCTGTGGGGGTCAATCCAGTCGAGGGGGAAGACGGGGAAGCCGAGCCTGTCGCCGTCGCGCTTGCTCAGCTTGCCGTTGCCTTCGGGCTTCAGCAGCAGGGGCAGGTGGGCGAACTGCGGCATGGTGTCTTCCCAGCCGAAGGCGCGGTAGAGCATGACATGCAGCGGTGCCGAGGGGAGCCACTCTTCGCCGCGGATGACATGGCTGACTTCCATAGTGTGGTCGTCGACGATGTTGGCGAGGTGATAGGTGGGCATGCCGTCGGACTTGAAGAGGACCTTGTCGTCCAGGAGGTTGGAGTTCATCGTCACATCGCCGCGGATGAGGTCGTGGACGGTGATGTCGAGGTCGGCGGGGAACTTGAAGCGCACCACGTAGTGCTCGCCGCTATCCAGTCTCCGCTGTACCTCTTCGGCGCTCAGCGTCAGGCTGTTCTGCATATCGCCACGCGTGTGGCAGTCGTATTGGAAAGTTTTCTTCTGCTGTTCGAACTCTTTGCGTTTGGCTTCGAGTGCTTCGGGCTTGTCGAAGGCGTAGTAGGCCCAACCGTCGCGCAGCAGCTGGTCGGCATACTGTTTGTACATCGCCTTGCGGTCGCTCTGGCGATAGGGGCCGTAGGCGCCGCCGATGTGGACACCCTCGTCGAAGGTGATGCCCAGCCAGGTGAGAGCCTCGATGATGTAGTCTTCGGCACCAGGCACAAAGCGTGTCTGGTCGGTGTCTTCGATGCGAAGAATCATGTCGCCGCCATGCTGACGGGCGAACAGATAGTTGTAGAGGGCGGTGCGTACACCGCCGATGTGGAGCGGTCCGGTAGGACTCGGTGCAAATCTTACTCTTACTTTTGCCATGTTGTTATGATGCGTTTTTTCTTGATTATCAAATTGTTAACATTGTCTGATGCGTATGGTGTCAAGCTCGCGGAAATGCTGGCGGCGGCGGATGTGGTAGTCGACCAGCAGCCAATTGTCGTAGATGCAGCTTACGGGCTTGGGTTTGATGGCATAGCGTTTGAGACGCAATGCGGGAATCCAGTTGCGGAACTCCTGATGGGCCTTGAATACAGCCGTGAACTCCTGGGGCTTTCCGCCCAGGAGGAAGGTCAGCGCCGCCACCCAGTCGAGCACGATGCGGAGAGCCAGGACGCTGTTGCGACGGCTGTCGGGCAAGTTCTTGTAGAGCATCGAGAGGTTGTTGCGGAAGTTGAGCTGGGTCTTGAAAGGCGAGCTTTTCGGCAGTGTGCCGCCACCGAGGTGGTAGACTGTCGACTGAGGCACGCAGAGCACCTTGTAGCCTTTGTTCTTGGCGCGCCAGCAGAAGTCTATCTCCTCCATGTGGGCAAAGAAGTCGTCGTCGAGGCCGCCCAGCTCGCGCCACACGGCGGATTTGACGAACATGGCGGCTCCTGAGGCCCAGAAGATTTCGCGTTGGTCGTCGTATTGGCCGTTGTCGCGTTCGAGGGAGGTAAAGAGGCGACCGCGGCAGAAGGGGTAGCCGAGGCAGTCGATAAAGCCGCCGGCGCCGCCGGCGTATTCGAAGGTGTCGCGCTTGTCGAGCATCAGCAGTTTGGGCTGTGCTATAGCAACATGCTCGTCGGCCTGCATGGCCTCCACCACAGGGTCAAGCCAGTGGGGTGTCACCTCGACGTCGTCGTTGAGCAGCACGAAGTAGTCGGCATCAATCTGCTCCAACGCCCTGTTGTAGCCTCCTGCGAAGCCGTAGTTCTTGTCGAGAGCGATGACGCGGAGGGTGGGGTAGTGCTGCTGCAAGAAAGCCAGGCTGTCGTCGGTGGAGCCGTTGTCGGCAATGACGACTTCGGCGTTGCCGGTGGTGTGCTGTGTCACCGAGGGCAAGAAACGTTCGAGCATCTTGCGTCCGTTCCAGTTCAATATCACTACTGCTATATGCATGCTTCCTTGTTGTTACGGGTTGGTGTTATGTGTGTTGTATCTTTTTCATTTCAACGAAGGTGCCGTCCTTCCTGATGCGGCCGGTGCGTGTCAGCTTCCAGCGGCGGTGGCTCCAGAGCCAGAATTGGGGTGCCTGGAGTATTTGCTGTTCGAGATGGTGTGCGTAGTGGGCGGTGATGGTGCCGTCGGGCCATGAGTTAGGGTCGTCGGTGAGGAGGGAGAAGTGTACGGCATAGCGGCCGCGGCGCAGCTTTCGCACGTCGTAGAGGAAGATGGGCATGTCGTATTTTTTGGCAAAATGTTCGGCGCCGAAGAGGAAAGGGGTGTCCTGGTGGAGGAACGTGGTCCAGATGCTGTTGTAGGGGTTGTTGGGCGACTGGTCGGAGAGCATCATGTAGGCCACGGGGATGTGGTTTTCGTGGTAGAAAGCCATCGTCTGGCGCACGTCGGACTTGTCGACAATCTCGGTGCCGAAGCGAGCGCGGCGAGCAGTGATCCAACGGCCGAAGCGTTCGTTGGAGAGCTTTTTCCCCACGCCGATGGCGTGGTGGTGCAGTGCACTGTCGAGGGAGGTGATCATGTACTCCCAGTTGTTGTAGTGTGCCGACATCAGCACCACGCTGCGTCCCTCCTGGTAGTAGGGTGTCAGCAGGTCGGCGTTGTCGAAAAGGTAGTGCCGGCGAATGCGTTTCAGCGAAGCGGCGGTGTTGTGGAGGCCTTCGAGCAGAAGGTCGGTCAGGTGACGGTAGTAGCGGCGTTCAACGCGACGCAGCTCCTTCTTGTCCATGTCGGGGAAGCAGCGCTGCAGGTTGTCGCGGGTGACCTTGAGCCTGTAGCGGAAGAGGTAGTATACGCAGGGCCACAGCATGTCGGCGATGCGGTGGTGAAGCCATAGCGGCAGGGCTCCAAGAGGAAGAAGGAGACTGTACATAGTGGCCGTGGGAGTGTTAGTAACCTCTCTTGAACTGGTCGCTCACCTCGCCCTCGACGTTCTCGTTCAGCTGCTGCTGGCTGAGGCGTTGTTCCCAACCAATCTCGCGGACCTCGCCTTTGGCGTTAGAGTTGAGGAGCTTGTAGTGGCCGGTGCGGAACTCGTCCCAGAAGATGAAGCAGCGAGTGGGGTCGTCGGCAGGGAGCTGGTTGTAGCGCCAGAGCTGGTAGGGCAGATAGTAGATGTGGCCTTGTGAGTTGGCTGCCGATGCCATGGGGTTGGCGTCGGAGTCGTTGCCTGCAGCGCGACGGACGAGGTCGGGTGTGTTGACGCCGCTGCCGAGGTTGCGGGTGGAGACGAAGTTTTTCTCGTCGCGCACATAGTCGGGCGGGCCATACTGGAGGTAGACGCGGCCACGGTCGGTGCGGTAACCCTTGATGTTGAGCCATGAGAAGTTGGCGTTGACGTATTCGATGCGGTCGCGGTATTCGAGCCAGGCGCTTTCGGGGTCGAGGGGGTTGCGAGCGGCCCAGAAATGGTACAAGAAGCGCTGCTTGGCCTTGATGTCGGGCTTTTTGATGATGTCGAAGACAGTGGCGCGTTCCGACTCGTTGCAGATGGGGTAGAGGGCCTCGATGTATTCGTCGAGCTGGGTCTCGTCATTGAGGCGGCCTGCGAAGGAGGCGTCGGCTATAGTCGGGTCGTCGGTTGATGAGGCCTGGGGGTTGCTGCGGAAGAAAGGTACCTTCTTGTAGAGGAGTATCTGGTTGTCGCGGTTGCGCACCTCCACGACGAGGTTGTAGTTGCCTGACGGCAGTGCAGCGATGTTGATGTTGCCGACGACGGGTATCAGCTTGTCGGACTGCTGCCGTTCGGCTGTTTTGGTCTCTTCCAGGGCGCGGCCGGTCTCCTTGACCTCGATGTAGGAGAAGGTGTAGATGGGCTTGTCCTTGACTTCGCGCTGGATGTTGTATATTTCGTAGTAGAAATAGATGTTGTCGATCTGTTCAGGAAGGAAGTCGTTGACGTAGGGCTCCATGTCGTAGCCCATGCGAGAGAGGATGTTCTCCTGCGTGGTGGGCTTGATGCTCGACATCATCTGCACGCTGGAGAGGCGTGGCGTCTTGTCGAAGAGCACCACCACCTGCTCCTCGATGATGCTGGGCTCGTCGGTGCTGTTCTTGTCGCGCAGCGAGATAGAGAGCGTGTGGATGCCGTTGTCCACGGCGAAACGCTGGATGTCGAGGAAGTTGAAGCGGTCGTCGTTGGGCGAGGCGATAGTGGGGCTCTGGAGGTCGTATTTCTTCACCAGCTCGATGCTGTCGTTTTTCGAGAGCGTCATGAGCACCTCCACGGTGGCGCCGTATTGGTTGCCCTTGGGCGCGAACTTCATGTTCCAGGCGTCGAAAGAGAGGTAAGTCTCCATATAGGGGCCCACAGACTCCTGGTAGAACAGCGAGTAGGAAAAGACGGCAGTGAGATGTTTGGGCTGAGCAACCTGCTGAGCCATAGCGGAAAAGACTAGCATAATAGCCACTGCGACAGAGATGAAACGTTTCATGTAGCGATATTTTATATTAATTCAAATACTAATTAACGCGATAGCGCGAAACATATTGTGCAGAGAAGAAATTTTTCTTCAGGAAAAGATATATCCATCACATAGTGAGAGTGATAGAATGCGTGGCAGAGGAGGAATCAGCGGCTTTTGCGGAAGGTTGTCACCTTGCCGTTGTGGTCGGCCACGAGGGTGGTGCTGTTGATCTTTTTGATGACAAGGGTGTCGGCGATGTCGTAGACGCGGTAGTTTTCGAAGCTCTTGCCTTTGAGAATGAGGTGTTTCCTGTTGGCGGTCCAGTTGGTGTACTGCCGGTGCGAGTTGTTGATGCTGGCGGCTATGCCGTCCTTGCCGCAATGGAAGCCCTGCTCGACGCCGGCGGTGTCGACCACCCATACACCCAGCATGTCGCGGCGGGGGCTCTCGGCCAGCAGCGAATACACAATCACGCCCACGAGGATGACGATGAACGAGATCCCGAGGATTGTGCTTTTGCGGCCCATCTTGTCGAAGTCAACGATATTTGTCTTCATGCCCCCGTTAACGTTGTGGCGAGGTGTTTTATTGTGGAAGAGTAAAAAATAATTCGGTGCGGCGCATACTTTTTTCCTTTCTGGAACGTTATGAAAAGGTATTGTTGAAAAAAGTTCCGCGGTGAAGGTTCCCGAGTGGACTTTTTTGCGTAGTTTTGCAAATGATTATTGTTTAACAAATTAATTATAAAACATTATGTTAGTAGAAGTTAACAACGACAATTTTGAGGAAATACTGAAGAGCGAGCTTCCGGTGCTTATGGATGTGGGTGCCACCTGGTGCGGCCCTTGCAAGGCACTGGCTCCTATTGTTGACGAGCTCTCCGAGGAGTATGACGGCAAGATGCTCTTTGCCAAGGTTGATGTTGACGAGGCGTCGGATATCGCCGCCCGTTACCGCATCCGCAACGTGCCCACGGTGCTCTTCATCAAGAACGGCGAGGTGGTCGACAAATCGGTAGGCCTCGTTGCCAAGGGTACCCTGGTGGAGAAAATCAACGCGCTGATATAAAGAATCATACAGCAGCTGTGGCCTCCCTATGACGCGGGCCATGGCGTGGGAATCGGCACCATAGAGATGCAAGCCTGGCTTGCGCCTCTATGGTGTGCTATTCGGTGCAACGACAGCGCATAGATATTAAATTGTAGTAGAATAAAAAATATCCGGACAGTCAATGCCGTTTCAGGAGATAGAGAAATACAAGACGCTCGACTTCTTCGCCAAGCAGGTCGTGGAAGGCTACATCACGGGACTCCACAAGAGCCCGTTCCACGGTTTTTCGGTGGAGTTTGCCGAGCATAGGCTCTACAACGCCGGCGAGTCGACCAAAAACATCGACTGGAAGCTCTATAGCCGTACCGACAAGCTGTTTGTGAAGCGTTTCGAGGAGGAGACCAACTTGCGCTGCCAGATACTCATCGACCAGTCGTCGTCAATGTTTTTCCCCCTGGAGCGCCACGGTCAGATGGAGAAGCCCAACAAGATCACCTTCGCGGTGTATGCGGCTGCCGTCATCGTCGAGCTGCTGGTCCGCCAGCGCGACGCCTTCGGGCTGACGCTGTTTTCCGACCAGATAGACTTCACCACCGAGGTGCGCTCGAGCACGCTGCATCAGCGCTACCTGTACACGCTGCTCGACAAGCTGTTGGCGCCTGTGGATGGTGCCACGTTGCCGGCCCGGGGCACCGGGGTGGCCGAGAGCATCCACCTGATGGCCGAGAAGATGCACCGCCGCTCGCTGGTGGTCATCTTCACCGATGCCTTCTTGCATGAAGAGGAGTATGAACGCTTTTTCGACGCTCTTCGCCATCTGCGGCACTGCAAGCACGAGGTGCTGCTGTTCCACACCTGGGACCATGACAAGGAACTGGAGCTGAACTATGGCAACAAGCCCTACCAATTCATCGACATGGAAGGCGGCAAGCGGCTGAAACTCTTCCCCCAAGAGGTGGCGGAGGCCTACCGGCGGCGCATGGAGAAGATTGTCGGCGACGTGAAGCTCCGCGCCCAACAGTACCACATCGACTACATACCCGTCGATGTCAACGCAGGCTTCGAGCAGGTGATGTTGCCCTATCTGCTCAAGCGGGGCCGCCATTATTAGAAAACTAACTTTAAAACAGTTATTTTATGAAGAAGATGAAACTAGTATTGATTGCCTTTGGGCTGCTGCTTTTCGCTTCGTGCCACAAAGATGCAGACGACCCCTACGAGGGTCTGACGCGCTATTCCATCATCGGCGAGATCCCGTCGGCTGCCGCCTCGATGCTTACGAAGGTGAAGGTGTATGAGTATAACGCCATGGATGTGCGTATCGACAGCAACATCATCGAAGAGCCGACGAGCCACAAGGAATACATCTTCCTGCCCAACGACAGTGCGTCGCATGTGAAGGTGCGCCTCTACTCGAAGGCCGGCAACTCTCGCTGGGGCGATACCATCGTGATGCTGGTGCCGCAGAAGAAAGTGACCATCCGCATCAAGCTCACGTCGCCCGAGAGTACCCATGAGCCCATGCTAAACCAATAATACCGAGAAAGATATGAAAAAAGTAAAGACAATAGGAGTCCAGACGCTGAGTGCCCTGGCGCTGACCGCCCTGCTGCTGGGCGGCTGCGCCAAGGAGGGCAAGCCCGACCATCGCCAGCACCTGTCGGAGGTGTACGCCACCGAGCTCATCGAGCACGACAGCGAGCAGTATCACTACCTCGACACCTACCTGGCCGAACGGTGGCACTGGAACGACGACGAGCTGATACGTATAGACTACAGCGACGATGCCACCTACTGCGAGTGGTTCTACTACGACACGCGGGGCCGCATTGTGCGCACCGAGGTGCCTGCCTACGGCATCAAGAACAGCTTCGACTACCAGGGCCGCAAGCTGGCGCGAATAGACTGCTATCGCCACGACGAGCTGGAGAAAACGCTGCGTTTCACCCACGACGGCACGAAGCTCGCCACCCTCGAGATCATTCCCGCCACAGGCGGAGCCAAAGCGGCACTGCCACCCGAAGTGTCGCCGCTGAGGATGCTCATAGGCAGCGAGATGGCTGCCGTGGTGGAGGCCCGGGCCAAGATGGCGTCGGCTGCCACCAAAGCCCCGACAGCGACGCTATACAAATTCAAATGGAGCGACGGCAACTTGGTGAAGATGACCTGCACCGAGGCCGACGGCACCACGTGGGAGGCCACCATGAAATATGACGACAAGCGCAACCCCTACAGCGAGCTGTGGGGCTACTACGAGATGAACGACCCCATTTTCGGTTTCCAGATGATGTCGACGAACAACCTTACGCAGCTGGTGATGCCCTACCAAGGTAATGACAACCAGCTTGTTGAATATATCTATACCTACGACGGCAAGTATCCCAACCACCGCACCACCACCTATAGCTACGTGGCCCTCAGCGAGCAGACCTGGGACGAGATTGTCGTGACCTACACCAAGGAGGAGACCATCCACTACAAGTAACAACATACAGCAACTTAACACGCTATGCCTATATTCGAACCTACGGCCATCGCACAAGTGGCGCTGCATCGGGTCGGCAACAAGGCCACCGACGAAGGTTATGTGCTCGCCAACAGCCTGCTGGAGCTGGACGACGCGCTGCAGGAGGTGCTGACACACTATTTCATCACCCCCTTCAAGGCCGACGAATACTACAACCTCTACGACCTCGACGGCGAGCCCAACGAGGTCTTCGCCTGTGTGCAGGCCATTTTTGACGACAGCGACAGCCTGCTGGAACGCTCGCGGCAGCTGGCCGAGCGACTCTACGAGGCGTCGGTGCACCCCAACATCAAGGCCGGCGACTTCTTTGTGGTCTATTTCTCCGACTGTCTGCTCAATGGCGAGAAGACCGACGCCGTGGGGCTCTTCAAGGCAGAGAACCGCGACCACTACCTGAAGGTGCTCCGCGACGAAGAGCACTGGAGCCGCGAGGAGGACGACAAGCATGCCACCGCCGACTTTCATGTGGATATCGACAAGGGTATAAATATCAACAAGTTGGACAAAGGGGCCATCGTCTTCAACAGCGAGAAGGAGAAAGGCTATGTGGTCAGTGTGGTCGATGCCACCAACAGGGGCTCGGACGCCATCTATTGGAAAGACAACTTCCTGCAAATCAAACAGCGGCAGGACGAATACTACAACACGCACCAGGTGATGCAGGCCTACAAGACCTTCGTCACCGAGGAGCTGCCGCAGGAATACGAGATGAGCAAGGCCGACCAGGCAGACCTGCTCAACCGTAGCGTCAACTTCTTCAAGCAGAACGACAACTTCGATATGGGCGACTTTGCCCGCGACGTGCTTGCCGAGCCTGAGGTCATCGACAAGTTTGCCCAGTTCAAGCAGCACTACGAGCAGGAGAACGATGTGGAGATACCCGAACAGTTCGACATCAGCGAGAGCGCCGTCAAGAAGCAGGCCCGCGTGTTCAAGAGCGTCATCAAGCTGGACAAGAATTTCCATATCTACGTCCACGGCAACCGTCAGCTCATCGAGCAGGGCGAGGACGAGAAGGGCAAATACTATAAGGTCTACTATAAGGAAGAGAGCTGACGCACCCCTGCGGCTCCAACCAAAACAACGGATAAAAAAAAACAATACAGAATATGAAAAAAATAGCATTGCTTATGGCAGCACTCTCCTTTCTGGCTTGCGGATGCAAGTCGCACAAGTCGGCAGTGGTCAACGCTGCCCCCCAGTTCCAGCCCGACGAGGTATGGGTGCTCACCGCCATCCGCGACAAGGCGGTGACATACGCTGAAGGACAGCGTATCTGCACCATCGTCATCAACCCCGAGGCCGGCACGTTCAACGGCTGCAGCGGATGCAACCGCTACTTCGGCAACTTCAAGGACCTGGGCAAGGGCAAGATAGAGCTCAGCGACTACAACGGCACCAAGATGGCTTGCCCCGAGAACTTTATGGCGCTGGAACGCAGCTATATGCAGCAGCTCCACAAGGTCGACGGCTACGAGCTGGGCGCCTATACCCTCGAGCTCAAGCAGGGCGACAAGGTGGTGCTCACCTTCGCCAAACAGGAGGAAGACAAGAAGTGAAACAGGCCACCGATACTGCCATCCAGCGCTGAGATATGGAACGCAAGACACTCTTCGTCGACGTGCTGCTTCCGCTGCATCTGCCCGACACGTACACCTACCGTGTGCCGTTCGAGTATAACGACGTCATCGCTGTGGGTCAGCGTGTTGTGGTGCAGTTCGGCAGCAAGCGTCTCTATGCCGCACTGGTGCGAAGGGTGCACGACGAGGTGCCTGGCTACACCACCAAGTATGTGCTCTCCATTCTCGACCTGGAGCCCATCGTCGGCAGCCACCAGTTCGCCTTTTGGGACTGGATGGCCAGTTATTACATGTGCTATGCCGGCGACGTGATGGCAGTGGCACTCCCCTCGGCCTTCCGCCTCTCCAGCGAGTCGTTCATCGTCGTGCACCCCGATTTCAGCGGCGAGTATGGCGACCTCAACGAGAACGAAATCAGCGTCCTCGACGTCCTCGCGCGACAGCCCAAGCTGCCCATCGGCGAGGTGGCCCAGATAGTGGGCTTCCAGAAAATCATGCCGCTCATCAAGACCATGATCGACAAAAAAATCATCGTCATGGAAGAAGAGCTGCAGCAGCGCTACACCCCCAAAAGCAGCACCTGGCTTGCCCTGGCACCAGCCTATGCCGGCGACGAGGCGCTGCGGACGCTGCTTGCGGGCCTCGAGAAGAAAGCCAGCCTGCAGAAGCAACTGCTGGTCATGCTCAAATTCTTGCAGCTCAGTAAGATGGGTGCCGAGGAGGTGAAGAAACGCGACCTGGCTGGCTGCAAAGAGCTCTCGCCGTCGGCGCTGAACACGTTGATATCCAAAGAAATACTGCTGCCTGTGCAGCGCACCGAGAGCCGTCTGGAGGAGTATGCCAACACCACATCGCCCTCCACCATCGTCCTCAACGACGAGCAGCAGCGCGCCTTCGACACCATCGTCGGCTCCACGTTCCCCGTCAACCTGCTGCACGGCGTCACCGCCAGCGGCAAGACCGAGGTCTACATCAAACTCATCGACCGGGTGCTCAGCGAGGGCAAACAGGTGCTCTTCCTGCTGCCCGAGATAGCGCTGACAGCACAGGTAATCAACCGCTTGCGCAAATATTTCGGTACCGCTGTAGGTGTCTACCATTCGCGTTTCACCACTCAGGAGCGTGCCGAGGTGTGGCAGCGCACCGCCCAGCAGACTGGCGGCTTCCAGCTCCTCGTCGGCGCACGCTCGGCGCTCTTCCTGCCGTTCCACGACCTCGGCCTGGTGATTGTCGACGAAGAGCACGACAGCAGCTTCAAACAGAACGAGCCTGCACCGCGCTACAACGGGCGCGACAGTGCCATCTATCTGGCCCATCTCTGGGGAGCCCGCACCGTGCTGGGCAGCGCCACCCCCTCGCTGGAGAGCTACTTCAATGCCCGCAACGGCAAGTATGGCTTCGCCGAGATGACACAGCGCTACGGAGGGGTGCAGATGCCCGAGGTGCTATGTGTCGATATGCGCGACGCACAGCGCAAAGGCGAGGTGCGTCAGAACTTCTCCGATTTCCTCGTCGGCTACATCCGTCAGGCCCTGGAACGCAAAGAGCAGGTCATCCTCTTCCAGAACCGCCGCGGATTCTCGCTGCGCATTGAGTGCGACACCTGCCACTGGGTGCCCCAGTGCAAGCACTGCGACGTGTCGCTGGTCTACCACAAGGCCACCCACAGCATGCGCTGCCACTATTGCGGCTACTCCATCCCGGTGCCCGAAGAGTGCCCCGCCTGCCACTCCTCGAAGCTCAAGATGAAAGGCTTCGGCACCGAGCGCATCGAGGACGACATCAGCATCCTCTTTCCCGACGCCCATGTGGCCCGCATGGACCTCGACACCACGGCGCAGAAAAACCGCTACCTCGAGATCCTCAACGACTTCGAGGAGCGCAAAATCGACATCCTTGTAGGCACCCAGATGATTACCAAAGGCCTCGATTTCCGCAACGTCAGCGTCGTGGGCATCCTCTCGGCCGACAACCTCATCTCTTTCCCCGATTTCCGTGCCTACGAGCGCAGCTTCCAGCAGATGACACAGGTCAGCGGACGCGCAGGACGCCAGGGCACCCGCGGCAAAGTCATCATACAGACCTACCAGCCTTACCATCAGGCCATTCGCGACTCCATGGCCAACGACTACCAGTCCATGTACAGCAGCCAGATCACCGAGCGCCGTGTGTTCCGCTATCCGCCCTACTACAAGCTCATCGTGGTCACCCTCAAACACAAGGACCAGAGCCTCCTCGACACCGCGGCGGCACGCTATGCCGCCAGCCTGCGCGGCCTTTTCGCCACCAGAGTCATGGGCCCCGAATACCCATCCGTCATGCGCATCAGAAACCAGTATATCAAGAAGATTATGGTGCGTTTCGAGCGCAGCGAGCCCCTGGCAACCGCCAAGAAAGAGATGCTACGCCTTGCCGACAAGCTGACAGAGGACAAGCAGCTCTCGCGGCTCATCGTCCAGTTCGACGTCGACCCGCTGTAGCCTCCTCAGAGAGAGATTATTAAAGAAAACAATAGGGGAGAAGCCCCGCCAACATACAAACGAACCAAAAAAACATATAGATAATGAACGTAGAATCGAAAAAAGTAGAGGCACAGTGCAGTGCCGAACGACTGTACAATTTTGCTTGCGATTTTCGCAGCTTCCAGAAGTTTTTGCCGCCCCAAGTCGAGGACTTCACCAGCGATGGTGAGACCTGCAGTTTCAAGGTGGGTGGATTCATGCAGCTCACCCTGCAGTATGCCGAGCGCCAGCCTTACACCACCGTGGCCATAGCCCCCGCCGCCGGAAGCAACTCGCCGGTGCCTTTCCGCCTGGTGATGAACATCGAGCCCGTCGACGACACCCGTAGCCGCGTCCACGTCGCCGCCGACCTTTCCGGTGGCAACCCCATGATGACCATGATGATTAAGCCCAAGCTCAAGCCCGCTTTGGACCAGATAGCCGACCAGATAGCCTACTATTCTACAGGCATTTAACCCACATCAAAGCCCCACGCCATGAAACGTACCGTCACCATGCTGCTCCTCGGCCTGGCCCTTTGGACTATGGCATCCTGTTCCCACACCGCCGAGCTGCGCCAGGAGGTCGCCGCCTGCAACGACCTGCTGCCGGCACCAATCTGTTCTGGCCTCACGGCACAGTCCATCGAGCTCACCCACGACGCACTGGTCTATAATATCCTCTACGACGAGCTCTATTTCAACGATGTCGACATCTCCCAGCCCACGCATCGGCAAGCCCTCAACATACTCATAGAGACAGGTGTCGGCGATGAAGACCTCCACAGCCGCCTAGCCAAAGCAGGCTATCACGTTGAGTACAATCTAATTATGTCCATCACCGGCGACACCCTGAGGCTGCTCCCAGACGACGTCCAATAGCCGCAAAAAGATAAAATGAAAAAAATTGGCAGTCGACCGAAAGAGAGTAGATTAGAGAGAACTATAATAATAATGGTCGCCCCACAGCGGAGTTCCACAACTGGCTCCGCTTATTTTTTTTGCCAATCCGATAATTCTTCGTACCTTTGCAAATCAGAATAAACATAGTAATCATTAATAATAACTGGAATAATAGGCAGATATAATAATTGTAAATAAGTAACTTATAAGCGTTTTTGCTTTTCTTTGTGAATGGGAAATCTGGTAAATTTCTAAAAATAACGCAAGAGAAAGTGAAACGCTCACGGTATCCGTGGGCTTTCTTGTTGCGTTAAAGGTTTACCAGAGCCTCCATTCAAACAATTAAGTTTCACGGATTTTTATTTGTGGTGCTGGGGAAAAGCAAATCCCAAAAGAACCAAGCATCATGGCAAACGAAAGATTAACAGAGGCAATAGTACGCGATCACTTCAAAGAAGATCCTTTTATCAAATCGGTGAAATTTGAAGAACAAAAATCCAATAACAAACGAATACAAGAGTTACTGAAAGGTCAGTCAAAAGGTGGAGGTAAGGGAGATGGATATCCTGAATTCTTTATTTCATTCCCTACAAATAGCAATTATATTATCGTTGTGGAATGTAAGGCAAAAACAGCAAACCACGAATCATCAAACCGTGACAAGCCCAAAGATTATGCGGTAGATGGTGTTTTGCACTATGCTAACGCATTGTCAGAAGGATATAACGTGGTTGCTATTGCCGTTAGCGGAGAGACTGAAGATGAAGCCCTGATTTCACATTTTTATTGGGAAAAGGGTGCCCCAAATTATTCTGAAACCACAGATAAAAAACTATTATCCATTGACGACTACTTGCAGATGTTCGAAGATCAGTTCTTCATTAGTGATTTCTATACTCGAGATATTGCTTTTAAAGCTCGTTACCTCAACGAGGAATTTCAATCCTATACCATTCCTGAATATAAGCGTTGCACAATGGTGAGTGCAATGCTTCTCGCTCTAATCGATAGGGATTTTAAAGAAGAATACTGTAACTATGAAACCACATCAGAACTGGGACAAAAAATGCTTTCCGCAATTGATGCAGTCTTCGATGACGAAGACGATATGGTTAGAAATAAAACAATAATACTTCGTGAATTTGAAAGCATTCTGAACGAGCCACTTTTTGAACAAGAAAAAATAAAACATAAAGATAAAAAAGCAGATGAACCAACGCTTGAAGTGGCAAAAAACTTTATTAATTTTCTTGAGCGTAATGTTTATCCTTTAGTGGAGCATTCAAACATAGGTTACGATGTTTTGGGCCGTTTTTATGTTGAGTTTATTAGATATGCAGCCAGTGAACAGAAATCAGGCCTTGTGTTAACTCCTGCTCATATTACCGAACTTTTCTGTGATCTTGCGGAATTGCGCATTAATGATATTGTATATGACCCATGCTGTGGAACAGGAGGTTTTCTTGTGGCAGCCATGCAAAGGTTGTTTAAAATGGCAGGTGGCGATAAAAGGCTAAGAAAGAAAATTAGAAAAAAACAGTTGTGTGGTTGTGAATATCGTCCTGATATGTTCACCTATGCTTGTTCAAGTATGCGTTTCCGTGGGGACGGAAAGTCAAACCTATATAACGGCTCATGCTTTAATAATGCACAAATTATAGCCGACAACCACAAACCTACCGTGGCTTTCCTTAATCCCCCTTATGATGTTGGCAATTCCCGTCAGATGGAATTTGTTGAACACGCCTTGAAAGTTCTTGATGATAAAGCAGATGGCCGTGTTGTTGCCATTGTTCAATTTAGTTGTGCTATTAAGGATGAGAAAGATCTAAAAGCCGTAAAGCAACGAATACTGGCCAAACACCATTTGAAGGCAGTTCTTAGTATGCCTGATGATCTTTTTTATCCCGTTGGGGTAGTAACTTGTATAATGATATTTGAAGCAAACAAACCCAACAAAGGCAGGAAAACATGGTTTGGCTACTTCAAAGATGATGGCTTTGAAAAGAGAAAGCACCTTGGTAGGATTGATGCAAGAAACAATTACTCGTCCATCAAAGAAAAATGGCTTGAAGCGTATCGTAATCAAGAAGACATTCCTGGCTTATCGATTCGCAAAGAAATAAACTACGAAGATGAGTGGTGTGCGGAAGCATACATGGAAACGGATTATTCACACATTACCATGGATAACTTTGAGCGCAAACTAAAAGAATTTATCGCATTTAAATTTCTAAGTGAATGATGATAAAGATTACAGACATATTTGACGTATGGTATGGAGTTAATCTCGAAGTTGTGAATTGTGAAGTAGTAGAAAAAGGTATTCCATTCGTATCGCGACAATCCGTAAACAACGGTGTAGTTTGCCATGTGAAACGCATGATAGATGTCTCTCCTAATCCTGCTCATACTTTATCAATCGCCGTTTCGGGAAGTGTATTATCTACATTTTACCATGACTATGAATACTATAGTGGTCGAGATGTTTATGTTGCTCAACCCAAATTTGAGCTAACAAAAGTAGAAATGTTGTATTATGCTTACCTAATAGAGCAAAACAAATTCAGATATAACTATGGTAGAGCTGCCAATAGAACTTTTCGTGATATAAAAATCCCCGCACAAAAAGAATTACCAAAATACTTATATTCAATTTCAATAACTTCAAACTTTAACAAACGTTCTATAAACCCTGACGACTTGGAACTAAAGGTAACAGAATGGAAATGGTTTAGATATGATGAAATATTTGATATCCGCAAAGGCTTTTATAATAAAAAACCTGAAAGTCATTCTGGAACCGATATACCGTTTATTGGTGCCATTGACAGCAATAATGGCGTTTCGGAATACTATGATATTCAAGACATTGAAGAAGCGAGCAAAACAGGGGATGAAAACAATGTTCCATTGAGTGAAAAAATCTTCAAGGGTAATTGTATAACCGTATCAAATAACGGATCTGTCGGTTACGCATTCTATCAAGCAATTCCTTTTACATGCACCCATGATGTCAATCCTTTATATTTGCATACAAAATGGAAGCAAGAATTGAATCCATATATTGCATTATTCTTATGTTCTTTAATTGAAATAGAACGATATAGATGGACATATGGAAGAAAATGGCGGCCTAAAAGAATGCCTTCATCATTGATAAAACTTCCGGTTGACAAAAGGGGGTGTCCTGATTGGCAGTTCATGGAGGATTACATCAAATCTCTTCCTTATTCAAAAAACATATAAACTCATAGAAAACACAAACTCAATCGTTCTGAGTTCAACGACCGAGATCTCGACCGCGAATCATCTCCATTACCGAGCCTGCTGCAAAAAAACGAATATCATTCAAACTCACTAAAAAAAAGTGCAAATATTGCATATATATGCACTATAATAGTGCACGTTGGCGGCGTCTTTGTGGGCGATGACATTAAGTTCGGTTTCAGGAACATCGGATGGGGCTGTCAGTTCTACACATTACCCTTTTTTCATGTCTTCCTTCTGAGACGTTTTTTGCAAGAACGAAATCATAATATCCCTACTGACATCAATTGACAATTACGGTTGGTTTCGGTTTACACTCCAACAATCTTGCTGCGTCTTTTCTTCGACCTAAACAAGCTCAAATGGTATAGTCGAGTATGGGTAGAGCGAGGAAATGGTATTAGAAGGGTATGCCTGCACTATGCAAAAAAACAGTTGCATGTAGTTATAAAATTATATCCAAATGCAATATTTTTAGGACTTTGGCGTTACTAATGCAAAATATTGAATATGAGCAAGTATGAAATACCATTCTTGACGGCTGTCATACGGGCGTTTGCTGATCGGTTTGCATTGACCAGGCAAGCGGCGTTCCGTTACTTACATGAGCATAAGGGATTGGCATTCCTTATTGAGTTCTACGATGTGGAACATCTGCAGTCGATGGATGAGACTATCGACGACCTGCTCGTCATCTGTCAAAAGAACGGAGGGGCAATAGCATGATACTGTATCACGGGACTAATCAAGATATTCTGATTGGTTCTTGTTTGTGGATGCTAACCGAGACAGGAAAAACAAGGCGCAGATCCATGACTATGACATTGTTGTAGGGCCGATAGCCAACGATGGTGTGGTACTTCAGTTGACAAATTATCGAGAGGGAATCTATTCTCCTGAAGAGGCTGCAAGACTTTTGCAAGACAAATACCTCGACCAGCAATACTATTTTGGGACCGAACGGGCTTTGCGATATATTTCAAAGATAAAGGTTGAAGAGGTATGAAACAACCCACACATCACCAGATAGCAACATATTTGACCGACTATGCCTTGAGCGAGTTGGTTAAGTATGTGATTGAGGATACCGGATGCTCTGTCGAGGAGGCTATGGAACGGGTATACAATTCGCCGTTGATGACAGCCCTTCAGGATGAGGAAGCGGAGTTGTATGTACAAAGCCCTGCGTATCTATACGAGCTGATGAAACAGGAATCAGAGGGATAGTTACGCCCTTCCTTCGCCCTCCAAACGCTGCTGCTTTGGCGGCGTGTTTGTGGGCGATGACATTCGGGGCTTTTTTCAGCCACTATGTTTTTTTATTATTGTTTCAATAATTTTTTTGTATATTTGCAGATTGGTAAAATGTATGCAATTGATAGTAAGTATATGAAACACAAATTATTTGTTGGAATTCTGGTGGCTATATGCGGCATGACAAATGCGCAAAACATCACTAATGTGGCTTTCGAACGGCACAATAAGGAGGTTACTATCACCTACGATTTGAGCAAGCAGGCCAACATTCGTGTCTGCGTCTCCATCGACGGCGGCCGCCTGTATGGCGACTACATACAGAACATGAGCGGCGATGTGGGCAAGAATGTGAAGCCCGGCAAGGAGAAGAAAATAATCGTCTACGACCTTCCCGACCTCCGTTTCCTGCCCTATGAGCCTGACAGCACCGGCTACAACCCGGCCGACAGCCTCATCCGTTTCTCGGTGGAGGTGGACGACGGCTCGGTGGATATACGTGTCAACAATATGAAGTTCAGGATGATGCCCGTGCCTGGCGGCACGTTCACCATGGGCTGCACGCGCCCTGGCAGCGCCAAGCACAACTACGAGGCCGAGTTTCCTACACATAGGGTCACGGTCGACACGTTCTATATGGGCAAATTCGAGGTGACACAACGTCTCTGGATGGAGGTGATGGGCACCAACCCCTCGCGGTGGACCTACAACGACAGCCTGCCAGTGGAGCAGGTGTCGTGGGACGACGCGCAGATTTTCATCGCCCGCCTGTCGCAGATGACGGGCTACCGTTTCCGCCTGCCTACTGAGGCCGAATGGGAGTTTGCGGCCCGTGGCGGCAACCTCTCGAAGAACACGGTGTATCCCGGACAGGACGGCGACCCCGGTGCAGTGGCCTGGTATGGCATGAATTCCGGCAACATCACACATCCCGTGGGGCAGAAGAAGCCCAACGAGCTGGGTCTGCACGATATGGCCGGCAATGTGTGGGAGTGGTGCTCCGACTGGTATGACGCCTACAGCGCCGAGGCGCTGACCAACCCTCGTGGCCCCAAGCATGGCGAGAACCGCATACTGCGCGGCGGATGCCTCAACAGCCCCTCGTGGGGTTGCACGGTGTCGGACCGCAGCTGGTATCTGCCAGACTACGGCTACGGATTCCACGGCTTCCGCCTGGTGCTCGACTCGGTAGAGGAACCCGACGAAGAGTAGCCTTCATTTTATCGCCCTCCACTTATCAACAATCTAGCCTATGAACGATAAATCGATAGTTGTCAACGACAAACGCTTCAAGCTCTTTATGACAGAAGCGGAGATACTCCACGAGGTGCAGCGTGTGGCCGACGAAATCTCGCGCGACCTGAAAGGGGAGAACCCCATCTTTTGTCCCACCCTCACCGGCGCCTTCATGTTCATGTCCGACTTGGCCAAAGCCCTGGACTTCGACGCGATGGTGCAGTTTGTGAAGTTTGCCTCGTACAGTGGCATGGCTTCCACCGGCAAGGTGCGCAACGACTTGATATTCTCGGAGAAATGCCGTGGCCGCCACGTGGTGATTGTCGAGGACATCGTGGACACAGGCATCACGATGGACTATATGCTACAGGAAATCGCCAAGCTGGAGCCTGCCAGCGTACGCATCGCCAGCTTCCTCTTCAAGCCCGACAGCTTCAGGAAGAATTTCAAGATCGACTACATAGGCCGCACCATCCCCAACCACTTCATTGTGGGCTACGGCCTCGACTACGACGACTATGGCCGGTTCTACAGGGACCTGTATATCAGCGAACAGTGAACAGCGGCAGCCCAAACCATAAGTATCAAATAACGGAACCATGAAAAGAACACGACATATCCTCCTCCTGACATTCCTGTCGGCCATGACGCTGATGCTGTCGGGATGTTTAGAGAAACCGGAGCCCGTGGACATCAGCCTGCTGCCCGGCAAATGGGTGCGCGGCACGGAATATTACCGCTACGACAGAAACGGCGACGGCGCCACATGGGACACCTCGGACGATGTGGATGAGAGTGAGGCTCAGCCCTTCACTTGGGAATACAACGAGACCAACAACACGCTGACGCTGGTACACCAGATGGAGATGGGCGGCGTGGTGCCCAAGAGCTACACCGTGACTTCGCTCACCGAAGACGAGCTGGAATACAAGGACCGTTTCGGTGTGCACTACACCTTCAAGAGGGTCTGACGCCCGGCCCCGACGGGGAGGCAATATGAACTATTGAATCATGACGATGAAGAACGACAAAGAATCAGACGGCAAAAAACGTAAAGGCATGAAGAAAGGGGTGAAGATAACCCTGGTGTCGCTGGCATCGCTGGCGGCAATAGCCATCATTGCCATCGCCCTGCTGCTCTGGACGCTGCTGACGCCTGAGCGTCTAACCAGCGTGGTCAACAAGCTGGCCGACAAATATATCACCTGCGAGACCCACTTCGAGAAGGTGGACCTGAGCCTCTTCAAGACGTTCCCCTACCTGGGCCTCTCGGTGGAAGGGGTCAACATCATCAACCCCATGACGGGGGCTCCCAACGATACGGTGGCCTCGATAGGTGACCTGACCATCGGCGTCAACATCTCCGAATACCTGAAAAACAAGAACATCGAGCTGAAATGCCTGGAACTGAACCACGGCAAAGCCTTCCTCTATACCAACCCCGAAGGCAACACCAACTACGATATCTTCCCCCACAACGACGACACCACCTCGGAGTCGGAGCCTTTCGCCTTCCCCGAGCTGGTGAACCTGCACCGCATAGCCATCAAGAATCTTGACGTTACCTATGTGAATGACAGTGTGAACATTGCTGCTGCAGCCCATGATGTGGACCTCTCGGTCAAAGGCTCCCTGACGGGCTCCGACACGCTGCTGACTGGCGTCGATGCGCTGGTGAAGCTTGACGTGGACAGGATACAGAGCCAGATCGACACCGCCTTGTTCGTCTCGCTCGACGGACTCACGCTGAAAGTGGACGGCAAGACGAAAGACAAGAACCTCGACGGCAAGGTGAAACTCGCCGTCAAGGAGGGCTATGCTAAAGTCGACGGCAACGAGTACAACAGTGATTGTCTTGGCGACATGAAGGGAGACCTGCTGCTGGTGGAAGGCAAGCTGGCCGGCGACTTCGACAAGCAGCGCTTCAGTCTCGACGATTTCAAGGCGCAAGTGAAAGAATATGCCCTCAAACTTGCCGGCGACGTGCGTCTGCCGCAGGGCGAGGAGCCCATGTGGGTAGATATGAACATCGCCACCGAGGACAAATGGAGCATCAAGCCGCTGCTCGAGGCGGTCCCCGCCGGACTAGTGCCGCTGCCCGCCACGATGAAGATTGACGGTGACGTGCAGCTGGCAGCCCAGCTGCAAGGCGAGGTGGGCGACAGCCTGCTGCCCTCCATCACCGCACACCTGTTGCTCGACAAGGGCTCGTTTGCCGACAAGACTTTGGTGCCCTATGCTTTCAACGGCATTGAGGGCGACGTCGACGCCAAACTGGAGCTCAACGAGGGCGGTATCTCGTCGGTGAATGTCAACAGATTGAAGGTGTGCACCGGCCGCAACCATCTGGAGGCCAAGGGCACCATCGACGACCTGATGGGACGTATGATGACCGACGCCAATATCAGCGGCACCATCTTTCTGGCCGACATCAAGTCGCTGTTGCCCGACACGCTGCCGCTGGCCATGGAGGGACGCACCACTGTTGACCTCCACGCCACAGCGCCGCTCGCCGAGATGGCCGACCTGGGCAAGGCGAAGAGCCTGGCACGCCAGCAGTCGGCACTGACGGGAGACCTGAAATTCAGCAATGTGGATGTGACCTTCGACACCATGGTGTTCCGTTCGCCGCAAGCTTCTTTGCACCTCGATATGCCTTCGAAGATGAAGCGCGGCCTCTTCGACGAGCTGCTCTCGGGAGTCCTCGAGCTGCGCTCGGTCAGCGCCGATATGCCCAACCAGGGCATTGACGCCTCGATAGAACGCCTGAGGATAAAGCCCGCCATCAGCAACGTGTTCGACACCACTCAGCCTTTCCGTCTGGTGTGCGACTACGACTTCAGCAATGTCGATGCCTCTGTCGACACGATGCAGGCCTCGCTCACCGAGCCCAAAGGCACCTTCGCTCTGCTGCCCAAAAGCAAGACAGGGCAGAAGGTTGACTACAAGATTGGCCTCGACTGCGGTGCCATGCACCTCAAAATGAATGACAGCATCACCATGGATGTCGCCGGCCTCACCCTCAACGGCGACGCCCACTATGACCCCTCGAAGAGCAATGTCCTCCAGCAGTGGTCGCCCAATATGGACATAGAGTTCAAACGTGGCTACCTGACAGCGTCGATGCTCGACTATGTGGTGCAGATACCCGACATCAAGTTCAACTACAAGCCCGAACGCTGCGAGATAGCCCATGCCAACATGGTGTTCGGCAATTCGGACTTCTATATCTCAGGTGCCGTGGAGGGCCTCGAGAAGTGGCTCACCCACGAGGCGATGCTGCAAGGCGACCTCTATTTCACCTCCAACTTCACCAATGTCGACGACCTGATGGACGCCCTCAGCGGTCTGGGCAGCGACGCCGACACCCTGGAGACACAACGCAAGGAGGACCATGTCGACACCTCCGCGCATCCCTTCATCGTCCCCAAGGATGTGGATTTCACCCTCCACACCCGCATCAAGGACGCTGTGGCCTTCGACAACGAGCTGCAGGAGGTGGCCGGCGATGTGCGCATCTGCGACGGCATCGTGGTGCTCAACCAGGTGGGTTTCGTATGCAAGGCGGCGCGCATGCAGCTCACAGGCATGTACCGCACCCCACGTGTGAACCACATCTTTGTGGGTCTCGACTTCCATTTGCTGGACATCAACATCCAGGAGCTTATCGATATGATTCCCTACGTCGACACCCTGGTGCCTCTGCTTGAAGACCTCGAGGGTGCCGCCGACTTCCACCTCTGCGCCGAGACTTATGTCGATGCCTACTATCGTCCCAAGATGAGCACCTTGCGCGCTGCCGCCGCCCTCACCGGCCAGGACCTCGTGGTGCTGGACAACAAGAGTGTGGACCGCATCGCCAAGCTGTTGCAGCTGAAGGGCTGGCGTGAGGCCGATTCCAAGATACACGTCGACAGCCTCGATGTGGCCATGACGGTGTTCCGCAAGGAGCTGGAAGTCTATCCCTTCCTGCTGAAGCTGCACAAATACCAGATTGTCGCCGAAGGCCGTCACAGCCTCGACCAGACCTACGACTACCACGTCGAGCTCGTCGAGACGCCGATGCCCGTGCGTCTGGCCGTGGATGTCACTGGCAAGATGCCCAAGCTGAACTTTTCGCTGTCGCCCAAGTTGCGCTACAAGGACCTCTACCGTCCGGCACGCCGCAAGGATGTCGACGAGGAGATGCTGCGCCTCAAGGCGTTGATACGTGAGTCGCTGGAGAAGAATGTGAAAGAATCGACAAGAAAATACCAAGGCTTCAAGGACGAGAATGTCGATAACAATGAATAAGAGAGAGTTATGATAAAAGTATCGGTAATATTGCCCGTCTATGGCGTGGCAGACTATATAGAGAAATGCACAGCGTCGCTCCTCGAGCAGACGCTGCAGGAGATGGAGTTCCTCTTTGTCGACGACCACGGTCCCGACAACAGCATCGAGCTGGTGCAGAAGATGATAGCCGATCATCCCCGTAGGGATCAGTTCCACTTCCTGCGCCCCGAGCACAACCTCGGCGCCGGCATGGCACGCAACTACGCCATCCCTCATGCCCAAGGCGAATACATCGCTTTCGTCGACAGCGACGACTGGGTGGAACCCACCATGTTCGAGAGCCTCTACGAACAGGCTCTCCGCTACGACGGCGCCGACCTCTGCTATTGCCAGATGCTCAAGGACTATGCCGGCAAGCAGCCCTCGGAGGTGATGAAGAACCCCGAGATTGTCTCCGGCAAGCTCTCCAAGGCCACCAAGAGCTACTTCCTCACGCACTATGTCTCCATGTTCTCTACATATATATATAGAAGAGAATTCGTGGTGCAGCACTCCATCGCTTTCCCCGAGTCGCGCAGTGCCGACGACAGCTTCTTCATCACCAGCGCCCTCGTCTTCGCCACCTCCATGGCCCATGTCGACAAGCCCTTCTATCATTACATGATCCGTCCCGGCTCGGTGACCACCACCAAGGACAGCACCAAGTATCTGAAGCGCCTCGAGACTTTCCGATCCCTGATGGCCTATCTCAAAGAGCAGGGCGCCTATGAAGAAAACAAGCAGGAGATAGATTTCATCTACCTGAAGAAGGGCTATATCAGCTCAGTCTTCAATTATCTGTACAACTCGTCGGAGCCCAAGAAAGCCACGGTGCTCTCCATCAGGCAGGAGATGCTGAGCCAAGTGCCCGGCTACGCCAGCAACATCTACTACAGGCAGACAACATCATTGAAAGTGCTCGATTTCATGCTCTCTGAGTGCACTGCCGTCGCCATCTGGCTGCTGCCTCTCTATCTCAAGCATGCCAAGCCCATCGTCTGAGGGGGCTCATATCTCCTCGGCCAGCGCCAGGGCTTGCTCTATCGAGTCGTCGATGGCCGAATACTCCCAGCGGGCATAGCGTCCCACCATGTGGACTTTGTGCGACTTCATCGCCGCCATCACCCGCTCTGTCTCCTCTTTGCCCTCTTTCGAGATGTGCACATAGGCCGGCTCCACAACGATGGGGTGATAGTCTTCCAGCTTGTGGTCGTCGGTGATGTGCACCCGTTTCAGGTCGTCAAGGGTGCGCTCCAGCATTGAGGGGATATCAATCTTCTCGTCGCTGCGGCAGCCGATCTCGACGTACAGGCTCATCTTCGGCCGTGGGGCGATGTTGTTGTAGAAGCCCACACGATAGAATATCTCCTCGCCGGGGAAGTATATCCAGTTGACCTCCTTGTCTATCGACGGCAGGTCGAAGCCCAGGTTCAGTATCAGTATCTTGTTGGAGCGGAACAGGGTGCTGTCGCCGCAGCCCGACATCCTCACGAAATCCCGCAAGGGGAGGGTGCTGATCAGGTTTTCGTATTCGTAGGTCCCGCAGTCGGTGGTGACCCTATGGTTCTCGACGTCGATGGCGCTCACTGTCTCGCCGAGGTGTAGCCTGTCGCTGTCCAGCTGTTTCAGGTAGCTGTTCACCAGCTCCATGGTGCCGTTCTTCGGATAGATGAAGTAGTCGTTGTAGGTGCTCCCTTTGCCTCCGCGGTAGAAGGTCATCAGCATGTCGAAGGTCAGCTTGGGCAGGAATTTTCCCATCGAGTCGCGCTCCAGCTCGTCGAGGTCGCACGAGTATAGCTTCTCGTTGTAGGGTATGAGGAACTTGTCGGAGATGCCTTTGCCGAACTTCTGCCTGACGAATTCCTTGAACGACTGGGCGTTGTTGTCGCCTTCCGCGTAGTAGAGGTCCGTGAGGCACTCCATGAATTCCCCGTGCTCCAGCTGGTGGATGTTGTATTGGAACGGGGCGTCCATATATTTCCCCTTGTAGAACACCTTGGCACACTTGGTCACATCGCACAGCTCGCTGCCTTTCAGCATCTCTTTGACGAACTCCTTGGTCTTCTCGTTGTGGAAGTGGTAGAAGTGGCCGGCCACATCCCACACAAAGCCGGGGGCAAAGAACGACTGGCACAGTCCGCCGGCGCGGCTGTCTTTTTCCAGCAGCAGGTAGTCGTCGTCGCGTTTGTTGTATGCAAAAGCCAGTCCGCTGATGCCGGCTCCAAGTATGAGGTATTTTATCTTCTCCATGCTGTATGTCAATGTTTTGTTGTTGCCCCGCGAGGCCTATTTGTATTTGAATTCCTCTATCTCGCGGCGGTCGCGTTTGGTGGGGCGTCCCGTGTGGGCGTCACGCCGCTCAAAGCTGTATTGGCGGGCAATGCGTATCCTGTCGTATTCCTCCTGCGGGGTGAGGTCTGTCAGGTAGTCGCCCACCAGCTTGGCCCCCACACGGTTCCCCAGCAGCTGCTTCACCTGCACCTGCCGGTGCATCTGGTCGATATGGATATCGTATATCTCTCCTTCGACAACCTCGTGCGACGCCTTCAGCGCCATGCCGTTCATGGCTATGTGGCCGTTGCGGCACGCCTCGGTGGCCAGCGACCGTGTCTTGTATATCCGCACCGCCCACAGGTATTTGTCTATCCTGATGCCCATCGCTTTTCTGCTATTTGGCCCTGAAGTATATGTTCATGGGAGTCCCGTGAAAGTTCCACAGCTCGCGTATGCGGTTCTCCACATAGCGTTTGTAGGGGTCGCGCACATATTGCGGCAGGTTGCAGTAGAACACAAACTGCGGGTAGGGGGTAGGCAGCTGCGTCACATACTTCACCTTTATCCATTTGCCCTTCACGCTGGGCGGCGGGTTCTGCTCCTTGACGATGGGCAGCAGCACCTCGTTCAGCTCCGAGGTGGCTATGCGGCGCGAGCGGTTCTCATACACGTCGCGGGCCGTCTCCAGCACCTTGAAGATGCGCTGCTTCGTCAGCACCGAGGTGAACACGATGGGCACATCGTCAAACGGAGCTATCCTTTCGCGTATCAGCCTCTCGAAGTCGCGGTGCGTGTTGGTCTCTTTCTCCACCAGGTCCCACTTGTTCACCACGATGACGATGCCTTTGTGGTTGCGCGCCGCCAGCCCGAAGATGTTCAGGTCTTGCTGCTCCAGCCCTTGCGACGCGTCGAGCATCAGTATGCACACGTCGCTGTTCTCTATGGCTCTCACCGACCTCAGCACCGAGTAGAACTCCAGGTCCTCGCTCACTTTCTGCTTCTTGCGCAGCCCTGCGGTGTCCACAAAGTTGAAGTCGAAGCCGAACAGGTTGTAGTGCGTCAGTATCGAGTCGCGTGTGGTGCCGGCTATGGGCGTCACTATATTGCGCTGCTGTCCCGTGATGGCGTTGATGAACGACGATTTGCCCACATTCGGCCTTCCCACCACGGCTATGCGCGGCAGCTCGTCGCCGCTGTCGTCCTCGCGGCTGTCGTCAAAGTCGGCCACCACTGCGTCCAGCAGGTCGCCCGTGCCCGTGCCAGTGATGCCGGCTATGGGGTAGGGCTCCCCGAGCCCCAAGGCGTAGAACTCGCCGATCGTCTCATGCCGCGCCGGCGTGTCGCACTTGTTGGCCACCAGCAGCACTCGCTTACGGCACCGCCGCAGCAGCTCGGCCACATCTTCGTCCATCGGCGTCACACCCTCCTTGGCGTCAACCAGGAACAGGATCACGTCGGCCTCGTCGATGGCCAGCTGCACCTGCAGCCGTATCTCCTTCTCGAAGGCGTCGTCGCCTCCCATCACGTATCCTCCTGTGTCGATCACCGAGAATCGCTTCCCGTTCCAGTCGCTGTGCCCATACTGGCGGTCGCGTGTCACGCCCGCCGTCTCGTCGACGATGGCCTTGCGCTCCTCTATCAGCCGGTTGAACAGCGTCGATTTGCCGACATTCGGCCGGCCCACTATTGCTACTATGTTAGGCATATTGGCTATTGTTTTTCGTTGTCTTTTTATTTATTGTTCTGTCTGCTGCTCTTTCGGGCTCTTCTCTATGCTCAGCACCACCATCTCCGGCAATTGGTCGTACAGTAGCAGTATGTTGCAGTGGTACTGCGCGTAGCCCTCCTTCCGGTAGGCCACGCCGCTCACCTCCTGGCCCCTGTGCAGCTGCCGCGGCGAGTTGTAGGCCCGCACCGCGTTCTCGTACACCTTGCCGCCTATCGTCACCGTGTCGCCCACCGAGTCGGGCTCGCTCAGCGCTATCACGTAGCTCACGTCGGTGCTCCCGCACGTGAAGCCGTCAACGGCCGTGCCTCTGAAGCGGAATTCCTCGATGTCGCTGTTGCATCCCCACGCCAGCAGCACGACGAGAGGGAGCACTATGCCCGCGCCCCCTCTCCCGATTGCTTTTCTCCTCGAGAGCCTCTCCATCCTACATCCGCTCCCTGTTGCCTATCATCAGGTTCACGCCCATGATGAGGTTGAAGTTCTTGCAGTCCACCACATACAGGCTGCTCGTGTAGTCCATCATCATGTACATCTGGAAAGCTCTCCCTGGCGTCAGCGTCAGCCCGAAGCCCGGGTTGAACCAGCTCGTCTTGCCGTTGTTCGTTATCATCGACGCGCAGGCCGACACCTCCAGCCAGTCGTGCACGTTCAGCCTCACCAGCACCGTCGTGTTGCTGCTGAAGCCCGTGGTCTTCGTCTTGAATACGTCGTCCACCTTCACCAGCCCCCGGTTCCACTGCCCGTGGAACAGCACGCCGGCGTCCAGGCACGGCACGATGTTCACCATCGCACCCAGGTTCAGCTTCGTGGGTATCGCCGTCGTGTAGGCCTGGCCCTCTATCATCGAAGTGTCGATGATCGTCTTCAGCGAGTCGGCGATGGCGGTGAACACGCTGCTCGAGTCGTTGCCCGTGAAGAAACCGTTCAGGTCCACACCTTCAAAGGTGAACGTGTTCGACGGCGACACCACCTGCTGCACGTTCTCTTTCCACGTGATGCCCGGTCCGAAGTCCAGCACGCTGGCCGAGAAGTCGAAACGGTTCCACTCGTAGCGCACGCCGAAGTCGAAGCCCACACCCTTGTTGTCGGGCAGCAGGTCGCCCATCGCGAAGCCCGCGTCGAAGTCCACCGCCGACGCCATGGTGATGCACAGGTCCGCCTGCGCCGTGATCGACGAGTAGTCCTCCGCCGTATACAGCCTCAGCGACGAGCCGTCGGTCGTGATGTTGTAGTAGCCCAGCAGCAGCTTCGCTCGCGCGCCGACCGTCAGGTCGCCGCCCAGCAGGCCGCCGAACTTGTGGCCCGCTCCCAAAGCATATTCGCCATACACCATCGCCGACAGCAACTCGCCGTCAAGCAGCTCCATGTAGTCGTCGCCCGTATGCCCCGTGTTGCCTTCGTTCACAAACTCCGCCAGCCCCGACGGCACCCCAAGGCCTGCGTTCGACTTCACCCCCGACGAGAAGGTGACAAACGTGTTCTTCACCCTGAAGCCCAGGCCCACGGCATGTACATTCAAGCCCAGACGCAGACGCCCGTCGCCCTTCAGCGTATCCAGTATGCTGTTCAGGTTGATCTCCGTGCGCCCCAGCGAGTCGTTGTACGTCACCACGCTGCCATACGACAACGGGCTCTTGACGTCAACGTTCACCCCCGGCAGCGTCATGTAGAACGTGTTGTTCGACGGATAGAAGGCCGGATTCGTCTGGTTCGTCAGCGGGTTGCGCTTCGAGCCGTACAGCAGCGTGCTCGTCTGCGCCTCCACGGCACCCGTCGCCAGCACCGTCACCAGCGCCAGCGTCAGCACTCTCATCATCGTCGCTCTTCTCATCTCGCACCTCCTTTCCCTTCTTCTCCGCTGCCCGCACCGCTGTCAAAGTGGTAGTCCGGCTTCACCTTCGCCGTCAGCAGCATCTTCAGCTTGTCCTCCTTGCGTATCGTCACTATCTGGTTCGCCGGGTTCCCCGTGTCCGCCGAGTTGATGTAAGTCGTCAGCCGCAGCTCCTTGGCACGCTTCAGCCCGTCGAAAATCTCTCGCGTGATCACTATCGGCACCTGCGTCGCCGTCTCCTGCGTCGCCACATACGTGCCCGTCGTCGCCTGCAGCGCCGTCGACGCCGCCGCCACCGTCTTGCCCGCAAACATCGGGCAGATCACCGCCCCGTTGGCGTCCAACAGCTCACCGCCGAGCACCAGCTCCAGCGGGATGCCGTTCCTGCAGTTCACATAGATGTACGACGTGTCAAGCTCCAGGTCCAGCGTGTCCAGCGCCCCCGACAGCTCGATGTCGTTCTCCACATACATGTTGTGCGCATATATCGACAGCGGGATCCGCGCCTCCATGTCAGCATCGATGTGGAACGCCTCGATGCCTATCGAGTCGTAGATGAACTGGTCCACACTGTCACTCGTCCCCAACGACGGATAGCTGCTCGGATCCAGGTAGTTGAAACTGTAGTCAAACTGGATGTTCATCCGGCACCGGAACTGCAGCAGCGACGAACGGTTCCGCAGCAGCTCGCCCACCTCCTTGTCCTTCAGCAGGTTCACACGCGTCGACCCCGTCGTGAAGTCGTCGACGTTGATCGAGTCCAGTATCTCCACCAGCGTCTCCATCTCCCCGTTGTGGTCGTACAGGATGTACAGGCTGTCGTAGTACACCGTCACATTGTAGCCGTCGCCCGGCACATAGCCGCTGGCGTCGGCACTCACGTTCGCGTCAAGCGACACATACACCGCCTTCACGTCAACACCGGCCGTCAGCTCAAACTGGTCAAAGATGTCCACCGCCGAGCTGCCCTCCATCCACTTGTGCGACGTGTATCGCACCGTCGTGTCGCCCAGCGCCTTGCGGCTGAAGCCTCCCTTCCCACGGCCCTTCTTGACCTGTGCCATAGGAATGTCGTCCTCAAAGCTGCCATACACCATGATCGTCACACTGTCGTCAGTCACAGCCAGATCCGCATTGTCGCCCCACAGCGTGTACATCTCCGTCAGGTCCTCTATCGTCAGCTCACACGTCCCGATAGGTATCCCAAGCTCCGCATTGAAGTCCGCCACAAAATGCGGATCCTCTATCCGGAAATCGTTGAAGCCGTCCTTCAGACAGCCCGTCATCAGCAGCATTCCTACCAATGACATCATCGTTAATAATCCTTTTTTCATGTCTTAACGTATTGATATTTATTATTTTGCTAAAAACACACCAGCAAATACTATTTTGCAAAGATACATATTATTATTTACTTCACAAAATTTTTCACCACTTTCCTCCTCATTACAACCCCCAAATGCCCCAAAAACTCCATCTTCCTCCCGTGTCTAATGTGCTTTGCTCTTGTGCTCGGTAGTTGTTATTTGTTAGTTTTTTTATTGGTTTTTTGTTTTTATCTCCCCGCTATCTTATTTTTTTTCGTACCTTTGCATCGGCATTTTTTATTTTATGAGACTATTAAGAAGATATCAATCAGATATTTACGGAGATTACCGCAAGGCCGGCCTCCGCTATGGGCTTCTCTCGGGGCTCATCATGGCCGCTTTTGTATCACTCCTCTTCTTCCTCGGCTACCCCCTCCAGGCACCCGTCAACTACGCCACCGACATCACGCTCTTCGCCTGCTCCCTCTTCTTCGCCTACCGCTACCGCGCCTCCCTGCCCGACGCCAGGGTCTTCTTCAAGGAGCTTATGCTCCTCGGCCTCGTCATCGGCATCGTCGCCGCCATCGTCTATGGACTCTTCCTGTTCGTCTACGGCACCGTCGTCGACTCCAGCTTCCTCTCCCGCTGCATCGACCGCCTCGTGGCCAATGAACAGAACGGCACCGCCTCGCCCCAACAGATAGAGCAGACTGTCGCCGTCATGCGCTCCTACACGCTGGCGACGCTAAGCCTCATCGCAGCTTTCCGCACCTCCGTGATGGCCATCCTCACGGCCTTCTGCGCCGCGCTCCTCTTCCGCACCGAGAAAAATATTGTTCGTGACAAAAATCCCAAATAACCCGAAATAAATAAATGCAACATTATGGATATCAGCATCGTAATACCCCTCTATAACGAGGACGAGTCGCTCCCTCATCTCGCCTCCTGGATCGACCGCGTCATGATCCAGAACAACTTCTCCTACGAGGTCATCATGGTCGACGACGGCAGCAAGGACTCCTCCTGGAAGGTCATCGAGAACCTCCACAACTCCAATCCCGCCTACAAGGGCGTCAAGTTCCGCCGCAACTACGGCAAGTCCGCAGCCCTCAACGTGGGCTTCGCTCACGCACAGGGCGACGTGGTCATCACCATGGACGCCGACCTCCAGGACAGCCCCGACGAGATCCCCGAGCTCTACTCTATGATCACCTCCCAGGGCTTCGACCTCGTCTCGGGCTGGAAAAAGAAACGCTACGACTCCAAGCTCGCCAAGAACATTCCCTCCAAATTCTTCAACTGGACCACACGCCTCATGTCCGGCATCAGGCTCCACGACTTCAACTGCGGCCTCAAGGCCTACCGCCTCGACGTCGTCAAGTCCATCGAGGTCTACGGCGAGATGCACCGCTTCATTCCCGTCATCGCCAAGTGGGCCGGCTTCTCCAACATCGGCGAAAAGGTGGTCCACCACCGCAAACGCGAGTTCGGCGTCACCAAGTTCGGCATCTCCCGCTTCGTCAACGGATATCTCGATCTCATCTCCATCATGTTCATGTCGCGCTTCGGCAAGCAGCCCATGCATTTCTTCGGCTTCGTGGGCTCCTGCTCTTTCCTCATGGGCTTCGGCGCTCTCCTCGTGGTCTGCATACTCCGACTCCTCGGCCGCATCTCGCTCACCAACAGCGTATGGTTCTACATGTCCATGCTCTTCGTCGTCATCGGCGCCATGCTCTTCCTCGCCGGCTTCCTCGGCGAACTGATATGCCGCAACTCGCCCACTCGCAACAGCTATCTCATCGAGAAGGACCTGCAATGATGCCCCACGCTATCATCCCCTCCGCCGCCCGCCAGGCTCTATTCCTCGACCGCGACGGCGTCATCAACCGCCGCATCGTCGGCGGCTACGTCACCACACCGCAGCAGTTCCTCCTCATCGACGGCGTCCTCGAGGCAATGGCCATCTTCGCCGCCCGCTTCAGCCGCATCGTCGTGGTCACCAACCAGCAGGGCATCGGCAAGGGCCTCATGTCCGACGACGATCTCGCCGCCATCCATGCCTCGCTGTTGGCTCAGGTCCACGCAGCCGGCGGCCGCATCGACGCCATCTACTATTGCCCCAGCCTCAAGGCCGACCACAGCTTCTCGCGCAAGCCTTCCATAGGCATGGCGCTGCAGGCTCGCCACGACTTCCCCGATATTTCGCTCCGCAACTCCGTCATGGTGGGCGACACCGCCTCCGACATGCTCTTCGGCCGCAGAGCCCGCATGACAACGGTGCTCGTCGGCGACGAACCCCTTCTGGCTCGCTCACACCACCATCTTGTCGACTTCTGCTACCCCGACCTGCTCTCTTTCGCCCGCACTTTGTAATTGTTTAATATCAAAATCATCATGAAATTCAGATACATAGCCCTAGCGGCAATCCTCGCCACGCTCCTCTGCGCCTGCTCCCACCACGACGCCATCCCCGGCAAGTGGCTCCTCGTCGATTTCTGTTTCGATGACGATTGTACCCATCTGGCCGACTACGGCATCGAGCAGCTCTGGACCCTCGACGACGATGTCGCTTTCTCCGCTCACGACGACAACGGCAAGACGCGACTCCGCTACCAGGGCCGCCAGTTCCAGCAGGGCACCATGGATACTCCTATCCGCTGGTGGCTCTCGTCAGACAAGGATACGCTCTTCACCGTCGACACCTCGGGCCGTTTCATGGACACCATGTGCGTCCGCTCTCTCCGCAACGACACCCTGGTGCTCGTCAAACAGGACAACAACAGGAACGTGCTACAGCTCTTCGTCCGCCAATAAAACTTTGAGGCATAAGCAGCTATGATGTACCGTCGCCACATTGTGCAACAGCAGCAGCGCCACCGTCGGCGCCACCGCACCTCCATGGCAGTTGCCCTCCTGGCTCTGCTGGCGCTGTCGGCCACGCTCTATGCCTTCGCCAGGGCCAAGGGGCCGCAGCCTTCTTCGCCGCACTGGCCTCATCTGCGCCCTGCCTCACGCACCGCCGTCACCGTGCAGCAGCATGTCGACCAGACCGATATGGTGTTGCGCAACAGGCTGAAACGCGACCAGATACCGCCTCTGTCGCTGGCTTCCACCACCTACCGCCAGCTCTTCGACGACTCCAATTACGTCCAGCTCCACACCGCTCGCCTCGTCGGCATCGACCCCGCCACCGTCGGCAACCCCGCCTCCTGCGAGGCGCTGGTGCCGATCTTCTCCACCGACCTCTACAGGGTCGACACCATGTATCATGCCGAACCTTACCTGCTCCCCGAGGCAACGCTGCTGCTGCACTACATCGCTCTGCGTTTCAACGAGTTGATGGACGAGCACCATCCCGACAAGGGCCACTACCGCATCATCGTCACCTCTGCCTTGCGCACCGAAGCCAGCGAACGGCGTCTGCGACGCGTAAACCGCAATGCTACAGACACTTCCTGTCACATGTTCGGCACCACTTTCGACATCTCGGCGCAGCGCTACGAGCACCCCTCGGGCTCCGACACCGTGGTCGATTTCTGCAAGGAGATGCTCGCCAGGGCGCTCTACGAGTTGCGCTACGAGGGGCTCTGCTACGTGAAATACGAGCGCAGCTCGTGCTTCCACATCACGCTCCGCACCACCCAGTACGAGGGCTCCCTGCCCTCCGAGCAGGTCAGCTACTGCAGCCCCGGTTCGCCAAGCTACCTCCTCACCAAAGCTCCCGAAAGGCCTCCCTACAGCGCCTTCAACCCTCCTGAAAAGAAAAAAGACAATAAGCATGAAAACAAAAAGATAAGCACAACAGCTTCGAGCAACACTTCATCCAGTACAAGGCAGCGCCGCAAGGCCGGCGCGACGGCAACCAAGGCCGCCGACAACGCCAGGCCTCAGCCCCCAGTCCTCCACAACCAGCCCATCACCGAACGGGAACGGATGTCGCTCGACAACTATGAACGCAACTATTGACAATTAATTGATTGACTAATAAAAAAATAAACACAACAAGATATGTCATTACAATGTGGTATTGTGGGTCTCCCCAATGTGGGCAAGTCGACTCTCTTCAACTGCCTCAGCAACGCCAAGGCGCAGGCTGCCAATTTCCCTTTCTGCACCATCGAACCCAACGTCGGCGTCATCACCGTGCCCGACGAACGTCTCAACAAACTCGTTGAGATTGAGCACCCTGCAAGCGTGGTGCCCGCCACTGTCGAGATCGTCGACATTGCCGGCCTCGTCAAGGGCGCCTCGAAAGGCGAGGGCCTCGGCAACAAGTTCCTGGCCGACATCCGCACCACCGACGCTATCATCCATGTGCTCCGCTGTTTCGACGACGACAATGTCACCCACGTCGACGGCACCGTCGACCCCGTCCGCGACAAGCTTACCATCGACCTCGAGCTCCAGTTCAAAGACCTCGAGACTATCGAGAACCGCTACGAGAAGGAGGCCAAGAAAGCCAAGACCGGCGGCGACCCCAAGTCGAAACGGCTCGTGGAGGTGATGGACCTCTACAAGGCGGCTCTGCTCGATGGCAAAAGCGCCCGCACCGTCAAGCTCGACGAGAACCAGCAGGAGGTGGCCAAAGAGCTTATGCTCCTCACTGCCAAGCCTATACTCTATGTCTGCAACGTCGACGAGGCCTCTGTGGTGAAGGGCAACAAGTATGTCGATGCCGTCCGTGCCGCCGTGGCCGACGAGGAGGCCGAGGTGCTCGTCATCGGCGCTGGCATCGAGGCCGATATCGCCGAGCTGGAGACCTGGGAGGAGAAGCAGATGTTCCTCGAGGATCTCGGCCTCAAGGAGTCGGGCGTCAACCGTCTCATCAAGGCCGCCTACAAGCTGCTCAACCTCCAGACCTTCCTCACCGCCGGCCCCAAGGAGTGTCGCGCATGGACCTTCCGCAAGGGTATGAAAGCTCCTCAGACTGCGGGCATTATCCATAGCGACTTCGAGCGTGGCTTTATCCGCGCCGAGGTCATCAAGTACGAGGACTATGTCGCTCTCGGCAGCGAGGCCAAGTGCCGCGAGGCGGGCAAGATTGCCGTCGAGGGCAAGGACTACGTGGTCCAGGACGGCGACATCATGCACTTCCGCTTCAACGTCTAGGCATTGGGGCTCCCGGTACATTTTTTATAGTATCCACAATAAAAAAGCAACACAGCCGTTAAAGGATAACGTTATGAAGTTCACCATGGTTCAGAAGGGGAGATATAATCTGCTGGTTCTTACCGGGATAGCCGTCGCTTTCCTGGTGGGCTGCTCCACGCAGAAGGCCAAGTGGACCAACGTGACCTACCACAACACCACCTGCCATTACAATGTCTGGTGGAACGGCAACGAGAGCCTCAAAGACGGCAAAAAGAAGTTGAAGACCGCTGCTGCCGACGACTATACCCAGATCCTGCCTGTCTACAACCTGGGCACCAAGGAGCAGGCCATGGCCGTCTATCCCCAGATGGACAAGGCCGTCGAGAAAGGGGTGAAGGGCATCAAGAAGCACAGCATCTATGTGCATGGCCAGGAACATGTGAAGTATGTCAAAAACTGCTACCTCCTCACTGCCTACGCCACTTTCTACAAGCAGGACCTGGCCGCTACAGAAAACACCTGCCGCTTGATCATCAATCAGTTTGGAGGCACCTACGAGAGCGACGAGGCACGCATTCTCCTGGCTCGCTGCGCCACGCAGCGCAAGCAGTATACCGAAGCCGAAGGCCTGCTCGACCAGCTGGTCAACGAGCAGGGCAAGAACAACTTCTCTCCCAAGCTGGCCGACGAGCTCTACCTGGCCATGGTCGAAGCCCTGCTGCCGCAGGAAAAATACAAGAAAACGGTGCAATACATCCGTCTGGCCCTCGACGAGACCAGCAGCCGACAGACCAAGGCTCGCCTCTATTTTATTATGGCCCAGATATATCAGAAGCTCGACAAGCGTCCCACGGCTACAAAATACTACCAGAAGGTGCTCTCGTGCCATCCCGACTACGTGATGGAGTTCAATGCCCGCATCAACATCGCCAGCTGCAGCGACATGAACAGCACCAACATCTCCGAGGTGGAGAAGAGCCTCGACAAGATGTTGAAAGACAAGAAGAACGAGGAGTTCGCCGACCAGATTTACTACGCCAAAGGCGAGATGTACCTCGGTGTGCGCGACATCAAGAAAGCTTGCGACAACTACAAGCTGTCGGTGGCGGCGGCCACCAACAACCCCGCCCAGAAAGCCAAGTCGGCCCTCCGTATGGCCGATGTGCTCTATGAACAATACGAGAACTACGACCTGGCCCAGTCATACTACGACACGGCCATGCATATCATCAAGGCCGGCTATCCCCATTTCGACGAGATCCGCAGCCGCTACAACACCCTCACCGCCCTGGTGGAGAACACCCGTGTGGTGGAGCGCAACGACAGCCTCCTCGCCATGGCCGATATGAATCCTAGTGAGCGTGAGGCTAAAATCCGTAAGCAGATCGACGAGCTGAAGAGGCAGGAAAAGGAGGCAGAGGAGAATCGACTTATCGAAGAGCTGAAGAAAGACGCTCAAGCCCAGCAGAATACACTCCAGGGCGACTGGTATTTCTACAATCACAACACCGTCAACAAGGGCAAGCAGACATTCCGTCAGCGTTGGGGCAACCGTCTGCTCGACGACTACTGGTTCCTCTCCAAACGCAACTCTTTCGCTATGGGAGGCATGATTCCGGGCCTCGAAGGCTCCGATCTGGACGACGAGGCATCGGAGGAGTCCGACAGCACCGACAGCAAGACAGCCGTCAAGAAACCCAACGACGACCCCAACGACCCGCACTGTATGGCCTACTACCTGAAGGATCTGCCCACCACACAGGGCCAACGCGACACAATGCACATGGAGATAGCCAAGTGTCTCCTCAATGCAGGCTATATCTATTACGATGGCATCGAAAATACCGAGAGGGCACTGGAATGCTATCTGCGTCTGGCCAGGGATTATCCTGACAATGACGAAATTGTCCAGGCTTTCTACCAACTCTGGCGTATCTACAACAAGCAGGGCAACACACCAGGTGCCAACTACTATAAGGACATGATACTCATGGGCTTCCCCGATTGCGACTACGCCAACATGATACGCGACGACGAATACTATCTCGAAATCATCAAACGTTCCGAGGTGGCCCAGTCGGAATATGCCACAGTCTACAACCTCTTCCGCAAAAAGAAATATAGCGACGTCATCAAGCATGTCGATGTGGCCCATGAACGTTACAGCGAAGAGCCGTTGATGGGCAAGTTCACCTACTGGAAAGGTATGGCACTCAGCCAGATGCACGACTCGGCGGAAGCCGTGAAGGTGTTTAAGGGTATTGTGGAACACTATCCCGACACAATGCAGCTCGTCGCCCTGGCCAAGGAGCAGCTAAACTACATCAAGACAGGCAATTTCTCGAGCGAGAACATTACCTCCGAGGATGAAGAACGGGCAAAACACCGCTACGCCGAGAACACCAACGATGTGGTTGACAAACGCAACAACAACAACTCCAAAAACACCAACTCCGAGGAGAATCCGCTGCCGCCCGAGAGCATGATGTTCCGCTACCGCGAGAATATGCAACACTATGTGCTGGTGCTTATCAACGACAAGAAGATTGTGGCTACTCAGCTGCAGTACGCCATCGGCGACTTCAACACCACCAACTACTCCAACAGCGGCTATCGTGCCAGCCCCTTGCTCTTCACCGACACCATACAGATGCTCACCATACACCGCTTCACCAACGCCGAGGCGGCCGAGAACTACAAGACCCACCTGCTGCTCGAAGGTGGTCCACTCTCGCGATACAACCCCAAGGACTATATGGTCTTCACCATTTCCACCCAGAACTACAACACCTTCTACAGTCAGAAGAACATCGAGGCTTACCGCCTCTTCTACGAGCGCTATTACATGAAAAAAGACTAATAATCATAATATTATGGCAAAATTTGCAGAAATGGAGAATTCAATCAACACCTTATCGAAAGGAACGGTAATCAAAGGTAGCGTCAGCGCAGTGGGCGATTTCCGCATGGACGGCACCCTCGAAGGCAACATCACGCTCAACGGCAAGCTCGTCGTCGGCGAGTCGGGCCTCATCAAAGGCAACATCGTCTGCCAGAACGCCCACATCATCGGCCACGTGATCGGCAACATCTCCGTCAAGGAACTTCTCTCCCTCAGCGGCACAGCCAACGTCAAGGGCGATATCCTCATCAACCGTCTCAGCATCGAGCCCGGCGCCACATTCTCAGGCACCTGCCGTATGCTCGACGAGGTGCGCAAGGAGAACGAGATGAAGGCCGCCGCCGAACAGGCCGAGGCCGACAAGAACAACGCCAAGTAAGAATCGCCTCTTGAAACCCGACGGCTACGACTGGATCAAGTATTCCTCTCTGGGCATCGAGATGGCTGTTATAGTCGGTGCTGCAGTGGGGGGTGGCATAGCTATCGACCGCAAGCGTAACGCTACTTTTCCGCTGTTCACCCTGCTGCTCTTTGTGCTGGGAATGGTTATCGCAGTCATACGGCTACTGCGGGCTGTCGATAAGGACTGATGCGCCGTCTTCGGCGTTACCAACCACAACGAAAAGACTGTTATGGAACAACTATTTGAACAATGGGCCCATGAACCCTGCCTGAAAAAGGTGAGGATGTCTGCCGACGGCTCCAACCGCACTTACTTCCGCCTACAAGGCTCCACCAAGCAGTGCGTGGCAGCCATCAACCGCGATGTGCGTGAGAATGAGGCTTTCTTCTACTTTGCCCGCGAGATGCGCGACAAGGGCATCAACGTGCCTGAGATTTACGCCGTCAGCGACGACCGCACCTGCTATCTCCAGCAGGACCTGGGCAACGAAACGCTCTACACATACCTCTCGTCGCGGCGCAGCAGCGGCATAGATATCAACCACTCCATGAGGCTCCTGTACAGGCGTGCCATCGACCAGCTCATCGTCATGCAGACGAGCCTCCGCGACCTGGATTTTTCCTATGCCTATCCGCGGGCCGATTTCGACAGACAGGCGCTTCAATGGGATTTCAACTACTTCAAATACTACTTCCTGCGTCTCTTCCACATCCCCTTCGACGAGCAGCTGCTGGAACGTGACTTTCAAACCTTCATCGACTATCTTCTCAAGGGAGACACCCACTATTTCATGTATCGTGACTTCCAGTCGCGCAACATCATGCTTTGCAACGACGAACTCTACTTCATTGACTTCCAGGGAGCCCGTCGTGGAGCGCTTCAATACGACCTGGCATCGCTGCTCTACAGCGCCAAGTCCGACGTGCCCCAGTTCCTGCGCGACGAACTGCTGCAATACTATGTCGACCAGCTTCCCCTGCACTACCGCACACCATCGGGACGCAAAAAACATCTTGACAAACAAGCCTTTGTGCAGACTTTCAACGCCTATGTCCTCGCCCGGATCATGCAGGCTATGGGCGCCTACGGTTTCCGGGGCGTCATCGAGAAGAAAGACCAGTTCGTCAAAAGCATACCCCTCGCCGTCAACAACCTCCGCACTTTGCTGGCCACACTCGATTTGCCCATCGAGATACCACATCTGCACTCCGTATGGCAGGCCATTGCCGACATGCAGGAGTTCAACGACCAGAAGGAGCAGCTCACAGTCAGCGTCTTCAGCTTCTCCTACAAGAAAGGGTTGCCCTTCGACAAATCCGGCAACGGCGGCGGCTTCGTTTTCGACTGTCGTTCACTGCCCAACCCCGGACGCATCGAAGAATACAAGCAATTTACCGGTCGCGACGAGGCCGTCATCGCTTTCTTCGAAGAGCACCGCGAAGAGATGGATGCCTATCTCAACCATGTCAAGGCCCTGGTGGGCTCCACCATCGACAATTACATGGAACGGCGGTTCACACGCCTTATGATTAACTTCGGATGCACGGGCGGGCGTCACCGTTCGGTGTATTGCGCTGAGCAAATAGCCAAATTCATACGGCAAAACTACGATTGTAACGTTGTTCTGCACCACCTCGAACAGAATAAGGTGCTTTGACCATTACTCCGTAATGCGCTTTAAACTATTCTGTTATCTTAATGATTAGAAAAAAAAATAATATCGTTTGGATGCAATTGAAGAAATCTTCGTATATTTGCAAATTCAAATAAAGAGAATAATTAATAAAAAATAATAAAATGAACAAAACTGGATCCATTATCGTAAAAGTCATCCTCGGATTGGTAATTATTTCCCTTTCCGTAGTGATAGTTCTATGTGTGGTGCGTCCGCAACAGCGTGAGGCCGAGTTCTTTACACGTCGTGACGCTTGCGGCGAGAAACTCAAAGTCATCCGCACCCTCGAAGAGGCCCACAAGGCCGCCTACGGCACCTACTGTGGCAACTGGGACACCCTGCTCTACAACCTCCAGCAGCCTAACCAGCGCGTCATCCGTCGTGTGCTTTCTCCCACTGCACCTCCCGCCGACTCGGTCTACAACATTCCTGAGCTCGAGGCCATCAAGAACGGCTGGCTCATCCAGGAAGAGGGCAAGATAGTGCCGCTGCTGAAACTCTACGAGGACAAGAAACTGACCTTTATGGATACTAATCTGTTGACAGGCCAGACGCCTGAACGTCAGATTGAGATCATTGTCGAAAACGTGAAGGATGTCATCTACGTGCCCTACACCCATCACCAGTCCAAGTTCATCATCCAGAGCGACAGCGTCTCGGCATCCATCTCGGGCGAAGGTTCCAAACTGCCTACTTTCGTGGCTTACGTTGAGCTGGACACCCTCTTTGCCGACTATATCAAAACCAAGGACAATCACAATCCTCTTGAGCTCTTCACCGGCAGCGACTATCAGTGGCTGCTCAACAAGAAGGCCGAACTCAAGGAGATGGACCGCTTCCTCGGCTGGAAAGTTGGTGACCTCGAGTCGCCTATCACCGAGGGTAATTTCGAATAATCATATTATAATGAATTGGGTTGGATTATGGAGAGGGCTCTCTTCATAATCCAACTTTTTAACTCCACAACAACTATGTCGTTTACTGTCAATCAACATATATATTCCAATAAGGTTGTTGCGTCGTACGAGAAAAGATTGTCCATTTGTCCCCGCACAGATGGATTTTCTTTTTGCGAGACCACCACACGCGGCGAATGGCTGGCCTTTGGCGAGGTGAGCTACAACGCCACCAATGCGCTGTCGGAACTGATAGCAACAGTCAAAGGGGCTATGGCCGCCTGCAACCTGCATCCCGGTGCCTACGGCGAGACAGAGCTGGTGGTCAACACCAGCCGCTTCGAATGGATACCCCAGCATCTCTTTGATGCCGCCAACACGCGCAGCTACCTCGAGACGTTAGGCACCATGCCGCCAGCATCGGCGATATATGTCGACCTCAACGACACGCTGAATGCCTATGTGGTCTTCACCGCCGACAGCACCATGGTGTCGGCGTTCAAGATTGCCATGCCGTCGATCAAGGTCCGTTGCCAACACAGCAAGATGGTCAACAACCAGATCGTGGAAAAGAGCCCCCAGGCTACAATGTTGATTAATGTGGGCGACGGAATGAGCGATTATGCCACCTTCAGCAACCGCAAGCTGCAGATGTCCAACTCGTTCACTTGTGGCAACTTTGACGAGACACTCTATTATGCCCTCAACATCGCCAAGCAGTTCAGTCTCGACGAGCAGAGCCTCAAGGTGCTCATTTGCGGCGACGTGAACCGTCAACGCTATGGCATGCTCTGCAACTTCTTCCACAATGTGGAACTCTATACTGGCCGACCCCTTCGTTTGGCCGAGCCGGCCCTCAGAAGTGTGCCGGCCTATCGCTATGCGCTAATGCTCTCTTAATCTGTCTCAACGATGCGTATCATTGCCGGCTCTCTCCGCGGACGACGTCTGCATCCTCCTGCCAATCTGCCAGTGCGCCCCACGACCGATTTGGCACGTGAGAGCCTCTTCAATATCCTCAACAACTACGTGGACTACGAGGAGTGCTCGGTGCTCGACCTGTTCGCCGGCACCGGTGCAGTGAGTCTGGAGTTCGTCTCCCGGGGTGTGAAGCAGGTCACCAGCATCGACATCAACAACAACTGCACCGAATTTATCAAGCAGACGGCACGGCAGCTCGATGTTAACAATATCCAAGTGGTTCGAGCCGATGTGTTCGACATCCTCAAACGGGCCAACCGCAAGTTCGACATCGTCTTTGCCGATCCGCCTTATGCTCTGGGCAATCTCGAGCAGTTGCCCGACGCGGTATTTGAAAGCGGCGTGCTCAACGAGGATGGCCTCTTCGTTCTGGAACATCCCAAAGAATACTCCTTCGAGGAACACCGCTATTTTTGGCAGCATCGCATCTATGGAAAGGTGAACTTCACCTTCTTCGCCGATGGGCTGGAAGAAGAGGACGATGCAAAAGAATAAAGGAAAACAATAAAAATCAGAATAATATGAACGCAATAGTTAAAACCGACTTTCATTTTCCGAAACAGAAAAGCCTCTATGTGGGCAAAGTGCGCGATGTCTATAACATCGACGATCAGTATATGGCCATGGTTGTCAGCGACCGAATCTCCGCTTTCGATGTGGTGCTACCCAAAGGCATTCCCTACAAAGGACAAGTCCTCAACCAGATAGCTTCCAAATTTCTCGATCTCACCGCCGATATCGTCCCCAACTGGAAACTGGCCACTCCCGACCCGATGGTCACTGTGGGCCTGAAGTGTGAAGGATTCAAGGTGGAGATGATTGTGCGCGGCTATCTGGCCGGCAGCGCTTGGCGCGAATACAAGGCTGGCGCACGTACACTTTGTGGCGTGGCACTGCCCGAAGGCATGATTGAGAACCAGAAATTCCCCACACCCATCGTGACGCCGACGACGAAGGCCGACGAAGGTCACGACGAGAACATCAGCCGTGAGGAAATCATCCGCACCGGTCTTGTCAGCGAGGCCGACTACAATATGTTGGAACAGTATGCTTTGAAACTTTTCCAGCGCGGCACCGAGGTGGCTGCCAAGAAGGGTCTTATCCTGGTCGACACGAAATACGAGTTCGGCAAGCGCGACGGCAAGATTTATCTCATCGACGAAATCCACACCCCCGACAGCAGCCGCTATTTCTATGCCGAGGGCTACGAGGAGCGTCAGTCCAAAGGTGAGCGTCAGCGTCAGTTGAGCAAGGAGTTCGTCCGCGAATGGCTGATGGACAACGGTTTCCAGGGCAAAGAGGGCCAGAAGGTTCCCGAAATGACAACTGAGATTGTCAACAGTATCAGCGACCGTTACATTGAACTCTATGAGCACATCACCGGCGAGAAGTTCCAGAAAGCCGACGACTGCGACGATGTGGCTGCTCGTATCGAGAAGAACGTGACCGCTTATTTGGAAACGCTACAATAACAAAAACATATAGCCATGAAATACATCCTCCCAAAGAAGACAGCACCCCATGCTGCATCATCGCTGCTGCTGGGCATCGGCTCCATCGTGTTCCAATGTGCCTTCATCGGCATGATTCTGGGCATCATCGGAGTGGTGCTCTCCAACAAAGGCCAGAAGGCATGCCGCCTCAACCCCATGGCATACAAGAACAAGGAAATGCTGACGGTGGGCAAGATCTTGTCGATTTGTGGTATCGTCATCGGCGCTTTGATACTCATCTTCCTTATTCTCGAAGTGATATGCTTGACAATCTTGGGAGTAGACCTGTTCGTGTTGATAGGAGGATTTGACTATTTTGCTGATTTGTACGACGAAGTGGGGGAGACCCTCTATTACTGACACTTACTGGACAATTGAGTGTGCATGCTCTGCTTAGGGCTATTTCGTCTTGAAATAGTCAATGATGACTTGCGCTTTGGCGGGACCTACCACCTTGGCCAAATCGTCGGCGCTCTGTAGCTTCACCTCTTTGACGCTGCCGAATTTCAGCAGCAGGTCGCGAGCCGTTTTCTCTCCGATGCCAGGGATATCGGTGAGTTGCGTCTTGATGGTCCCTTTGCTACGTTTCTGTCTGTGGAAGGTGATGGCGAAACGGTGCACTTCGTTCTGAATCTGCTCCATGAGTTTGAACAGCGGGTCGCCCGGTTTGAGCCCTACCACACGGGGCGGGAAGCCAAAGAGCAGCTGCGATGTGCGGTGTCGGTCATCCTTGGCCAGACCAGCGATGGGAATATTCAGATGCAGCTCGTCTTCAATCACTTGACGAGCCACTTCCATCTGTCCTTGGCCACCGTCGACAATAAGTAGGTCGGGCAGCTGTTTGCCTTCGTCGCTAAGCCGTTGGTAGCGGCGGTGGATGATTTCGGCCATAGAGGCATAGTCGTCAGGGCCTTCAACTGTTTTGATGTTGAATTTGCGATATTCCTGCCGGTTGGGTTTGCCGTCGGTGAAACGCACCATGGCAGCCACCGGAAAGGCCCCTTGAATGTTGGAATTGTCGAAACACTCGATGTTGACGGGCTTGGTGGCAAGGTGCAGTTCCTTCTGTAGCCGTTCCATCAGCTGGCTGCGTCCTGCATCGGGGTTGACGAGAAGACGCTGCTGCAGACATTGCTGACGATGGGCCTTGGCGTTGCGCAGCGAGAGTTCCAGCAACTCCTTGCGGTCGCCACGGGTGGGCACGGTCTGCTTGATGTAGTCCTCGGGGATGTCGTCCACCCGGAAGGGGACAATCATCTCTTTGGCAGTGCTTTGCGTCCGCTGGTGGAGCTCGGGGATGATGGTGGAGAGGATGGTGCTGTCGTCTTCGTCGAGCTGCTTCTTCACCTCGGTGGAAAAGGAGTAGATGATGCTGCCACTTTTGATGCGCATCATGTTGATATAGGCATACTTGGTGTCCGAAAGGATGGAGAACACATCGACATCGCGCACATTGGTGTTGACAATGGTGGAGCGGCTCTGGTAGTCTTGCAGCAGACGGATGCGTCGCCGCATCATCTCAGCCTCTTCAAAACGGAGCTCGTCGGCCAAGGCCAGCATGTGTTGCTTCATGTCGTCGACGATCTCTCCGAAGTCGCCACGCAGCAACTTACGGATCTCGCCGATGGTTTTCATGTATTCTTCATGGCTTTCCAGCCCCACACAAGGTGCCTTGCAAAGACCTATCTGGTGATTGATGCAAGGTCGGTCGCCGCCGTTCACCTGATGGTTTTCGGCATCCCATACCAGTCGCTTCTTGCATTTGCGGTAGAAGAACAGCTGACGAATGATATCCTGCAACTCTCTGAGAATACGCTGGTTGGGGTAGGGTCCAAAGAACTCGCCACGGATGCGTGAAAGATCGCGCGTGAACAGCAGCTGAGGATAGTCTTCGTCGGTAAGGCAGAGATAGGGATAACTCTTGTCGTCTTTCAGCATACTGTTGTAGCGAGGCTGGTACTGCTTGATGAGGTTGTTCTCCAGAAGCAGGGCGTCGACCTCTGTCGCCACGATGGTGGTGCGGATGTCGCAGATGTTGCGAACCAGCATCTTTATTTTCGACGTGTGGTCGTCGTAGCGCATGAAGTAGGAGCTTACACGGCGATGCAGGTTGCGAGCCTTGCCCACATAGATGACGGTGCCAGCAGCGTCGAGATACTGGTAGACACCAGGATTCTCGGGGATGCTTTTCAGCCGAAGCTTGATTCGCTCAATGTTGGGATTGATGCTGGCGTCAATCATCTGTCATCAAATCTTGGCGGCGCGTTCCACCTTGAAAGTGAGGCTGCTGAAGCCGTTGATTTCGTATTTGCTGGTAGCCTGTTTGATGCGATAGGTGTAGGTGCCTTTACGGTTGTATACGCGCATGGCATCTATGGTATCCATCACCGTGCAGTAGCCCCCCAGCGTTTCGCCGCGGCGTTTGCCGTCGACCTGTACCAGACGCAGCAGATGCTCGTAATTGCGCAGCTCGTTGGTGTCGGAGAAATAGTCCACCACCAGCGGTAGCGTGCTGGCAGGATAGGCAGCGGTGTCGTAACGCAAGGTGACAATGACATTGTAGCCGGCGTCGATATCCTTCACGTCGAAGTTGAACACTTCGGGCTCGAAGCGCATCCAAGTGTTGTTGTTGAAGTTGTGAGTCTCGTCGATGCACACCTTATTGCCGCAAGCGGCGAGTATACCCAAACAAAGCCCCAGTGCTGTCAAAAGAATTATCTTGTTGGTTTTCATCTTCTTTTCTCTATTAATCCTTGAAGTATCTCGATGGCGTTGGTGGCGGCACCCTTGCGGAGGTTGTCGGCCACAACCCACATATTCAATGTGTTGGCTTGCGACAGGTCGCGGCGTACACGTCCCACAAACACCTCGTCGCGGTGTTCGCTAAGGATAGGCATGGGATAGCGCAACTGCGAAGGGTCGTCGTATAGTATCAGCCCTGGCGTGGCAGAGAGGATGTCTCGCACCTCGTTCATTTCGAAAGGTTTGTGGAATTCTGCATTGACTGCCTCGCTGTGGCCGCCCACCACGGGAACACGCGCCACGGTGGCTGTGATGGCGATGTCGGGAGCGCGGAGTATCTTCCGTGTCTCGTCCACCAGTTTCTGCTCTTCGGTAGTATAGCCATCCTCCTGGAAATCGCCACCATGCGGAAACAGGTTGCGGAATATCTGATAGGGGTATGCCTGGCTGTGTTCGCCCATGTCCGCAAGTAGGGTGGGGGCGTCAGGGCCCTGTTCGGCAACCAGCGTGGCGTGGTAGGCTTCCTCTTCCTGTAGCTGGCGCACCGCCTTGATGCCTGTGCCAGTGATGGACTGATAGGTGGAAATGACCAGACGTCTGATTTCGTAGGCCTTGTGCAATCCCGAAAGCGCCAAGACCATCTGTATGGTGCTGCAATTGGGGTTGGCGATAATACGGTCGTCATCTTTTACCACGTCGAGGTTGATTTCGGGCACCACTAGCGGTTTGTCGGCATCTTTGCGCCATGCCGACGAGTTGTCGATCACCGTGCAGCCCACCTCGGCAAAGAGCGGCGCATATTGCCGCGAAGCACTGGCACCGGCGGAGAATACGGCATAGTCGGGCTTCGCCGCAATGGCCTGCTCCACAGACATCACCGTCAGTTCGCGACCCGCGAAGGGCACTCTTTTGCCTACCGACTTGGCCGAAGCGGCGGCAAGCACCTCGGCTTGGCCGAATCCACGTTCTTCAAGAACCTGCAGCATCACGCCGCCGACAAGCCCTGTGGCTCCTACTACTGCTATTTTCATATGTATAATATGTATATATAATCTAAAAAGTCATCGTTCTCCTAACGGAAAACGATGACTTTTATTGTAGCAGACTCAAATAATATTTGCCTGCCCTGCTAGCTTATGCCTTGATGCGCATCTTGTAGAACGAGCGGTAGACAAAGATGAGGGCGATGACGATGAATGCGATGCCAATGTAGGGAGCTATGGCTTGGAATTTCTCAGCAATGGCGATTTCCATAGCCAACACACCGAAGAGTGTGGTGAACTTGATGATGGGGTTCAGAGCCACCGACGAGGTGTCTTTGAAGGGGTCGCCCACGGTGTCGCCCACCACGCTGGCGTCGTGCAGCGGCGTGCCCTTGGCTTTCATGTCCACTTCCACCACTTTCTTGGCGTTGTCCCATGCGCCACCGGCGTTAGCCATGTAGACGGCCTGGAACAAGCCAAAGACGGCAATGGAGATAAGGTAGCTGACAAAGAGGCAGACTGCGTTGTCGCCACCGATGCTGGCAGGAGAACTGATGCATGCAAAACCGAGTGCAAAGCAGAAGATGGCGATGAATATGTTGATCATGCCTTTCTGTGCGTAGTTGGTGCATATCTTCACCACTTCCTGACTCTTCTCAATATCAGCCTTTTTAGGTGCATTGGGGTCGAGCTTGATGTTGTTCTTGATGAACTCCACGGCGCGGTTTGCACCCGTGGTGACGGCCTGCATCGAAGCACCTGTGAACCAGAAAATGACACAACCGCCAAGGATGAAACCGAGAATGCTATAGGGGTTCAGGAGGTTCAGGTAATTCGAGATGGAGAAAGACTCGTCATAGACACCCTTGAAGTAGCTTTCAAGCATCAGGATGAGCGAGAAAATCATCGTCGTGGCTCCCACCACAGCGGTACCGATAAGCACCGGCTTGGCAGTAGCTTTGAAAGTGTTGCCAGCGCCGTCGTTGGCTTCGAGGTAATATTTGGCTTTCTCGAAATCGGGCTTGAAGCCGAATTCGCTTTCCACCTCACGGGTTGTTTTTGCAATGTCGTCCTCGATGAGCGAAAGCTCGTAGACCGACTGGGCGTTGTCCGTCACAGGGCCATAGCTGTCGACAGCGATAGTCACAGGACCCATGCCCAACATACCAAAGGCGACGAGTCCAAAGGCGAAGATGGTGAAGAATGGACCGAAGACAGGTTCGATATTCAGTTGTGTAGAGGTCATGTATGCCACAATCATCAGCACGAAAAAGACGATACCTGTCCAGAAAGCGCCCATATTGCCAGCCACGATGCCCGACAGAATGTTGAGAGAAGCGCCACCTTGCTCAGAGGCTTTCACCACCTCTTTGACATGCTTCGAAGTCGGCGAGGTGAACAATTTGGTGAACTCGGGAATGAGGGCTGCTCCCAAGGTTCCGCAGCTGATAATGATGCTCAGCGCCAGCCACAGGTTGTTCATTGCATAGACTTTCTCGTTGTAAGTGATGCTGGGTATGTCTTTCAGTATGAAGTAGCTTGCCAGGAATGTGCCACAGATGCTCAGAATCGAGGTGATCCACACCAAAGAGGTGAGGGGCTTCTCGAAGTTGATATCGTCAGCCTTGTTGTAGCGTGCTTTCGAAATAATTCCGTTGAGATAATATGCCAGCACTGAAGCGATGATACCAAGAATACGCATGACGAATATCCATACCAGCAGTTTCACTTGGATTTTGGGGTCTTGTACGGCAAGAAGAATAAAACTCACCAAAGCCACGCCAGTCACGCCATAGGTTTCGAAACCGTCGGCTGTGGGTCCAATGCTGTCGCCAGCGTTGTCGCCTGTGCAGTCGGCAATGACACCAGGGTTGCGCGGGTCATCCTCGCCAATTTTGAAGACCACCTTCATGAGGTCGCTTCCGATATCGGCAATCTTGGTGAAGATACCGCCGGCGATGCGCAATGCCGAAGCTCCCAGCGACTCGCCAATGGCGAAGCCCATGAAGCAAGAACCGGCATACTGCGGGTCGACGAACAGCAGGATGGTAAGCATCAGAACCAGCTCAACACAAATAAGCACAATGCCGATGCTCATGCCAGCACGCAGAGGAATATTGAGCAGGTCCAGCGGTTTGCGACGCAACGATGCGAAAGCCATGCGTGCGTTGGCCAACGTGTTCATACGCACACCGAACCATGCCACGCCATAGCTGCCGAGAATACCGATCACTGTCCATGCCAGAACCAGCAGCACACCTGTTATCTCCATCTCGCTCAACACGCCGAAATAAAGGGCGATGGCAGCTCCGATAAACAAGAAAAGTATAATAAGAAACTTGCCCTGCTGTTTGAGATAGGTTGAGCAGGTCTTGAAAATCACATTACCAATCTCGAGCATCGACTTGTGGGCTTTCAGCTTCTTGACTTTGATGAACTGCCATAATCCAAACAGCAGACCGATGAAAACGATAAGGAATCCCCAATAAAGAATTGACTTTTCAGAAGCTGTGCTCCATCCCTCGGGCATCGGCAGGTTCGCTTCGTTTGCAAACGAGAGGGCTGGGGCTGCCAATGCCGCCATTGTCATCATTAGTTTTTTCTTCATGTTAAAATGTTTATTGTTAATAATTTGTTTTCAAAAATAAAAAAAAAGTCCCCCTGTGAGGAGACTTTTGCTTTCTATTGGACCAGTATCAACACTTCATTCTGTTGGCCCTTCACCACACCTGCGTTGATATCGAACGTCTGTTCCTTGTCGTCGGGCAGCACAATTCTTACTCTGCCTGCTGCCAGGCTTGAAATGATGGGGGCGTGGTTCTCCATGATTGCGAAGAGGCCGTTGGTGCCGGGTAGCTGCACCAACTTGGCGTCGCCTTCGAAAAGGGTGGTATCGGGTTTTACAATTTTAACTTTCATGTCCTTCAACAGTTACGAGTGTTCCAACAGTTGACTATTTGTTTGTTTCGGCCAGAATCTTTTCGCCTTTCTCGATGGCTTCCTCGATGGTGCCCACCAGCAGGAAGGCCTGCTCAGGCAGATAGTCGACTTCGCCGTTGAGAATCATATTGAAGCCCTTGATGGTGTCTTCGATATTGACGAATTTTCCTTCCAAACCGGTGAAGGCCTCTGCCACGAAGAAAGGCTGCGACAGGAAGCGCTGCACGCGGCGTGCACGCGACACGACCAGCTTGTCGGCCTCGCCGAGTTCCTCCATGCCGAGGATGGCGATGATATCCTGCAGCTCGTTGTAGCGCTGCAATATCTGTTTCACCTTCTGGGCCGTGTTGTAGTGCTCCTCGCCGACCACGTCGGGCGACAGGATGCGCGATGTGGAATCCAGCGGGTCGACGGCAGGGTAGATACCGAGCTCGGAAATCTTACGGCTGAGCACCGTCTGGGCGTCCAAGTGGGCGAAAGTGGTGGCGGGAGCGGGGTCTGTCAAGTCGTCGGCAGGCACGTAAACAGCCTGCACCGAGGTGATGGAACCGCGCTTGGTGGAGGTGATGCGCTCCTGCATCATACCCATCTCCGTGGCCAGCGTGGGCTGGTAACCCACAGCCGAAGGCATACGGCCCAACAGTGCCGACACCTCGGAGCCTGCCTGGGTGAAACGGAAGATGTTGTCGATGAAGAGCAGGATGTCGCGGCCGCCAGTTTTCTCGTCGCCGTCGCGGTAGTATTCTGCCAAGGTCAATCCCGACAAGGCCACACGGGCACGGGCGCCGGGGGTCTCGTTCATCTGGCCGAACACCATGGTGCACTTCGAGTTGCGCACGGCTTCGTGGTCCACTTTCGAGAGGTCCCAGCTGCCTTCTTCCATGCTCTTGACAAATTCGTCGCCATATTTGATAACGCCGGCTTCGATCATCTCGCGCAGCAAGTCGTTACCCTCACGGGTGCGCTCGCCGACGCCAGTGAACACCGACATACCGCTGTATTTCTTGGCAATGTTGTTGATGAGCTCCTGGATAAGCACTGTTTTGCCGACACCGGCACCGCCGAAGAGACCGATCTTACCGCCCTTCAGGAACGGCTGGATGAGGTCGATGACCTTGATGCCGGTATAGAGAATCTCCTGCGATGTGGAGAGGTTTTCGAATTTGGGAGGCTCGCGGTGTATGCCGTACGACTTCTCGCATTGGGGAGCGGGCATACCGTCAATGGTTTGGCCTATGACGTTGAACAGGCGGCCGTTGATGTCTTCGCCTACCGGCATCGAGATGGGACCTTCGAGGCTCACCACCTCCATGCCACGCTGCAGACCGTCGGTGCTGTCCATGGCGATGCAACGCATGGTGTTCTCACCCATGTCCTGCTGGCATTCAAGAATGATTTCAGCCCCGTCGGGACGTTTCACGCTCAGAGCGTCGTAAATGTTGGGGAGCGCCACATCGTCACCAAAGGTGACATCAACAACTGCGCCAATAATTTGAGAGATTTTGCCTTTGCAATTAGTATCCATATATAGTCTGTTTTTACTTCAAAATAAGTTTGCAAATTTACAACAATTCTTCGACATAGATAAACTTTGGAACAAAAAAAAGAAAACTTTTTATATAAAAAACTATATTACATAGGTTTATAAATCTTCCCCAGAAGGCATTGACAGAGGCTTTTCAGTTCCAAATTGAGCAGTGCGGTGACAATTTTCGACAGCGACAGGTCGCAATATTCGCGCATTTCGTCCACCGTGATTGAGGGGTGTTCCTGAAGTATCTGGTATATCGTTTTCTCATCGCCTTTCAGGGTGGGGAAGAGGGTGGTTTGTCGGCCTTCGTTGCGTGACCGGCGTTCCCATCCCATATTGACGAAAATGTCGTCGGAGTCGCGCAGCAGCACCGCTTTGCAGGCAGCGATGATGGCGTTACAACCCTCCGAGTATTTGTCGCCTATGCGTCCCGGGAAGGCAAAAAGGTCGCGATGGTAGCTGTGGGCGATGTTGGCGGTGATGAGCGCGCCGCCAGTCTTGGAGGCCTCCACCACAATTGTGGCGTCGCTCATGGCAGCTATAATGCGGTTGCGGGCAGGAAAAAGGCCTGGGCTTATCTTGGTGCCGCTGCGCATCTCGGTGATGAGGCCGCCACCGCTGTGCAGCATGTTTTTGGCCAGTTTCTTGTGCTGTGAGGGATAAATCTGGTCAAGCCCGTGAGCCAGCACGCCGACGGTAGGCAGGCTGTTGTTCACCGATGCCTCGTGGGCGGCGGCATCGATGCCATAGGCCAGACCGCTGACCACAGTAATGCCTTCGCCGACAAAGCCTTCCACCAACTTACGCGTCAGCTCGCGGCCATATTCGGTGCATTTGCGTGTGCCCACCACACTCACCATGCGCTCAGCGTTGAGGTCGGCGTCGCCCATATAATAAAGAAGGATAGGCGCGTCGGAGCATTCCGAACGGTTGAGGCGCTGCGGATAGGCGTGATCGTGCATGAACAGGACACGGATGTTGTGCTTTTGGCAGAAAGCCAGCTCGCTCTCCACTTCAGGCATCATCGAGCGGCTGAGGATGGCATCGACAATGGCGGTATGCTTCTCGAAAAGGTGCTGTAAATCGCTTCTGGACATGGCAAAGAGGGCTTCGGCGGAGTCGACCAGCTCAAGCAGCTGTCGTGCCGAGTTGCTTCCCATGCCGGGCAGCATAGTGAGGGCCATTTCGTATACGTAATCGCTCATTTACAGTCTATTCCTTGCTGTGGTGATGTGATGTAATAAGATGCAAATGTACACAAAATAATTGAATGGCGGCCCTCGGCATGAAAAAAAATCGTAATTTTGCAAAAAATTTGCAGAAGATGACAATCAATTTTCAACGCCATTCGCTCCGCTTTCTGGCCCCCGACGAGCCTTGCCCTGCCGGCTCGTCCATCGACTTGGACGACAGCGACTTGCGGCGCTGCTTCGAGGCGCTCGCCACGGCCGGCCACGACCTTGTGGCACGCTTCAGCGAAGGGGGTATGCGGCGCCTGGTGCAATATGTCAACACACATTATATTAATGTGAAGGCTGCCGGCGGCATCGTCACCGACGACCGGGGCCACCGTCTGCTGATGGTGCGCAACGACCGTGCCGACCTGCCCAAAGGCAAGGTGGAAGCTGGCGAAACGCTGGCGCAGGCGGCAGTGCGCGAGACAGAGGAAGAGACAGGCCTGCGCAACATCAGCCTTGGTTCTTTGCTGCTCAAGACCTATCACATCTACGACCTTTACGGAGGCTGGCACTTCAAGCAGACCAGCTGGTTTGTCATGCATGTCGATGGCAATCAGACTCTTGTACCCCAGACCGAGGAGGGTATCACCGCCATCCGTTGGGTGGAGCCCTACGAGTGGCAGCGCCAACTGCACGACAGCTATGCCACCATGCGCATTATCGCATCGCAAACCGCTGAAAACACGGTATTTGAATCCATCCGTTGATAAAAAAGTGAACTTTTTATTCCCTCGTTTGGATTTTTTTACTATTTTTGTATCTTCGAAAAGCAAAACAAATAGTTAGAAAATGAACGATAACGCCGAGCAAATCAGTACATTCCTGCTTCAAGTGAAGGCAGTAAAACTTAACAACGAAAACCCATTTACGTGGGCTTCGGGACGCAAATCGCCCATCTACTGCGACAACCGTGTGACCTTGTCATATCCCGACATACGCACCTTCATCCGTCAACGTTTTGTCGATATGATTGTGGAGAATTACGGTGATGTCGATGTCATCGCCGGTGTGGCCACGGGCGGCATCGCGCAGGGTGCTCTGGTGGCACAGGAACTTGGCAAGCCATTCGTTTATGTGCGCTCTGAGGAAAAGAAACATGGCCTCACCAATCAAATTGAAGGTGAGATACATAGCGGCCAGACCGTGGTGGTCGTCGAAGACCTTGTCTCCACAGGCAAGAGCTCGCTCATCGCCGTCCATGCGCTGCGCGAGAAAGGCTGTGTGGTGAAAGGCATGGTGGCCATCTTCACCTACGGCCTCGAGGTGGCAGCCCGCAACTTCGCCGACGCCAATGTTGAGCTGCACACGCTGACCGACTACGAGACCCTTATCAAGGTGGCTGCCGAGAAGGAATATGTCCGCGACGACGAGCTCCTCTCGCTGACCAAGTGGCGCGAGAACCCCGAACTGTGGTCCGAGCAGCACATGGGCGCTTCCTGATTCTGCCTATTGCCAACATTCAACAACAGCCTGTCGGCATGCGCTGCCGGCACGCCAATAGCACTTTGGCGCTCTGAAAGTTTTCTTTCGGGGCGCTTTTTGATTATTTTCTCGTCAATTGCAAAAAAAATAGTAATTTTGCAAACCGTTTGTGACCATAATAATTATTAGTATAATAATATATTTAATTATAAATCAATGAAAAAAACACTTTTAACGATTGCATCTATGGCAGTTATTGCAACGGGTTGCCAGTCGCATTTCACCCCCGACCCGAACCTCACTTCGGGTATCGACCGGGCCAACCTTGACACAACGGCTAACCCCGTGAACGATTTTTATCAGTATGCTTGCGGCGGCTGGATGGCCAGCCATCCGCTCGACCAGGAGCACAGCCGCTACGGTTCGTTCGATTTTCTGGCCGAACAGAACCAGAAACAGTTGCGTGAAATCATCGACTCCGTGTCGAACTGCGACAACGAGAAAGGTTCTATCGCCGACAAAATCGCCACTTTCTACAACATCGGTATGGACAGCGTGCACCTGCAGGAGCAGGGTGCCGCTCCGCTGAAGCCCTACCTGGAAAACATCAAAGCCATCAACAGCCGCGAGGCTCTCTGGAACGAGATGATGCAGATGCACCTGCGTGGCATCAACCCCTTCTTCGGTGTGTTTGGCGAGGCCGACTATGACGACGCCAAGATGTGCATCGCCTGGGCCTACCAGACCGGCCTCGGCATGGGCGACCGCGACTACTATTTGGACAGCGACGCCAACACCATGAAATTGCGTGAAGGCTATGTCAAGCTGATGACCAAGCAGTTTGCCAACTCGGGCTACGACAAGATTGCCGGCATGCCCGCCAACAAGCTGGCCGAGCGTGTGATGGCTGTCGAGACTCGTCTGGCCAATGCACAGTATGACAAACTGACCAACCGCGACCCCTTCAAGACTTTCCACAAAAAGACTGTCGACGAGGCTTCGGCTATCGCTCCCAACATCCAGTGGGCCAACTATTTCAAGGCCTATGGCATCCCCGAGACGAAATCCTTCAACCTGGCTCAGCCCGAATACTTTGAGGAGGTCAGCAATGTGTTGGCTACCGAAGACCTGGAAAGCCTGAAGGCTTACCTCGCTTGGCAGAACATCAACGAGGCTGCCGCCTATCTGAGCGACGACTTTGTCAACGCCAACTTCGAGTTCTACGGCAAGATGCTCAGCGGCCGTGAGGTGAACCGTCCCCGCTGGAAACGCGTCACGTCGACTGTCGACGGCGCCATGGGCGAGGCTCTGGGCCAGCTCTATGTCGAGAAATTCTTCCCGCCGGAGGCCAAACAGCGCATGGTGACGCTGGTGGACAACCTGCAGGATGCTTTTGCAAAACGCATCAAGGACGCCACCTGGATGGAGAAAGCCACCAAGAAACAGGCTCTGGCCAAGTTGGACGCCATCCTGGTGAAGATCGGTTATCCCGACACCTGGCGCGACTACAGCGGTCTTCAGATCGAGAACGACAGCTACTATGCCAACGTGGTGCGCAGCAACCAGTTTGATGTGCAATACATGATCAGCAAAATCAACAAGCCTGTGGATCGCAACGAGTGGCAGATGACGCCGCAGACCGTCAATGCCTACTACAACCCCACCACCAACGAGATTTGCTTCCCCGCTGCCATCCTGCAGCCCCCGTTCTTCAACATGAACGCTGACGACGCTGCCAACTATGGTGGAATCGGCGTGGTCATCGGCCATGAGATCACCCACGGCTTCGACGATCAGGGCCGCAACTACGACAAGGATGGCAACTTGGCCGACTGGTGGACCGAAGGCGATGCCGAGAACTTCAAGAACAACGCCAAGGTCATCTCCGATGCTTTCAGTGCTGTGAAGGTGCTCGACGATCCTGAGACCTACGCCAACGGCGAACTGACGCTGGGCGAGAACATCGCCGACAACGGCGGTATCCACATCGCTTTCCTGGCCATGCAGAAAGCCCTCAAGAAAGGTCAGATCAACCCCGAGGAGCTCGACGGCTTCAACCCCGACCAGCGTTTCTTCCTCTCCTATGGTGCCATCTGGGCTTCCAACATCCGCAACGAGGAGATCATTCTGCTCACCAAGAATGATGTCCACGCACTGGCCAAAAACCGTGTGAATGTCACCCTGCCGCACATCACCGAGTTCCACGACACGTGGGGCACCAAGGAGGGCGACGGCATGTGGCTCGCTCCCTCGAAACGCGCTCAGCTTTGGTAAGACGTTTCAACACAAACAATTAACGATACAGACCAAGGAGACGAAAATTATTTTTCGTCTCCTTTCTGTTTGATTGGCAAAAAAATCGTATTTTTGCAAAAAATATTTGTGGGAGATGAAGCATATCATAATCACAACATCCAATACCATAGAGGGTTCCACCATCAGCGAATATCTCGATATCGTCCAGGTATGCATGGTGGTGGGCACCGACATGGCTCTGACAAGCCTTCTGTCTAGTCCTGCAGGCCGCTACCGCGACACCGTCAACGAGGTGTACAGCAAGGCATTGAGCCTGCTCAGGCTGCGCGGCATGGCGTTGAACGCCGACGCTATCATTGCCCTGCAGAGCGACCTGGAGGAGATATCCAACCGCGGCAAGATGCGCTTCGTGCAGACCCTTGTGGGCACCGCAGTGCGTCTGCAGGGCGGCGTACAGGTCAACACTTCCGAGGATGTGGTTCCGCTGGCCGAACTGCAGCGTTGTGTCAAATCGCAACAGATGGCCGACAAACTTAAAGACATGGACTACATGCCCGACGAGGATGACTGGGGTGAGATTATCAACAACGGACTCTACGACCTGGCGCCGACGCTCTATCGCCGTTATCTGCTGACCAATCGCGACATACTGAACAACAGTTCCATGTCGCAGAGCAGGATGATGAACGACTGCTTTATCCCCTTCCTGCAGAGTATGGGCTACGATGCCGCCGCCGAAGTGGTCTATTCCGACATCACGACCAATCCCTATACCACACATGATGTGGCAAAACAATGCAAACTGTTTCATCCCCAACGCATTGCAGCAATGCTGGACCCTCGCAACAAGCACTTCGTCATCTCGATGCTCGACTGCGAGAAAGAGAGCTACACCAAACACGACCTGGAACTCATGAAACGCATTGTCAAATACCTCGACAATCTGCCCGACACAGGCCATTACGAGACAGGGCGCAGCAAGCGCTTCGGCAAGAGCGGCATCATCCTGGTGTGCGAACGTGGCCACACCTCGGCCGTGGAGCTGGGCGGCCACTGCACCGAGACCATCGAGCGTGGCATGGGTGTCTGCAACCTCAATGTCAAGGGCATCACCGAGTCGGAGGTGGCTGCCATCAATGCCTTCAAACAAAAGGTGTTGGTACTTCAATCTTTGCTTAATAAACAATGACACAATATGAAAACGATCATCATAACAGGTGCCACAGGTGCCATGGGCTGGGAAGTGGCCAAAATCATGATACACAGGGGCAACACCGTCATCGCCACCTGCCGCAACGAGGAGAAGGCCCAGAAACTGGCCGCACAACTCTCGCCAGAAGAATTACAACAATTGCAGTGGATGACGCTGAATATAGCTGAGCAGCAATCTATTGCCGACTTTGTCGAACGCATCGCCGCGCTTCAGACGCCCATCGACATGCTCTTCAACAACGCCGGCACCCTGCCGGGCCAGTTCAGTGTCAACAGCGAAGGCATGGAGATGACCTACGCCACCAACTATTGGGGTACGCGCCAGCTCACCGAACAGCTGCTGCCCTATATGGCGCCGCAGGGCTCCATCGTGTTCACCTCGTCGCTGTCGTGCTATTTCAGCAACCGCAAACGCTGCTTCGAGCCCTTCAAAGGCCCGAACTACAGACCCCTGTTCGTCTATGCCAACACCAAGATGGCACTGACATTGTATGCCCAGGAACTGGCAAAACAGCAGCCCCGGCTGCATATCAATTGCACCGACCCCGGCATTGTCGACACGCCACTTTTCCACATGGGAAAATGGTATGACGACATCGCCTCCCAAGGACTCTCGCTTTTCGCCAAGCGGCCGGTGCAAGGTGTGGTGCCTGCCGTACGGGCCCTCGACACCACGCTGACAGGACATCTGTTCCGCGGTGCCAGTCGCAACACCTACAGCAACAACTACGGCTACCCGCGCATGCTGCGTCCCTGACATAGGGGCATCGTCGACAGCCAGTTGTTGAAAAAAAGAGAAGTGCACGCCATGGCATTCATGGAATTATTCGTATTTTTGCAAAAGAATAGTAGGGTCAAAACCGAGGATATGAAACGTTTTACACTTTTAAGCATTGCTTTAATATTTATCGTCAACAGTGCTGTTTGTCAGAAGAATATCACCATTAAGGGCACTTCCGAAAACGGACGGGGCCGTAAAGTGGAACTGACAAAATACTCCGACCTAATTTCCAAAACGGAGGTGATACTCGACACGGCAAGAATAGGGGAGGACGGCACTTTCGATGTCCGCTGCTACACCAACTACCCCATGCTGGTCACCTTGCAGATTGAGAATTATGCCCAGTCGTTCTATGTCGAGCCCGCCCGCGAATATCAGGTCTACATCCCCCGTTTCGACTGGAACCTCGACGAGTCGCGCAATGTCTTTTTCGACCCCGAGACCCTGCCGCTGGTGTTCCGTAATGTGCCTCCCAACGACATCAACTTGCAGATTGACAGCATCGACCGCGTAATCAGCGACTTTGTGGAGGAGAACAGCGTCTATTTCGACCAGCGTTTCCGGCCAACGGCAGCCTATTTCGACTCGCTGGTCAAGGTTGTGAACCGCAAATGCCCCGACGGGGAATCGGAGTTTGTCAACCGCTACAAGGTCTACCAGCTGGCCGAGATGAAGTATGCCCTCAAGTTCGATTCGCGCAAAAGCCTCGTTGAGCGCTACATACGCAACCAGCCGATACTCTATTACGACGAGAACTACATGTCGCTCTTCACCACGCTCTACGCCAACAGCATCTCCAAGGGCACAAAGGACATCCCGGTCTACCGTTTGGCACATTGGGTCTACAACCTCGACCTCGACACCTATCTCGACTCGATAGGTATGGACCCGCTGTTGCGTCACGAGCAGGTGCGCGAACTGGCTGCCTTGCAGGCACTTCAGGAATCATACTACAACTTCCGCTACTACGACGCCGAGATGGTGGTGAAGATGATAGAGAAACTGGCCAACCGCACCAAATTTCCCGACCACAAAATCATCGCCCAGCACATCCTCGACGGCATCGACCAGCGCGACGAAGGGGGCCGTGTCATGACCTTCTCGCTGCCCGACGTGGAGAAGAACATGGTGTCGCTCAGCGACATGAAGGGCAAATGGGTGTACATCGCCTTCGTGCGTGTCAACGACGCCGCCTCGCTGGCCGAGATAGAGACAATGGCGCATTTCAAGGACACCGTCAAGATGATGAACCCCAATGTGGAGTTCGTCACCATCGCTTGCGACCGTGAGTTCCAAAAGATGTTCCACTTCCTGAAGAACTCGAAACATGGCGACCGCTACAACTGGACCTGGCTGCACTACAACGGCAACTACGACCTGCTGCGCCACTATCAGATAACCAGCTATCCTTGGTTCGTGCTCATCAATCCTCAGGGCGAGATACAATACGACATCACGCCGGCACCCAGCACGGGATTCCTGATGAACGCGCCATGGATAAACCGCGAAGACCGCAATCGCCACCAGCGTGAACTGTTCCGCTACTAAACCAATGATTATCCACCAGAAAAACAACAATATCATGATAGAATCCAAAATACAAGCTGCTGTAAGTGCAGCACTCAAATCGCTATACGACCTTGATGTCCTGGCGCAAGACATCGTGTTGCAGAAGACCAAGAAAGAATTTCAAGGCGACTACACCGTGGTGGTGTTCCCCTACGTGAAACAGGCCCGCAAGTCGCCCGAAGCACTGGCCAACGAACTGGGCGAAGCCGTCCAGAAGGCTGTTGACGAGGTCACTGGCTTCAATGTCATCAAGGGCTTCCTCAATTTCGAGACCTCCGACAGCTACTGGATGCAGTTCTTCAACGCGATGGCCGACAACGAGCATTATGGCCTCAAGGACGTCAACGAGAACGATGCCCCGGTGGTGATAGAATATTCTTCGCCCAACACCAACAAGCCGTTGCACCTGGGCCACATCCGCAACAATCTGCTCGGCTGGTCGGTGGCTCAGCTGCTCGCCGCCAACGGCGCCAACGTCAAGAAAGTCAACCTGGTAAACGACCGTGGAATCCACATCTGCAAGTCGATGCTCGCTTGGCAGCGCTTCGGCAATGGCGAGACCCCCGAGTCGTCGGGCATGAAAGGCGACCACCTCGTCGGCAAATACTATGTGGAGTTCGACAAGCACTACAAAGAGGAGGTCAAAAGCCTGACCGACAAGGGTATGGACGAGGAGCAGGCCAAGAAAGAGGCCCCGCTCATGGTGGAGGCGCAACAGATGCTGAAACGCTGGGAAGAGGGCGACGAAGAGATTCGCAACCTGTGGCAGACGATGAACGGATGGGTATACGCCGGCTTCGACGAGACCTACCGCAAGTTGGGCGTCGGCTTCGACAAGATATACTACGAATCGAACACCTATCTGCTAGGCAAAGAGCTGGTGCAGAAAGGTTTGGATATGGGTGTGCTGTTCCGCAAGGACGACGGATCGGTGTGGTGCGACCTCACCGACGCTGGCCTCGACCAGAAACTGCTGCTGCGCAAAGACGGCACGTCGGTATACATGACACAAGATTTGGGCACAGCCCTGCTGCGCCACAACGACTTCGGCGCCGACCAGCTGGTGTATGTCGTCGGCAACGAGCAGGACTATCATTTCCAAGTGCTTAAAATTGTGCTGGGACGCCTGGGCTTCGACTGGGCCGACAAGGTGTATCACCTGTCCTACGGCATGGTGGAGCTGCCCAACGGCAAGATGAAGTCGCGCGAAGGCACCGTTGTCGACGCCGACGACCTCATCGCCGAAATGGAGCAGACCGCCGAAGAAATGAGCAAGGAGCACGGCAAAAACGACGACCTGACCCCCGAGCAACAGAAAGAGCTCTATCACATCCTGGCTCTCGGCGCGCTGAAATATTTCATCCTGAAGGTGGATCCCTCCAAGAACATGCTGTTCAATCCGGCAGAGAGCATCGACTTCAACGGCAACACGGGCCCCTTCATCCAATACACCCATGCCCGTATCCGTTCCATCGTCCGTAAGGCCGAGACGGAGAAAGGCATCAACGTCCACACACCTGTCGCCGACGAGGAGCTGAACGACAAGGAGCGCGACGTGGTGAAGCTGCTGCACGATATGCCTGGCGTGATCGACCAGGCCGCTACAGCATTCAGTCCGGCCATGATTGCCAACTATGCCTACGATGTGGCCAAAGCTTTCAACAGCTTCTATCAGGACACTCCCATTCTGCGCGAGGAGAATGCCAACACCATGTTGTTCAGGGTGAAACTGTCGGCAGCCGTGGCCTCATGCCTGAAGAACCTGATGCTTATTTTGGGTATCGAAGTACCCGACAGAATGTAAAGACCGACGCCATGTTTTTTACAGAAGATTTCACATTGTCGACGCTGATTTGCGATGAAGACGACCGACTGACCATCTGGGGTATGGCACGTCTGTTCCAAGACGTTGCCGGCGACCATTCCGACTCATTGGGTGTGGGTTTCAATGGCTTGAAGCCTGTTCACAAAGCGTGGGTGCTGACAAGGGTATACTACAAGGTGATGCGTTTCCCCACTGCCGGCGAACATCTTACGCTGCGGACATGGCCTCGTATCGACAACGGGCTGATAGCGCCACGCGACTACCAGCTCATCGATGCCGATGGCAACATCTGTGCCACCAGCTCGTCGCAGTGGGTCATAATCGACATGCTGACACGGCGTGTTTGCCGCCTACACGAACTCATCGAGCCCTTCGAAAGGGAAGATGTGTGCGCCACCGACAAGCAGACCCTCGAAAAGATAGTTATGCCTGCCGATATGCCCTTGCTGAAAAGGGTAGAGGTGCCCTATTCGGCCATCGACCACACACGGCACACCAACAACGCCGAATATATGAAATGGATAAGCGATTCGATACCAGACATCTGCAAGCACCGCGACGGCCAACGCAAAGAGATTGACACCTTCGACATCGCCTATCTGAAAGAAACCCAATACGCAGACCCCAATGTAGCCATCCACTCAAAGCAAGACGGCGACACCCACTATTTCCAAGTGCTCAACAGTAACGGCGTGGCAGTCAATGCGATAGTTCGATTGCACTGATGATTAAATATACGACAGAACAGATTAGTAGCAATAAAATAGCACTATGTCATAATTCGACAGTCTCGGAAATACGCGCCTTCAACAACATAAGAGGACTTCTAATAATAGCCTTGGAGAGGCTAACTCTCAATAACCCCACACAAGGAACGCAGTGTGGGGCAACAAGATAGGAGCAATGAGCGTCTTGGAGAGACGCGTTCTCAATGAACAAATAGCCCCCCTATAAATTGAATTATAAGCGCATAGCCATTCGGCGAATAATTCATTACAGCCCATAAAAAAACGCATGCTTTTTATGGGTTTTTTATATTGGATACACTATAATATTATTTATATAACTATTTAATATACAAACCATTTTTGAAAAGCTGTTTATTTTTAATACTAACATTTCAAAAAAAAACGTATTTTTGCAAATTAAAATGGATAAAATGCTATACATCATCGGAGGCTGCAATGGGGCAGGGAAAACCACTGCCTCGTACACCGTGTTGCCTGATATTCTCGACTGTCGGGAATTTGTCAATGCCGATGAGATAGCTCGTGGATTGTCGCCCTTCAACCCCACCGATGTGGCCATTGAAGCCGGAAAACTGATGTTGCGACGCATCGAAGAGTTGCTCGCTCGCGAGGAGTCTTTCTCCATAGAGACCACCCTTGCCACCCGTTCCTATATCAATTTGGTTCGACGGGCCCACGCCAAAGGCTATAGCGTTACGCTGCTATTCTTCTGGCTCAATTCTCCAGAGCTGGCCATACAGCGTGTGGCCGAGCGAGTCAGTAAGGGCGGACATGATATCCCCGAAGACATCATCCGTCGTCGTTATGTCAGCGGGATCAATAATTTGGTCAACCTTTATGCTACCGAAGTCGATACGTGGAGCATCTACGACAACAGCACCATACACCGCCGTAAGGTGGCCGTAGGGGGAAAATCCATTGAAACAATAGTAAGCAACGAAACCATTTATAATCAAATAATCGGTTATGTCAGAAAAGGAAATACAGGAATTGCAAGATAAGATTGATGCTGGTCTTCAGTTAGCCGAAAAGCGTATGCTGGAGGAAAAAGCCTTGCACGATGAGAATGTCATCGTGCAAGCAGACGATGGTGCGATACAGCACATCCCCGCCAAACAGATACTTGCCGCAATGTAATCATTGATATTTGGAAGGCATTGCCTTTGGGCACATAAGTCTCATGCCTTTCTTATTGTTGAACCGCCTGTTGGAGACTTGGGGATATGGCCAATGCCGCAAATGAAGATATTAGACTTCATAGAAAAGGACGGGGAGGGAAAGTATTCGTGCTATAAGACAAGGAAACTTGTCCTCGACCAAAATGACCAAGATACTCTCGATTATGACGACAAACCAGCCGTTCAACTGAATAGTGCCCAAATCGCAGAGTCAGATATGTCCCGAACAGAGACAGTCTTGATCAATGCGCAGATGATGAAGCTGGCCAGCACTCCATTGTTTTCTTACTTTTTGGATGGTTCCCGTCACGTATATAAGGTGGATGACATCGCCATTGGAAACCGTATATTTCCTTTTCTCGCAGGTCAGATTATAGTAGGTTGCTGTGTGAGAGCAGACAGGGATACGTTCAAACGACATTCCCTTACACGCAAGGTATTGCTCTCATTACCTCGAAACTTCAACTACGATGATGACAAAGAGGCTAACTTCTGCCGCATGTATTGTGAGAAGATAAACGAGGAATTAGCAAAGAATGTTTTCGTCCAGGAACACGCTATTAAGATTGACAAGATTCTCCTATATCCTACCGATGGCTCAAAGGACATCACAGCAGACAAAAATGGATATAAAAACAGCGGCACAGCCAAGATACAGAATGAGATGACCGATGAGGAGCAATTGATGGTTGCTCAGTTATGCAAGGATAATTGCCTTGATAATGAGCACTTCCTCATCAAAGATGGCTCCATTGAGTATAACGCAAGTTACTCCAACCTTTCAACAACAGAATGGAACCAACTTCGTTCCAACTACAAGCACGTTGTAGGGGTGTCCAAATTGTTTAACCCTGACTTGTTAAGAGACTTCAAAGGGCATCGTTTGTCGAAAACCATTGCGAATTTGAAACCCTTTGAAAGGACAAAAGTGTATCGGTATCCGGCATCGGGGAGCCAGTCGGAGTTTGCAATGTGGTATCTGAGACTTCGTAAAAGCGATTTCCGCGAGACTCACTTTTCTGATGTTATCAAATGCGAAATGGTGCTGGAAGAGAAGGGGGGCGTTCTTGATACCCAACTTGTAGACCTCATTAGCGCCAATCTTATACGCGAAGCCTATCCTACTTGTTATGGGAAAGACAGTCGCTGGGCGAACCACCTATATCCTGTTTTTCTAACAGAAAGCTTCTGCAAATCAAATTACATCAATCAGAATATTATCCTCAATCTCTTTTGATATGACTAAGATAATCGGCAAAGTATCCGCAACGGAAAGTTCACCATCAACCATTGACGAGTTCTATTTTTGGACAGACAAACGTCAAATTCTGAGTCCATTCGATATCGTAAAGGTCGAACACGAATGCGACTCAACGACCTATGGTGTGATTGAAGAGATAAACCATGTGACAGATTCACCCAGTCACTTCACAAGCTATATTTCAAGCGATTTTGGAGCTATCGATGATAATATCGGCAATATGAACCGACTTGGGATGAACTATGTGAAAGTACGTGTTTCGTGCAACACACAGAACATCTATACTCCAGTGTTGAATGACCGCCGTGTTTCCCTGTGTGATGAGAATGATATCAAAGTTGCTTTGGGATTGAGTGAAAAAGATGTACAGCACCCGTTAGTATGTGGGTACTTGCAGATGTATCAGGGGGATGCCTCGATAAAGGTGCCAGTTGTCCTGAACTCACACTTCTTGTTAGGTCCTGATGGTGCACACATCAATGTGTCGGGCATCTCTGGTCTTGCAGCAAAGACATCTTTCTCGATGTTCCTGTTGAAGGCAATTCAAGAAAAATTCCGTACAGAGAACAACGAAACGGTAGCTTTCGTCTTCTTTAACGTCAAAGGACGCGATTTGATGGCAATTGATGAGCCTAATACCGAATTGTCAGGTAAAGACCAAAAGATATACGCCGATTTAGGACTCTCGGCTCAGCCTTTTGATAATGTTAGGTATTACTATCCGTATAGCAAAGACAAGTATACGGCCAATGTTCAGAGTTACGCCCTACCGGAGGATGTGAATCAACAGATTAAATCCGGAAAGGCCAAGAAGTACAAATTCATATACGAGAACTGTATTGAAAAGATTGACCTTCTTTTAGCGAATGAGGATGACTCCACAGGAACTCTTGAAAGCTGTGTTAACTACATCATAAACAGGCAGGAGCCTTTTAATTCTGTTGATAGTTGGTCAACTTTGCTTGAAAAGATTGACGAATGTACTAAGACAGAAGCCAATGGTGGCAAGAAGAACGAGATACAGGTGACCAGCTGGAGGAAGTTTAAACGTTGTGTAAACAAGGCCATAAAGAATAATCTGTTCGGTACCAATTTGAATGATGCCACATCAGAAGTCGATTTGACAGAAGAAATATCCAACAACTTGACCAATGGTCAGGTGATGGTGATTGATATTGCCCGCCTTGATGACAATGCCCAAAGTTTCGTGTTTGGTAGTGTGGCGAGAGCAATTTATGACATGAAATTGGGTGCAGAACGAGACAACATTCCCGACAAGGTCATTCTCTTCGTCGATGAGTTGAACAAGTATGCTTCAAATGATGTTCCTAAGAGTTCTCCCATCCTTCAGCAGTTACTTGATATTGCAGAACGAGGCCGTTCCCTGGGTATCATTCTGTTTTCTGTCGAGCAATTCAGAAGTGCCATCCACGACCGAGTGAAAGGCAACTGTGCAACACAAGCATATGGACGCACCAATGCTATCGAAGTGTCAAAGTCCGACTACCGATATATCCCCAAAGTGTATCAGAATATGATGACACGACTAAGTCCGGGTGAGTACATCATCTCCAATCCTGCGCTGCGTTCTCTCGTGAACATAAGATTCCCGCGTCCAACATATAAACAATATCCCAATGGCTAAAATGCAAAACATAGATAATCCCGTCATCGGCATCGATTTGTTGAAGATGCTGATGTTGCAGCTTTATAGTAATCCGCGCTGCATATATAGAGAGTATATCCAGAACGCATTGGACTCAATCAATGAGGCTGTAAAGATGGGTATACTACCTCAAGAAAAGGATGGTAGAGTATCCATCAGCATTACCAGAGATGATATTTGCATTGAGGACAATGGAACAGGCATCCGTAGCGATAAGGCGGTTAAAATCTTAACCGACATTGCCAATAGTGTAAAGAATGGTGTCGATACAGCTGGTCAGTTTGGTGTCGGTCGTCTTTCCGGAGGTGGATACTGTGAGGTGCTTGAATTTGAAACAACTTACAAAGGCGAAGATGTTTCTACGATAGTGTCGCTTGATACAATGGCCCTGCGTCGATTGATTGAAAAAAAACAGACGGACATATCTGCGGAAGATGCTATGATGCAGATTTGCTCAACTCAGGTCAAATCAGCTCCGAAGGATGACCATCGCTTTGTTGTTCGTCTAAAGAATGTCATCAACTCGCGTGATATATTGCTTGATATTGACGAGATAAAGAACTACATTACAGAATACGCCCCCATTGACTATTCTGTACCCTTTAATTCGTTAATCAATAGCTGTGAACAAACTGATTTTG
>JAILAT010000058.1 GCA_024681475.1 Bacteroidales bacterium | reverse complement strand
CACTCCCGCGGTGATAGAAGACGACCGCAACGACAACCGTCACTACCTGCTAGCCTGCGACGCTGTAGACCATGTAAGCTGGAAAGTGGAAGGCGGCTTCATCCTGCATCTGACCCAGAAAGAGATCTGGGTGGTGTGGCGTAGTGACGCTTCCGTCCGAAAGCTCCGCGCCAGCGGCCGTTACCGCAACGGCATCGGATTTGAAGTGAGCCACAACGAATAAAAAAAACTAGAACCGATAAAGACCATGCAAACCGATACCCGCCGTCAGACCCTTGAGCAGCGTCTCGCCGCCGTACGCCGCGCCATAGCCAACTATGAAGAGTTGGAGAGCGACCAAGGCGACCCCGAGTATGTGGCCCGTGGCAACGGCTTTTGCGACTCCAAATACAGCGAAGACTTCCTCGAGGGGCAGCTTCAACGGCTCCGCCAGGAAGAGGCCGACCTACAGCAACAACTAGAAGATAAAACAATACAATAACAAGAGAATAGATGTTGTGAACTCCTCACCCATCCTATTCGCAATTCATAAAAGACATGACCTATACCGACAAAGACCAACAGTACAAGCGCTACACCATCACCTCCGCACTACCCTATGCCAACGGCCCCGTCCATATCGGGCATCTGGCCGGCGTCTATGTTCCCGCCGACATTTACGCACGTTATCTGCGTGCCCAGGGAGAAGAGGTGCTGTTCATCGGCGGCAGTGACGAGCACGGCGTGCCCATCACCATCAAGGCCCGCAAAGAAGGCTGCACGCCGCAGGACATTGTAGACCGCTACCATGCCATCATCCGTGACAGTTTCAAGGAGCTCGGCATCTCCTTCGACATCTACAGCCGCACCTCGAGTCCCGAGCACCACAAGACCGCGGCCGAATACTTTACGAAGCTATACAACGAAGGCAAATTCATCGAAAAGACCTCCCTGCAATACTATGACGAAGAGGCCCAGCAATTCCTTGCCGACCGCTACATTACGGGCACCTGCCCCCACTGCGGCAACGAGCATGCCTACGGCGACCAATGCGAAGCCTGCGGCACCAGTCTCAACGCCACCGACCTGATCAACCCCAAATCCGCCCTCAGCGGCGCCAAGCCGGTACTGAAAGAGACCAAGCACTGGTTTCTCCCCCTCGACCAAGACGAGCCCTGGCTGCGGCAATGGATTCTGGAAGAGCACAAAGGCGACTGGAAGACCAATGTATACGGCCAGTGCAAGTCGTGGATTGACGCCGGCCTGCAGCCCCGTGCCGTGACCCGCGACCTCGACTGGGGTGTCAAGGTCCCCCTGACGGACGCCGACGGCAAGGTGCTCTACGTGTGGTTCGACGCGCCCATAGGATATATCAGTTTCACCAAACAGCTGAAAGGCGAAGACTGGGAGAAGTGGTGGAAGAACGACGACACCAAGCTGGTGCATTTCATCGGCAAGGATAACATTGTGATCCACTGCATTATGTTCCCCTCCATCCTCCACGCCGACGGCAGCTACAACCTGCCAGCCAACGTGCCCGCCAACAAGTTCCTGAACCTCGAAGGCGACAAGATCAGCACCTCGCGCAACTGGGCCGTGTGGCTGCATGCGCATCTCAAAGACTTCCCCGGCAAGCAGGATGTGCTGCGCTACACCCTCTGCAGCAACGCCCCCGAGACGAAGGACAACGACTTCACCTGGAAGGACTTCCAACTGAAAAACAACAGCGAGCTGGTGGCTATATTGGGCAACTTTGTGAACCGCACCATGGTGCTGACACACAAATTCTTCGGCGGCAAGGTGCCGGCACAAGGCACCCTGGGCGACCTCGACCGCGAGACCATCGCAGAGATCGCCACATTCCCCGAACGTATTGGCCGCAACATCGAGACCTACCGCTTCCGTGAAGCGCTGGCCGAGATGATGAACCTGGCACGTCTGGGCAACAAATACCTCACCGAGACAGAGCCCTGGAAGCTCTACAAGGAAGACCCCGCGCGCACCGCCACGGTGCTCAACGTCGCGCTGCAGATCTGCGCCAACCTGGCCGTGCTCTGCGCACCGTTCCTGCCCTTCACCGCCGACAAGATGCACCGCATCATGAACCTTCAGGCCCTGGGATGGAAAGACGCCGGCCGTGCCGACTTGCTCATGGAAGGCCATCAACTGGCTCAAGCCGAACTGCTTTTCGAACAGATTGACGACGCTGCCATCGAGGCACAAGTCAACAAGCTGCTGGAGACCAAGCGCCAGAACGAGCTCAACGCATGGCAGCCCCGCAGCGTGAAGGAAAAGGTGAGCTTCGACGACTTCGGCAAGGTGGACATCCGTGTGGGTACCGTGCTGGAATGCAGCAAAGTGCCGAAAGCCGACAAGCTGCTGCAGTTCAAGATAGACGACGGCATGGGCGGACGCACCATCGTCAGCGGCATCGCCAAATACTACCCTGAGCCCGAGAAGCTGGTGGGTCGCCAAGTATGCTTCATCGTCAACTTTGAGCCCCGCAAGCTGAAAGGTGTGGTCAGCGAAGGCATGATCCTCAGTGCCGAAGACAAGGACGGCCGCCTGGTGCTGGTGAGCCCCAGCGACATGGTCACCGCCGGAGTCAATGTAGGATAACCATCAATAATATGTCACGTAACAAGAAAATATTCTGGATTGCCGTCATCATCGCGACGCAGGTAGCCTTCTTCTGGTTCCTTTTTGCCGCAACACCAGCCCTGTTCGGGTTGCAGCTGGCGCTGGCAATGCCAATGCCGATCATTGTTATGCTGATAGCCGGCAAAAACAAGAAATTGAGCACTGCCCAAATCTGTCTGTCCATTATGCTGCCCGCGGCCATCGCCGGCGTCGAGCTGTGGGGTGTCACCGCCATGCGGCACAACTATGTCGGTGTGTGCCAGGTGGCTGCCGACGGGTCGCACCACGACTATTGGTCGCGCAGCACCACCTACACCCGTCCCGACGGCACCACAGAGAGTCTGCAGACCTGCAAGGAGCACTTCTATGTCGACAACAACTCCCCGCGTCGTCTGTTGCTCTACAGTGTTGAGTACTCCTATGGCCGCCAGATCAGCCAAAAGATTGTGGACACTCTTGATGCACACACCCTTACCGACATATACTCCCAACCCAACTATATGTTTCAGGCACCCACGTCGAAATACAACGGTGGAGGCGACACGAAGCCTTCGAATTTACACGAAGACTACCTCTGCCTCGATTTCCTGAAGGAATAACGTTGACGCAACAGAACAAGAGAAGCCCCGAAAGCATTCGCTTTCGGGGCTTCTCTATAATGGACGTCTTGGCGTCCTGAAGGGTTGATACCGATTAGTTCAATCCCAGTTTTTTCTTCACCAGCGGCATGATGTCGTCGCTTTCGGGCTGATAGAGCAGCGTGCCTGTGCTGCTGTCGAAGATGTAGGTGTAGCCGTTCTCCTTGGCCACGTCGCTGATGGCTTGCTTGGCGCGGTCGATGATGGGCTGCAGCAGCTCTTTCTCCTTGGCTTGCAGCAACTCCTGGGCGTTCTGCTGGTAGGTCTCGATGCGCGAGCCGAGCTCACGGATTTCCTGCTCCTTGGTGCTGCGGATGAGGTCGGACATCTGCGACTGTTTCTCCATATAGTCGTTGTATTTTTTCTGCAGCTCTTCCTGCATGGCCTTGAGCTGGGTGTCGTGGACCTCCACTTCGGCTTGGAAGGCTGCCTGGGCCTCTTCCTTGCCAGGCATGATTTGCATCAGGTCGGCAGAATTGATGTGACCGAATTTGTTGGCTTTCTGTGCGTAGGTCGTCGTCCCGAAAGCGAACAGGACGACCAGCAATGCGATTAACGATTTTTTCATCTTTATTATTCTTTATTGATTATTTCCTTTTTTGTCCTAGCGGGGGCGGTTCATCTCGGGGTTGCTGGCACCCTTCTTGTTGCCGCCAGAGGTGTTGGCGCTCTTCTCGGGCTCCGCAGCGGCCGGTTTGTAGCCCAGCAGGTCGAGCACCTGGTCGCTGATGTCGTATTTGGCGCTGGCGTAGAGCACCGTGGCCGAGCCCGACTTGTCGAAGATGAAGGCGTAGCCTTTCTCACCGGCGATGCGCTCGATGGCGCCATAGACGCGGTCCTGGATGGGTTTCATCAGCTCTTCGCGCTTCTTGTCGAGGTCGCCGCCAGGGCCGAAGTATTTGTTCTGCAAGTCCTTGGCCTCGCGCTCCTTGGCGATGATCTCGTCTTCGCGTTTGCGTTTCAGGTTGTCGGGCAGCAGATAGGCCTCCTGCTGGTAGGTCTTGTAGAGCTTGTCGATTTCGATAAACTTATTCTCGATCTCCTTCTGCCAGTTCTCCGACAACTTGTTGATCTGGTTCTGCGCCTGGGCGTAGTCGGGGATGTTGCTGAGCACATATTCGGTGTTGACACAGGCATATTTCTGTGCCCACGACGCCATGGGCAACAGGGCCACGACAAGGAGTGCTAGAATGTGTCTTTTCATTGTATCTCTGTTTTTTTACGTTCTGTTAATCAATCGATGTTCCGATGCTGAAATGGAAGTGGCTGCCACCGTAGAGGCCATCGAAGCCATAGCCCCAGTCGAAGCCGATGAGGCCAATCATAGGCATGTAGAGGCGGATGCCGAGACCGGCGGAGTTGTACATCTTGAAGGGCTCGAAGTCCTTGATGCTGTTCCATGCGTTGCCGCCCTCCAGGAACCCGAGGGCCCAGATGGTGGCTGCGGCGCTCTCGATGATGGGCTGGCGCAGCTCCAAGGTGAAGCGGTCGTAGACCGCGGAGCCTTCGGAGGAGCTCAGTTTGTAGTTCTCATATCCGCGCATAGGCACCACCTCGCGGCCGTCGTAGACGTAGGAAGCCAACGCGTCGCCACCCAGATAGTAGCGTCCGAAGGGCGCCGTGCCGATATTTTTGTTGTAGTAGCCCAAGTAGCCCAGACGGAAGCGGGTGTTGAGCACCACGTCGCCGATGAGGTTGAGCATCCACGAGCCGCGGATGTTTATCTTGTAGTATTCCACCAGCTTATACTTGTCCACAACCTCCATGTCGGTGTAGTCCTTGCTGCTGAGCAGCGAATAGGGCGGCGTCAGCTGTGCCATGACCGACAGCTCGGAGCCGCTGCGCGTGTAGATGGGCGAGTCGTAGCTGTTGCGCATCAGGGTGATGCTGTACGACAGGTCGTGCGAGTGGCCGTCCTTGAAATCGGTGGTGATAGGATAGTTGTTGAGGGTATAGAACTTGTACTGAATGGATTGCGCGAGGAAGAAATAGTCGTCGGGCCATTTCAGTCGGCGTGTGAGGCTCACCGTGGCGCCACGTGTGCGGATGCTCTTGTAGTCGGGGTCGTCGCGGTCCACCCAGTAGCCGGTGTTCGAGAACATGTGGTAGGCGTTGACGCTGAGCGACTGGGGCCGTTTGCCGCCAAGCCACGGCTCGGTGAAGCCGGCGCCGAAGGAATAGTAGTAGGAGCCGTTGGAGACGATGTTGAACGAGAGGCGCTGGCCGTCGCCGGCAGGCAGCGGCTGCCAAGCCTTCTTGTTGAAGATGTTGCGCGCCGAGAAGTTGTTGAGTTCCAGGCCCAACTGGCCGATAATCATGCGGTTGCCATAGCCGCCCTGCAGCTGTATCTTGCTGGTCTGGTTCTCCTCCACCTTGTAGACAATGTCCACGGTGCCGTTCTTGCTGTCGGGGCGGGGCTCGGGGATGAGGGTCTCCTCCTTGAAGTAGCCCAAGGTAATAAGCTCACGACGGCTGCGCAGCAGCGCCTCGCGGTTGAAGAGGTCGCCGGGCTTGGTGTGCAGCTCGCGCATGATGATTTTGTCGTTGGTGACGGTGTTGCCCTCCACGGTGACGTTGCGGATGCGCGCCTGTTTGCCTTCGTAGATACGTATCTCGATATCGATGGAGTCGTTCTCCACTGCCACCTCCACAGGTGTGGCGTTGAAGAAGAGGTAGCCGTTGTCCATGTACATCGACGAGATGTCGGTGCCGCTGGGGTTGTAGGTCAGGTTGTTCTCCAGCACGGTGCGGTTGTAGGGGTCGCCCTTGCTGATACGCAGGTTTTTGTACAGTTGCTCATCGGTGTACACCGTGTTGCCGCTGAAGGTGATGTTGCGGAAATAGTAGGGGTTGCCTTCGTGCACGCGCACGAGCACTTTCACGCGGTCTTGTCTTTTCTTCTTGCCTTTGCTGATGTTCAGCTCTTCGCTGGGCACCTGCCACATCGTGTCCATCACGATGCGGGCGTCGCGGTAGCCTTTCTCGTTGTAGTAGTCCACCACTTTCTCCAGGTCTTCGTTGAACTCCGCTTCGCGGTATTTCGAGCGACGCCAGAATCCTGGCGACAGCACGTTGAGGCTCTTGGCATAGTGCACGTCGTGAGTCTTCATGCGGCGTTTCAGTTTCTTGGTGGCAATCTTCTCGTTGCCTTCGAAGATGAGGGAGTCGATCTTCACGCGTTTGCCTTTGTCGATTTTGTAGACCAGCACCACCTGGTCGGGGTGAGCCGTGTCGCTCACGCTCTGCACATCCACTTTGACATTGGTGAAGCCCTTCTGGGCGTAGTGGGCGCGGGCCTTGTTGGTGGTGGTCTGTATCATGTTGTCGGTCACCATGGCACCCACGTGCACGTCGAACTCCTTGAGCAATTTGTCGGCGTCGTTGCCGGAGATGCCACGGAAGCGGAACGCCAACAGTTTGGGACGCTCCTGCAGCACGATGTTCAGAAAAATCTTGTCGTCCTGAATGCGGGTAACACGGACTTGCACGTCGTCGAAGAGCCCCTGGTTCCACAGGTTGTCGATGGCCGTGGATATCTTGTCGCCAGGCACCTTGATGACGTCGCCGACCTGCAGGCCTGCCACCAGCAGAATCATGCGCTGGTCGAAATGTTCGCCGTTCTCCACGGTGATGCCGCCTATTTCGTAGGTCTTGGGAGTCAGATAGTCGATATCGTATATGCGTTCGCCGCCCACAATCACCTGCGCTTGTGCGCCGAGGCCCGTGGCCAGCATCATGAGTATCAGAATCAGTATCTTCCTTTTATGTTTCATTCGTTCTCAGTGTCCGTGAAATGATATAATACAACAAGTAACATAAAATGCGTGTTATTATTGTGTCGGCGGTGCTAAAAAATGTGAAAAAAAGCGTCTGGTGCCTGCATCAGGCTCCGAAGTGGCTGTCTTTCAATGAAAGCCATGCCTATGCCTCCTCTTCCACCTGCGCCTCGGTCTTGCCGTAGCGGCGTTGCCGCTGCTGATAGTCGTAGACGGCCTGGTAGAAATGGCCACGGCGAAAGTCGGGCCACAGCAGGTCGGTGAACCAGAATTCAGTATAGGCCAGCTGCCACAGCAGGAAGTTGCTCACGCGCAGCTCGCCGCCAGTGCGTATCAGCAGGTCGGGGTCGGGAAAGTCTTTTGTTACCAGGTAGTTGCGTAGCGTCTCCTCGTTCACCTGCTCCTCGCTCAGGCGGCCTGCCTGGGCGTCGCGCACCACGCTTTTCAGCGCATGTGCCACCTCCCAGCGCGAGCTGTAGCTCAGCGCCAATATCATCTTGGTGCCTTTGTTGTCCTTCAGGATGTCCATACATTCCTGCAGCTTGCGGCGCGAGTGTTCGGGCAGACGGTCGAATTCGCCGATGGTCATCAGCTTCACGTGGTTCTCGATCATCATGGGCATCTCATCCTCCAGAGCGCTGACTATCAGGTTCATCAATCCGTCGACCTCGTCTTGGGGGCGGTTCCAGTTTTCGGTGGAGAAGGTGTAGAGTGTCAAGTATTTGATGTTCAGGTAGGAGGCTGCCTGCACCGATTCGCGCACTGCCGTCATGGCGTGCTGGTGGCCGAACAGGCGTATCTGGTCCTGCTTCATGGCCCAGCGGCCGTTGCCGTCCATAATGATGGCCACATGTTGCGGCACGCGGCTCTTGTCAATATCCTCAATCGTCTTCATAATCGTTTGTTTTCCAGCCTTCCGGCCATGTCATTTGTTGTCGCATTTTTTCTTCAGCGCCCAGCCGAAGAGGTAGTCCAGCTTCAGCGACACGGAGATGTTGAAATAGGCATACCAGTCGTCGAGCGAGTCGTCGCCGCGCTTGATGCCGGCGGCGTTGACATAGCCCTCCACCACCTCGCTCGAGCGGTCGGCCAGCGCTGCGGCCGTCTCGCCGTTGTAGAGCGCCAACTGGGCGTTGTCGACATACACGGTGCTCACGTCGTCGATGTAGTCGGTCCATGTCTTTCGCCAGCCATATTCGGCGCTGAGTGTCAGCGACTTGCTGGGGTGCCACTTGAAGCCCAGGCCGAAGGGCATGTCCAGCTGCAGCAACGAATAGGGCTTGCGGCCGTCGGCCAGCGGGGTGCCCTGGCCCTCGGTGCCCAGCGGACGCAGATGTTGCCATGCGGCCTCGCCCGACAGCGGGTCGTGATACCATGCCTTGGGATTGTAGTGGAAGAAACCGAGGCCTCCGAAGATGTAAGGAGTCCAGGTGAAGTGGTCGTCGCGCATGCTGAAGGGGAAAAAGTTGAACTCGGCGCGTACCGACGCTTCCAGCAGATGGCTGCGGAAGCTGAGGTTGCGGCGCTCGATGATGTCGGGGTTGCCGCCCTCGAGATGGCCGTAGTCGGCATCGATGCGTAGCGCCCAACGCTCGTTGAAATTCATCCTGTAGAAAGCGCCGGCCGCCACGTTAGGGGTGCCCAGGAGGCTCTGTCCGTTCAGGTCGCCGATGTAGTTCATGCCTCCTCCGGTGAAGCCTATCTCGCTCCGTCCCAGCCATATCTGTGCCATCGCCGGCATTGCGGCCAGCAGAAGGAGCAGCAGGGATACTATGCGGCGCAGTCTCTCCATCATTACCATTTGGCGGTGTGACAGATGCCGTCCACCTGCATCAGCAGGTCGCGTTTCGACAACGATTTGCTGCGATGCGACGGCGAGTGGACAAAGGCAAACATGGTCACAACATCTTCATTGTTAGGTGTCTGGAATGTGTAACACACGAAGGGGCCTCCATAGAAGTCGTCGACGCAGCAGTAGCGGCCGCGGGTCTCGATGGCAAAGATGTCGCCCAGATGCACGTCGCGGGTGTGGAAAAAGTCGCGGCGCTCGGTGGCCATATAGCCTTTCTCGTTGGGGCTGGGGACATTGTGTTTCAGCATCGTGTCGAGATTGTCGAGTATCATGGGTTCCTCAAACTGATGGGGAGTGTCGTAGGGAGCCTGGTTGAAGAGCACTATCAGGCTGAAATCCTTGGTTTCCTTGCGTATCCACATGAAGTTGTCGACCGACTTGGCCAGATAGAACTCCTCGGGGAAGATGATGTTCAGGCCATATTTTTGCTTCACAGCCTCGTTCACCTTGTAGTTGGGTGCCGCGGAGAACACTTTGTGCATACGGCGGTATTCCTGATTGTAGTATTCCTTGTAGAGTCTGTCGCGATTGTAGTACAGCAGCGAGTCGAGCGCCTTCTGGCTGTTGGCCTTCACCTGTATCACAATCTGCGGCGAGGCCCAAGAATCCTGCTTCATATACAGCTTGTTGGGGTTGCTTTCGGCAACTTCCAGCAGCAGTATGTTGCGGTGAGCCTGAAACATCTTGTTGCCTTCGAAATCGTGGTTGGTGATGCGTATCACATCGAAGCGCGGCTCGGGCTGGTTGAAACCTTCCAAGCCAGGTTGCGGCACACGGAACAGTGTGTCGATAACCATCTGTGTGCGATTGCTGTAGGCATTGTTGTTGGCCACCAGCAACAGTTCCAGGGTTTTGCCCGACGAGCCGGGGAGCCCCGACAGCTTGTCGCCCCCACAGGAGGCCAGCAGCAGCACCGCCACTACGGCCATCATCAAGTGAATTGTTCTTTTCATGATTTCTATTAATTTAGTGTATGGTTAACGATATCAATGCGTTGCGTGAAAAATTTCAATATTTTTCCACCTACAAAGATAGTATTTTTTTTACAAAGCGCGCGTATTTTTTTCATTTTATTTTTGTCGCAGGTGTCGCATGTGCCACTCGTTGAATTCCTGAATGGCTGGTTCTATGTCTGTTACGGGCATTTCCAGTTCCTGGCAGGCGCGGCTGTTGGAGTAGTGCTCGGTGACCATCAGCTGGCGTACATTGTTGCTGCTGAGCTGTGTGCGCAGCCCCAAGGAGCGCAGCATGTCGCCGAGCATGCCGGCTGCCAGCACCAGCCAGTCGGGCAGTGCTATCAGCTGCTGACGGTATCCAAGTACCTTGCTTTCAATTCTATAGAATTCGTGCAGTGTCATGTTTTTGCCTGTCAGCAGATAGCGTCCGCCATTGCGTCCCATCGTCAGCGCGTTGACCGTCGCCACGGCGCAATCGTGCACTGGCACAAAGCTTTTGCCCCCTTTCGGAGCCACCATCAGCCGCCGGCCTTTAGCGGCCAGCAGCAGCTTGCCCGACGAAGGTTTGGCGTCGTAGGCGCCCAACATAAAGCCTGGATTGACGATAACAATATGATTCCATGGTTTTTGTGCTGCGGCCTGCAGCAGTTCTCTTTCGCCTTCCTGTTTGCTCACCGCGTAGAGTGACTGGCTGAAAGGAGGCTCCATAGGGGAGTCCTCGTCGGCCTCGTGGCCAGGGCGTCCATAGCCTATGGTGTTGGCCGTGCTGACATGTACTAACGTGCTGATTCCATGCTGTTCCATCACTGCGAGCAGCCGCTTGCACAGCGTAGTGTTGACAGGCCGGTAGTCCTCCAGCTGCAGCAGCGACATGTCGGTAGTCCCTGCGCAGTTGACGATGGCGTCGCAGCCTTCGGCGGCACGCTGCAAGTCGCTGTCGCTCAGCAGCGAGCCTTCGATTATCAGGAGCCTGTCGGACTGAAGGTGCTCGTTGTCGAGCTGCAGCCGTGTGGCGCTGCGCACCAGGGCGCGCACCGTGTACCCACGGTCCAGCAGTTCCAGCAGCACGTTGTGTCCCAGCAGTCCTGTGGTACCCAGCAGCAGGATGGTTCTATGTGTCGACATCTCCATATCCAAATAACGTGGCCACTTCCGTTTTAGTATTCCGTCATCTTTTTTTATACTTTCCGTCGGATGATGCGAAAAAAAAATGAAACCTTTTTGAAAAAATTTGTATTTTTGTCGCCTGAATCATTAAGTGACAGATGTGGCCTTTTTGTGGTATGTTTCTGTATGATAATGATTTATATATAAACAACTGTTGTTATTTTATCAGTAAAGAACGAAAAATATGTGTGGAATAGTTGGTTACATCGGGGAGCAGGAAGCCTACCCCATCTTGATAAAGGGGCTTCATCGTCTGGAATATCGTGGCTATGACAGCGCGGGTGTTTCAATGATCAACAAGGCCGGCGTGCTGTCGGTCTACAAAGCAAAAGGCAAAGTGGAAGCGCTGGAAGCCTCTGTGGCCGACAAAGATGTGAGCGGCTCCATAGGCATCGCCCACACCCGCTGGGCTACCCACGGCGAGCCCAACGCCATCAATGCACATCCCCACCTGTCGCAGTCGAAAAACCTCTCGCTGGTGCACAACGGCATCATCGAGAACTACAAGACGCTGCGCGCCGAGATGGAGAAATACGGCATGGTGTTCTGCAGCGAGACCGACACCGAGGTGCTGGTGCAACTGGTTGAATACACGCAGACAACGCACCACTGTGACCTCTATACCGCCGTGCAGCTGGCGCTGAAGAACGTCATCGGAGCCTATGCCATCGCCATCCTCGACAAGCGCAACCCCGACCAGCTGATCTGTGCCCGTAAGGGCAGCCCCCTCATCATCGGTGTGGGCAAGGACAACGACGAGAATAAAGGCCATGCCGAGTTCTATCTGGGCAGCGACGCCACGCCCATCATCGAATACACCAACAAAGTCATCTACCTTCAGGACGAGGAGATAGCCATCATGGACCGCGCCGGCAACCTGAAGATCACCAACCTGGCCAACGTGCAGCAGACACCTCAGATGCATACCCTGCAGATGAACCTCGACGAGCTGGAGAAGGGCGGTTATGCCCACTTCATGCTCAAGGAAATATGGGAGCAGCCCAACGCCATGCGCAACTGCACGCGCGGCCGCCTCAACATCGTCGACAAGGATGTCCTCCTCAGCGGAATCATCGACCATAAGGATAAGTTCCTCAACGCCAAGCGCATCATCATCTGCGCCTGTGGCACCTCGTGGCACTCGGCCCTCATCGGAAAATACTTCATCGAGGAGGCCTGCCAGATACCCGTGGAGGTGGAGTATGCCTCGGAGTTCCGCTACCGCAACCCCGTCATCCTCCCCACCGATGTGGTCATCGCCGTGTCGCAGTCGGGCGAGACGGCCGACACGCTGGCAGCCATCCAGCTGGCCAAGAGCAAGGGTGCCTTCCTTTACGGCATCTGCAACGTCATCGGCAGTTCCATACCCCGTGCCACCGACAGCGGCACCTACCTCCATGTGGGTCCCGAAATCGGCGTGGCCTCCACCAAGGCATTCACGGGTCAGGTCATCACGCTCTTCATGCTCGGTCTGGCCATTTCCAAGGTGAAGAAGACACTCAGCGACGAGATGTTCCACATGCTGGTCGACGAGCTGCAGAAGATTCCCGAGAAGATGCAGTGGACCCTCGAGCACAACCACGATATCGACCGTTTCGCACAGATGTTCACCTATGCCCACAACTTCATCTATCTGGGTCGCGGCTACAACTACCCCGTGGCGCTGGAGGGCGCGCTGAAACTCAAGGAGATCAGCTACATCCACGCCGAAGGCTATCCCGCCGCCGAGATGAAGCACGGCCCCATCGCCCTCATCGACGAGGAGATGCCCGTGGTGGTCATCGCTCCCAAGCGCGGCATGTATGAAAAGATTGTCAGCAACATCCAGGAAATCAAGTCCCGCAAGGGTAAAATCATCTCCGTGGTCACCGAAGGCGACACCGTGGTGAAAGGCATGTCCGACTACTACTTCGAAATTCCCGACACGCGCGACTGCTACGTGCCGCTGCTGGCCATCCTGCCGCTGCAGCTCCTCTCTTACTATATCGCCATCGCCAAAGGCCGCAATGTGGACCAGCCCCGCAACTTGGCCAAGAGCGTGACGGTGGAATAGGCAACAGAAAGACATTCTGTCATCCTGTGACAATCAGGATAATACCCTCCAGCCGGGACCCAAGACAGGGTCCCGGCTGCTTTTTTTTCCACCCTCAGCAGTTCGCCTATAAAAGGGAGAGCGCTGTGCCCGCATCCGTTTTCGCCAGCTCTTCGGTGCCACCGCCGATCGGCAGCCTGACAGAACAAAAAACACAAAAACTTTGCAAATATGTAAAAATTTCCTAATTTTGCAGTCACTAAATATAATACGCCGATATTCAATTTCGTTATTATTACTTGATACTCAATACTTACGCGAACGGGATGCAATTTTGAAAACAAAACAAAAGAGTACGATATGTTTGACAAACTAAGGAACAAATTGGCAATGCAGAAAGTGAAACCTGTGATGGAGGTGCTGGGGGTTGATATGCATTGTCATCTACTACCGGGGGTCGACGACGGATCCGCCGACCTTGACTCTACTTACGAGTTGCTCAAGGTAATGGCCCACCTGGGTTTCAAAAAGGTGTATCTCACACCTCACTTTCAGGCCAAATATCCCAACGAGGAAAAAGACATTGAACAACGATATGACGCTCTGCGGAAAGAGATGGCCAGCAAAGGCGGCGCGAACCTGCCTAAGCTGGCAGGCATTGCCGGCGAATACCGCTTCGACGACCTCTACGCCCGCCAGCCCGACGGGCCGCGCCCGTTGACGCTGCCCGGCAAACGGCTGCTCTGCGAGTTTTCGCGCTTCGGCTCCAAAGAGCTGCCCCTGGAGCTTTTCAGGCAGTTTCAGAATCAGGGCTATTCGCTCATACTGGCACACCCCGAGCGATACTCTTATCTGAATATGTATCTGCCTGAGATAAAAGGGCTTATCGACATGGGTGTGCGCCTGCAAGTCAACACGTTGTCGCTGGTGGGCTTCTACGGCGAGACGCCACGGCAGCGAGGCTACCAGTACATTCAGCAGGGCTGGGTGGACTATCTGGGCACCGACATGCACAACATGCGCTACGCTTCGGCGCTGATGGAGGCTGCCAACGACAGCAAGCTGTTGCAAACCTTGGAACACTACCAGTTCAAGAACAATGAACTTTGAGAAGAGGCGGGTGCCGTGAGCGCATGTGATGACAGAGAGGACAAAACCAATTAAAACACAATAACAATGAAAAAAATCTTAGTACCCATTATGGCCATGACAATGATTGCCACCCTCGGCGCTTGCGGCTCGAAGAACACCGAAGCCCCTGAGCCTGAGTCGGAAATGCAGAAGAAGGTGGCGCAGTATGCCCCCTTTGACCTGACCACCGACATGAGCATCCTGACCGACAACGAGAAGGATCTCATCAAAATCTTCCTCCAGATATCCGAAGTGATGGACGACCTCTTCTGGGAGCAGTCGTTCGGCACTGAGAACCGTGCAAAGCTCGACGAGCTGACCGACCCCTGCATGCGCGAATTCGCTGAGATACAGTATGGTGCATGGGACCGCCTCGACGCCGAGAACCCCTTCCTGCCGGGCTACGGCGCAAAACCCAAGGGCGCCAACTTCTACCCTGTGGACATGACCAAGGAGGAGTTCAATGCCCTGGAAGACCCCGAGAAGACCAGCCAGTACACCGTGCTGCGTCGCGACGAGCAAGGCAAGCTGGTGGTGGTGCCCTATCACGTGGCCTACGCCACCCAGCTGGCCAAAGTGGACTCGCTGCTGGGCGAAGCCATCGCCATCTGCCAAGATGAGGGTCTGAAGAAATATCTCGTGGCACGTCGCGAGGCTTTCCGTACCGACGACTATTTTGCCAGCGACATGATCTGGATGGACATGAAGAAGAGCCGTCTGGACTTTGTGGTGGGTCCCATCGAGAACTACGAAGATGCCCTGTTCGGCTACAAGGCTGCCTACGAGGCTTTTGTGCTCGTGAAGGATGAGAAGTGGAGCAACGACCTGGCCCGCTTCACCAAGATGCTGCCCGAACTGCAGAAGCAGCTGCCCTGCGACCCGAAATACAAGAAAGAGGTGCCTGGCACCGACAGCGACCTGAATGTCTACGACGTCATCTACTACGCCGGCGACTGCAACGCGGGCTCGAAGACCATCGCCATCAACCTGCCCAACGACGAGCGCGTGCACCTGAAGAAAGGCACACGTCGACTTCAGCTCAAGAACGCCATGAACGCCAAATTCCAGACCATCATGCTGCCTATCGCCAATCTGATGATTTGCGACGACCAGATCGACAACGTCAAGTTCGACGCTTTCTTCAGCAATGTGTGCTACCACGAGGTGGCTCACGGCCTGGGCATCAAGAACACCGTCACCGGCCAGGGTCCTGTGCGCAAGGCCCTGCAGAACCAGTACAGCGCCTATGAGGAAGCCAAAGCCGATATCGCAGGCCTCTTCATCGTGCAGACGCTCATCGAGAAGGGTGAAATCACCAACATCACAGTGGAAGACGCCTATGTCACCTTCATCGCCGGCATCCTGCGCAGCGTGCGCTTCGGCGCTTCGGAGGCTCATGGTGTGGCCAACATGATGTGCTTCAACTACTTCCAAGACCACGGTGCCTTCACGCGCGATGCCAACGGCAAGTATGTCATCGACGTGGAGAAGACGCGTGCTGCCCTGGAAGGCTGGACCGCCGAGGTGATAGCCATGGAGGGCAACGGCGACTACGACGCCGCCAAGGCCTACGCCGAGAAGAACGGCAAGGTGCGTCAAGACCTCGCTGCCGACCTCAAGAAGATAGAGGAGGCCAACATCCCCGTGGACATCGTCTACAACCAAGGTGCCGACGTGCTGTTCAAGTAGCAGCTGTTACACTGAAGACAGATAGAAGGGGAGGTTCGCCTCCCCTTTTTCTTTATGTGCTGCCGGAGCCTGGTGGCTGTGGCGGCTCAGTCGCGAATGATGTTTATCTGGCCGTCGGGGGAGAGTTTCACGATGCGCGAGGGCTTGGCCACGCCGGCAGTGGGCGCCAGCGTGGGGGAGACCACCTGGTCGACCGCAGCCACAAGGCTGTGGTCTATGTCGCTGAAAGACATGGGCGTGGGCATGCCCGAGAGGTTGGCGCTGGTGCTGACCAGCGGACGGGGAAAGAGGGCAAAGAGCGCCTCGAAAAAATCCACGCGTGGCAGACGTACACCGATGGTGCCGTCGGATGCCAAGAGATTGGGGGCAAGGTGATTAGACTGGTTCTTGACGGGCATTATTACCGTGGTGGGGCGCTCGCTGGCCGTCAGCAGGGCGGCGGCTTCAGCACCCGGAGCGCCGACATAACGCTCCACCATGGCCAGATCGCTGCAGAGGATGAGCATGCTCTTCGACGGGTCGCGGCGTTTGAGGCCGTAAAGCCTGGCTACTGCGTCGGCGTTGGTGGCGTCGCAGCTGAGCCCCCACACCGTGTCGGTGGGGCTGAGGATGATGCCTCCCCTGCGCAGCACCTCGGCCACTCGCTCCAGATGACCCTCGGGAATGCTGTCTTTTAATGTGCTATCCGTTTTCATCACCTTGTTTTTGAGAATGCAAAAATACAAAAAAAAACGACAGGTGTGTGATGTATTGAAAAAAAATCGTATCTTTGCACTACGTTTACTACGGCGAAAAAAATCAGATTTTTAAATAAATAATTATTAATTAACAATTTACAATTATGAAAGGACATCCAAAAGGACTAATTGCAGCCGCATTGAGTAATATGGGTGAGCGTTTTGGCTACTATATTATGAATGCAGTGCTGGTTCTGTTTCTCTGCTCGAAATTTGGATTGGCTGACGAGAAAGCTACGCTCATCTATTCCATTTTCTATGCAGGAATCTACATTCTCAGTTTAGTCGGCGGTATTATTGCCGACCGCACGATGAACTACAAGGGCACGATCATGACCGGTCTGTGCATCATGGCCAGCGGCTATGTCATCCTTGCCATTCCCATCATGGCCACGGCGACCAATATGAGCTGGCTGCTTCCGCTGACCTGCGTCGCGCTGTTTCTCATTGCCTTCGGTAATGGTCTGTTCAAGGGCAACCTGCAGGCTATCGTAGGCCAGATGTACGACAACTTCGAGGCTGCCGCCGCCCTGAAGGGCCCGGAAGCCTTGCGTCAGGCCAAGGAAAAACGCGACAGCGGTTTCCAGATTTTCTACATGTTCATCAACGTGGGAGGTCTGATTGCCCCGTTTGTGGCTCCCTTGCTGCGCAACTGGTGGCTGTCGGCCAACAACATGGTGTACAACGCCGACCTGCCCGCCCTGTGCCACCAATACCAGAATGAAGGCTCTGCCATGGGTGTTGCGGCCATGTCGAAGATGATGGAGATCATTCCCGCCGCCACGACAGCCGATGTCAACATGATGAACCTGACCGAATTCTGCTCCGATTACCTGAAAGTCTTCAATGAAGGTGTCCACTACTCGTTCATCGCCTCCGTTTTGGCTATGTTTATCTCGCTGATTATCTTCGTCTGCACCAAGAAGAAATTCCCGACGCCGGCCAAGAAAGCCGCCACTGAAAGTGTTTCCTACACTGCCGAGGAGAAGGCCGCCATGGCCAAGGAACTCAAACAGCGTCTCTACGCCCTGTTTGCCGTTCTTATCATCGCTGTCTTCTTCTGGTTCTCGTTCCACCAGAACGGCACCTCGATGTCGCTGTTTGCCAAGGACTTTGTGAACACGTCGCTCTTCCCGCCGGAGGTTTGGCAGGCCGTCAACCCGTTCTTCGTCATTGTGCTCACTCCCATCATCATGATTGTGTTCGGCTCGTTGAGCAGAAGAGGCAAAGAGATTTCCACGCCCAAGAAGATTGCCATCGGTATGGGTGTTGCTGCCATTGCCTACATTTTCATCTCCGCATTCTGCGCCCTCCAGAACTATCCTTCGGCCACGACATTCAAGGCTATGGCTGCCACCGAGACAGCCGCTATGAAGGCCGCTCCGTGGGTGCTCATCGTATACTACTTCTTCATGACTGTGGCTGAGCTGTTTATCTCGCCGCTGGGTCTTTCGTTCGTGTCGAAGGTGGCACCGAAGAACATGCTGGGTCTCTGCCAAGGTTTGTGGCTGGGTGCCACGGCAGTGGGCAACGGTCTCCTCTGGATCGGACCTATGCTCTACAACAGCATCCCCTTGTGGCAGTGCTGGGCTATCTTCGCTGGCGTATGCTTGACTTCGATGATTGTGATGTTCAGCATGGTGAAGTGGCTTGAGAGAGTTACGAAATGATGACAATAACCTATTAATGAATCAATAAAAAGAATCAAAATGAAAAAAATAACATTAACCATAATGTGCGCTTTGGCGGTTCTCTTCGCTGCCGCTTGCCAAAAGGCAGAGAGGAAAGATGCCAACGGACACACGCCGTCAGATGTTGTGGAGCAAATGTACAAGGCCATACAGGCCAACGACTTCGCTACGGCTGCCACCTTTAACAAGATTCCCGACACCGTCAAGATCGCCCCGAAAAAGCAGGGCAATATGTACGACGAATTCAAGGATTGTCCTATCGACACTACCGACAAGAAGGGCAAAGTCATCATCCCCGGTGAGGACTGGACTAATTTCCTGATTGATAGAATGGAACAGCAGAGCGAGGACTTCTCGTTGGTCAGCTGGGAAATTGTGAAGGAGGAAATCTCGAAGACCGACCCCAATTCTGCCAAGGTGAAGACCAAGATAGTCGTCAAGACCAAAAAGGGACAATCGGAAGCCGAGTGTTCCTTCCCTCTGAAAAGAGAGAAAAACATCTGGGTGATTATCGGCTAAAAGTTGAATCTTATTCCTACAGAATCGTAGAGCCGACCACGACTCTACGATTCTTTTTTCACCCAACCGGAATGCAACGAAATGATAATATACTACTTTAAGGATTTCGAATCGGTCGACGATGGTGTTATCGAGCGCCTGCTGCAATGTTTCCCGCAGCAGCAGATTGATCTGGTCAGGGGCATGAAGACGATGCCGCGCCGTCGCGAGCAGGCCGTCGGCTATTTCATGACGGCCTATGCCCTGCAGCATGACGCTGGCGCTATCCATTCCGAACGACAAGAAATACAGTTGTTTCATCCGTCGTATTTCGACTGTCCGCTCTCTTCCTCCGCAGCGCCGCTGTGGCGCTACGGCTCGCACGGCAAGCCCTATCTCACTAACTATGAAGAACTTTATTTCAACATCAGCCACTGTCGCCAGGCCATCGTTACCGCCGTCAGCGGCAGAGAGGTGGGTGTGGATGTGGAAGGCAGCAGGAAGTTCAGCGACGGACTGCTGCAACGCGCATACAACGAAGAGGAACAGGCCATGGTGAAGTCCAGCGACGAACCCGAGAAGGAGTTTGCGCGCCTATGGACGCGCAAGGAGGCCTATTTCAAATGGACCGGCACCGGCATTCTCATCTCCCATCTGCCCGACGTGACCGAGGAAGCCGCTAAGGCAGGCTGCCGTATCGACACCCGGATGGTGGACGACAGCTTCTGGCTCTCCGTGGCACAAGGCGTTGATTAACATGTATTATCAAAAAATCATAACCATGAATAATTCGAAAAACACAATCGCTTGGATCATACTGATAAGTGCCCCGTTGGTGGTCATCATGTTGCTGATTGACAAGGTGAAAAATGTTCCGATGCTGCTGGTCGGGGCATTCCTTTGGTGTCTGTTTGTCGTCATTTCGGCCGTGAGTTATTACAAAATCAAGAAGTTGCCCAAAGGTCAGGGCAATAATTCGCCGACAGCGGCCAAACCTCAGTCGCCTCGGCAGGATAGAATACAGGAAGAGAAAAATGCTCAGAAGCAAGAGGTTGCGCAACGGAATGATATTCCTCTTGAGAAAAAGATACAGAGAACGCCGCGTCCAACGATAACGTACGGTGATCCGTTTAAGGATGACAGGATGGCTGAATATCAGAGAGGTCTGCAGATAGAGGCCTACAAGAAGTGGCGCAAAACAGACCCTGTGGCCCTGATGGAAGACCGATACCACCAGATATTGAGCTATACAGCCCCGACAGAAGAGGAGGCGCTTGCGATCGTAGAAGATGTGGAGGAGTTTCTCCAGAACAATGAGGAACTGATGAAGGAAGATGCTGGTTGTGTGAGCGTTTGGCGTTTGTGGAATCATGCGGGCAGCGAATGCCTCGATGTGGGCCTTTACGACAAGGCCATGGAGTGTTTTGAAAACGGAATCAACGAAAAGTACACCGACGAGCAGCGCAAGGAGGCTACGCGAGCCTGGGAATCGTTCAGAGAGCTGGTGGAGAGAAAAAGGAGAGCGGGAATGAAGATTGCCAACAGCGAGGGCAGCGAGAAGGCCAAAGCCTATCTGGAGCGCGCATTCCAGTACGACACCAGCCGCAACGACGCGAGGGTCGACCTTGAGGCCGCTGCGAAGCTGGACGACAGTCTCCTTGAGGTGCAATTCTATAAAGGTGTCAATAATCAGTACCATAGGCAGTACGAGGCTGCCATCGAGTGCTTTACATACGTGATAGAACACAAGACAGGATACTATGACGAAAGTGACAGCCATTTCCGCCGTGGAGAATGCTACGCTGCCTTGAAGCGCTATGAGGAGGCTGTGGAGGACTATTCCGTGGTCATCAAGCACAGTCCTGCCGACTACGATGTGTACTCGCGTAGAGCTTTCGCATACAAAGAAATGGGCAAAATCGGCGAGGCTGAGAAAGACAATGCCTTATACGAAAGGCTATACGATGAGCTGAGCTATATACCTGGCGGCCAGATAGAAATAGGGAACTACAGTGAACACTTGAATTGCAATGGACATGTTTTCAACAGGATTTTGGGGGAGTAAGACTAATAGGACTAATAAGTCTTATAGGTTCTATTAGTCCTATAGGTTTTATTAACCTTGATTCTTGTTGCGGTAGGCAAGGCGGGCACGGGTCATCTCTTCACGAATGCCGCCTTGTTGGACGAATTGCTCTTTCAGGCGCTCGATGAGTTTCACAAGCATAGCATCAGTCTGGTGAATGAGTGTGATGGCGATATTCGCCACTGCTTCGTCGGAGCGTACCTGTATTGCCTCGCGATAATAGGCTGAATCGTTGTGACTGGCCACCACACGGCGAGTCTGCTGGTAACGCTCGTCGTCAGGTCCCCACTGGGTCAAACCTCTTACCCTTAAATAGTCCCCATAGTCAATCAACAATTCCTGCAAACTCGCTTTAGCCACGTTGATTAGTTTCAGCTCGGTCTCGCGTGAGGTGGTGCTTGCGGCACTACCCTCGGCGATATTCTGCTTACCCGACCGCGCCGCCTGCACCATCTGGTCGATGGTGCGGTCGCCTTTCTCCAAGAACCGGTGCGCAAAGAAGAAAGTCACATCATAGATGCATTCTGCCTTCTGGTAGACAATCAGCGAGCGGTAGTTGCCCCGCAAGGGGAGAAAAGAGGTGTCGGTGGGCATAGGAAGGTGTTTTTTTGATGGGACATATTGGGCTAATATGGCTTATAAGTCCTATAGGGCTAATAGGACCTATAAGGCTTATAAGTCCTATTAGCCTTATAGGTGGTTTTAGAACAGGCCTTCGAGGACGCTGTCTTCGACAAGGTTGGGCATGGTGACTTTCAGCTCGGGGCAGATGTCCATGGCACGCTTGATGGCGAACATGGCGCCTTCGTTGCGTGCCCAGCTGCGGCGGCTGATGCCGTTGTTGACATCCCAGTGGAGCATGAGGCGCAGACGGCGGTCGCAGTCGTCGCTGCCGTCGAGCACCATGCCGAAGCCGCCGTTTATTACCTCGCCCCAGCCTACGCCGCCGCCGTTGTGGATGCTGACCCACGTGGCACCGCGGAACGAGTCGCCGATGACGTTCTGTACAGCCATGTCGGCGCAGCGGTTGCTGCCGTCATAGATGTTGCTGGTCTCGCGGAAGGGCGAGTCGGTGCCGCTGACATCGTGGTGGTCGCGGCCCAGAACGATGGGTGCGCTGATTTCGCCGCGACGGATGGCTTCGTTGAAGCGGGCTGCAATCTTGGTGCGGCCTTCACAGTCGGCGTAGAGGATACGTGCCTGCGAGCCCACCACGAGGTGGTTCTCCTTGGCGCCCTTGATCCATTGTATGTTGTCGCGCATCTGCTGCTGTATCTCTTGGGGTGCCGTGCGGGCAATCTCGTCGAGCACTTCCATGGCGATGTGGTCGCTCTTGTCGAGGTCTTCGGGCTTGCCGCTGGTGCAGACCCAGCGGAACGGGCCGAAGCCGTAGTCGAAGCACATGGGGCCCATGATGTCCTGCACATAGGAAGGATAGCGGAAAGCGGTGTGGTCGGCGTTCCAGATGTCGGCGCCGGCGCGGCTGCTCTCCAGCAGGAAGGCATTGCCATAGTCGAAGAAATACATACCCTTGGCGGTCAGCTTGTTGACGGCGGCGACATGGCGACGCAGACTCTCCTGCACCTTGGCCTTGAACTGCTCAGGCTGTTCGGCCATCATGGTCTTGGAGTCTTCGAAGCTGATGCCCACGGGGTAGTAGCCGCCGGCCCAGGGATTGTGCAGCGAGGTCTGGTCGCTGCCGAGGTCGACATGAATGTCTTTTGCTGCGCAGTATTCCCAGAGGTCCACGACGTTGCCTTGGTAGGCGAAGGAGCGGGCGATGCCTGCCGTGCGGGCCTTGTTGACCTCCACGAAGAGCTCGTCGAGGTTGCTGTGCACCTCGTCGACCCAGCCTTGGTCGTAGCGTTTCTGCGTGGCAGCAGGGTTGATTTCGGCGGTGATGCTCACCACACCGGCGATGTTGCCGGCTTTGGGCTGGGCGCCGCTCATGCCGCCGAGGCCGGCGGTGATGAAGAGTTTGCCTGCCGTGCCGCCGCCCAGTTTGCGGGCTGCGTTGAGGACGGTGATGGTGGTGCCGTGCACGATGCCCTGCGGGCCGATGTACATGTAGCTGCCGGCGGTCATCTGGCCATACTGTGTGACACCCAGTGCGTTATAGCGCTCCCAGTCGTCGGGCTTGGAGTAGTTGGGTATCATCATGCCGTTGGTGACCACCACGCGCGGAGCGTCCTTGTGCGAGGGGAAGAGGCCCATGGGGTGACCGCTGTACATGGCCAGGGTCTGCTCCTCGGTCATCTCGCTCAAGTATTTCATCACCAGGCGATACTGGGCCCAGTTCTGGAACACGGCGCCGTTGCCGCCGTAGGTTATCAGCTCGTGGGGATGCTGTGCCACTGCGGGGTCCAGATTGTTCTGGATCATCAGCATGATGGCGGCAGCCTGACGGCATTTGGCAGGGTATTCCTCGATGGGGCGGGCATACATCTTGTAGGTCGGACGCAGACGGTACATATAGATGCGGCCGTATTTCTTCAGCTCTTCCGCGAATTCGGGAGCCAGCATGGCATGATCCTTGGGGTCGAAATAGCGCAACGCGTTGCGTATGGCCAGTTCTTTCTCCTTGGGTGTCAATATCTCTTTGCGCTTGGGCGCATGGTTCACGGTGGGGTCGTAGGGTTGCGGTTCGGGCAGCGGGTTGGGTATGCCCTGACGCAGTTCGTTTTGGAATTCTTCTAATGTCATATTGTTTAAATTTTTATATTATTATCTTTAGTATTGTCGGAATGTGCCGGCTGTCAGAAAGACAACTCCAGGCCCAGTTCCAGACGTGGGAGGTCGAGGCTGCTCTGGCTCATGCGGTAGCGGGCGTAGACGCCGAAGATATCATAAGTCACGCGGGTCGTGAGGCCCCATTTCCAGAGGCTGCTGTAGCCGGTGGGTCTCACATTGTACCACGTATGCTCCTCCCTGCCGCTGTTGGCGGTATAGTCTTCGTTGTACACCAGGGAATACCGGCCCCATTTCATGCCGCCGTAGATACCCAAATCCCAGTAGAGCCCTTTGTGCATCAAGCCGCCGGACATCAGACGGATGCGCTGGAACAGCTCCATGTTCCAGTCGGTACACGACACCACACGGTCTTCCAGGTTGATGTTCAGCATGCCTGTGGTGTTGGCGTTCACCGTCTGGTCCCACAGGTTGGCAGCGCCGTCGCTGTTGTAGTCGTATTGGTAGAATCCCAACTCCATGGACATACCCAGCGAATACCATTTGCGGAAGTTGCGCATAAGGCGGAGGCTGATATGCGAAGCGTCGCAAAAGTCCATGTCGTCGTAGGGGAATGACCAGAGGAAGCCAACCTGAAAGGCCACGTCGACCTGCCATTTCTGGCCCACGCCCCACTGCGAGGTCTTGTTCGAGTTCTGGTCGCGTTGCAGCACGGTGTTGTCGTCGAGGATGACGCCGGTCGTGTCGATGAGCAGTGCCTCGAAAGGCATGCGGTTGTTCATGTAAGTCATCTTTTCGGACACTGGCAGCTCATAGGTCAGCGTCGTGCCTTCGTAGTTCACCGTCAGCACGCGGCCCACCAGGCTTCCTTTGGGTATGGCCATATACATATCGGGAGTGAACTCGTCCATCTCCTTGCACATATACTGGTCTATCACGCCGTTGGGGTAGCTGATTTTCAGGAATATCGTCTTCTTGGCCTCGTTGGCGGCAGCATCTTTCTCAGTGCTCAGGTCTATGCCCTGCAGCTTGGGACGGCTCTTGGCTTTGGCTGTGGTGTTCAGCGGGTGCACCATCACATACACATCGCTCAGCGGCGACTGTGTCAGCTCGAAGCTCTTGGTGGTGCTCACCTTCGGGGCATCCATGAAGTAGGAGGCCTGTGGCACGCCATAGCCGTAGGCGTAGTCGAAGTAGGGATAGAGGTCGCACGACTGCTCGATCTCCTTCTTCATCTGCATGGCCGTCAGGTTGCGGCGCGTCTGCCAGGCGCAGGCGCAGAAGCCTGCCGTCAGCGGCGACGAGAACGAGGTGCCGTAGGCCCATTCCGTCTCGTCCAGGTTGTGCGGGTCAGCGCAGAGGGCATGGCCAAAGTTCACCACGTTGGGTTTCATGCGGTTGTCGGCCGTGGGGCCAAACGAGGAGAAGCTGATATGGCGGTATTGTGTCAGCGACGATTCGATGCCGCCGACGGTTATCACGCTGTCGGCGTCGGCCGGCGTGATGATGGTCTTCCAGTTGTCGTCGTCGCCCTCGTTGCCTGCCGAGTTGCATACCAGCATACCCTTGCGGGCAGCCATATTGGCGGCTTTGGCCACATGGCTGCGGCCGTCCATCTCATGCGTGTAGTGACGATCCTTGCCATAGCCCAACGAGCTGTTGATCACGTCGGCGCCGTTCTTGTCGGCCCACTCCATGGCTTGTGTCCACCACACCTCTTCCTTGTAGGGCTCGGGCTCCACCTCTGTTTTGGCCAGCAGGAAAGTGGACCCTGTGGCCAGACCCAGCTGCTTGCCGTCGACCACGCCGGTGATGCAGCTCAGCGTCATCGTGCCGTGCGTGCCGCTGTAGTACACGTTCTCCTTCTTCTTGGTGAAATCCCAGGTGGCGATAATCTTGTTGCCGTCGCGCAGATGCTTGAAAGCCTGATGCTTGTCTACATTGGGGAATCCGCCGTCGAAGATGGCCACGCGCACACCGGTGCCGTCGATGCCATTCTCCTTGAACAGCTGGCCGCCCATGCGCAGCAGCTGGTCTGTCAGCACCGCATCGGCCACCTCGCCGCCAGTGCTTGCCGTCACAGTGCTGCTCGCCGGCTCGCTGTATTGCGCGGCATAGGCTGCAATCTGCATCTCCGAAGCTATCTGGCGTACCGATGCCACGAAAGGCAGCGCCTCGATGGCCGCCATCTGCTCCTCGGTAGCCATCACCGCCACGGCGTTGAACCAGCGGCTTGTGCCCACCTCCTCGGTGGCCAGCGCGTCGACCTGCGACACATACGCCTCGTTCAGCGGATAGTTGCTCACGTCATATAGATTGGCGTTGTTCAACTGGTAGCGCTCAATCGCCTTCGCGTCAAAATACGAATACGGGTCGAAAGTGGTGCCCGCCTTGTCGGTCAGATACACCCAATAGCAACCCTGCGCCCTTGCACCCAGGCACGCCAGCATCAGCGTTGCGACAAATAAAAGTCTTCTAATCATTGCTTTGCAATCGTTTTTATTATGTAATCCATTTAAAAATCCGTTTGCAAATTTACACAATTATTTTGAACCAGACCCCGCTAGCGGAAAAATAATTTCCCGACCGCACCACCACAAACGGCAAATCACACTACATAATGATTGCAAAAACCGCTGACGCGAACTATCTTTTCATCACATCTACTGCAATATTACCTTCCTAATTAACATACCGTCAATGGTTTGTAGGCGCAGGAAGTAGATACCGCGTTCGAGGCTGCTGACGTCAATGTCCGTATTGCCGGTGGCGATTTCCTTGGAAAGGACTGTCTTGCCGAGTGCGTTGACCAGCTCGACGGAACGACAGCCTTCGCTGACTTGGAGGGTCAGCCTATCTGTGGCTGGATTGGGGTAAACAATTATCTCACAGCGTGTTGTTCCATCGATTCCATCACAGTCTTCTTGGTAGATGTCAGCGAATTGTCCCCAATAGCTGTCGGCCAGGTAGGCGCTGAGGCTACCACAGGGGATGAAGAGTGTGTCGACATCCGAATCATCCAGCGGGCCGTACATTCCCTGGTATGTCGTCGCAACAGGCGGCAGGCTGTTTCTCAGCCTCACGGATGTCAGGGGCTGACCATAGAAGGCTTCCGACTCAATGGTGTCGACCGGGACGGAGAAGACGACACGGCGGATGGTGCCGTCGTAATATCCGTTGAAAGCACCGCAGCGGACAGACCGCAGCGTTGCTGGCAGTTGCAGCTCCACAAACGCGCAGCCACCAAAGGCAAACGAGTCGATGACAGCGACAGCGTCACCCCAAGTGATGTTCTTCAAGGACTCGCAGAAATAGAAGGCTTCCTGTGGGACGGTGCGAAGGCCGTTGGGTAAGGTTATCGAAGTCAGACTTGAGCATCCTTCGAAGCATCCCTCCCCCATTTCGTTGAGGGCTGTGGGCATACCGACGCGGGTCAGCGACTCGCAATAGTAGAATGCATACGCATCAATCAATGACATTGTGTTCGAGAGGTCGACGCTCTCCAATGAGCTGAAGCCGAAAGCATTGTCAAGAATCGTAGTTGTCTCCTCGGGGAGGTGGAGATATTTGATATCCGTGTTGCCATTGAAACCGCTTACGACGCGCACCGTCGACGGCAGGAAAAGCGAGTCGGCACTCTTGTGACACGATTTCAGCGTGTCTCCGCCCATGGAGTAGAGCATCATACCATCCAAATAATAATGACTATTGCCACTGGCGATGGTTAGATTGTTGAGGGCAGAGCAACTGGTAAAAGGATTCTCACCGATATACGTCACCGCCGAAGGGATGACCACATTGTTCAGGCGTTTGTTATACATAAAAGCGGCAGTGCCAATGCTGGACAACCCTTCGGGGAGGGTCACGCCAGTAATTGTCTGGCAATAGGCAAATGCATCGGGCGCGAGATGCCTAGTGTTCTGTGGCAAGGCGATGGTGCCGCTTTTCCCCATGGGGCATTCCACAAGGGTCGTCGTGTCCTTGCTGAACAGCATCCTGCCTATCGTCCTGTAGTTGGGATTGTTGGCATCCACATTGATGGCATTCAGACCGTAGGCTGCAAACGCCAACGGGCCGATGTCTGTTACAGTGGAAGATACCTGTATGGACGACAGTCCCGAGGCGAACAAAAAACACTGTGCTTTGATCTGCGTGACCGTCGAGGGAATGGTGATGCTGGAAAGACTGGCTCCGTAGAAAGCCTGCTTTCCCAAGGCGACAACATCGTAGGTGATGCCGCCATAGGTCACTGTGGCGGGAATGTTGATGTGGCCGTGGTAGAAGTTACAACCCATGCTCACTTCTACAGTATGGTCCATCGGCGACAATACATTGTAGGTAATACCGCCCACCTCGAAATATTGCGCCGAAGCGGCGGAGGGGAAGCCTAGCAGCATTGCCATGACGAGAAGGTAGAAAATCCTGTTCTTCATTGTTTTAAGGTGTTATTGTTAACATAATATGTCCGTTTACTAATTATAATACACGAATCAGGGGGCAAATCTTACAAATGCTGTTTTTTTTCATCCGTCTGTAAGATTTTGGTTGAAAAGTGTGTATTACATTTTTAAAAACGACGTTATTATAACAAACAAGCCAGAACTGATGAACTTTACCATCTTGCTAGAACGCCATCACGCCATGCTGTGGCGTATGTGCTGGCAGCGGGCGGGAGGAGACCGCGACCGTTGTTGTGATTTGATGCAGGATGTTTCTATTGCTTTGTGGGAGAATATCGATAAATTACGCCCTGACGCCACTCCCAGGCAGGAGCGTGCGTGGGTCTGCTGGCAAGCTCGGTCGGTCTTTTACCAAGCCGAGAGAAGGCAAAAACCTACCACCGTGCCACTTAGCGATACCCTTGCTGACAAGATTTCTGACGAAGACACGCAGCAGCGGAAAGAACTACTGGACGAGCTGTTTTCCGCACTCGACCCTGACGAGCAACGCATGGTTCGTCTGTATCTAGAGGGATACAATGGCGATGAGATAGGCAAAGAGCTGGGTATCAGTCGTAACAATTTTTACCAACGCATGTACCGTGTCATTCGGAAGATGCGCCGTATAGTGCTGTTGCTGATTGTTTTGCTCTTCTCCAGTGCGGTGGCTGTCACCTTAGTTCCCGAATGGAGGCATTTCATCTTCAGTCGTTGGTGGCCTGCAGAAGAGGTAACTAATTCTATCCCAGATGAAAAAGTAATTATTACTGAAGACATACTTCCCCAGGACACTATTAAAGCACCGATAATTCACAAGGATACCACGCCTGTCGTGGAACCTTTGGAAGACATACCCTCCCTGAGCCTGTTGGACATTCTGGAAATGTCCGACAAGCCGCCTGTTCTCGAACAGAAGAAACATTTAATCATCTCGGTTAGCGGCACACGCCTCACAATTATGGGTGCAGAGGGAGAGGATGTGAGAGTCTACGATCTGAGCGGTAAACTTGTAGCCGCGACGACGGCAAGTGGTCTCTGTGTTATCGACCTGTTCCCCAATACCAACATTATGCTTGTGAACAATTTCCATTATCGCCTCCAGATAGGCAACCGACAACCTATAAGGTTGGAATTATAAGCGTTGGAATCACGGCTTTTTTATCGCAGCACGGCGTGGAGCACTTCGGTGGATTTGAAATTGTGGAAGTCGGCGAGGTGCACTTCGTAGTATTCCAGCAGGTGGTTCAGTGTGTCGCGGCGCTGGGCGGCGCTGAGCATGGGTGCTGGACGGCTGTTGCGGGCGCCGTCGAGATAATAGTGCAGATGTGTGCTTGACGGCGCGTCAAGGAAATAGGCCGCATTGGGGTTGGTGAGCTGTGCCGTGGCGCTCATCGGCGCCTGGAAACGACCCTCCTTGAGGTTGAAAAGGGGCTCGTGGATGCTGTAGTTGTCCATGGGTGCGATGCCCAGCAGGTCGGCGGTACGCAGCATGAAGCGGATGGGGGTGGCGGCGTTCTCGTCGCTCTGGCTCAGCGTTTCCAGCTCCGACACCACGTAGTCGAACAGCGCCTCGTTGGGTTCTTCTTCTTTCAGCGCCTTGTAGAGCACCTCGTCCATGAAGAACACCAGCGCCATGCGCACGCTGTCGCCGGCAATGGCGTTGTAGTGTCGTGCAGGACGCATCTCCTTGATATATTGCAGGTTCTTCTTGGGATTGTCGTATACGGCCATGTCCAGGTGTGTCAGGGGCTGCAGCAGGTTCTGCTTGTGGCGTCCGGTGGCGGAGCGCACGCCTTTGATGATGTAGGAGCGCACCCCCAGCTCGCGCGTGAAGACCTTGGCGATGAGGCTCGTCTCGGAGTATTTCGTGGTGTGAAGCACCAGCCCCTGTGTCGACCGTATCATGGTGTTGTGCTATCTGACTATCAGTACTTTTGCCACCGATCGCATCTTGCCGTCGGCTGCCGAGGCAAAGACGAAATAGACGCCGCTGCCTACGCGCTCGCCGCTGTTGGTGCGGCCGTTCCATATCGCCTCGCCGCCCTGAGCCATGGTGCTGTAGACGGTGTGGCCCGCAGCGTCGGTGACATGAACGATGCCGTTGCGTGTGAAGCCCGTGATGGCAATGGGGCCGTCGTAGTCGGGCCGCACGGGGTTGGGGAAGACGCGTATCTCACTCTGCGGCTCGCGGTAGGCGTAGGTGGCTGTGCCGCGATAGGACTGCAGGCCTTTCTCGGTGCCCACGAAGACTTCGCCCGTCCAGGGCATGATGCTGATGCTGACAATCTTGTCGGAGAAGAGTGGCGAATTGGCAGCTGTGAAATGTGCCAGTTCCTCCAGGCCGTTGGCGCTCAGCAGGTAGAGGCCGCCCGAGGCGGTGCCCACCCATTTGCGGTTGCCGCCGTCCACGGCGATGCAGGTCACCTTCTCGTAGGCCAGCAGGTATTCGTTGATGCCGTTCTGGTTGAAGACGATGTTGCTGCACGCGGTGGGTGCTTTCTCGCCGTTGCCGCCGTTTTCGAACACGCGGTAGAGGTCGTATATCACCTTGATACCCTTGTTGGTGCCCATCCAGAAGTTGCCGCTGTGGTCCTGCGCCAGACAGTTGACGCTCGAGGTCTCCAGCTTGCTTCCTTGGTTGGGGTCGATATAGGCCATCTTATTCTCGCCGTCGTGCACAAAGATGCGGTTGGCGCGGCCCCAGAAGAGTTTGTTGCCATAGATGCTGTCGCACATCAGGTGGTCCACCTCGCTGCCGTTCACCATGTCGTGGGTGTTGAACGACTGCCAGGTGCCGTCGGTGCGATGCACCGCCAAACCGTTGGTCTGCAGCGAGATGGTGGCCCACAGGTTGCCCTGTATGTCGTAGGCCACGGCACCTGTGCGCAGCGTGGTGTAGCTGCCGTCGCTGTAGGGTACCAGGGCCCCGTCGCTGTTGTTCTCGTTGTAGACTGCCACCACTTCGTTGCCTTCAATCTCCAGCAGTCCGGAGCCCCACGCCGCCGCGGTGCGCCGCTGCGCATCGTAGGGGTGCGCCGCCACGTCGACCACGTCGAAGATGCCGTTGAGCAGCACGTTGTCCCTGTTCAGCTGGCTCCAGCGGTTTTTGTTGTAGGTGAAGAGGTCGGCGCTGATGTAGGCTCCCGTGTAGGTGGGAGTGTGGCCGCCCGGGCATACCATCATGTCGTCGTCCCACGACACGAGTTTGTAGACGTTGTCCGACAGGGGCCCTTGGGGCTGCATTACGCTCAGTGTCGCCGCAGGGTCGGCCAGCGCCATCCGCGCCAGGCCTGCCCAGTTGTGCGCCACCCATAGCGTGCCGCCCGCGGTCAGCCGTGCGTCGTGGGCCTGCATGCCCATCCAGTCGACCGTGCCAATGGTTGTCAGCAGTTGATAGTCAGCGTCGTAGATCTCCACTTTTCTCCATCGTGACACCACCGTCCGTGCGGCGCCGTCCACCGTTTGGCAGTGCACGCTGCGCACATCGTCGGCAAACCAGGGGGCGAAAGCCATCGTGCCGCTCTCGCGGAAGAGTGTCGGTTCGTCGTCGCCGGCTCCCAGTGCCAGCGCCAGCAGCTGCCCTTGTGCGTCGCAGTCCAGCAGCAGCACACGCTGGCCTGCCAGCAGCGAGCTCACGTCGGCTTGCCAGTTGGTCACGATATTCAGGTAGGGATTGTCCTTGTCGGCGCTCATCAGTCCGTCGTCGGTGGCCGCCACAATGTCGCTGCCGCGGAAGGCTATGTCGTTGATATTCTTGTAGGTGCCATCGGTGCCGATGTAGTAGGTCTCCTTGATTTCGTGACGTGCGAGGTCCACCACCACGATGCCGAAACCGCAGGCCAGATAGGCACAGCCGTTGTAGAAACGTATGTTGTTGATTTGCTTGCTGCCGGGTATCTCGTTGCGTTTGATGTCCGACAGGTTGTAGACCACGTCGCCCTTCACAAGGTCGAGGTTGGCGTTGTCGTAGGCCACCACCAGATAGCCTGTGGCGTCGTCGTAGGCTACACGGCTGACACCCACATCGTTGAGCACTGTCGTCTTGCTCATTTTGTTCAGCGTTCCATCCTCCGTGTCGTAGTAGAAGAGGCCGCCTGCCGCCACGCCGTAGATGCGCTCGCCAGCGGGCACCACCTGCTTCAAGGTGCTGAACGACAGATGGTCGCGCCACTTGCCGACCTCCAGCTGCGCCCACAGGGGCACTGCCAGGACCATCAGTATTATCAGGGTTGCTATTCGTTTCATATCGCTGGTTATTAGTGCTCGGTCTTTTATGCCGCCTGCTTGGGACGGTGGATGAAAAGCGTCTGGTAGAGGATGGACAACAGCCACGTTATCAGCGTGGAAAGGACTGTCGACAGCAGTATCTGCGGCAGTTCGCGGAAGCTGAACACCGACAGGCAATAGTAGGCCAGGTTGTACACCAGCAGCAACACCAGCAGATAGACGGCATACTGCTGATACGAGCCGCTGCGTATGCTCGGCGTCTCTATTTCGTCGTCGTCGCGTTTGATGATGCGTTGGGCACCCATGATGCGCACAAAGGCCGTCAGGGTGCAGGCAAAGGCATGGAAACCAAGCATATTGCTGAAGATGTCGAGGCAAAGGCCGCTGGCGAAAGCGATGAGGAGCATGGCGATGCGGTTGGTGTTGGTGGGCAGCATGGCGATGAACAGCACATAGAGGAACGGCGTGATGTAGCCGCCCAGATATAGGTTGTTGAGCACCAGCACCTGTATCAGCATCAGCAGTACGAAGCGCCATATGTTTCTGAATATCAAGTTATTGTTCATCGTTCAGTCTTATGGTTATGCTCCTTATTCGTCGTTTTGTTTGGTCATGCGCATCAGCGAGTCCTGCTCGGCCTTGAAGTGGTTGTCCACGATGTAGACATGGCTCAAGTTGTTGAAGTCGGTGGCCAGGCGCACCTTTATTTTATAGAATCCGCTGCCCGACTCGCTCTCGAAGCTCTCGATGTAGCCCACCGCGATGCCCTCGGGGAAATCGTTGGCCAGACCGCTGGAGACGATGGTGTCGTTCTCGAAGAGCTTATGGGTTGTGGGGATGCCCTCCACCACGGCGTAGCGGAAGTCGCCGCCTTCCCACACCAGCGAACCTACCGAGTTGAGGCGTTTCACACGCACGCTGTTGCGGCTGTTGGCATGCAGCACGGGCATCACCGTCGAGAAATTCTTGGTGGTGTTGACAACCACACCCACAATGCCTTGCGGCGAGATGACGGCCTGGTCCACCTTCACGCCGTGGCTCGTGCCTTTGTTGAGCATCAGGTAGTTGTTGCGTTTGTTCCACGAGTTTTTGATGACCTGTGCGTCGGTGTAGCTGTAACGTTGCTTGTAGACGGTGTCGTAGACCGTGAAGACGCTGTCGGAGTAGGAGATGTACGACGACGCCATCTGGGCGCGCAGCGCGGCGTTCTCGGCCACCAGGCGCTCGTTCTCGGCCTTCAGGCCGAAGTAGCCCGACACGTTGGAGACCCCTTTGTACCAAAGCCCCGCCATGCCGTTGCCCACGCTCACGATGTGCGACCGCTGGTAGAACGTGTTCTGCACTATCAGCAGCACGGCGGCGATCTCCAGCAGGATGAACACCAGCACGTGAGAGTATTTTTTGATGAATTCGGTCAGTTTCTCCATGGCTCCTCAGGGGTGGGCGATAGGGTCATTATGCGTTGGTTTGCAAAAATTTGTTGATAGCCTCCTTGGCTTCTTCCACGGCGCGGTCCAGGTTGTCGTTGACCACCGTCACGTCGAACTGCGGAGCCTGTGCCAGCTCCTGCTCGGCGCGTGCCAGGCGTTTGGTGATGCTCTCCTCGCTGTCGGTGCCGCGGCCGCGCAGACGCTGCTCCAGCACCTCCTTCGATGGCGGCATGATGAACATGGCCAGCGCGTCGTCGCCAAAGAAGCGCTTGATGTTGCGGCCGCCGTTGACGTCGACGTCGAACACCACCACCTTGCCTTCGCTGCAGATGCGGTCGATCTCCGATTTCAGCGTGCCGTAGTAGAGGTCGGCGTAGACCTCCTCCCATTCGAGGAAGTCGCCGCGCTCCACGCGCTGTTGGAACTCCTTGGGGCTGAGGAAGTAGTAGTCTTCGCCGTCGCGTTCTCCCTCGCGGGGCTGCCGGCTGGTGGCCGAGATGGAGAAGGCGAAGATGTCGAACTGGTAAAACAGCCGTTTGATGATGGTTGTTTTGCCTGACCCCGAGGGGGCTGAAAAGATGATGGCTCTGCGTTTCATGGTCTTATGGCGTTGTCCTTGTGTGGGGTGTTAAAACTTGCGGTCGAATATCTTGTAGAAGGTCTGCACCACCAGCGACTCGCTGTTCCACTGATACTGCTCGGCGATGGTGCCGACATAGGACAACGCCGTCTCGCGGTCGTCGATGGCATTGAGTTTCATGATGAACTCGTTGTAGGCGCGCATATTGTAGTGGAACAGCTCGTTCTGGAAGCTGAATTTGTCGTTGATGTTGATGATGGTGCGGAGGTCCTGCACCTTCTTGGAGGCCATGGTGCGCTCGATGCCGCCACCCTGGCGTGTGCTGCCCAGTGTGTCGGCCACGGTCTGCACCGTTGCTGCCTCGCCGATGGGCATGGCTTCGGCCTTGCGCTCGACGCTGGCCTGGCTGCTGTGTATGTAGTCGAACAGCGAGGGCTGTGCAGGCTTCTCCTCATGGGGTTGTTCCTCGACGGGGGCAGGCTCAGCCACAGGTTCGGGAACTGCGGGGGCTTCTTCCGCTGGCTTGGCTGGCGTGGAATTGGCCACGACGTTGCCCAGTGCGGCGCCGCGGGCGACATCGCCCAGCTGCTCCGACAGGGTGCGGCCGCTGCCCATCTGTTCGCCCAGCGGGTTCTCGGTGTGGTTGGCCTGCAGTTTCTCCCACAGTGTCTGGGGAGCGTTCTGTGCGGCTTTCTCCACCACGGCCTGAGGCTCTTCGACGGGTGCGGGCTCGCTGGCGGGCTGCGGTATCTCGGTTTCAGGCTCCTCGTCGGGAGTGGCGAAGATGGTGTCGTTGTCGGTGCCCTCAACTTCCTCTACACTAGGCTGTTCGGCCAGTGTGTCGGCCGCCGTCACCGCCTCGTCGGGGGCGTAGGGTGCCGGCTCGTCGGTGTCGACCACCAGCGGTGCCACGAAGGCAACGTGCTCGGCAGCAGCGGGTTCGCTGGCCACGACTTCGGGCTCAGGTGCGGGTGTCGCCACAGGCTCTTCGGCCGCGGGCTGCACCTCGGGGGCTTCTGTGGAGAGGTGGCGTACGGTGTCGTATAGGTCGCGCAAGTCTTCGAGCAGTAAGTCGATGTCTATCTGTCGGGGGCTGTCGCTGTCGTTGAGGCGTTCCACACCCGTGGTGACGCGCGCCAGTTGTTCTGTGAGGGTTTTGCTTACTTTTTTCATTATTGTTTTCTATGTATTTTTCTGATAATAAAAACCATACGCTCCGCTGTGCCCTGCGGAACGAATGTGTAAAAATACTATATAAAAAGCAAATGCCCAAACAAAAAAACAAGTTTTTTTTCGGGGCATCGTTGAAAAGTACTCCGCGGCGCTCTGCCGCAGGGCCTAACGCGCTGATAGCAAAGTATGTCGCTGAGAGCTGCGACGGTTGACAAAAAGTTGTTTCCAGCGGCTGCGCCGACCAGGTGGCGCGCCGAGTCGAGGGACGATGACGACCGCCACTCACAGGGCTGGCTACCAATGTCTTGCGCCACAAGCGAAGAAATATTATTGGCGCAGCGCCCAGCGGTATGTTTTTTTTTGTTATTTTTGTAAAAATATACGATTATTCAATAATTACTTAAATATTTTTAAAACAACACATTACAAGCATGAAACGTTTTAATTTGTTCGTCAGTTTTGTGGCGTTGATGCTGGTGGTCGGCTCCACCGCCTTCGCCCAAAAGAAGTATGAGTACAAGACCTATCCCAACGACCCTATCGGCGTGCGCGAGTATACGCTCGACAACGGTCTGAAAGTGTTCCTCAGCGTCTACAAGGATGCTCCGCGCATCCAGACTTACATCGCTGTGCGTGCCGGCTCGAAGAACGACCCCAGCGAGACCACCGGTCTGGCCCACTATCTGGAGCACATGCTCTTCAAGGGCAGCCACCAGATGGGTACCTCCGACTGGGACCGCGAAAAGGTTTATCTGCAGCAGATTGAGGACCTCTACGAGGTGTATCGCAAGACCACCAACGATGCCGCCCGTGCCGCCATCTACCATCAGATCGACAGCCTCAGCTACATCGCTTCGACCATCGCCATCGCCAATGAGTACGACAAGGCGATGACCGCCATCGGCAGCGAGGGCACCAATGCCTTCACCAGCAACGACTACACGATGTATGTGGAGAACATCCCCGCCAACCAGCTGGAGACCTGGGCCAAGGTGCAGGCCGACCGCTTCCCCAACCTGGTGCTGCGTCTGTTCCACACCGAGCTGGAAGCCGTCTACGAGGAGAAAAACATCAGCCTGGCACAGGACAACCGTCGCGTGAACGAGGCCATGATGAATGCCCTCTTCCCCCATCATCCCTATGGCACCCAGACAACCCTGGGTACCATCGAGCACCTGAAGAACCCCTCGATGAAGAACATCCGCGAGTTCCATGCCGCCTACTATGTGCCCAACAATATGTGTATCGCCATGAGCGGTGACTTCAACCCCGACGAGGCTATCAAGATTATCGACAAATATTTCGGCACCTGGAAACCTGCCCAAGTTCCCGGCTTCACCAAAGTGAAGGAGCAGCCCATCACCTCGCCCATCATCCGCCTGGTGAACGGCCAGGATCCCGAGAACCTCACCATCGCCTTCCGTATCGAGGAGGGTAACGGCAGCCGCGACGCCCTGTTGGCCCAAGCCATGGAGAACATCCTCAACAACGGAAGCTGCGGTCTTATTGACCTGAACCTGAATCAGAAACAGCTCTGCCTCGGTGCCTATGCCGGCACCTATACGCTGAACGACTATGCCGCCTTCATGCTCGGTGGCCGTCCCACCCAGGGCCAGAGCCTCGGCCAGTTGCGCGACATGCTGCTCGAGCAGGTCGAGCTCGTCAAGAAGGGTGACTTCGACGAGAGTCTGCTGGAGGCCAGCATCAACCAGATCAAGCTCAGCATCATGAAGCAGGCTGAGAGCAACAACAGCCGTGCCAGCCAGATGGCCTATGCCTATGTGCAGCACCAGACCTGGGGCGAGGTGTGCAACGAAATCGACGAGTTGGCCAAGATCACCAAGCAGGATGTCGTCGACTTTGCCAACCGCATCTGCAAGGACAACAACTACGTCATCGTCTACAAACACCAGGATGTGCCCGACCCTGTGGCCAAGGTCATCAAACCCGCCATCACCCCCATCGAGGTGAGCCGCGACAATGAGAGCGCCTTCCTGTCCAGTGTCAAGGCCGATGCCGCCAAGGCCAAACCCATCCAGCCTGTCTTCGTGAACTTCAAGAAGGATCTGCAGAAGGGCAAGACCGCCAACGGCAGCGAGGTCCTCTATGTTCAGAACACCGAGAACAAGACCTTCAACCTGCAGTACCGCTTCGAGTTCGGCAGCTATGCCGACGACAGCTATGAGATGGCTGCCAACCTGATGGAGTACCTCAACACCGACAAGCACACCGCCGACCAGCTGCAGGAGGAGTTCTACAAGCTGGCTTGCAGCTACAATGTGCGCGTGAATGGTGAGAACATCACCGTTGGCGTCAGCGGCCTGGCCGAGAACATGGAGAAAGCCATGTTGCTGCTCGAGGAGGTGATGGCCGGCGTGCAACCCGACCAGGATGCCCTCACCACCCTTGTGGAGCGTCTGATCAAGAGCCGTACCGACAGCAAGACCAACCAGCGTTCCGCTTTCCGTGCACTGAATGTCTACGGCACCTACGGCCCTGACTACATCAAGGCTACCACGAAGAGCGACGCCGAGTTGCGCTCATACACCGCCAAACAGTTGACCGACAAGCTGCACGGACTCTTCCAGTACAAACATCGCGTGCTGTACTACGGCCCGCTGACCCTTAAGGAGGCTACCGCTACAATCAACAAGATCCACACCGTGAAGCCTACCAAGGATGTTCCCGCCAACAAAGTGTTCCAGCCCGTGTCCACCAACGAGAACCAGATTCTCTTTGTCAACTACGACGCCAAGAACACCTACGTCACCGAGTATTTCCGCGGTGAGTCGTACAATACCACCCTGGTGCCCAACGTCAACCTCTTCAATGAGTATTTCGGCGGCTCGATGAACGCCATCGTCTTCCAGGAGATGCGCGAGAAACGCAGCCTCGCATACAGCGCCAGCAGCTACTACACCAACAACGGTCGCAAGGATGGCTATTTCTACAACAGCGCCAACGTCATCACCCAGAACGACAAGCTGATGGACGCTCTCGCAGCCTACGATGAGCTTTTCAACGACATGCCTCAGGCCGAAGCCAACTTCAAGCTGTCGAAGGACGCCTTGCTGGCCGGCGCACGCACAGCCCGCACCACCAAGTTCGCCATCATCAGCAGCTACCTCAACTGCGAGCGTATGGGCTGGAAAGAGCCCCTCACCAAGCAGAATTACCAGGCCTACCAGAATATGACCATGAAGGATCTCGTCAGCTTCCAGCAGAAGTACATCAAGGGACAGCACAAGACCCTCCTCATCCTCGGCAAGGAGAGCGACATGGACTTCAACGCCTTGAGCAAATACGGCAAGGTGAAGAAGCTCACGCTCGACGATATCTTCGGCTATTGATAGCTTAAACCAATAACCTGACACTATAACCTTAACCTCATGCTGCTTTACCAGTGGAGGTTAAGGTTATAGTTTTAAATGCAGAACAATGAAAAAGTTGCTTATTGCAGTGGCTCTCTGCGCCGCATTGGTGTCGTGTCGCGACGGTGCCGGCAACGGCAGGGTCTACAACGACTCGCTGCCCCCCGTTGCCGCCGGATATGTAGGTTTGGCCGACGACCACTTTGTCCTCGATGGCGAGGAATGGTTTCCCCGGATGCTCAATTACAAGGCCTTTATCGAGGGCGACCGTGTAGTTCCTGCACCCTACTACACCGGCAACGACGTGCGCGAGCATTTCGACACCATCGCCGCCTGGGGCTTCAACGCTGTACGCGTGTGCCTTGACGTGATGGGCGAGGGCGACAGCACCGCCATGTTCAGCGCCACGCGCCGTATGGTGCAGCAGGCCGACAGTGCCGGACTGCATGTCATGCTGCTCATCAAGACACCCTTCGACCCCTATTGGCAGTCCTACACCAAAGGTTTGCTGCGCCACTTGGCCGACATGCCGGCGCTGTGGGCCTACGACTTCATGAACGAGCCGCTCTATTTCGACCCTGTTGCCGACCGCGACAAGATGGATGCTGTCCGTCTGGTGGAGGAATGGCGCCACTGGGTGCGCATCTATGCGCCGCATCAGCTCTTCACTGTCGCCACGGCCGAGCCCATAGAGGTCTTCGAGTGGGACCCCTCCATGCTGCCCGTCGATTTCATTGAGATGCACACCTACCACCCTTTGCGGGTGCTGTCGGAGATGTGGTGGTACAGCCACTATTGCGGCAAGCCGTGGATGGTGGGCGAGACGGGCCTTCCGGCCGACAACGACTCGGTGCCCTACGGATGGCAGCTCGATTTCATGGCAGAGACCTATTTCGCTGCCGTCTCGCTGGGGGCTATAGGCTATGGCTGGTGGGAATTTCAGGACAATCCCGACGGGGTCAATTTCGAGGCGCAGTACACCGGTCTGCGCGACGGTCGGGGATGCCGTAAGAATCGGGAGCACCTTTTCAGATACTGGATGTGCCTGGGCCCCGACGAGAATATGCCTATCCCGATGAACTACAGCAATATGCTCGCCTACAGCAATATCATGCTGACAGGCGAGGTGGTGGACAAGGCCACGGGGAAACCTGTCGAGGGTGCTGTGGTACGCGGCTGGAATGACGACTGGTCGGTGGGCATGAACACCTATACCGACAGCAACGGCCGTTTCACACTCTATAGCAACGACTACAATGTCCATTTCGAAGTCTCGGCCCCCGGCATGAGCCGACAGAAGTTCGACCGCCGCACTATCCATTATTCCAATCCCATGGGTGTCGACGCCAAAAACCTGCCCGACAGGCAGCGCGAATACCAGCAGATTGACTATCGGCCATATCTGAGATTTGCCGATAGTGCCGATATGCTTGTCTTTCTGGATTTAGACTCATCGCATTTCTTCCGTCACAGTCTCGAAGGCGACATGGGCATCATCAAGCTCAAAAGATATTGAGAAGCAGTAGCGCCATCACTTGCTTTTCTTCTCGCCACTCCTTTTTTCGAACGTCCTTCTGGCCCCCTCGACGGCGGCGAGGATGAAGAATGGCGCAAAGCAGAGCAGATAGCGGGCCCGCGCCTCGCACAAGGTGTGGAACAGCGTCAGCATCGTAAGGGCGAAGAATACTATCTCCATCATCTGTTCTCGCTGCTCCTGCCGGGGCTCCCGACGTCTTATGGGCAGCGCGCCCAGCAGTGAGAGTATCAGGAGCCCGAACCACAACGCCGTGACAGCAATGCTCCAGCCTTCGTTCCAGCGTCCGGGCTGTACGCGGTTGTAGTAGATGCCGCGTGTCAGTTTCGACAGCCAGCCGCTACGTTCGGGAATATATTTGAAGAATGCCCCTTCGCGGCCCCAATAGAAGGTTCCGTCGCTGAAATTCAGTAGGTTCTTGCGGCCCCACAGCAGCAGGGTGCCGTTCACGCCCAGGTCGTGGTAGCGTTTGAAAGTCATCTGCAGCTCGGCGCGTTTCCGCTCCGTTTTATGCTGGAAACTGCGTGAATAGTCCACATCCTGCACGCTGTAGATGCCTATGGACTGATAGTTGGCGCCCATCATCAGGAAATGGGTGGCTCCCAGCCCTTTGGATGTGTGCAGGTGCAAGCCGCAGCCCGCCACGGCCAGATGTGCCGCCAGCACTCCCGCCACGATGCCGCACAGCGCGATGCCCGTGGGGCGCAGTAGCCTTTTCGCTTTTTCGCGTCGACGCAGCATCCCGAGCAGGTGCACCAAGACGATGGCAAAGCCGACAAAGAGTATCTGAGGACGGATGTAGTAGCTTATGGCACAGAGAATTGATACGATGAATATCCTGACCCAGAGCCTTTTGAACGGCGCCACTGTGGCTAGCCACAGTATCAGCACCGAAAGCATCAGACCCCAGATGTCGGAGTAGGGGATGGACCACCATGGCGACAGCCATACCAGCAGCAGGTAGAATGTGTAAACCAATAGGGCACAGTTTTTTTGGTGCCAGATGTGCATGGCCGTCTGGAAGAGCAGCAGTGCCGTCACACCTGCTCCGACGCATTGCAGCATGAGCAATGGGAACAAGGTTGTCCGCATGCCCCACAGCGGCCCCGTGATGAAGAATACAGCGGCAAAAATACGTGTCAGCAGAACATTGTTGGGGCTCCAGCGGAAATAGCCTTTGAAATCGCCCACACCGCGTCCTTCGGCCATGGCCTGTGCTGCACCGGTCAGCTGTTGCACATCCCAGTCGGTATGAACATAGTAGCTGTATATCAGCACTATCTGGACGACGGTGAGCACTGCGGTGACAGCCAGCAGGCGTCCACGGTGGATCTTTCCCGAGGGACGGATTTTCAATACTGCCCACGACACGATGCCGACAAATACTAAGCCGCCCAGCATCATCGGCAGGTGGCCTTTGCCGTCGTGCGGCAGCACCCAGTGCCAGTCGGACAGCTCAGGAAAATGGCAGAAGGCCACGATGACGAGGATGGTGGCCATCAGCAGTGTCCAGCACCAGGCTGCAGGACCCGTGTTTTGGAATAATGTTCTTTTCTTCATTGTCCATCATAACGCACAAAGCAGAAAAATATTATCCACAAGGAGCGAGAAGGACGCAAGTAGAAAAAAGTTTTGTACTTTTAGAGGAAGTATGTATATTTGCAGAGTGAAATGAAGGCCTACTGGGATTGAATGATGTCTGTAAATACTTGGATATTATTCAATTAATCAAATTATTTATTATTGAGACAATCCAATTAATATGAGAAGAGGAAAACGAATCTGTTCCCAGTTGAAGGCGGTGCGTCATGCCATTGCCGAGGCCAACAACATCCCCTTGGAAGAACGGGAGTGTACCCATCAAGGCGACTGTCGCGGCACATGTCCGCGTTGTGAGGCCGAGGTCCGCTATCTGGAGCGCGAGTTGGAGCGCCGTCGCAACCACGGACGCGCCGCCGTAGTGGTGGGCATCGCCATGTCGCTGCCCCTGGTGGGCTGCAACAACACCGCGACCCATGACGGCACAGCCCCAACCCTACCGACGAATCCCGTCGAAGCGCCCATCCCGTTGCCGCAAGAGCCTGCCAATGAGCCACCTGACGCTGAGCCTGATCTGCTTCTCAGCGGCATAGATGAGGTCGGTTTTCTCGAGTTGGTGCCTGAATCGGGCGACACCTTGCCCCAGGACCAATCCCAAGTGGATGATGATGAAATGATTGAGGGTGAGCCAAGTATAGATTATTTTGCAGGCATGGTGATTGAGGATGAACCCGAGTACCCTGGAGGTAAAGAGGCTCTGATGCAATATCTGTCGGATAATATCCGCTATCCCGAATTGGCGTTGCAGAATAAAGTCCAAGGCACGGTGTATATTGTGTTCACCGTAGAGAAAGACGGCACAATAACCGACGCTCAAATCAAACGCGACATTGGCTCGGGTTGTGGCATGGAGGCGCTGCGTGTGGTGAAGTCCATGCCCAAATGGAAACCGGCCAAACAAGCTGGCATGAAGGTTAGCACTTCCTACATGCTCCCTGTTAAGTTCACGCTGGAGGAATGATGCTTCCCCGACGAGGGAATATGGGTTATTTTGTTTCCTACATTGACTTGATGTTGCGGGCCAGCTTGGCGGCGAGGCCTGGGCAGTATTGCTTGATGTAGGCCATCAGCAGCTCTTTCTTGCCCACCAGCACTTCGCGGCGTTTGTGGTACACGGCGCGAACTATCTTGTTGGCAGCCTGTTGCGGTGTCACGCCGGCGGCTTGGCCAGCATCCATCTTGCCATGCTGGCGTCCGTCTTTTTCGAGGGCATACATCGATATCTTGGTCTGCACGCGGCCTGGGCATACGATGGTCACGCGGATGTTGTCTTTGTAGTATTCTGCCTGCACGGTCTCGAAGAAGCCGTAGAGCGCGTGCTTGGCCGACGAGTAGGCGCAGCGCAGCGGGAATCCGAAACGTCCTGCTATGCTGGTGGTCACTACCAGCTGTCCGCCGCCGCGGGCCAGCATCCGTGGCAGGATGTTCTTGGTCAGGATGACGGGGGCGTAGTAGTCGATGTCCATCACTTTGCGGATGACGCGCATCTCGGTCTCCACGGTGGTGCCTCGCTGGCTGATGCCGGCGTTGTTGTAGAAGACATCGATGCTTCCGAAGTGTTCCCAGGCCTGCGAGGCCAAGTCGTCGAGACCGTCGAGCTGCGACAGGTCGTAGGGCAGCGCCCATGCGTCGGGGGCTCCTTTGGCTTTGCAGCGTTCCACCACCTGCTCCAGCAGGTCAGCCTCCAAGGCGGTGACTATCAGCCGCGCCCCCTCTTCGGCGAAGCGGTATGCGGTGGCTTCGCCGATACCCGACGAGGCTCCCGTGATCCAGACGACTTTTTTCTCAAATTTTTTCATGGCGTCATGCTTTGTCTACCAGTTCCTTGAACCATTGAGCACGGCCGCAGCCTTCGCCAGTGTTGAGCAGCACGATGTCGCCGCTGTGTATATTGCCGTGGTCCACAGCGTCGAAGAAACCGGCGTAGCACACCATCGAGGCGGGGCCCAGCAGCACGCCGCGGCTCTGCCGCATCTCTTTGCCGTAGCGCGGCAACTCGCTCTCTTTCACCCTGATGAAGGTGCCGCCCGTACGTCTCACCAGCGGCGCCACCAGCGGATAGTTGCCTGGGTTGGCGGCTGTCAGGATTCCGATGCGGGTGTGTATCTCTTTGAGGGCTTCGTATTGCTGTTCCCATCCGTCGGGGAATCCGGCGGCGGTGGCCTTCTCCCAAGCGCGCACCATGGGGTCGCATTCGTCCTGCTGCACCAGCAGCATTTTCGGCAGCTGCAGGCGCTCGTCGCCCGTCATGCGCTGCAGGTCGCGGAAGCCTTTCTCCAAAGCCAACGGCGAGGTGCCGCCGGCCACGGCTTGCATGTAGACCGTGGGCAGCTGTCCGAGCTGGCGCAGGCATTCGAACACCAGGGTGCGTTTCGACTCGATGCGCAGCGGGTCGGTGTTGCCGCCGCTGATCATCACATGCTGCTCCCTGTGGTAGGCCGCAGCTTCGGCTTTGGCGGCGCCGTAGCCGCCCTCGGAGATGACAACGGGCTGTCCCACAGCGCGTATGGCGCTCACCGTGTCGGGGTCGATGCAGTTGGGTGCAAACTCCGTGAACTTGATGCCAGCCTTGGCAAGATAGGTGGCAAAAGCCACGCCAGCGTTGCCTGTCGAGGCCAGCGTGTACTCTTTCACGCCGTGCTCTTTCAGCACCGTGGCGGCCAGCGAGGCGCTGATGTCCTTGAACGAGCCGCTGCCGGCGTTGAGGTCGTTGCGGTACACATACACCTGGCAGTCAATGCCTTTACTTTTGGCATAAGCCTCCAGGTTGTCCCACCGCTCGATGGGTATCAGTCCTTCGCCTATCGACACGATATTCTCTCTCCGCTCGATGGGGAGCAGGTCGAAGTAATACTCTTGGTACGAGGCGTTTGCAGGGCTTTTGCCTGGCAGCTGCGAGGCTTCGTAGCTGTCATACTCCACCTCGGCATAGCTGCTGCCACAACTGCACTGTTGGTCGGCGGCGAACCAAGCGGCGAAGTCGCCCACCACACGGCCGCATTTCTTGCATCTTAACTGGTATTTCATACTGTTACTTGTCCAACGGGTTTATACGAAATGCGAGGGACACCGCAGCGTCCCTCGCATCCTATTATTCTGATTTAGTGTTTCTTGATGATGTGCATATCGGGCATCGGCTTGTTGTAGTAGCCTTGGTCCAGTTTTTTCTTCACCTCGCGGAACACTTCGATGGTGCGGTTGGCATGTTCCATGGTGTGTACCGCCGTGGGGATGATACGCAGCATGATCTGGCCCTTCGGCACCACGGGATACACCACGATGGAGCAGAAGATGCCGTAGTTCTCGCGCAGGTCGACCACCACGTTGGTGCCCTGGTTCACGTCGCCCGGGAAGAAGACGGGGGTGATGGGCGATTCGGTGACGCCGGTGTTGAGACCTTCTGCCTGGAGCGATTTCTGCAGGTGCGTGGAGAGCTCCCACAGCTTCTCGCGGTATTCGGGATGCTGGTTGATGATCTCCAGACGACGTTTGACGCCCCACACGATGGGCATCGGAAGGCTCTTGGCGTAGATTTGGCTGCGCATGTTGAAGCGCAGGTAGGTGATGATGTCCTCGTCGTTGCAGCCGATGAAGCCGCCGATGATGGCCATCGTCTTGGCGAAAGCGCAGAAATAGAGGTCTATCTCGTCCTCGCAGTGGAAGTGGGTGTGTGTGCCGCGGCCTTCAGGACCCATGACGCCCATGCCGTGAGCGTCGTCGATGAGGATGCGGAAGTTGAACTCTTTCTTCAAAGCCACGATTTTGTCCAGCGCGCCGAGGTCGCCCTCCATGCCGTACACACCTTCCGTGGCCACCAATATGCCGCCGCCCTGTTTCTCGGCGAGTGCCGTGGCGTTGGCCAGCTGCTTGCGCAGACTGTCGATGTCGTTGTGCTGATATTTGAAGCGTTTGGCACCCGTCACGCGGAAGCCGTCAATCAGGCAGGCGTGGGCTTCGCTGTCGTAGACTATCACGTCGCGCAGCGTCACGATGGTGTCCAGAATGGAGATCTGACCCTGGTAACCGAAGTTCAGCAGATAGCCGTATTTCTTGTGCGTATACTCGCACAGCATGCTCTCCACCTCTTCGTGCAGCGCCGTGTGGCCGCTCATCATACGGGCTCCCATGGGGTAGGCGAGACCCCAACGGCGTGCGCCCTCCTCGTCGGCGGCACGCACCTCAGGATTGTTGGCCAAGCCCAGATAGTTGTTCAGACTCCAGTTCAGCACTTTCTTGCCGTTGAACGTCATCTCGGGACCCAGTTCACCTTCCAGCTTCGGGAAATAAAAATAACCATCGGCGAGTTTCCGGTACTGACCCAGCGGACCGCCAGTCGACTCCTTAATTCTTGCAAAAATGTCTTTCATATCAGTAAAATAATTTGTTCTTAATATTATTTACTTCCCTATATTTCAGCCACTAATGGCTAAGAGATCAAAACAATAGGTCTGGCAAAAATAACAATTTTTATGAAAACGGCCAAAATATTTTTTGCATCGTATCAATTATCGCACCGCTGTGGTGTTTTTTTCACCCTGTGGTGAATTAAAAAAAGGGTTTCACACAACAATTTCACTCTTTTCGCGTAATTGCTCTGTATGGAACCCAAGAATATCATAGAAATCAAGAATAAAAAAGCTGAATATCAGTATTATCTTCTCGACGACTACACCGCAGGTCTCGTGCTGACGGGCACGGAAATCAAGTCTATCCGCGACGGCCGGGTCAACCTCACCGATTCCTATTGTGCCTTCATCGGCAACGAGCTGTACGTGAAGCAGATGCATATCTCCGAGTATCGTTTTGGTTCCTATCTCAACCATGCTGCCAAGCGCGACCGCAAGCTGCTGCTCACCCGCCGCGAGCTGCGCAAACTGCAGAACAAACTGAAAGAGCGCGGCTTCACCATAGTCCCCACACTGCTCTTTGTGGACAGCCGAGGCTATGCCAAACTCAACATATCGCTGGCGCGTGGCAAGAAGTTCTTCGACAAGCGTGAGACTATCAAGGCCAAGGACACACGCCGCGACATGGAACGCCAGTTGCGCTAATAGTTTAGACTTAAAGCACACGTTATGAGTAATATAAAGGTCTTCAAATTCGGCGGCGCCTCCGTCAACAGCGCCCAGGCCATCCGCAACATGGCGTCGATTGTCAAGTCGCACCTCGACACCCCGCTGGTGGTGGTCATCTCCGCCATGGGCAAAACGACCAATGCCCTCGAGCAGCTGGTGCCGGGCGTGTTGGCCGACGACGTGGCACGCCACGCCAAATACGAAGAGGTAAAGGCTTATCACACAACTATTTTTGATGAGCTGGTCTCCACCACGGCTGTCGACGTCTCCGCTGTGGCAGACACCCGCGACGCCCTGCAGCGTCTTTTTGCCGACCTCGAAAAGGCTATGACGTGCAAGCCTACAGACTATAATTACGACTACGACCAGACTGTCAGCTTCGGCGAACTCATCTCCACAACGCTCATCTCGGGCTATCTCAACAGCATTGGAATCAGCAACTTGTGGCTTGATGTGCGGCAGCTTGTCCGCACAGACGACTATTTCCGCGAGGGCCATGTCGATTGGCTGCGCACGGGGCAGCAAGTCCAACAGCATGTGACACAGCACCTTTCGGAGCATCCTCTGGTCATTACCCAGGGTTTCATTGCGGGCACCATCCTGCCAACGGGCGCCGAGGCCACTACCACGCTGGGACGCGAGGGGTCCGACTACTCGGCATCCATACTCTCCTACTGTCTGGGCGCCAGCGAGATGACCATCTGGAAGGACGTCCCAGGCTTTCTCAACGCCGACCCGAAATATTTCGACAATACCATTAAAATCAACAAGATACCCTACAACGAGGCTATCGAGCTGGCCTACTACGGCGCCTCGGTCATCCATCCCAAGACGGTAAAGCCTATCCAGAATAAAGGTATCCGACTCAATATCAAGTCGTTTGTCGACCCTTCGGCCGAAGGGTCTGTCGTGGGTCCTTTCTTTGCCATCGACCCTCTCACGCCGCTCTACATCTTCAAGAACAACCAGGTTCTCATCTCGATACTCCCCAAGGATTTCTCCTTCATCGCCGAGGACAACCTGCAGACCATCTTCGCCCTGCTGGCACGTCTCAACGTAAAAGTCAACATGATGCAGAATTCCGCGCTGAGCTTCTCGTTCTGTATCGATTTCAACCAGGTGTTGCTTTCGAGCATCCAGGAGGCGCTGGCCGGACAGTTCCGTCTGCGCTACAACACAGGTCTGCAGCTGATCACCATACGCTATTACAATCAGGAGATTATCGACCGCATCGTGGGAGGCCGCAACGTGCTCCTGCAGCAGCGCTCGCGTACCACAACGCAGCTCATCGTGGAATAGAACTCCTTTGTTATCATGGTCTTATACCGTCTCACCAAGTCCAAGTTCATCCGCGGTCAGCAGTGCCATAAGGCGCTCTATCTCGACGTCTACCATCCCGAACTGGGCTACTATCCCAGCGAGGTGTTGGAGCGTTTTGCCCGTGGCCGCTCATTCGAGGCGAAGGTGAAGGCCCAGTTTGAGGGAGGCATCGACGTGCTGCGCGCCTGTCGCGGCATCAATGAGGCTCCTGCCACGACGGCTGAATTGCTGAAAAACAACAATGAGACAACACTTTATGAGGCAGCCTTTGTCTACGACGAGGTGTTGGTGCTGGCCGATATTGTCCACAAGACTGCTTCCGGCGAGGTGACAGTCTACGAGGTGAAGAATTCCAAGGCTGTCACCGACGTGTTCCGCAACGATGTCAGCGTGCAGCATTATGTCATCGCCAACGCTCTGCAAGAGCTGCCGACGCTGTCGCTCAAGGATTTTAGTTTGATTTGCAACGATGGTTCCGACAATCCGCTGACACTCAGTCTTCTTGATGTGGCCCGCGATGCCATGAAGCACATCGCTGCCCAGGTGCAGCAATTCAAGGAGGTGCTGCAGGGCACCGAACCCCAGGTGGCCATGGGCGTGCAGTGCGAATCGCCCTACGCCTGCCCCTATCAGCGCTATTGCAGCCGTAAGCCCCGCGGACAGCGGGAGCTGGACTTTAACAGCCTGTAGACAAAATTATTATCTTTACTTATGTGTGCCTATTGTAGCGATGCTATCATGCGTCGCACCTCATCGCTGTCGGTGACGGTGACGCCGTCCACCATCTTCTTGCACGAGCCGTGAATCTCTGTAACACCCGTGTAATCAACTATCTGCTTGGCGTTTGAGGCCACAACGCCGGCGGCAGCGATGATGCCTATGTGGCCGTGGCTCCGTGCCACCAGCTGGCGCAGCATATCGCGCCCCTCCCATGCCGAAGGTGCACAGCCTGAGGTGAGCAGTTTATGGCATCCGCAGTCGACGATAGTCTCCAAAGCTTCCAGCGGATTGCGGCATTCGTCGAAAGCGCGGTGAAAGGTAACCTCCATAGGCGCAGCCACTTGCACCGCCTCGCGTGTGCGCTCCACGTCGATGTCGCCATCGGCGGTGAGGAAGCCTATCACCACGGCGTGGGCACCTAACTTCTTGGCCCACACAATGTCGCGCAGGATGATGTCGTATTCTTCTTTGCTGTATACAAAGTCGCCTGTGCGAGGGCGTATCAACACTCGTGTCTCCAAGGCCAGCTCCTTGGCGCAGTATTCGATAGCCGCCGCCGACGGTGTGGTGCCGCCGCCAGCGAGATCTTGGCACAGCTCCACGCGCCGTGCCCCGCCACGTTGGGCGGCGATGGCAGATGTGATTGAGTTACAGCAGATTTCTATTTGCATATTAGGATTACTGTTAGAGGAAACTGTCAGTCAGCATAGATCATCATCTCGCAACGTTGGCAATTGAATTCCAGGCGGAACCGTTTGCCGTTGTTGACGAGGAAGAGTGTGCCGGCATAGTCGTCGGACACCGCCTTGTTGCATTTGTGGCAGAGGCATTGTCCCAACTCGTAGCGCAGGCAGTATTTGCTGGTCATCAGCGCTTTGCCGGCGTAATCGCCAGTATGTTCCAGCCCCCATTCCTGCACTGTGGCGCCGTGGCGCTCGTAGAATCTTTGGGCTGCATGGTTCACCACGTTGGCATTGTAATAATGCACCCTCTGGTAGTGGGGAGCATCGTTGGGCGGTGTAGCGCAATCCGCTGGCCTATAGTGCTGTATGCGTTTTTGTATCAGCATTTCCACACCCCGGCGGCGCAGTTCGTTGAGAATGGCGGCCGGCACAAAGAGTAGCTTGCTGATGGTTATGTCCAAATGGTTGATAGTAAAGGGTGTACCGCCCATTTTTGACAGTTGCCGGCGGAGGGTCTCCTCGGCGCGTGTGGCGTCGCGGGCAGGCTCCTTGGCGCATTCCGTTTCGGCTGTGACGGTGAGCCCCTCCTCGTCGGACAGCAGCAGCGAAAGACCCGTTGCCGTCTCGCCAAGTGTCATGTTCACAATGATTTTCCGCTCGGCACTGTCGCCTTGCAGCTGTTTTTCGAAGGCGTAGTCGTTGTTGCGCCACAGCGTGGTGCCGACAGCGATGTCGACCGCCTTGTTGGCGACGATACGATATCGTTGGGTGTCCTTTGGTGTTGTGTTTCTGGTGTTTAGAGACTCTGCGCGATTGACTAGGAATCCGTTCAGATTGCCTTCGTTATCGAAGTAGCAGAGTCCGTCGCCTGCCGTGGGTGTCTCCGAAGCGCTGATTTCCAGCGTTTCGCCGTGACATTTTTGGGCTGCGGCGAAGCGCTTGCCCATTGATTTCTGTGTCGCAGGCGAGGCCATGGGCTGCCTCTTCACGAGGAAGTAGTCGGTGAATCCGCGATTGAAGGTGCGCTCGAGGTCGGGCTTGAAAAACAGCGTGGTATGTCCTGCCGACGCGGCGCGACAGTCGTCGCGCCGCTCCATCAGCTGGTCAAGCAGCTGACGGTAGTAGGCGGTAAGGTTCTTCACATAGGAGATATCTTTCAGTCGTCCCTCGATCTTGAAGGAGGTGATGCCGGCATCTATCATATTTTCAAGATGTTGCGCTGCCGAAAAGTCGCGTAGCGACAGCAAGTGGCCACGCTGCAGAAGGCGTCCTTTTTCGTTCACCAGATCGTACGACGAGCGGCACGGCTGTGTGCAGCAGCCACGGTTGCCGCTGCGACCGTTAAGATACTGGCTCATATAGCATTGGCCGCTGTAGCACACGCACAGGGCACCCTGCACGAAGGCCTCCAGTTCGATGGTTGTGGCGGCGCGCATGGCGGCCATCTGTTCCAGCGAGGTCTCGCGGGCCAGTATGGCACGACGAAAGCCCACGTTCTCAAGGAATTGCAGCTGTTCTATGGAGACGTTGTGCATCTGTGTGGAGGCGTGCAGCGCAATGGGCGGCAGATGCAGCTCCAGCAGTCCCACGTCCTGGATGATAAGTGCGTCGACGCCAGCGTTGTAGAGTTGCCACACCATCTTCTCGGCACCCTCCAGCTCGTCGTCGAAGAGCAGCGTGTTGACAGTGGTAAATACCTTGGAATGAAACAGATGCGCATATTCCACCAACGCTGCTATGTCGCCGATGCTGTTGCCTACGGCGGCGCGGGCGCCGAACTGCGGGGCACCCACATAGACGGCGTCGGCGCCATGGTTGATGGCCGCTTTCCCCTGCTCCAGATTTTTAGCCGGAGCCAGCAACTCCAATTGTTTTTCGCTCATCGATTATTTAGCGGTTTATGTCGGGAAGGCAATGCCATGTTTCTGAACCTCAGGTGATAAACAGGGTTGATGCCGACGTTTCACTTCTTTCTTCAAAAATGCAAAAATACGCATTTATTGCGATTATGTGTATCATTGCTTCGCTTTTTTGAGAGCTGCTGACCAATAAAGAATGAGGAGAACGGAATCCTAAGGAGCGTGTTAATTGTTGACAATTAAAGTGTTATCATGAGAATGTCCTATGTTTATTTAACGAGAGACCCAGTTGTTCGACCCGACTCGAGGATTCTTATTCGTTGCTCTCGTTATTGGGTCTTTGAAATGGGTGGTACAAGCCTTTTTGGGTTCCCGATTTGCTGATGTTGCGGAAGTGGGTAGGGGTAATACCCATTATTTTTTTGAAGGCTGCATGAAACACTTGGCGGTTGTTGTAGCCACACATTTCTCCGACAGCTTCGATTTTGTAATCGAAATAACGGCTGTCACTCAGCAGATTAATGGCTTCGCGAATTCTATATTGATTTAATAATGAGGCAAAATTCTGCTTCAGGTTGTTGTTGATGACAGACGACAGTTTCGTTTTGTTGGTGCCCACCACCTTGGCCATATCCTGCAGTGACAGGTTGGGATTCAAATATAACTTGTCCCGGTCCAAGGAGAGTTGCAGAGCCTTCAAAATGGCTTTGTCCTGCTCGTTGCAAGTGTCAGGTGTGTCATACGACACTTCTTCCACTAGTTCATTCTTCAGGTTCTCTTTTCTCAGACTTTTTTTCATCATTTGATGATATACTTTCCTGATATGGAAGAGCAGAATCAGCAATACGATGTTAAGTATGAACGACAGAATCAATATTATTGTTTTCATGATGCAAAAATAATAAAATTACATCATAACAGCGTATGTAAAAGACGATATGCTTCTTTTTTTTTGATAATTTTTTACAATGTCACAATAAATCAGGACATATTATTTGTCTTTTTTTACACGATTTTGCTTTTAAATGACAGACTTATTGGAAATTAGACTTTATCTTTGCAGCGACATTAATAATTATAGCATAGAATGAAAATCATTACACATTTTGGTTGTCTCACCCTCTTTTTTTTGTTTTTTTGCTACGAAAATTCAATTTTTGCCCAGATTGCAGCGCAGTGTAACAACGCGGATACCAATCTTGTAAAAGATGAAAATGTAACGGTAAAGCAGAAGCCTGGCCATGTCAGTCTGGGGGGATGGATTGATGCCCAATATCAATACCAGCACAATCCCGAGACGGAAAACAGTGTTTTTCAGATAAGAAGAGCCCGCATCGACTACAAAGGCAGCCTTTCCCCTTGCCTGGATTTCCGCCTGCATGTCGATTTCGCCAACACTCCCCGTCTGATCGACGCGTTCGCAAAGATAACCTTCAATAAATATGCCCAATTGCAGGTAGGACAGTTCAAGATTCCCTTCTCTTTGGAGAACAAGTTATCACCATTGGATTTGGAACTGATTGATAATGTTCGTGTTATCAGTGCCTTGTCAGGGTATCAGGATGTCACCGCAATCAGTAGTTATGCCAATGGCCGTGAGATGGGTGCCATGTTGACCGGGCAGATGGCCTATGCTGACGTTCAGGGCAAAAGAACACCGCTGGTGTCCTACGGCGTGGGCATTTTTGGCGGCAACGGAATAAACGTAAAAAGTGACAACATCGCCAAAGACATCTCCGCACGTATCGAGGTTTGTCCGTATGTGCGTAATCTTACCGTCTCAGCGTCAGGCTATTGGGGACAATATGATATGCGTTACGATGGTGCCGAAACCCATATCGACGGTGCCAGGATACGCTATGCTGGCGGTGCACAGTATGCCGATGAGCGGTGGACTGTCCGTTCCGAATTCCTGTTCGGAAAAACCGACTTTGCTGATTATGACCCTACAACCGATAGCTTTACTCCCCGCCAAGTCGAGACCAGAGGATGTTATCTTGTTGCAGGCTATTGGTTTAAGTTCCATTCGAAACACGATGGAATCCAGAACAGACTGCGACCCATTCTTCGTGTGGATTATTACGAGAAGGCCATATCCGACAACGCCCCGTCCATTGCCTGTTCAGCAGGTGCCGACAGCTGGTTAGGAAAAAATCTGCGTCTTCAGCTGGCCTACACCCTACAGCACGACCAACCCACTTCCCACTTGAGCCACAAGCTCACCACCATGTTGACTGTCAAATTCTAACCCATTATAATATAGGTAATTATTTTAAAATACAGATATGAAACCAACAAAAAGAAAACTAGTCAAAATTCAAAGTTCAAGAATCACAGCTCTATTATTAATGGGCGGCCTGATTCTCTCGTCCCTCTCTTGTGGCAACGATAAAAAGCAGAACGCCTCAGATACGCAAGACGAGTTGTCAGGCAACATATCCATTTCCGGTGCCTTCGCACTCTACCCGCTCGCCGTCAAATGGTCCGAGGAGTTCCAGAACCTCCATCCCAATGTGCGCATCGACCTCTCTGCCGGCGGCGCTGGCAAGGGTATGACCGACGTGTTGGCCGATGTTGTCGACCTGGGTATGGTCTCGCGCGAAGTCTATGCACCCGAATTGGAGAAAGGAGCCTTGCCTTTCGCCACCGCCAAAGATGCCGTGGTGATTACCATCAACTCCAGCAATCCCCATGCCGAGGAGTTGAAGCAGCACGGCATATCCAAAGAGACGGCGATAAAGCTGTGGATTACAGGAGAGTATACCACTTGGGGCCAAGTGCTGGGCACTAGCGACAAGACCCCCATACATCTCTACACCCGCTCCGACGCCTGTGGAGCCGCCGAAACTTTTGCCATGTGGCTCGGCCATAAACAGGAAGACCTCCTCGGCACGGCTGTCTTTGGCGACCCTGGCCTTGCCTCCGCCATTCAGGGTGACAAACTCGGCATCGGGCTGAACAACATCGGCTACGTCTACGACGAGAAGAGCCGACATCCCAATCAGGGACTGTCGGTATGCCCCATCGATGTGAATGACGACCAGACCATTGGTGATGACGAATACTTTTACGACACCAAGGATGATTTTATCGCAGCAGTGGCCGAGGGCAAATATCCGTCACCGCCGGCTCGCGACCTCTATCTCGTCAGCCATGGAGTGCCCTCCAATCCCGCTGTGGTCGCCTTCTTGCAGTTCGTGCTCACCGACGGGCAACAATACAATGTGCCCGCTGGTTATATCGCCCTGAGTGAGGATAAACTGCAACAAGGACTTAGTCGGTTGAAAATCAAATAATAATACCAATGCAAAAGCTGCGAATCATAAAGGACCGGGTGGCGCAGGGCACCATGTTCTCACTCACCATCCTCTCCATCTTGCTGGTGGCCATCATCGCCATAGGTCTTTACCTCAAGTCGGCCCCAGTGCTGGACGACAAGTCGCTGTGGACATTGCTGTTCTCGTCGGAATGGCGTCCCATGAAAGGAGAGTTCGGCTTTTTGCCGTTCATCATGGGGACAATATGGGTCACCATTCTCGCCATCCTCTTCTCTCTCCCCATCTCCCTGCTCACCGCCGTCTACCTGACAGAATATTCTAAACCCATAGTCAGGAAATTCGTCTTCCCCGCCTTGGACATTCTGGCGGCGCTCCCCTCCGTCGTCTACGGCGTTTGGGGTGTGCTGGTCATCGTGCCGTGGATTTCGCAGCATTTGGCACCGCTTTTCGTCGATTTCTCCACCGGATACACCGCTTTGGCTGCCGGCATCGTATTGGGTGTCATGGTCATACCGCTGATGGTAAGCCTCTTTGTCGAAGTCTTTACCACTGTCCCTGTCGAGCTGCGCCAGGCCTCGTTGGCCCTCGGTGCCACCCGCTGGCAGACGGCCATCAGGGTCGTCTTCCGCAAAACGCTGCCCGGCATCATCGCCTCCGTCGTTCTGGCCGTTTCGCGCGCCATGGGCGAAACTATCGCCGTGCTGATGGTCTGCGGCTGCGTCATCCACATACCGGAAAGTGTCCTTGACGCCTGCTACCCCATCCCTGCACTCATCGCCAACAACTACGGCGAGATGCTGTCCATGCCTTTCTACGAGTCCGCCCTCATGTTTGCGGCACTCATCCTGTTTGTCGTTGTACTCATCTTCAATCTCTTGTCAAGAATAATCCTCTACAGGTTGGAAAAAACGGAGAAATAAACAATCATCACGATATGAATATTGCACATAAGAAAAAGCTGAAAGAGAGCGTCGCAAAGCTATTCATGTGGACCGCCATACTGATCTTCTTTGGTATTGTCGCCAGTGTTCTTTGGACCATTTTTTCCAAAGGGTGCAAGGCCATGAGTTGGGATATGGTCACCCAATTGCCTGGGGGCGGATTCTACATCGGAAAGGAAGGAGGCTTTCTCAATGCCATCGTCGGTTCGCTGTACATTGTAGGTGCATCCACCCTGTTGGGGCTGCTTATCTCCATCCCTGTGGTCTTTTTCCTTAACGTATATTTGAAAAAGCACTCCAAGCTGGCTTACGTGTCCCGACTGGCCTTCGATGTCCTTTTCGGCGTACCCTCCATCGTTTATGGCGCCTTTGGATTTACCATCATGATCTATTTTGGCCTAAGGGCCTCTCTGTTGGGTGGCATCATTGTCATCACTTTATTGATAATTCCCATCTTCATCCGCACCATGGACGAGGCTACGCGCAATTTTCCTCGTGATATTCTGGAGGCCAGTTTCGCGCTGGGTGCCACGCGTTGGGAGACGCTGAAGGTGGTGCTGCGCCAAATTGCACCGGGCATCGCGACTGCCACTTTGCTGTCCATCGGCCGCGCTATCGGCGATGCCGCCAGCGTGATGTTCACCGCCGGTTATACGGACAGCATTCCGACATCGCTGTCGCAGCCTGCCGCCACACTTCCGTTGGCAGTGTTCTTCCAATTGAGCAGCCCCATCCCCGAGGTGGTCGACAGGGCATACGCCGCAGCGCTGGTGCTCACCATTATTGTTTTGATTCTTAGCATAACAGGTCGTTTTATTACCAACAAATTTTCAAAAAACAAGGTGTAATTATGTCTATTGAAGCACAAAATCTCAATGTCTATATCAAGGATAACCATATTTTGAAGGATGTGAATATCCGTCTTCCCGAAAAACAGATCACATGCATCATAGGGCCTTCGGGGTGTGGAAAATCTACCCTGTTGCGTACATTCAACAGGTTGATTGACAGTACTGAGGGCGTCAAAATAGAAGGGAAAGTGCTGGTGGACGGGCAGGATATCATCCATTCTGGAGCGGAGATCACCGAGCTTCGACGCAAAATAGGGCTGGTGAGCCAACGCCCGTGCCCGCTGCCGATGTCCATCTTCGGCAATGTGGCCTATGGCTGTCGCATCAACAGGATGTTCAAGAAACGGAAACAATTGATCTATCATGTACAGAAAAATCTGAGAGATGTGGGGCTGCTGGACGAAATCAAAGGCCGTATGCATACACCTGCGGCACGCCTCTCCATCGGACAACAGCAACGGCTGTGTCTGGCCCGCTCGTTGGCCGTGCAGCCGGAGTATATACTGGCAGATGAGGCCACCAGTGCCCTCGACCCCATCTCCAGCAAGACGGTGGAGGACCTTTTTGTGTCGCTCAAAGAGCGATATACCATCATCATGGTGACGCATACTTTGCGGCAGGCTCTACGTATTGCCGACAATGTGGTGTTCATGTACTTGGGTCAGGTCATTGAAGCGGGGCCTGCGCAGCAGGTGTTCAACCATCCCCAGGAAGAGCTCACCCAGAAATACCTTGCGGGCGCTTTCAGTTAATTATTTGACCACCTGACAGGGTATCTTGCAGGTTGCCAGACATGAATCGTTAAAAAAACACTATAAGAAATATGTTCAAGTTGACTCATTTGAAAGAACTGGAATCGGAGTCCATCTATGTTTTGCGCGAGGTGGCTGCTCAGTTTGAGCGTCCCGCCATCCTTTTTTCGGGCGGCAAGGATTCCATCGTAGTAACCTATCTCGCCTACAAGGCGTTCTACCCGGCGAAAATACCGTTCCCTTTGGTGCACATCGACACGGGGCATAATTTTCAGGAGACACTGGATTATCGTGACAACTTGGTGAAGAAGCTTGGAGCCCAGCTGATTGTAGGCTCTGTGCAGGAGAGTATCGACACGGGTCGCGTAAAGGAAGAGAAGGGCTATAATGCCAGCCGCAACAGGTTGCAGACCACCACATTGCTTGACACCATCGAGAAGTACAAGTTTGACGCCTGTATTGGGGGTGCGCGCCGTGACGAAGAGAAGGCTCGCGCAAAAGAGCGTTTCTTTTCACACCGCGACGAGTTCGGGCAATGGAATCCGAAGAACCAGAGGCCCGAATTGTGGAACAATTTCAATGGCAAGAAGAACATGGGAGAACATTTCCGGGTGTTTCCTATAAGCAACTGGACAGAGATGGACGTGTGGCAGTACATCTACGCTGAGCAGATAGAGCTGCCGTCGCTCTATTTCACTCACGAGCGCCGTTGTTTCTTCCGCGACGGGCAATGGCTGGCGGCAGAACCCTGTATGATGTTGAAACCCACCGAGGAGGTGGTGACCAGGCGTGTCCGTTGCCGCACTATCGGCGACATCACTTGCACGGGGCTGACCATCTCCGAGGCTAACAATCTGGAGGATATTATTAGCGAGATTGCCGCCACGCGTATCACCGAGCGAGGTGGCCGTGCCGACGACAAACGCAGTGAGACGGCAATGGAAGACCGGAAGAAAGAGGGCTATTTTTAAGCCATTATGAATAATGATTTTTGAAATTTGAAACAAGAAAGATGATGAATGGATATTTAGATATGGAACTGTTGCGGTTCACCACGGCAGGAAGTGTGGACGATGGGAAAAGCACGCTGATAGGCAGGCTGTTGTACGACAGCAAGTCGATATTCGAGGACCAGTTGGAGGCTGTGAAACAGGCCTCCGTGAGCCGAGGCAACGAGGAGGTGAACCTGGCTTTGCTGACCGACGGCCTCCGGGCTGAGCGCGAGCAGGGCATCACCATTGATGTGGCCTACCGCTATTTCGCCACTCCGAAAAGAAAATTTATCATTGCCGACACGCCGGGCCATATCCAGTACACCCGCAATATGGTTACAGGGGCTTCCACTGCCGATCTGGCCATTATTCTTATCGATGCACGCAACGGGGTAGTGGAGCAGACGGTGCGCCATTCGTATATTGCTTCACTGTTGGGCATCCCCTTTATCACGGTATGCATCAACAAGATGGATCTGGTGTCGTTCAGCGAGCAGCGTTTCGAGGAGATTTGTTGCCAGTATCGTGAAATGACCGCCAAACTGAGCATCCGGGCACAATTGGATTTCATTCCCATATCTGCCAAAAACGGGGACAATGTGGTGGAAAAATCCACAAATATGTCGTGGTATGAAGGACCGTCGCTCATGGAGCTGCTGGAGAGCGTTTCCATCGAGCACAAATCGGGCGATGCCGGCAAGCCCATGCGTCTTCCCGTGCAATACGTCATACGGCCCATTTCCGACAAGTTCCCCGACTATCGTGGCTATGCAGGACGTTTAGCAGGAGGCGTGCTCCATGTGGGCGATGCGGTGAAGGTCTTTCCGTCGGGTCTCACCTCCACCGTCAAGGCTATCAAGCAGGCCGACAGGTCGTTGGACGTGGCTCACACCCCCGAATCGGTGACCGTGCTGTTGAACGACGATATCGACATCAGCCGAGGCGACTGCCTTGTGGGGGCACAGGGCAGGGAGCCACAAGTGAGCCAACGGATATCGATGATGTGCTGTTGGTTCAACCAGGAGCCCATGCAACTCAACAAGCGATACATAGCCAAAAGCACAGTGTCCGAGACAATGGCGATGGTGAAAGGAATTGAGTACAAAATGGACATCCGCTCGATGAGCAAGATTGAAGGCGGGACGGATTTGAAAATGAACGATATCGCTTGTGTTATGCTGCATACCGCCAGTCCGTTGGCTTTCGACAGCTACGTGGACAACCGCACAACGGGGTCGCTAATCATCATCGATCCCGACAGCTTCGAGACAGTTGGGGCTGGAATGATACAATTATGAATTCTGAAATCCGAACTAACAGTGCACCCGAATCGAGAGTAGTGTTCATGACAATCGGGGAGCAAGGATTTCACTACTGGGCATAAAGTGTTGGTGACTAATATTTTCCCACTGAATGAGAACTATTGACGTGGTATCATTGCAGTCGCCAAGAAAAAATAATTACTGGCAGTAAGACAGATAAATAATTGATAATATGAGTTATACAATTGAAGAAATTGAAGAGTTGAATCGCCGTTTTGAGAGAGAGGAACCCGATGTGGTGCTCCGCTACTTCATGGAAAAGCATGGGAGCAAGATTGCCTTGTCTTCCAGCTTGAGCATTGAAGACCAGACTCTTACCGACATGATGTTGAAGATTGACCAACAGGCTCGTATTTTTACTTTGGATACGGGTCGTCTTTTTCCGGAGACATATCAACTCATCGACAAGACCACCCAGCGCTACAATATCAAGATGGAGGTCTTTTGCCCACAGGCCGAAGCGCTGCAACGGTTTGTGTATGAGCAGGGAATCAATCCTTTCTACGACAGTGTGGAGAAGCGTCATGCCTGCTGTCAGGTGCGCAAGCTGGAGCCCTTGTCGCGTGCCTTCCAGGGGCTGGAGGCATGGATATGTGGTTTGCGGCAGGCGCAATCCATAACCCGTAGCGACATGAAGCTGGTGGAATGGGATGACCGTCACGGTTTGCTGAAAATCAATCCGCTGATACATTGGTCGGAAGAGCAGGTCTGGGCATATATCAAAAGCAACCATGTGCCTTACAACAAGTTGCACAACGAAGGCTTTCCCAGCATCGGTTGCGAGCCCTGCACACGTGCCGTGAAACCGGGAGAAGACATCCGTTCAGGCCGTTGGTGGTGGGAGTCGCCGGAGCATCGCGAATGCGGCCTCCATAGGAGATGATTCCCTTCTCCTGGCTGTACTTTCTTCTTTTTCAGCCGTTTCCATTGGTTGCTTGGGGGTGTCCTACATCAATGGGAATATGTTTTTTTCGTCATTTGTGAAAAAATGTCTATCTTTGCATTTCAAAACAAGTGACAATATTGAAGCTATGTCTACCAAATTGATTGGCAATTCACGCGTTTCCGCCTTGGCCAAGCTCGACCGTATGCTGCAGGGCAAGGCATTTCGTGGGGCGCGTTTCTTCATCGTGCTCGACGAGAACAGCTATGCCTGCTGCCTGCCGCAGGTCATCAGTCGTGTGACGGCGTTGCAGGAGGCTGAGTTTTTCGAGGTGCCTGTGGGCGAGGAATGCAAGAGTTTGGAGGTGGCGGCGCAGCTGTGGGGCGCGTTGCTGGAGAGCGGTGCCGACCGCAACAGTGTGATTGTCAACCTCGGCGGCGGTGCCGTGAGCGACCTCGGCGGCTTTGTGGCGGCGGGTTTCAAGCGAGGCATACGCTATGTCAATATACCCACCACGCTGACAGCCATGGTGGATGCCGCCATCGGCGGCAAGACGGCAGTCAATGTGGAGAACGCCAAGAACCAGGTGGGTTTCTTCCACCAGCCTGTGGCAGTGTGCTGCGACGAGCAGTTCTTGTCGACGCTGCCCCAAGCGGAGCTGGTGGACGGCACCATGGAGGTGGCCAAGACGCTGATGCTCAGCGACCCGGATGCCTTCGACATGTTGGACGGACGTCCCTTGGCTGCGCCTGAGGTCATCGCCCATTGCGCCCATTTCAAACTGGCGGTGGTCAAGAGCGACCCCCATGAGGCGTCGCTGCGCAAGATACTGAATTTGGGCCACACTTTTGGCCACGGCATAGAGAGCTGGTTCAGAGACTGTCAGCGTCCCATCAGCCACGGTCGCGCCGTGGGCTACGGGATGTGGTGTGCCCTCTACCTCTCGGTGGGCAAGCTGGGTCTCGCCCCGACGATGCTGGAACGCTATGGCCAGTGGCTGAAAGGGCAGGTGGTCATCCCGCGCATAACCCTCAAGGACACCGAGGGCATACTCGGGTATATGCGTAGCGACAAGAAAAATGCTGACGGCGAAATACTTGCCGTGCTGTTGCAGGCTCCGGGAGTCCCCGTTATCGACGTGAGTATCGATGAAAACGAGGTGCGCGACGCGCTGCTGCGCCTCAAATAAGGTATCACCAATTAAGACAACAATATGAAACGCATTGCATTATTGATAATTCCGCTGTTGCCGTTGTTGCTGGCGTCGTGCCACAAGGAGCAGCATTTCATTACCGACGACGCCTACCGTGCCCAGGTTCACACCGATTTCGAGGCCCGCAAGGTGCTGGCCGCCGGCCGTGCCGAGCAGCTTTTCGACGGCATGGACACGCTGGACATGGCCACGCGCGAAGCGCTGGAATTCCTCTACGCATACATGCCTTACAGCGACTTGGCGGACTACGACCAGGCCTTCTATCTCCAGCAGGTGCGCGCCGCCTTCGCCGCCCGCGAGCGTTTTGCATGGGGCGACAAGGTGCCCGAGGACATCTTCCGCCATTTCGTGCTGGTGTATCGTGTGAACAACGAGAATCTGGATAGCGCCAGGATGTTGATGCAGAGGGAGTTGGCTCCGCGCGTCGAAGGTCTCTCGATGTACGATGCCGCCTTGGAGGTGAACCACTGGTGTCACGAGCATGTGGCCTATCGCGCCAGCGACTCGCGCACCTCGTCGCCGCTGGCCACCATGCGCACCTCTTTGGGACGCTGCGGCGAGGAGTCGACCTTCGCCGTCACCGCGCTGCGCAGCGTGGGCATTCCTGCACGTCAGTGCTATACGCCTCGTTGGGCGCACTGCGACGACAACCACGCCTGGGTGGAGGTGTGGATTGCCGACTCGGGTGCCAACGGACTGGGCCGCTGGTATTTCATGGGCGCCTGCGAGCCCGACGCTGAGCTCGATATGGGCTGGTTTGCAGTACCTTCGACACGATGTATGATGGTGCACAGCAACGCCTTCGGACGCTACCGCGGCAGCGAGGAGGTCAACTTCGCCGGCAGCCTCTACTCCAAAATCAATATGCTGGGCAACTATGCGCCGACACGCAAGGTGACGGTGACGCTGCGCGACGCGCAAGGGGCACCGGTGCGACAAGGCCATGTGAAGTTTAAACTATACAATTACAGCGAGTTCTATCCCCTGGCGGATGTCGCCACCGACGCGCAGGGCCGTGCCACGCTGACCACCGGCCTCGGCGACCTGCTCATCTGGGCCGACGACGGCACGCACTATCAATATGCCAAACTCGATGTGCGCGAGAGCGATACGCTGACGCTCTACCTGACCCGCGAAAAGGGTAACGAATACGCCGAAACCTTCGACATTGTGCCGCCCGAGGCAGGCAAGGCCAAGGTGACACCTTCCGACGAGAAGGCGGCACGCAACGCGCAACGCATTGCCTATGAGGACAGTGTGCGCGCCGCTTATGTGGCTACGTTCCCCGACCGGCAGCAAGCGCTGGAGCTGGTGGGCAGCGCCGCCATCACCACCCACACCTACACGGCCGACCAGATTTGGGAGCTCATCCACAAGAGCGAGGGCAACTACATCGAGATAGCCGAGTTCATGCGCAACAACTTTATCGCACGCGCCCACGAGCATTACTATGACTATCTTAAAAGCTTTTCGGACAAGGATTTGCGCGACATCAGCTGCGAGACCCTCGAGGAGCACATCACCGGATGGGAGGACTATTCGGGCTGGAGTGGCGTGGATTCGCGCAGGAACATCAGCTACGAGGTGTATCGCAAAGGCATCATGCCGGCACGTGTGAGCAACGAGTTGGTGCGCCCCTATCGCGCCATGCTCAACGAAGAGCTGACGAAGGCAGGTGTCAACGATGTCAATAGTCTGAAAACATGGATATTGAAGAATATTGCCGTGGACGATACGGGCAACTACTACAACTGCCCCATCTCGCCGTGCGGCGTCTTCGAGCTGCGTCACAGTGATGCGCACAGCCGCGACATCTTCTTCGTCGCCGCCTGCCGCTCGCTGGAGATACCTGCCTACCTCGACAACGCCACCAATGTGCTCTATGTGTGGGATGGAAAAAGATGGATGTCTGTGACTTTCGAAGAGCACGAGGCTGTGCAGCCATCGGCCATGCTTACGCTCACATATCGCCCCACCGCACAGTTGCAGAAGCCCACCTATTGGGTGCATTTCTCGCTGGCGAAATATGAGAACGGCGACTTTGTTACTTTCGATTTCGAAGACGACGAGCGCATGAACAGCTTCCCCGCCAAGCTGCCGCTGGAACCTGGCTATTATTGCCTCACCACCGGCAACCGCTACCCCGACGGCGAAGTGCTGGTGCATCGCGAATTCTTCAATGTTACTGACGGCGAACGTGTTACCAAGGCCATCGTCTTGCGTCCGCTCACTGAGCGCAGGAGTGACCGCCAGGGCAGCATAGACCCCAACCTGCCCATTGTGGAGGACATGGCTACCCTTGCCGACTATGCCGGCGAGACAGGCATGCTCTTCGTCTTCTTGGGTGACTATCGCGAGCCTTCGAAACACTTGGTCAAGGAGCTCCAGTCGCTCCGCAAGGAATATGCCGCTTGGGGCGGTATGATTTACCTGGCGGCGCCCGCCGCGGCGCAGGCCCCGTCGTGGAAACTGCCTAACACCGACTGCTTTATCGTTCCCGACGGACAGCGCGACCCCTTTGAGAAGCGCATCGTCGAGGCCTTGAAGCTCGATTTCGCCAACGACTATCCCCTCGTGGCACTTGTCGACAAGCGGGGCACCATCCTCTTCCACAGCCAGGGCTACTCCATCGGCTTGGCCGAGCAGATACTGAAGGCCACCCCCTGAGGAGTTTCCCTCAAGACTCCGAAGAACAGAAAAACTGTGTTGAAATGTTAAATATTGTTAAATAATACCCCCCTTTGTCCCCTTTCGGCCGCGCGATGGCTATTATATAGGCAAAAGGGGTTCACCCGAAACTACTTTTTCGGGGAAAAAGAGGTCAGTTTACGATGATGAGGGTGTACTTTAAGCATTTTTAAAACAAATTGAAACAACTGCGTAACTGAATGATACATATTGATTTAAGACCAATTCTTGTGATGATGAAATGTTAAATAAATGTTAAATGTCATATTCGCATGTCAGTTTTGGGGTGAAAAAGACACTATATATACAAAAGGGGTAATTGTTTTTTGACCCTAAAGATGAAGATATATACCATGGGCCGTAGGTCAAGCCGATCCACCTGCAGACCAATGCCAACAACAGAACAATGGATTGCACAACAAGAAATTATGAATATATGACCAGCAAAGCAAAAGCCTCGCGCAGAGTGGTGTGCCGCTGCGGCGAGGCGTAGAATAGAAAGAGGGTGTTCCGCAGGGCGGAGGCACTAAGGAAAAAGCTAAAAACCTCCACCCTGCCTTGTACACCCCGAGGCATAAAGATGCCCTGCATACATAACGCAGCAAGGCAGACTT
>JAILAT010000061.1 GCA_024681475.1 Bacteroidales bacterium | reverse complement strand
GGGGCAGACGGAGATGCCGCCAGAAAACGACGGGTTGGACTTTGGGCAATAAGTAGAAAGTAGAAAGTAGAAAAACATTGTTTTATAGGTTGATTATTGCCCTGCGGTACGGGTTGCCGCAGGGCTTTTTGATTTTTTTTTTCGGTATGTTGATTTTATTTTGTATTTTTGCACCCGCTTTGGGAACTGCGGCAGCCACAGCTGACATTATGGTCGCATGCCCGCCGAATTTGCGCTGGCGCGACGGCGAAATAGGCATGCTTGACAAAATGGCAGCTGTGAAAAAACAAATGAAACGAAAAGAAAGCCCCCTTTTGAAACAAATAAAAAGGTCATATGAAAAAACATCGTGTTGTTGGTGGTGATAAAATGGGTGCGTGGCTTTGTGTTTCGCGATTTCGGAATGGCGGTTTTCGCCATTCATTTGCAGAAATTACTATGCGTCGAATATTGTCTATAGTGTTGATAATGTTCTGCTTCTGTGTCGCACGGGGGCAGGAATTCCGTTGTTCCGTCTCCATTAATTACCAAAAATTGATGACTACGACGCAGCCTTATGAAACGACCGACAAGAAGGTCTTCGACAATATGAAGCAGGCTCTCGAGGATTTTATCAATGGTCGCAAGTGGACTAACATTGAATTTGAGCAGCAGGAGAAAATTGAATGCTCTTTCTCCCTCATTCTCTCCCAGCGCACCTCTGCCACCGACTTCGTTGGCCAAATCAATATTCAGCTCAAGCGCCCAGTCTACAACTCCACCTATACTTCAGGCCTCTTTAACTACATGGAACAGCCTAACTTCCAGTTTTCTTTCAACGAAAATTACCCCGTTGAATTCGACCTTAATAACTTTACCTCTATTCTCTCATCCACGGTTGCTTACTATTGCTATGTTATGCTCGGCATATATTTCGACAGTTTTGGGCTCAACGGAGGACAGGTTTTCTATGAGCTTGCCTCGCAGGTGGTGCAGGCCGTCGATGCTTCAAAATATGCCGGTTGGGACTCCAAGGGCGGTCGCAACCGCTACTGGTTTATGGAGAATCACCTTAACAGTGCCAACGCTGGCCTCCACGATGCCTACTATAACTACCACCGCCTCGGACTCGACATGATGACCAAGGACCAGCCCAAAGCCCGTCAGGCCATCATTCAGTCGCTACGCGACCTCCAGCGTGTCCACAAAGCCAATTCCAATGCCCTGGCATTGCAGCAGTTTGTGGATGTGAAGATTCAGGAGATTGTCTCCATCTTCACCCCGGCACCCGCCGAAGAACAGAAAGAAGTCTACAACCTCATCAAAGACATCAGTCCCATCAATGTGGTGAAACTGAAGGGTTTTAATACTAAGTAGTTACTCAAACAATCAAGCAATCAAACATTCAAACAATAATATATCATGACACAAATACCCATACAGAAAGAAACGATAGACCGCATTGCCGCGGCCAACAAGATCCAGAACCCCGGCAAGGCCAGCATCCGCGAGATGCGCAAGATGATACAGGATGTGGAGAAGGAGACCGGTGTGCGCTTCGTGAAGATGGAGATGGGCATTCCCGGCCTGCCCGCCCCGCAGGTGGGTGTCAACGCCCAGATCGAGGCCCTCAAGAGTGGCGTCGCCAGTATCTACCCCGAGATTTACGGCACCGCCGACTTCAAGAAAGAGGCCGCCCGCTTCGTGAAGAACTTCCTCGATATCGATGTCACTCCCGACTGCTGCGTGCCCACCGTGGGTTCCATGCAGGCAGGCTTCGCCAGCTTCCTCACCCTGACCCGCTACGACGCCAAGAAGACCAAGGTGCTCTTCATCGACCCCGGCTTCCCCGTGCAGAAGCAGCAGTGCCGTGTGCTGGGCATCCCCATGAAGGCCTTCGACGTCTATGAGTACCGTGGCGACAAGCTGCGCGACAAGCTCGAAGAGGAGCTGAAGGACGGCGACGTGGCCTGCATGATTTTCAGTAGTCCCAACAACCCCGCCTGGTTCTGCTTCACCGACCACGAGCTTCAGATTATCGGCGAGATGGCCAACAAGTACGGCGTCGTCGTCATGGAGGACTCTGTCTACTTCCTCATGGACTTCCGCAAGGACTACAG
>JAILAT010000022.1 GCA_024681475.1 Bacteroidales bacterium | reverse complement strand
GGAGTTTCATTGACAGACAAAACTCCGCTTTTCGACCTCTTCAATAATAATCAACTCAATGATTTCAAAGAACTCAACAATTCTAATGGACAGTTATTATTAAACTTTTAAAATGTTATATTTTTAGTGGACACTAATGATATAAAATACATTCTAAATTACGGGAATACAAATTGTTATATACGGTGAGTAATGCTTTGGGCGCTACTGTTCCGGGCACCAAAGAGAAGGCCAACAGTCTTCTCTTTTTTTGTATTCCACATTCCTTGCGTCAACTCCCGATTCCACCAATACGGACGGCAGGCGTTGCCACCGAATACAAAAGGATTTACAAAAGACTCAAGTTGAGTAAAATGTACTCCCCTTTTTCCCCTTTTAACGCATGTTCATATCAGCATAATAATAGTTCTGTTTCAGATGTAAATATTCAATGTTTCGTATATCCTACTAAACATATACATAAGGGTGCGACGTGACGAACTAGTTCCCTCGATATGCGATTGCAACAGTGTGTAGAAAAATAGAATAGATCAGGCCAACTCACCATACTGTGTTAACCTATGCTTGCTTTTTTTCTCCTGTCTTCAGTATTTTGGCTCTTATACTTTTGACGGCGGGCTTGTAGAAGTCCACCTTCATCTCTTTGACTATGCACATGAACTCTTGCATCAGCTCGGGATAGTAGCTGCACATCCTATAGGCTAGTTTCATGCAGAGTGTCTGGGTGCCGGGTAGCTCGTCGAGGCTTACCATGTGCTCCAGGCAGAAGTCCAGAAAGTCGGTGCGAAGGCTCTCTTCGTCCATTTCCAGCCGTTCGACGATGTTCAGCGACAGTCGTCGCACCGCCGAGTTTTCGGTTGTCATGGCCAAGTCAATCAGCTCGTCGAGCATTCCTTGCAGCGATGAGAGCTCCGCATCGGTCGCTTTGGTCATGGCCCACAGCGCGTTGCGAGCCACACGAGGGTCGTCGTGATGCATATACTGCCTGACGAAACCAGGAATGTCGCCGTTGGCTATGACTTCTTGGCAGAGCGCTGTCGCAGCCTTTTCGCCCAAAGCCTCTCTGATTGTTTCGTCGGTAATCATGGTTGGTCAATCACAGTTGTTCTGGAACGATTCTTTGTAGCTGGGCAACAGATATTTCCATATCACGAAGAGGTGGACGATGCCTACTGCCCCGAAGGTTATCCGTGCTGCCAGTTCGGGCACCAGCAGTTGGATGCCGTTCATGTCGCCACCACCAAAAAGACCGCACAACACACTCAGATACAGCGGGTCGAGCATCAGCAAGGCGAGACTCACATACCATAGGACGGATTTGAGTAACTTCGACTGCAAGGCACATATCTTTTTGCGTAGCAGCACCAAGAGCCAACCCACCAGAAATGTGGCGACGGCACCGGCCACACAGAACAGCCCCATATGGGTGTCGCTCATTTGGTCTGCGGAGACGTCAATCTGAACGCCGAGGCCCATGAAGATGATTTGCCGGAACACACCTTGGCATAGTGCCACCAGCATGTGGGCTCCTTCGTGGACAATGTAGTAGGCTACCACAGCAGCCAGAATTCCAATGATTTGTCTAGTCCTTTTTGTCATCATGCCATTGTTTTTGTTTAGATGTTGGATCTGTTATGGCTCATAGGTCACAGTTACACGGCTGCGGCCTTCGCCGTTTTTTATCAGCTTGATTTTGTTGGGAATGCATCCCAGCAGCTCTTCACGGTGCGATATAATGCCCACTCTCCGTTCGCCGCCGCCGATGATGCTGGGTAGTTGTCCCAGTGTTTTCATCACGCTGTCGAGGCATTCCTGGTCCAACGTGCCGAAGCCTTCGTCGATGAAGAGGATGTTGACATTCATGTCGGGACGGTTGAGCGAGGAGAGGGCCAACGACAATGCTAACGAAATCATGAATTTCTCGCCGCCCGAAAGCAGTGCTGCGCTACGCACCTCGTTGCGGTTGTAGCCGTCGAGCACCAAGATGGCCAGCTGTTCGTTTTTCTCACTGCATGTCAGGGTATAACGGTTGCTGATTTGTCGCAGATAGATGTTGGCATTGTCCAATAGTGGGCGTAAGATGTGCGTCTGCACGAGATTGCGGAAGCGGTCGCCGCCGAAGGTTTTGTTGACCGTTTCCCAATGGTCGCTGACGCGGATGCATCGCGCCAGATCTTCTTGCAGACGTTGGATCTCGTTTTGGTTTTTCTGGCTGTTTTTCAGTATGGTATCGGCTTCTGAAATACTGGACAAGGCACTCTCGATGAGGGCGCTCTGTTCATCGCGTTGTGAAACGATGTCGGCGAGGTCGGGCACGGGGTCTTCTTCTCCCAACTGGAGCTCTTGGCGCTTCTGAATGATGGAGTGTTGCGCGTTTTGCAGGGTGCTTTCACAGTTCTTCAGGTCGTTTTTCAGGTCAGTCAAGCGGGTGCGCACTACAGTGATATCATCTTTATGAGTCAGAAGCTGCTGTAAGATATCGAGACTCTTTCCTGTGCGTAAAATCCATGACTGTAGTACTTTGTCGCATTCTTCCATGTTTTTCTCACATTGCTGTGCTATGGCTTTGAGTGCGCTGCTTTCGGTCGACAGGTTGTTCCATTCGTGCTGGATGTCGTCGCAAGTCAGTTCCCGAGCTTGTTCGTCGGTCTGCCAGTCGGAATTCGTCTCTCTGATTTTCAGCTCGATATTGGTGAGATTGTTGACGAGGGTGCGGCTGTTTGCGAGGGCCCGCTGCCCCTTTTCGAGTGCCTCTTTGTGACTTAGATATTCGCTGGCTTCTTGTTTGAGTATTTGTATGGTGACTGTCAGGTCGTTGTGCCAGTCGGGGCGCCATGTTTTCAGCAGGTTGTCCAGCTGTGTGCGCTCCGTCGCCAATGTGGTAGCCAAATCGTTGATTTCTTTGGTCAAATCGTTGATTTTATTGCTATTGTTGGTGACATCGTTTTGAGCCTGCTGCCATTTTTGTTCTGCTTCGCTCTTGTTTTTGTCCAGTGGCTTTTTCTCTTGGTCGAGGGTGTCGATCTGTTGTTGCAGGTTGTTGACCGCCTTACGCTGTTTCTGTAGTTCTTCTAGTTGGTTTCCAATCTGTTCGACGCGTTGCTTGATGATGGCGGCAACATCGCTTTGGGGGTCTATTTCTGCCTGGACCATGCGCTTGTGCAGTGTCTTTTCCTCGTGGGTGATCTGCTTCGCCAATTTGTCGCAGCCGTCGGCGATGTTTCTGATTTGGCCTTCCAGCTGGCTAGTGGCGTGCATCGCTTTGTTGAGAACTTGCTGGGCCTCGTCGGCCTTTGTTTTGGCGTGCTCCTGCTCGGCCTTAAGAGGGGAGAGGATATGTTGGAACTGCTCTTGTGTCAGTACGTTGACGCTCAGTTGTTGTCCACACAACGGGCAGCGTTCGCTGTGTGCCTCCGCCATCTGTGCGCGCAGCTCCACGAGGGTGTCGTCGAGACTGGCGTTGAGTGTGGTAAAACGCTGTAATGCTTGTTGGTAGACTCTCTTTTTTGTGTCTGACTGCTGTTGGGCTTCGGCTTGTCGTTGCTGTGCCTTGGACAGCTCGTCCTTTTTGTTTGTCAGCTCTTGCTGCGAATTTTCGAGCGTTTTCCTGTTCTCCTCGAGTCGTGCATGGTCGGTGCCGAGGTTCTCGTAAGCCGTTTTTAGCAGTGTGAGTCGTTTCTCGTCGGCATCTATCTGGTTGACATCGTATTGGTCGCGTTGCTGCTTGAGATTGTCGATGGCTTGCTGTTTTTGCTCGACAGCTGCGGTGGCAGACGCTTTTTCCTCAGTGGCTTTCCCTAAGCTCTGTTCAAGCTCAGGGATTGCTTTCACGTTATCCTCTTTACGCTTTTGGATGCCTTCAAGACGTTGGATATCTTCGCTGTAGTGCTTCATTTGCCCGATGGCGGCATCGGCATGAGTGAAGAGTCCGTCGTGTTGCTGTCGTTCTGCCACCCATTGGGTTTCTTTGTCGGTCTGCTCTGTCAATGTGTCGATTTCCTCGCGCCGGAGGATGAGGTCGGCAGCCAGGTCGGTGAAGCGTTGGCGCAACTGTTCTGCTTGGTATTTGCAGTCGGCCAGCTGACGGCGGTTCGATTCCAGCGCCGTCAGGCTGGTACGCTCTTTTTCGGTGTTGTCCCAATCGGTCACCAGCTGCAGGTCGGTTTTGTGCGTGTCGCTCTCCATAGTTGCCAGCAACTCCTGGCGTTGCTGCTCGGCTTCTTGTAGTGTCTTTTGGAACGTCGCCAGCTGTTCGAGCAGCGATATCCTGTTTTCCAATGCGGCGCGCTGTTTTTTCGCTGTGGACAGGGCCTCTTCGGCTTGACGTTTCATGGCTTCCATTCGCTCCACCTCTTCGGGGGGGGTGATGAATTTTTGGGTCTGCGCCAAAAGGTCCTGGGCACTCTCTTTCTTCTTTTTCTTGTCTTTTGTGATTTCGGCGATGGCTTTGCCGTAGCGGCTGAAAATCTCGGTGTTGGTAAGCTTTTCCAGTATGTCGGCACGCTCGTCGCGGTTGCCGCAGAGGAAGGTGGCGAATTGGCCTTGCGCCAGCATGGCCATGCGGTTGAACTGTTCGAAGGTGATGCCCACGGCATCGAGGATGATGGTGCCTGTCTCACGGTCGGTCCAATCTTGGTTGGTTATCTTCACCTGCCATTTGGGCGTGGCGTATTTCAGCGTGCCTTTCGACATTTTCATGCCTAGTGTGAGGCGTGCCCGGTAGAGCCTGTTGTCGTTGCCGATGAAGACGACCTCGCTGTAGCATTCCTCTCTCTCGCTGATGCCGATACGGGTGTATTGCTCTATGTTAAAGATTTTTATGCTTTCGCCGCTGGCGTTGACGTATTCGTTGTTGCGTTGTGTGGTGTTGCGCAGACGCGGCGTGTCCTTGTACAGTGCCATCGTGATACCGTCGAGCAGCACCGATTTGCCCGTGCCGGTGTCGCCGAAGATGAGGAATTTCTGTGCCGGTTGCTGTGTGTCGGGGTCGATGAGGCCGGTGTCGTGCTCGAAATCGATATCGGCATGCTCGATGGAGGCTATGTTGCGGATGTGTAGTTCCAGTATTTTCATGATGCTCTTTTTTAGGATTTTCCGTTAATGATTCTCACCCTCTTTCTGCAGCACTTTTTCTATTTCTGCGAAGTCTTCCTCCAGCTCCTCGAGTGTCAATGGGTGGTATTTGTTGATGGTTTTCTTGATGAATTCCAGTGGGTTGCCCATCTGCTGCAGCTCTGCCACCCCAAAAGTGGGGGCTGCCTTCGTCTCGTCGTTTTCGTCCACGTTCTCCCAGATGGTCTTGGGGTTCAGGCGCACCTCGTTGCCAGTGGCTTCAAGCAAGGTGTAGACTTGCTGGATGAAGTTGGCGGGCAGCTTGGCGTGGTAGTCTATTCGCAAACGTATGTATCCGCGGCTATGCGAAGCAAGGAAGTCGTTGATTTGCAGCATGGCGGTCGTTTCGGAATCGATGGGTGGCCTGTCGGCGGAGGGCAGGATGTAGAAATGGCGCAGCTCGTCGATGCGGAGCCGTTGCACCGTCACCGCCCCGCCATGCCGGTCGATGTCTACTAGACTGACACTGTGGGGATAAGTCTCGTCGCAGCTTACATGTAGCGCGCTGCCGCTGTAGCGCATAATGCCGGCAGGGTAGTGGCTTTCGGCCTGCATCTCATCGTTGATGTCGTGGCTCAGCGTCTGTGGGCGGTGTATGTGCCCCAGGGCGGCGTAGTCGTATCCGTCTCCCAGCTCGGCTGCGTCATAACTCTTCAGAGTCCCTATCTCGCTGTGTCCCAAGAAGTCACTTCCGCTCACGGCCAAGTGTCCCATCAGCACCACCGGGAGACCTTGCTCGTTGCGTGCCGCCACATTGTCCATCAGGGCTTGCACCACATCGCGGCGACTGGCAGTCATGTAGGGCAACGCCACCACGAAACCCGTGGGCAACGCGACGATGAAACGCTCTTCCCAACCGGCCTTGCCGTTCAGCACGTCGGCGGCAGGGGAGTGGCCCACCACCACCACGTCAGAGAGCCCCCACACCATGCTGTCGGCCTCGATGCGCGAAGCCGAGTCGTGGTTGCCGGCGGTGACTACGATGGTCATGGCGGGGAAAGCTTTGTGCAACTCGGCAAAAGTGTGGTTGAAGTAGGCCTTGGTGGCAGCGCTGGGCTGGGGAATATCAAAGATGTCTCCACTCACCAGCAGTGCGTCAGGAGTATAGCGTTCGCACCAGTCGCGCAGCTGAGCGAAGAAATGGTCGTGCTCGTCAACGCGGTCGTAGTATTGGTACAGAATCTGTCCCAAATGCAGGTCGGCGGTGTGTAGTAATCTCATGGTGATTGTTTTTGAGGGTTTTAGCAGAAATGGCTTGGCAATAATCGCTGTTCTATCCACAACGGGCGACATGTCGTTTTATTGTTGCTGTTAATAAAATAATCCTTTCGTAATGGCGATGTTGCAGTTTTTTTTGTCAGTTGGCGTTTTTTTTCATATCTTTGCAACGTGGAACGAATGGTGACGATACACATTGCTGTTCGATAACGCATTGTATTTTATTATGTTAATTATTAATTAAAACTATTATACAAAATGAAAACAAGACGTATTATCCCCTTTTTGGCATTGTTGCTGACCGTTACGATCTTCGTGTCGTGTACACCCCATAACCATAACTATGTGAGCCGCTTTGAGTCTTTTGTGGAGGAAGTTGAGCAGAATGCTACTACGTATGATTACGATGACTGGGAGCGTGTTGATCAAGAGTATGAAATGTTTAACAGCCGTCTGGAACGCCAACGTCTTACCTCCGAGCAGCGTAAGGAGGTCGGCCGTCTGCATGCACGCTATCTGAAAGCCCGCACAGTGGGCGAGGTGAACACCGCCAGCAAGAAGCTTTCCGAAGGTATCGACTATGCCGAAGGTTTCCTGAATGAATTGAGCGAATTCATTGATGAATAGGCCGAGACACTGTCAAGTCTTTCAACTTTAACACATAAGAGAGATGAAAAGGTTGATAATCATAGCGCTGCTGGCTCTGCTTGCCACTCCTGTCTGTCATGCGCAAGCCATCCGGGACACACAAGGTTCCCTGCTTGTGACCATTGATAAGGATGGCACCGTGCGTGGTAAGAATTACAGCTACATTGCCCGTATTCAGAGCGATGGGGTGGTCCGTAATGCCAACAACAGCATGATTGGCAAGATCGAAAGCGACGGCTGCATACGCGACAGGGGCTACACCTTGCTGGGCCGCATCGACGCTAACGGCACTGTGCGCAACACATCCAACCATGTGCTGGGCCGTGTGGAGGCCGACGGCGATGTGCGCAATTCCAGCAATTCGCTTCTTGGCAAAGCCCCCGATATTCCACCGGCTTACGCTGCGGCATATTTCTTCTTTGGATTCTTCACAAAATGAGCGTGATGCGTCGTTGTTTGCTCTCTTGTGCCCTGCTGTGCGTGATGGCGCTCGCTGCCTGCCACCGCGACAAAGTGCCGTCAGGAGTGATGTCTTATGAGACAATGGTAGCCTTCACTACCGAAGCGTATCTTATTGAAGGCTACTCGGTTGGCATCGTCAGTCACCAGCGCGACACGCTGAGCTACGTTATCACTGAAGCCTACGACTCCCTCTACCGCAAATACAATATCACTCCGGAAATCTACGACCTCAGTCTCGACTATTATGTCCACCACCCACGCCAGATGGAAGCCATTCAGCGCGATGTCCTCAAACAACTCAAATCAGAAAGTCCACTACGATAATCTTCTCAGAATATGCTAGTTAAAACATACGGAAGCGCCATCTTTGGAGTCAGTGCCATCACTATCACGATAGAAGTCAGCGTCGAGCAGGGTGTCAATTTCATGCTCGTCGGACTCCCCGACAATGCCGTGAAAGAGAGCCAGCAGCGCATCCAGTCGGCGCTTGCGCAGTGTGGCTACCACATCCCTCAGCGCAGGGTCATCATCAATATGGCTCCCGCTGACATCCGTAAGGAGGGCGCCGCTTACGATTTGCCGCTGGCGATAGGCATTCTGGCTGCCGATGGCAATGTAAGAGCAGAAGAACTAGATCGTTATGTTATTATGGGCGAGTTGTCGCTCGACGGCGGCCTGCGTCCCATCAAAGGTGTGCTGCCGATGGCCATCGAGGCCCGTAAGCATCATTTCAAGGGTATCATCATCCCGAAGGACAACGCCCGCGAGGCTGCCATCGTGAACAATTTGGAAGTCTATGGTGTCGAGAACATCCGTCAAGTGATTGATTTCTTGAATGGAACGGGAACTATTGAGCAGACTGTCGTCGACACCCGTGCCGAGTTTGCCAATAGTCTGGAACATTATGAGTATGATTTCTCAGATGTGAAGGGGCAAGACGAGGTAAAACGTGCACTTGAGATTGCCGCTGCGGGTGGCCACAATGTTATCCTCATTGGCCCTCCAGGAAGTGGCAAGACTATGTTGGCCAAGCGTCTGCCCTCCATCTTGCCGCCGCTGACGCTCGAAGAGTCGCTCGAAACGACGCAGATACATAGTGTGGCTGGCAAGATGCGCAAGGAAGACTCGCTGATTGCCGTACGTCCTTTCCGCGCTCCGCATCACACAATATCGGATGTTGCCCTCGTTGGTGGAGGCACCAATCCGCAGCCCGGCGAGATATCTCTCGCGCACCATGGTGTCCTTTTTCTTGATGAGCTCCCTGAATTTAAACGCACTGTTCTTGAGGTACTTAGGCAGCCCATGGAGGAGCGCCGTGTGACCATCAGCCGTGCCAAAATGAGTGTGGACTTCCCCGCATCGTTTATGCTGGTAGCCGCTATGAACCCTTGTCCTTGTGGCTACTACAACCATCCCACCATCGAGTGCACCTGTGCGCCTGGTGCCGTCAACAAGTATTTGGGTAAGGTGTCAGGTCCTTTGATGGATCGCATCGACCTGCATATCGAGGTGATGCCCCTCACACAGCAGCAGCTCAATTCCAAGGCTCCTGGTGAGCCCAGTGCCGAGATACGCAAGCGCGTTGTGGCTGCGCGCCAAATACAGGCTGAACGCTACAAGGGATATAAAGGTATCCACTGCAATGCGCAGATGAACACCAAACTTTTTCGCCAGTATTGTGACATCGACAAGGAGTGCCAAGACCTGATGGGCGCCGCCATGACCAAGCTGGGCCTCAGCGCACGCGCCTACGACCGCATCCTCAAAGTGGCCCGCACCATTGCCGACCTCGAAGGCGCCGAACGCATCAACGCCACACACCTCAGCGAAGCCATCAACTATAGGTCGCTCGACAGAGATTCCTGGGGAAGATGATGGGAACGGTTGATTATTGAACGGGATTGTCGATTGGCAAAAGAATAATAATGAGGAAATTATTGCGTAAATATACTGAAATCAGCTTGATGCTGCGCATTTTCATTGGCCTTGTTGTAGGTACCGTTCTGGGGTTGGCTCTTCCTGGCTGGAGCGGCATCGGCATTCTGGGACAGCTGTTTGTAAGTGCTTTGAAGGCTATTGCACCGCTGTTGGTGGCAGTACTCGTCATGTCCGCCATCGCCAATGCGAATGGCGGTCATGGCCGTCGTTTCAGTACCTTGATAGCCATATATTTACTGAGCACTTTTATTGCGGCCATGTGCGCTGTGGTGGCAAGTTTCTTGTTCCCCGTCAAACTGCAGTTGGAGGACACTGCCGATGTAGTACCTTCGGTGAGCACACTCTCCGATGTCTTTACCAATCTGCTGACCAGTATGGTGCAGAATCCCGTCGCTGCTGTCGCCCAGGCCAACTATATCGCCATTCTTTTCTGGTCTATTGTGATAGGTATGGCTGTTAAGATAGTGGCTGGCAAGACGTTGGCATCAGGTTTGCATCGTTTGGCCGATGTGGTGTCCATGGTGGTGCGGTGGATAATCCAGTTTGCACCGTTCGGCATTTTGGGTCTGTCGTTCAACACGGTGTCGCAAAACGGTCTGGAAGTCTTTACCACCTACGGGCATCTGCTGCTACTGCTGGTGGGTTGCATGCTTACTAATGCTTTGGTTTTTAACCCTCTTATTTCGTTTGTCCTGCTCCACAAAAATCCCTATCCACTGCTGTGGGAGTGTCTGCGCAAGAGTGGACTGCAGGCCTTTTTCACCCGTTCGTCAGCAGCCAATATCCCTGTCAACATGGCGGTCTGCAAAGGTATGGAACTGAACGAGGAATTCTATTCGGTAAGCATACCTCTGGGCGCCACCATCAATATGGACGGCGCTGCAGTCACTATTACGGTATTTGCCTTGGCGGTCGCCCACACTGTTGGCATTGATGTCACTTTTGCTTCTGCGTTGTTTCTGAGTGTTATAGCAACACTGGGCGCTTGTGGCGCTTCGGGGGTGGCCGGCGGATCGCTGCTGCTTATCCCGATGGCGTGTTCTTTTTTTGGCATCTCCAACGACATCGCCATGCAGGCTGTGGCTATCGGCTTTGTCATCGGAGTGGTGCAGGACTCGGTAGAGACTGCGCTCAATTCCAGTGGCGATGTGTTCTTCACAGCAACGGCTGAACTTCACGACCGTCGGAAACAGCAGAAATAATAATCATTTTCAACTCAATAGAATAATTAAAAAGTATAAATAATGAACCGAGAAAACGACCATCTGAAACAATTGGGGCATTCCACACAATATCCCACCAACTATGCTCCTGAGATGCTTGAGACATTTGAAAATCAGCATCCAGACAATGACTATTGGGTTGAATTGCTTTGCCCCGAGTTCACTACGCTGTGCCCTATCACGGGACAGCCGGATTTCGCCGAGATACAAATTCGCTATATCCCCGCCCAGCGCATGGTTGAAAGCAAGAGCCTGAAACTCTATCTTTTCTCATTCCGCAACCATGGCGATTTCCATGAGGATTGCGTCAACATCATCATGAAGGACCTTATCGCTTTGATGGATCCCAAATACATTGAAGTCGTCGGTCTCTTTACTCCTCGTGGAGGCATCGCCATACATCCATACGCCAACTATGGACGTCCCGGCACCCGCTATGAGCAGCTGGCGCAGACACGCCTTCAAAACTATCATCTGTAGTAAAGAGGGTTGAATCTATAGGAAATACCTACGCTACTGGTTCTCGACAGTGTAGTCGTCGTTTTTGTTCTTTCTGTCTTTGATTATCTTGTAGATATCCCAGATAAGAAAGATAACGCCGGCCACAACAAGCGCTTTGCTGCTGTTAGTGCCTCTTAATACGAATTCACCGCTGAGACCGCCAATAATAAGTCCCAGGCTGATCAGGATTCCAATAATTCTTCCTACCATTTAGAAACCAGGCCTATAAGAGTATTGCTTTATTCTGTCGGAATGTCTTTGTTTACATTCTTCGAACCGATGAGGGCATAGAAGAGAATGTAAATCAGCATGGCCACAACAATCCAATAGCTGGACATGTAGCCTATTACGCCTGCCAGCGCGTCTTGGATGAGGGGCATGACGCCGCCACCGACGACCATCATCATGAATATGCCGCTGGCCTGCTCGGTGTAGCGTCCCAAGCCTTCTACTGACAGATTGAAGATACCACCCCACATCAGCGAGGTGCATAAGCCACAGAGGATGAGGAAGATGATTCTCAGAGGCACCTGAGGCACCTTCATGGAGTCGCTCAAATGATTGGCCACAACTGTGTCTAAGGGCTGACCTTCATTATCGATATTGAAACTGTCGGCAATGTCTTCCAGATAAGGTTCCACCAGCTCCGCTTTCGGCTCAGCAATGTAGGCCAAAGCATCGGCTTTGCTCATGCCGTTGTCGACCAGGATGCCTACGGTCTTTTTCTCGGGGTTGTAGATGAAGCCAGGGGCATTGATGGTGGCGCTCTTCGGCATCAGGATGGCCGTGGTAATCAGAATGATACCCAGTGTTGCGACACTGGTTAGCTGTACACGTGTGCTAACCTTGCCGCTGATGATGGAGCCAAGGAAGCGGCCTATCAGCATGCAGAGCCAATAGAACGAGGCGAAAGCACCGCCTATCAGGGCTCCGTTGATGAGGATGCCTGCGCCACGGTCGCTGGCGTCGGAGAGGTAGAAGTTTAGTTCAGAGGGTATTCCGACTTCCACGCCCACATAGAAGAATATGGCCACAACGCCCAATACCAGGTGGCGGAAACTCCAAGCCGAATGCTTGTCTTTTTCGCTTTTATTGGCGCGGCCGAGGTTCGGTTCCGGTATTTTCACCATCAGGATGATGACAAATGCCAACGCGAAGACGCCCATGGCGATGAACAGCAGCGGTGCCACATCCGACATGGAGGTGCGCTTGGTGACAGTGCCGATGAGGGCTCCAACCAGGAAGGGGGTCAGCGTACCCGACAGCGAATTCAGCGTTCCGCCCGTCTGGATCAGCTGGTTGCCGCGGTTGCCGCCGCCGCCCAGCAGGTTCAGCATGGGGTTGACTACAGTGTTCAACATACAGACACAGAAACCGCAGATGAAAGCGCCCAGCAGGTAGATGATGAAGTTGAGCATCACAGGTTCGCCCTTCACTGAGAAAGTGGCTACTTCGCTGCCGAAGATGCTCGACAGATATTGCACCACCATGCCCACAAAGCCAACGGCAAGAGCAATGAGCGCAGTCTTTTTATAGCCTATGCGCGACAGTAGCTTGCCGGCGGGGATGCCCATGAAGAGGTATGCCAAGAAATTCATCATGTTGCCCAGCATGCCTGCCCATGAATAATGGTTCTTCCAGATATTGCCGAAAGGTGCGGCCATGTTCGTGACAAACGATATCATGGCGAAGATGAAAAACATCGTGATGATGGCCACTATGGGGCTTTTCTGTTTCTTGGTTTCCATATTGTTGTTCTTCTAGTTGTTGTTAGTTAGCCTTTCAGCGCTTCGGAACCACTGACGATTTCGATAATCTCGTTGGTGATGGCAGCCTGGCGTGCCTTGTTGTACGACAGTCGCAGCTCCTTGAGCAGCTCGGTGGCGTTGTCGGTGGCTTTCTGCATGGCAGTCATGCGGGCGCCGTGCTCGGCGGCCAGCGAGTCGAGCAGCACACGGTAGAACTGTGTGGTGAGCGACATGGGTATCATGTTGCGCAGTATCTCCTCTTTCGAAGGCTCGAAAAGGTAGTCGTTGCGTTTCTGGGTCGTTGCGGTAGTGTTCTCCTTCTGTATTACGGGCAGGAACTGCTCGGCGGTGAGAATCTGAGTGATAGAGTTCTTGAACTGATTGTATACCACCTCGATGCAGTCGTATTTCTGTTCGCGGAAATCCTGCATCAGGCTGTTGGCCAACAGGGCGATGCTGTCGAATTGCGGATTGTCCAGCAGGTCGTCGTGGCTGGCAATCACCAGACCTTTCTGTTTTTGGAAGAACTCGGTGCCGCGTTTTCCGATAGTTATGAGGCTAATCTCTTCGCTGCCAGTCTGCTGGAAGTGCTTGATGCGAGCTTGCGCTTCCTTGATGACATTGGCGTTGAAGGCACCGCATAGACCTTTGTTGGAGGTCACCACCACCAGCAGGACGCGCTTGGCGGCGCGCACTTCGTGGTAGGGGGTCTGCACGCCGTCTTCGGTGTCGATGCTGGCAATGATTTCGGCCAGCTGGTTCGAGTAGGGACGCATGCCCAGAATGGCATTCTGGGCGCGGCGGAACTTGGCAGCCGAGACCATCTTCATGGCCGAGGTGATTTGCTGTGTGCTGCTGACCGATGCGATGCGTGTGCGTACTTCTTTTAAGTTTGCCATAAACTGGTTCTTGTTGTTATTCTTGCCCCGTCAGGGGTAGGGTCTGCTTATTTTGCGTATTTGGCACTCATGTCGGCGGCCACCTTGCGCATCGTGGCGAGGTCTTCGTCGAGAAGTTTGCCAGCCTTCAGGTTGGCAAGCAGCTGAGCATGGTTCTGGCGCAGGAAGAACAGATATTCTGTCTCGAAATTGCGAATCTTGTCGACGGGCACCTTCTGCAGCAGTCCGTTGGTGCCGCAGAAAATGATGGCCACCTGCTCTTCGACGGGCATTGGCGACAGCTGGGGCTGCTTCAGGATTTCCACGTTGCGGGCACCCTTGTCGAGCACTGCCTTGGTCGATGCGTCGAGGTCGCTGCCGAATTTGGAGAAGGCCTCCAGCTCACGATACTGATCCTGGTCGAGCTTCAGCGTACCGGCAATCTTCTTCATCGACTTGATTTGGGCCTTGCCACCCACTCGCGACACCGAGATACCCACGTTGATGGCGGGACGGATGCCGGAGTTGAAGAGGTTGGTCTCCAAGAATATCTGTCCGTCGGTGATGGAGATGACGTTGGTGGGGATGTAGGCCGACACGTCGCCTGCCTGCGTCTCGATGATGGGCAATGCAGTCAGCGAGCCACCGCCTTTCACCTTGCCTTTCAGCGAGGTGGGAAGGTCGTTCATCTGTGCGGCTATCTCGTCGTTCTGTATGATGCGCGCGGCGCGCTCCAGCAGACGCGAATGGAGATAGAACACATCGCCAGGGTATGCCTCGCGTCCCGGCGGACGACGGAGCAGCAACGAGACTTCGCGGTAGGCTACGGCCTGCTTGCTGAGGTCGTCGTAGATAACCAGTGCGTTACGTCCCGTGTCGCGGAAATATTCGCCGATGGCGGCGCCGGCAAAGGGAGCATAGAACTGCATGGCTGCAGGGTCTGATGCTGTGGCGGCCACCACGATGGTGTACTCCATGGCGCCTTTCTCTTCCAGGTTTTTCACCAGGTTGGCCACCGTGGAACCTTTCTGTCCGCAGGCCACATAGATGCAGTACACCGGGTCGCCAGCGTCGTAGAAATTTTTCTGGTTGACAATGGTGTCGATGGCGATGGCCGTCTTGCCGGTCTGGCGGTCGCCGATAATCAGCTCACGCTGACCGCGGCCAATAGGAATCATGGAGTCGATGGCCTTGATACCCGTCTGCAGGGGCTGCTCGACGGGCTGACGGTAGATGACGCCAGGAGCCTTGCGCTCGATGGGCATATCGAACAGCTCGCCTTCGATGGGGCCTTTACCGTCGATGGGCTCACCGATGGTGTTGATGACGCGGCCCACAAGTTGCTCGCCCACCTTCACCGAGGCGATGCGCTTGGTGCGCTTCACGGTGTCGCCTTCGTTGATGGTGTTCGATTCGGCCAACATCACGATACCCACATTGTCTTCCTCAAGGTTCTGCACGATACCTTGTTCGCCTGTCTCAAATTCTACTAGCTCACCCGACTGGGCGTTGTTGAGACCGTAGACACGGGCAATGCCGTCGCCGACAGTCAAAACGGTGCCTACCTCTTCGAGTTCCACGTCGAGGTTGACATCGGCCAGTTGCTTTTTCAGTATCGCCGATACTTCGGCAGGTTTAATCTCTGACATTAGTATTGTAGTATTTTATTATTTTCAAATTATTGGCGGAAGCCGCTTACAGCTGGCTTTCGTATACGTTTTTGGAAAAATTCTTCTGCAACTTCAGGATCTGGGTGCTCAGCCGTGCGTCGTACATGTTGTTGTCGAACTCGATGCTGTAGCCGCCAAGATAGTCCTCGTCGATTTCGGTTTGGAGCTCCACCTCCATATTGGTGTATTCGCTCACCACTTTACGCACCGCCTCCTTCGTCTCCTCGCTCGGCTCCACGGCAGTCTGCAACTTGGTGAGGATGATGTTGCGCTCTTTGCGGTATAGCTCGATGTAGGCGTTGGAGATGCCTTTCAGGTTGATGGCGCGGCGTTTCTTGACCACATAGGTCATGAAAAGCATCGACGCCTGCGACACCTTGTCGGCAAAAATGCTGCGCAATATGGCCACCTTCTGCCCCTCGCGGATGGTGGGGTTGGCCAACACCACGTTGAGCAGGTGGTTCTCGGCGCAAATCTGGTTCACGAAGCGCATATCCTGCGCCACAGCGTCCAGCTGCCCCGTATCGCTGGCGGTGAGAAACAGCGCCTTAGCGTAGTTGATATTGATTCTGTAGTCTTCCATTTATTCCACTTGTTGCAATGTGAGGGAAATGTGTGTCGGCGGCTCCTAGTTGAGGTGCGCTTTCTCTATCTCCTTGGCCACAAACTCGTTGGCCTTCTCCTTGTCGGACAACTCGGCCTTCAGCAGTTTCTCGGCAATCTCGATGGAGAGGTTGGCCATCTGGTTCTTCAGGTCGTGCATGGCTTTGAGTTTCTCGTAGTTGATGTTCTCGCGAGCGCTCTCAACGATGCGGTCTGCCTCGAGGGTTGCTTTGGTGCGGGCATCCTCAATGATCTGGTCGCTGGTCAAACGTGCGTGACGCAGTATCTCGTCGCGCTGCGCTTTGGCCTCCTTCAGCAGCTCCTCGTTGCCAGCCTGCAGATTTTTCATCTCCTCGTGGGCACGTTCCGCAGCCTTCAGCGACTCACTGATGGCTTCTTCACGATTTTTCAGCGCTTTGAGTACCACTGGCCAGCCCCATTTCAGCAGGATGAATACCAAAATGCCGAACGCTACCAGCATCCACACTATCACGCCCAACCCCGGGTTTATCAACGGATTATTCATATTATTTGCTCTTTATGAGTGCGTTAACTTCTGTTTTTCAATCAAAAAAGGATTGGTGCAGACAGCCCATCGCTGGCAGCACCAATCCGATGCTGCTAGCCTAAGCTTGCAAGCAGACAGACGACCACTGCGAAAAGGGAGACACCCTCAACGAGTGCGGCTGCAATAATCATCGAGGTACGGATGGTACCGGCAGCTTCAGGCTGACGGGCCATACCTTCCATGGCGCCCTGGCCAATTTTACCAATACCAAGTCCGGCACCAATGGCTGCCAAACCGGCACCGATACCAGCGCCCATTACTCCGACGGCACTTGCCGACGCGTCCAATAACGTTAATAACATTGACATAATTTTTAATTTTTTAAGTTTATAAAAATATATTTGTTTCCTAACCTCTATGTTTTCTAGCCCATTAACCCCACAGGCCCAAAAGGCATCAAACATGCAAAAATAATGTTTTTTTTTTTAATAATGCAATATTAACGGAAAGTTTTTTTTCTCTTTCATTCTATTGCTATTATAATCAGTGTGTTGAGCTGTCTTTGCCGATGAGTCAACTCCCTAACTGGACAGTTTGTAAAAGAATCCATCAGACCAATGTCGTTATAGCAGCATGGATAGTGCGGGGCAGCAAAATGGCCTCCAGTTTCTCGCCCTTGTTGTCGCGTTTGACGTAACCGTCGTTGCATGAGCAATGCGCGCAGACTCTCATTGTTCTTTTTTTTCTTGGCTTTTAATAATTGTTTGATATTCAGCAGGTGCTTTTTTTTAGAGAAAAAATGCAGTGACTGCATTTTTTTATGTATTTTTGCACCCGGTATTCTTATTGGACAAGGCATAATCTCTAGATGCAAATAGTTAAAATTCAATAATATATGAGAAAAACTATCGTAATTCTGACTATGCTGATCTGTAGCATAGGGTTATGGGCACAAATCCCTGCTGAAGTGACAAATGTGATGGATCGTAGTCGTGCTGTCATGGCCAATCCCGCGGGAATTGAGTATGTGATGGACATGAAGGCCGGTATGGCCGGTGTATCCATGAAAATGAAATTTGTCATTGCCATGAAGGGCAAGATGTCGCGTGTACATGTCACCTCCAAGATTATGGGTATGGAGATTGTGCAGGAGTCCGGATTCGATGGCACTGATACATGGGAAATCGATTATTCGTCAAAAGGCGATACCATCACCTTCGTCCGCGGTGACAAGCGTGAGAAAGGTAAGGGCGATATGGAATTCGACTTCGACAAAAAGTACAACAAGGCGAAGATGAAGCTTAAAGATGGCTTTTACGATATCGATTTCTCAGATCCGAAGGACAAGACCAATGAGGTAAAGAAAATCAGCGTCAAAATATCAGCCAACGACTACCATGTGCGCGAGATTCGCAGCGGTGCCCTTGGCTCTAAGGTCGTCATGACGATATCAAAAGTCCGTTTTGGCATCAAAGACAGTTATTTCAAGGTCGACCTTTCGAAACATCCAGGTGCCGTTGTTATTCGTAAATAGTTTGGCGGTGCATTCGGCAATCTTCTGGTATTTTTATTGCCGACAATAACATATACCCCCAGGAGTCATTATCTCTTGGGGGTATTTTCAATCCTTTGGGTTCAAGAAGTATGTGCCCACAACAATTGGTGGCCATCTTCGTTATCGGCGATTTCCTGCATCGCCTTCCTTCACCAGATCTATCGAGTAGTGCAACCCCACATTCTCGCGGCGGGCTTGGGCTTGCTTGATGATGAGGTAGGCGCAGGCGATGAGGTTTCGTAGCTCGGAGAGCTCTTCGGTCAGCAGCGAGCGGTTGTATAGCTCTTCGGTTTCGCGGAAGATGAGGTTCATGCGGTTGAAAGCGCGTTGCAGACGCAGGTCGGAGCGAACAATGCCAACATAGTTGGTCATGATTTCTTGCAGCTCTTTCTTGGTCTGTGTGATGAGCACCATTTCCTCGTTGAGTACCAGGCCTTCAGCGTTCCAGTCGGGCACTTGGTGGTTGTGTTCGGTGGTGCGCACCGACTCTATGGCATCCATAGCGGCGTTGTGGGCATACACTACTGCTTCCAGCAGCGAGTTGCTGGCCAGGCGGTTGCCACCATGCAGGCCTGTGCAGGCACATTCGCCGGCGGCGTAGAGGTGGTGTATCGACGAACGTCCCCGCTTGTCGACGGCGATGCCACCACACTGGTAGTGTGCTGCAGGGCGCACGGGAATCATCTCCTTCGTGATGTTGATGCCTTGCTCCAAGCATTTGGCATAGATGGTGGGGAACCCCTCAATGAGTTTCTTGTGGCCGATGCCACGGGCGTCGAGATAGACATGGTCCACGCCGGCCAGCTTCATCTCGTTGTCGATAGCGCGGGCCACGATGTCGCGCGGTGCCAGCGACAGTCGGCTGTCGTATTTCTGCATGAATTCGTGGCCGTCGTAGTCTTTCAGTATGGCGCCGGCGCCACGCAGCGCCTCAGTGATGAGGAAGGCAGGACGCTCACTGGGATTGTAGAGCGAAGTGGGGTGGAACTGCATGAATTCCAGGTCTTTCAGTACGCCGCGCGCACGATGCACCATGGCCACTCCGTCACCGGTGCTGAGGATGGGCGTGGTGGTGGTGGTGTACACGTTGCCCATGCCACCGGTGGCCAGCAGGGTCACCTTGGCCAGGTAGGTGTCTATCTCTTGGGTCTTGACATCCAAGGCGTATACGCCATAGCAGTCTATGTCGGGGGTATGTTTGGTGACACGCTGTCCCAGATGGTGCTGCGTGATGAGGTCGATGGCGAACTGGTGTTCCTTCAGCTCTATGTTGGGATGGTCGTGCACCGCCTGCAGCAGGCCGCGCTCAATCTCTTCGCCGGTGTTGTCTTTGTGGTGCAGGATGCGGAATTCGGAGTGGCCGCCTTCGCGGTGTAGGTCGAATTTGCCGCTGCGCTGCTTGTCGAAGTTCACGCCGTATTGCACCAGCTCTTCGATGCGCTCGGGTGCTTCCTTGATGGTCATCATCACCACGTCGCGGTCGCAGATGCCGTCGCCGGCCACAAGGGTGTCCTGTATGTGTTTGTCGAAGCTGTCTGTGTCGTACATCACGGCAGCGATGCCGCCTTGTGCGTAGCGTGTCGACCCTTCGGCGGCTTCACCTTTGGAGAGGATGCACACGGTGCCGTAGGGCGCCACTTTGAGGGCAAAACTGAGACCGGCGATGCCGGAACCGATGACTAAGAAATCTACTTCGTGTCGCATATCGTGTTGTTTTATAGGTCTTTCTTTTTTGTTCTTGGAAGCGGCTAGCGCTTCAGGTATTTTATCTCTTTGGCGTCGATGATGCCGTATTGCAGTGCTTTGGCAATGCGGGCTCCCGACTTGTTGACGATGTTGAATTTCATGGAGAGGTTCTTCTGCTTGTCCTGCACTGTCTTGTCGGTTTCGTTGTAACCAGACAGCTGGAAGGCAATCTCTTGTGCGGTGCAGCCTGCCGCCTCCAGCAGGAGCAGCTGGCGTTCCTCGTCGGTGATCTCCACGTCGCACTGTGCCGGCACACCGCCGAAGTAGTATTCGGCGCCCTCTTTCAGGGTGAGCATGACGGGGTAGTTGAAATAGTATTGCTCGCCGCGCTCCAGGCAGGAGATGGCGCGCAGGATGTTCTCTATCGAGAAACCGCCGGCGGCGTTCTTGCTGACAAAGGCGTTGGCACCTTGGTGCAAAGCCTCGAAGAGCACGTTGCCGATGTCGCAGAGACGCTGCATCCTGTTGGGCTCCGACTCCAGGGGATGGTCGAAACGGCCAGAGATAATGATGATTTTGATGGGGTCGCCGTCGATGTTGCGGTAGTGTTTGGCCACCTGCTTGGTGATGGCGATGCCGCCCGTGGGTTCACCACGCAACTCCATGTCCACCAGCAGATAATCGGGCCGCAGCGTCTCGTCGGCGTCGAGGGCGGCGAAGAGCTCTGCCCCGCTGCCGTAGGTGCCCGTCACAGTCACCTCCTTGCTGTGCACCTGCCCGTCGTCGCTGGCCTGGCACTCCACGCTGTGAGGACTGCTGTTTATCTCGTATTTGATGGCCTTTCGGATAATGGGCTCATCGTCTACTATCATGACTTTCAGGCTTGTATTCATGGTTCCTTATTCTGTTTTTTTTATTTCGTGGCTAGCAGGATGTGGAAGGTGCTGCCCTTGGCAGGGGCACTCTCACACCAGATGCGGCAGCCTCGCAATGTGTTGTCGTCGTGCAGTTTGATGATGTAGCGGCATAGCATCAGGCCGAAGCCGGTGCCATAGCCTTGCGGTGTGTCGGCTGTGCGCAGCGTCTTGTCGGCGCGGAACAGCTGGTCGACCTCTTCGTCGCTCATGCCGCGGCCTGTGTCGCTGACGCTGATGTGCACGAAGTGTGCGTCGCTGTATTCCTCGGCGGCGATGTCCACACGGCCTTGCTCGGTGTATTGTATGGCGTTGTTCACCAAGTTGCGCAGCAGTATCTCCAGCAGCAGCGCATCGCCCATCACCGACAGTGCGGTGGGATGGAAGCACAGCTGTAAGGCACTGCTACGGAAGTTGTTGACCGACAGCTCCACGTGGCCAAAAAGGTCGCCCAGCGCCACTGTCTGGCGGTGGAACTGGAGCCCCGAGGGGATGGAGAGGTTGGTCCACGATTTGATGTTTTCGAAGGTGCGCAGCAGTTGCCCCGTCACCTCTTTGCGCAGCGGCTCGGGCAGCTTGTCGTTCTGCAGGTAGGAGACGAAGGGCGTGATGTCGTGACGCAGCACCGACAGACAGGTCTCCACGTTGGCAATACGCTCTATGTCACGTCGATTGGCCTCCTGCAACTGTGCCGTCTCGCGTTGCAGCGCGCGGGTGCGATGGCGCAGCAGCACAAGCACTATCACCAGCAGCAAGGCCAGCGCCAGCAAGATGATACTGCTGGTCACATAGATGTTGTTGTAGCGTTGCACCTGTGCCAGTTCCATCTGCAGGGCAAAGTCGGCGCGCTCGTTCTGCTTGATGTAGTTCAGCAGCTCTACCAGACGGCTGGTCCATTGTGCCGTCTCCGCTTGGTTCTCGGCACATCCAGCCACCAGCAACAGTTGGTAGAGACGTGCCTCGAATTTGGGTGAGATGTCGACCAGCGTACTGTCGTTCAATGCTTTGAACAAGTATTCCTGTGCCATCATGGTGTCGCCCACAACCAGTTGGTGTCTTGCGGCGGCAATGAGCGACCCCAGCTTCTGGTAGGGGTCGCCGAGCGGTGCGAAGAGTTCTGTGGCATGGTGGAAAAAGTAGGCCGAGAAGTCGTTGCATTCTTCCAGCGGAATCTCGCTGTCCTGGTAGGCCATCTCCACCACTTCGCCCGTCAACGCTGCATTCTCTTCCCAGCAGGCTTCGTCGATGTCGCTGTTGGCGAAGAGGAATCCGAGCACGATGTAGGTGTTGCCGGCGTGGTAGGCGCTGTAGCGGCTGCTGTCGGACAGCAGTATCAGGTTCTCCCTGCAGTAGTGCAGCGCTTTTTGCAGGTGCAGCGATTGGTCGTGGGGCTCATGGCAGCGTTTGGTGTAGCCATAGGCCAGGGCGTAGTTGAACGACATGTCCTCGGCAAAGTCGCAGCGCAGATTGGGGTGCCATTGCTCCATCTCTTCCAGCAGGTCGGTCGTTGCGGTCTCCGCCTCCATGCGATTGTAATAGTTCAGCAGGGTAGAGGTGATGTAGAATTCGCTATGTGCCAGAGAGTTGAGCCATCCGTCCTCGTCGTGGTGCAGGGCGTCGGAGTGCTCCACTTCGTGCAGTATCTCGAAGGCGCCGGCCATATCGCTGTTGCGCTGGCGCAGCCGTGCTTCCAGCAGATGGGCCAGCAGCTGCTCATTGGCGCGGTTGGCGGCAACTTTGCCCTGGTAGTGCAGCACTGTGTCGATATATTTGTACACCGAATCTCTTTTGCTTTCCAGATAGAACACGGTTGCCAGGTTGTTCCATGCCCTCAGGCGGCCGTCGTCGTAGGTCGGCAGGCTGTCGTCGATGTATGTAAGCGCTTGGCGGGCAGCCTGTTCAGCTTGTGCCGCATCGCGGTAGCGGTTCTGGAAGGCCTGCTTGTTCAGTGCGTCGACGCGCGAGCGGCGCAGTCCGTCGACAGGGTCGGCAGGTCGGCTGCACGCCGCCAGCAGAGCGGCGACAAGGAGCAGTAGGGCTATCGGTTGGCGCATGGCTGTAATTATTTGTTTTTAAACTTTGTGATCATGTCGATGTCGTTGGGTGTCGACGAGGTGGGTTTGTAGGTGACCTTCAGGAAGGCGGTGTCTTTCAGAAAGTTGATGCTTCCTACTTGCACCTCGATGATGTCGAGGCCTGTGCGCTCTTTCAGGTCGGCCACCAGCTCGTCGTAGCGTTCGGGCTTGATGAGTTCAATCTTCTCGTAGGTGATAATTTTTGTGGCTTTGCGGTTCGTGAGGCCTGCCAGCTCCAGCACCAGGATGAGCAGGATGACGGCGGCGTTGATGACGATGAGCGTAAGATAGTCCGAGGCGATGCCCGAGCCGTTGATGATGCTGATGCCTATCAGTACGAAGAGATACGTCATCTCGCGGATGGGCAGGGCCTCCGTGCGGTAGCGTATCATGCTGAAAATGGCGAAGAGTCCCAGCGCCAGCGTCATCTCCATCTGCAGAGAGTTCAGCGAGTAGAGTATGAGGAAGATGGTGGTCGAAAAGAGCATATAGGTGAAATAGTAGTCCTTGCGCGACCCCACTTTGCGGGCGTAGAGGAAGTGTGTTATTATCCAGCATACCAGCAGGTTGAATGCAAAAAGAATGCAGAATTTGCCCAGGAATCCCCAGTTCTCGGGCAGGAACGGTATGCCCAGCGGGTCGCTCAGGTCGTTGGCCGCCGCTTGGCCACTGAACAAATCGTGGATTTCTTGGTCGTAACTGGCTTGCAAAAGATTCATAATGACTATGTTTTTTTTATTGTTTTTTAATTGGTTAGCAGAACAGTGCGCTCTCTTCCAGCTGTCGTCGGCATTGTCCGTCGGTCAGCTTGTCGATGGTGCGCACCTTGTCTTTGAAACGGTTATATTTGCAGGCAGGGTTGGTCAGCACCGTGCCGATGCAGTATTTGCTGATGCGTCGCGGATGCACCCGCATGGTCAGCAGCGCCCGCTCGATGGGCGACACGGGTGTGCCCACTTGGTGCTTCACCTCCAGGATGGCCAGCTCCGACAGTTCGCAGCGGCGCTGTGTGGCGCGGTTGAGGAACAGGATGTCGCTGTCTAGGGTCACCCGTTCGTGGAAGCCTTTGTCCACCAAGGTGATGCGTCCGAAGTTGTTTTCCAGCTGCTCCGTCAGCTCGTCGGGCGTGTAGGGGGTGTTCTCTTCCAGGAACGCCTTCACCGCCTTGTCCGCCAGCGCGTCGTTGAATATAGCCCGCGCCACTTCTATGCGTATCTTTTTGGTTTTCTTTTTGTTGTTCTTGTTTTTTATTTCAAAGTAGGTGGTCAGCTTCTGCGTGCTCAGGTAGGTGCGTATGCGCACTTTCTGCCGTGTCAGTTTCTGGTCGTGGTGCTGCGTGTACATGGCCAGCGTGGGCGTGTCGAAGTAGAGGGTGTGGTAATCTGCTATCGGGTTCCCGTCGATCTGTTGCACATAGTAGCTTCCGTCGATGCTTTCCAGCAGTGCAGGCAGCAGTTTTCGTGGCATGATGTATTTCTGGTCTATGCGGTTCATCAGGCGCACGGCTTTCATCTCCTCCAAGGTGATGGGGGCGTAAGGCCGTAAGGCGTCGGTGATGGCAGTCCAGTCACTCATGGCGTGCAGGGGTTATTTGTAGCTGTATTCGAATGTCTTGGTCGACTCCAACTTGCCGTCGGGCCGATAGTTGTATTGCTTTGTTTTGCGTCCTTCGTCGTCGTATTCGTATACCTTGATGCGTGTCACCTTGTTCTTGTCGTTGTATTCCACTTCGCGGTACACCTTCTTCGAATCGGCCTTGTATTCGTAGGTCGAGCGTTTCTTCTGGCCGTAGGAGGCATATTCCACCTCTTCGGTTTTGCGGCCCATGGCGTCATAGGTGGTCTCGTGGTCCAGCACGGGCTTCGAGGTGCCTACCTTGGTGTTCCATTCTTTGATGACCAGGTTCTTCTTGCGCTCGCTCTTCGTGGTGGTCTGCGCCATCAGCGTGGTGCCGGCCAGACTAAGAAGGATCAGTATGAGGATGCTTTTTTTCATGGAGTCTTGTATTGCGTGAGTGTTATTGGAATTCAACTGGTTATTGTGCTGTGACGGTTGTGGGTGTTCCCGAGGTCGTCACCGTGGCGCCGCTGTAGAGGCATGCCAGTGGGGGCCGCACATTCACCGTCGTGCTCTGTGCTGCATCACAAAACGCCGCCGTCACCATCATCCCAAGAATTCCTGTTTTATTCATTGTATTCTAATTGATTACAAGTTTTGTAATGAAAATAGTGTACTCTATATTAAAAATGCAAAGTTACAACTTTATTCTAATACATGCAACACTACGCCCCAAAAACTTCATGAGAGGACTTCTATTAATAGCCTCGGAGAGGCTGACTCTCAATAGTCCCGCACAAGGAACGCAGTGTGGGGTAACAAGATAGGAATAGTAAACGTCTTGGAGAAACGCGCCCTCAATGAATAAATAGAATCCACCATGAATATGTAGATTCTTTGACGGATGAAGATACTATAAAGACGTTAATTGATGTAATAAAATCAATTGGTTGATGTTGTTTTATCAATTTAACATTTTCGTAACCGAAATAAGGCCGATTACCTTGAAGCATTGCATCGAAGTGACATCGAGGTGGGTGGAACTCCCTCTGTAGGGATTTAAACAATCTATTGTCTCAAATTCTATTCTCTGATAACATGAGATCTTTACACCGTGCCCATTATCTTAACTCCCAGAATGCTACGGCGGCGGCAGCGGCGACGTTGAGGGAGTCGACGCCACGTTGCATGGGTATCTTGGCCACGTAGTCGCTGGCGGCGATGGTGGCTTTGCCGAGGCCGTCGCCTTCGGTGCCCATCACGATGGCCAGGTGTGCCTCTTCTTTCAGACGCGGATTGTCTATGGTCAGGGCATTGTCGCTGAGCGCCAAGGCTACTGTTTTGAATCCCAGACTCTTCAATTCGCCGATGGCTTCCACGCAGGGCTCCTTGCAGAGGGTTGCCGAGGGTCCTATCCATGTCCACGGCAGTTGGAACACGGTGCCCATGCTGACGCGAACGGCGCGGCGGTTCAGCGGGTCGCAGCAGGTGCTTGTCAGCAGCAGCGCCTCGATGCCCAGCGCTGTGGCGGCGCGGAAGATGGCACCGGTGTTGGTGGAGTTCACCACGCCGTCGACCACTGCCACGCGCCGTTTGCCGGCACAGATCGTCGCCACGTCGGGCAGCAACGGGCGTTGCATGGCGCAGAGGAAGCCTCGCGACAGCTCGTAGCCCGTCAGCTGCGCGATGACTTCACGGTCGGCCGTGTAGACGGGCACGTCGTCGTAACGCTCTGCTGTCAAGGGCGCTACCTGGCTCTCTACCAGCTTGCGCTCGGCCAAGAACGACAGCGGCACCAGCCCTTGCTGCAGTGCTACGCGCACCACCTTCAAGCTTTCGGCGATGAAGACACCCTTCTCGGGCTCCAGCTTGTTGCGCAACTGTGCCTCGGTCAGCCTACTGTATACCGCCACATCAGGATGGCTAAGGTCTTTTATTTCAATTACATTCATCGTGCGTCCTCGCTTTGCTTGGTTTTGCAAAGATACACCTTTTTCTCATTATGGCCAAATGGCTCGGGAAACAGTCCTGGCGGGTCCCAAAATTGCAGAAAACGGCTCGTGGATGAGCCCAAAACAGCGGCGATATGTGATGTGCGAAATCAATATGGTTTTAGCTATAATATTCATACTATCAGTGTTCTACGCCGGAATATGGAAGGAAAAGAGAAAAAATATTTGGTCGGTATGGAAAAAGTTAGTACTTTTGCAATCCATTTCCAAAGACTAAAAGGGTCGTGTGGCCGAGGGGCTAGGCACAGGTCTGCAAAACCTGCTACTCCGGTTCAAATCCGGACGCGACCTCCAAAAACAAGGCGGAGACTGCAAGTCTCCGCCTTGTTTTTTATCATAAAACTGAGTCTTTGTCACTACTGCTCTTTGGGGTGTATTTTGCGGTAAAGCTTGGTAGAGGTCAGCAGTGAGTTGAAGTTGGAGCGTGACACGTAGGTGGCGCGGTAGAGATTGCCGAGCTCCATGCGGAACTCTAATCTGTGGAAAATTGCGAAGCGACGCGTGATGACTGTCACGGGCTCGAATTTACCGTTGGGCACGCCCAGTGCCAGACATCCTGTCGTTTCGTTGGCAGATTTTCGTGGCATTTTATACCAAGTCTTCATCTGCTGCATCGTCTCGATGGCTTCGTTCAGTGAACTTCCCAATGGGATGAAGAGTTCGAAGACGGGGTCGAAATCTACTTGTAAGAAATCGGTGCCTAATCCTAGTGTACCTACAGAGAGGTAGTATTGCTTCTGCCCATTTTCCTCGATGGAGAAAATGGCTAAGGTTGCATCACCGTCGTCGTTTTCAACTTCAGCGATTTCGCTTCTTTGCAGGAGGCTGACTCCCTGAGCCTGCGACAGGAAGGGCATTGTGGCCAAGAGTAGCAGGGCCATTGTTTTCTTGAGGGTCTTCATATTTTTATTATTTTTATTGTGCTTTAATAACTATATTGTTTTATGTCATCTTTTTTTACGGCGGCTGTAGCGCAGGATGGTGCGGCGGTATATGCGGCTGGCCAGCCAGGTACAGAGCGGACAGGTGACCACGAGCAGTCCCATAGACCAGTACAGCTGTGTCAGCGGCACACCGAAGGGCACTCGCAGCATCATGGCCATGGGTGCGGTGAAGGGGACTATCGACAGCACCTGACTCAGCGTGCCCGACGGGGCGTTGGTGAGTGCAGGCAACAGCAGTATGGTGGCCAGCAACGGCACTGTCAGCGGCAGGGAGAAGAGCTGCGTGTCGGTGTCGTTGTCGCACAGCGCACCGGCAGCGGCGAAAAGGGTGCCGTAGAGCAGATAGCCAAAGAGGAAGTAGAAGAGGAATACGGGCACGATGGTGCCGAAGTCGATGGCGGAGATGCCCTCCACGATACGCGGTATGTCGGCCAGTTCGGCGGAGGCTTCCATTTGGTTGGTGGCCTCGCTGCCCTTGGTGGCAATCTCTGTAATGTTATGTTTCTCGGTGGCATGGCGGAACATGTCCGGATTGCTGGCCTGTATGGCTGTCAGGGCGATGCCTGTCAGTGCCATCCACAGGGCGCACTGTGTAAGGCCCACCAGCACAATGCCTACCACCTTGCCCATCATGAGCTGGAAAGGCTTCACCGAGCATACGATGACCTCGACGATGCGGTTTGTTTTTTCCTCTACCACGCCACGCATCACCTGCGAGCCGAAGGCGAAGATGACCATATAGATCAGTATGGCCAGAATGATTCCCAGACCCGTCTTCACCTCCAGGAAGGCGTCGCGGCCCGTCTCCAGGTCTTGTGTGCGGAGGTTTATTTTGGTGTTGGTTATCAAGTTGTATTCGTCGCCCGAGATGTCGTGGGCCATCAGCAGCCTGTTGCGCAGGATGTGCGTCAGCTGCTTGTCGACGTCGAGGCGCACGTTGCTGGGCGGCAGGTCGCGTTTGTAATAGAGACAGGCGTCGGTGGGTATGGCGTCCGAGGCGCGGCGTTGGATATAGAGGATGGCGGTGATGTTGTCATCTTCATTCATCTGGCGCACCGCATAGTCGTAGGTGGCGGCATAGCGATATTCCACCTCGGGGGTGGATGCGAAACGGCTTTCGTCCAGCTGCATCTCGCTGGGGTCGAGGCCGCCAAAGAGTCCTGACTCGTCGGCCACCAGCACCACAGCTTTCTCCAGGGGTTTCATGGCCAAGTAGATGGGCACGGCATAGAGCACCGCCAGCATCAGCGGCACCAGTATCGTCATCACCCAGAAAGAGCGTTTGCGGACGCGTGTCATATATTCGCGTCGTATGACGAGGAGTGTTTTCTTCATGACTTGGTGTGTGTTACGGTTTTTATGAAAATGTCGTTCATCGTAGGCAGCACCTCGCGGAAGGACACCACACGGCACTGTGGCAGCAGGGCCCCCAGCAGCTCGCCGCTGTCGCCCCCTTCGGGCACCGCGATATGGAGCTGCCTCTCGTTGCCCAGGTCTTTGTCGGCCAGCAGTCTGTAGCCTTCGGGCATCGTGATGTCGCCATCGCCAGCCACCACCACTTCGTAGCGGTTGGAGCGGTACGACTGGCGTATGTCGCGCACGTTGCCGTGCAGCACCACTTTGGAGGTGTTGATGAGTGCTATGCTGTCGCACAGCTCTTCGACGGAGGACATGTTGTGCGTCGACAGCACGATGGTGGCGCCGCCGTCGCGCAGCGTCATGATTTCGCGTTTCAGCATGGCGGTGTTCACGGGGTCGAAGCCGCTGAAAGGCTCGTCGAATATCATCAGACGCGGCTCGTGCAGCACGGTGACCACGAATTGCACCTTCTGCTGCATGCCCTTCGACAGCGACTCGACGGGACGGTTCCACCATTCCATAATCTCCAGCCTCTCAAACCATTGCTTCAAGCGTCGGGTGGTCTCTTTTCTGCTTAGCCCCTTCAGCTGGGCCAGGTAGAGCGCCTGCTCGCCGACGCGCATTTTTTTGTACAGGCCGCGTTCTTCGGGCAGGTAGCCAATCTGCGTCACGTCGGAATCGCTTAGCGGATGTCCGTCGAGCAGGATGGTGCCCTTGTCGGGCTCGTAGATCTTGTTTATCAGGCGTATGAGTGTCGTCTTGCCGGCGCCGTTGGGGCCCAGCAGGCCGAACACCGAGCCTTCGGCGATGTTGAGGCTCACATCGTCCAGTGCACGGTATTTGCCGAAATTTTTTTCGATGTGTTGTACTTCCAGTATCATGGTTTCTCGTTTGCTTTGGGTTGTTTGTGTGGCAGGCGTATCAGCGCTGTCTCGGCAAGAAGCATCAGCAGCGACAGCACCACGCACCAGCGCCACAGCTGGCGTCCTTCGCGTTGTTTGCGCAGGAAGGTGTCGAGGGGTGTGGCGGCGTTCTTGATGATGCTGTAGCCTTCACGGCCACTGGCCTTCAGCCGCTGGCTGAGGGCTGTGGGGGTGAGGAACTGCATCTGCGACTCGCGGCGCGAGTAGTTGAACGACAGTCCTTCGAGCACCGTGCCGTCCAGCACGGTGTGGTAGTTGCCGGCCTTCTGCAGGCTGCCGTGAGGCACATAGCTGTAGTGTCCGCCTGAACGCAGCAGGTCGGGAATCTCTTCGTAGTCGTCGCCTTGCAGACGCGCGCCTGTCGCGTCGTCGTACTGCGCTGCCAGCGGAACGGGCTGGCGGCTGTCAAGGCTCGTGGCCGGCGGCGTGGGACGCACGCTGTAGAGTGCCATGTTGTAGAATGTGGGCACAAAGAGCGCTTGGCGCACGAAGTCGGTGTGTTCGTCACGCAGTGGTGTGGCCACCAGATACAGCAGGCCGTCGCCTGATGGGGTGCAGCACAGGTAGTCGTCGCCGTTTGCCAATGTTATCAAGGGCTGCCGCAGCGTACTGCCGTCGCTTCGTAGAGCGTAGTAGCCTGTCACCGTGGGCAGCTCCATATTCTCCCAGCGTCCGCTGAAGACACCGGTGTAGAGTGTGTTGTCGAGATCCACGCGTGCTGTCGTCACACGGCCGCTGTTCCAGCTTCCCAGCCGTGGAGCCCCCAGCGATGCCAGCGCGGCGTTGTAGCTGGTGGCGTCGGCCTGTTCGGCGGCCACCACCACGACGGTGCCGCCCTGGTCCACAAAACTGTGCAGTGTCTGTGCCAGGCCGCTGCCGATGCTGGACAATTCGTCGAGCACCAGCACGTCGACCTCGTCCAGATGGCTATAGTCCATCTGGTTGGCTGCTACGGTGTTCAGCGCTATGGCCTCGTCGTCGCCAAAGAGACGCTGCAAGTATTCGTTGTTGCCGTGTCCTTCGACGATGAGCATGCGTATGCGGTCGCGGATGTTGAGGCTGAAATAGTAACGGTCGTCGAAGGTGATGGGGTAGTCCACCAGCTCCACACGGCCGTCCAGCACGCCGCTCTCCTCGATGGTGAAGTGCATCTCCACCATGGTGGTGCTGTGGGCCGGCAGGTCTACGGGAGCTAGTGCCCGCTGACGCTCGGCGAGATAGAGCGAGAGGGGTATCTTCTCCAGGTTCTCGTCGCCGTCGTTGCGCACCCACACCTGTGCCGTGACGTTGTTGCCTTTGTAGAAGGCTGGCGCGCCCAACGCCAGCGAGTCGATATAGAGGTTGTCCATCGCTGTCGCTGCCAGCGGCACCAGTGTCACGCCGATGCCGTCGGCCTCGGGCATCTCCTCAAGGTCGGCGATGGAGCTCTGGAAATCAGAAATGTAGTATACGCTGTGGTTGGCGCCGCTGCCGCTGCGTACAAAGTCGAACTGCCGCTGTGCCACCTCCGCCAGCGTCGGCGAGGCACTCGACACCTCCAGCTCGTCGATGGCCACCAGCATCTCTTCTTGGCTCAGCCAGTGAAACTGGCGTCCCTCGAGGTCGCCCGACAGCAGCTGGAAACGGTCGGTCTGGCCATATCCGCGCACTATCTCGCGTGCTTTCTCTTTGGCTATCTCCAGCAGTGGCTGGTTGCCGTCGGTGTTCTCCATGCTGAATGAGTTGTCCACGAAGATGCTCACGTCGTTGCTGCCCTGCTGAAGGGTGCTCTGCTTGTTGGGGATGACGGGCTGTGCGAAGGCCAGCACCAGGAAAACGATGGCCAGGATGCGTGCCGCCAGTATCAGCAGCTGGCGTAGGCGCGACTGGCGACGTGTCTCGCTCTGTATGGCTTCGAGATATTCCACGTTGCTGAAATAGACCTTCTTGTAGCGGCGGAAATGGAACAGATGCACCGCTATGGGGATGGCCACTGCCATCAGGCCCAGCAGGAATAGGGGAGTGGCGAAGGTCATAGGCGGCCCTCCTTCTCAGTGTTTGGCCCCGTTTCCTTGGCTTTGCGTCGTTGCAGTGTGGCGTAGTGGCGGCACAGGGCGGTGAGGCCGCATTCGCTGCAGTGCGGCGCGCGGGCTGTGCACACGTAGCGGCCGTGCAGTATCAGCCAATGGTGCGCTATGGGTATCTTTTCGGGCGGTATGTGTTTCTCCAGCGTCAGCTCGGTCTGCAGCGGTGTCTTGGAGCGTGTCGTCAGTCCCAGCCGTTCCGACACGCGGAAGACGTGGGTGTCCACCGGCATCACGGCCTGGTTGTAGATCACCGCTGCCACCACGTTGGCTGTCTTGCGTCCCACGCCGGGCAGTGTCTGCATGGCCTCCACGTCGCTGGGCACCTCGCCGCCGAAGTCGCTCACCAGCTTCTCGGCCATGCCTTTCAGATGGCGGCTTTTGTTGTTGGGATACGACACCGACTTTATATAGTGGAAGATGTCCTCCACCGATGCCGCCGCCATGGCTTTCGCGTCGGGGTAGGCGGCGAAGAGTGCCGGTGTCACCATGTTGACGCGCTTGTCGGTGCACTGCGCCGAGAGGATGACGGCCGTCAGCAGCTGGAAGGGGTCGTTGTATTCCAACTCGCTCTCCGCCACCGGCCGTGTGGCCTCGAAATAGGCTATTATCTTTTTGTATCTCTCTTCAGTTCGCATGATTGTCAGTGTGTTAGTGCTCGTTGTCGCGCTCTTTTTCATCCGCTGCCATCGCCAGGGTGACCACCACCGGGTAGTGGTCCGAGATGTCGGTGCGCACGCGGCGGTAGCTGCGAGCCTTCAGCGAGGCGGAATGCATCACATAGTCGATGCGATAGGCCAGATAGATGCCGTGGCGTAGGTTGGCAAACTCGCCATGGTAGGTGGTGCTGAAACCCTGACCGGCTTCGCGGTAGCTGTCTTTCATCATCTTGTTCATCTGGCGGTAGAGGTAGGATGCCGGTGTCTCGTTGAAGTCGCCGGTGACGATGTAGGCGTGGTGGCAGCTGTCGAGCGACGGCTTGATCTGTTTCCACTCTTCGTTATGGGCGAGTATCGTTTCGCGGAATTTGTGGTATGTGCTGCGTCCTGTGGAGCTGTCCATGGTGCCGTGGGCCAGTTTGCTCAACTCGGCATGGTCGCTGTCGTCGAGCCTGTAGGATTGCAGGTGCAGACAGTAGAGCCTCACGGTGTCGCCGCCGCGCAGCGTGTCGCCAACGAGCAGCTCGACGAAGAAGTTGGTGTGCTCGCCCAGCGTCGCTTTGCCCACGATGGGCCATTTCGAGAAGATGACTTCGCTGGTCATCATATTGTTCTGGTATCCAGATGCCTGGTAGCGGTAACCACGCTCGGCCAGCCGTGTGGTCAGCTGCACGGTGTCGCCACGGCCTATGTATTCCTGCATCGACAGCACGTCGGGATGCTCCTCGTCCACCAGCGCCAGGAACTGCAGCATGTTGGTGTCCAGCAGCTCGGCATTTTCGGCCACATCCTGAAATCTGTGTACGTTGAATGTCATCACTTTCAGCGCCTTCATGTCCGACAGCTCATCGGCGGTCAGCGTCTCCACTCCGCCCACTTGGAAGAAGGAGGGCAGAAAGTTGCACCGCACGGCGATGACCACCAGCGACAGCAGGAACCATTTGCTTTTCGCCATCATCCAGAGCAGCGAAAAGATCACGTTGATTATCAGCAGATGCAGGAATCCGTAGCTCATCAGCGAGAGCCAGAGCGTCTTGTCGTCGGGCTCTGCCACGCCGGCCAGCGTCGAACCCAGATAGAGCAGTGCGGCGATGATGTTCAGTATTAGTAATAGGTATTTCAGTATTTTTTTCATTTCGGACCAGTCCTTTCTATATGATAGTTCGTGTGATTAGTGTGCTTTGTAGTGGAACAGGAATTCTTTGTCCTCTTTCGACAGGTTGTCGTAGCCCGACTTGGAAATCTTGTCGAGGATGGCGTCCACACGGGCCTGCTCTTCATGTTTGCGGCGGTTGTATTCTCCGTCGTCCATCGTGCTGGCTTCCGAGGCACCGTTGGACTGTTGGCTTCTTGTGGTGCGCTGTTTCCTGATGCGAGGACCTTTGCCGGCGTGTTGGAACAGCGGCTGCCAGTTGCGGCTTCGCATCACCACCACGTACAGCAGGCCGCAGAGCATGCCGCCCAGGTGTGCGATGTGGCCGCCGGCATTGGACACCGGGATGAACAGCAGGTCCAGCACGATAAAAGCCACCGCAATCCACTTCATTTTCACGTTGAAAGTGCGCACCAGCCAGAACCCTATCTCCTGGTTGGGGGCGTAGAAAGCCACGGCAGTAAACACCCCCAGCGCCGCCGTGGAGGCTCCTATGGCGTAGGAAGTGCTATAGCGTCCGATGGGGAAGATGCTGCAAATCAGCAGGTAGAACAAGGCTCCCGCCAAGCCGCAGAGGAAGAAAAGCCATGCGAAACGCCGCGAACCCAGGTAGCGGTAACACATGGTGCCCGCCACGTAGAGCATTATCATGCTGAACAGCCAATGCCACAGGCCGTGGTGCAGGAACAGGTAGGTCACCAGCGTCCACGGGTGCGTCAGCAGGTCGCCGCCCTCCGACGACAGCGCCAGCCATTTCATCATCGTGCCGCTCATCCAGCCATGGGGCCTCACCATCAGGTAGTCCACAATGGGGAACGTCAGCGTCACCACCCACAGCACTGAACAGACTATCACGATGATAGACAGCAGGCTCTTGCTCCGCAGAAAAGCTCCGAAGTTGCTGCCCAGATGACCTTGAGGACCATTATTGAATCGGCTATATGATTGGTTGTTTTTCATAAATCATTTATTTCTGTTGCAAATACCACCATCAACATTATTGACAATGTATTCTATATTAAGCAGATAAGGGCATTCCTTTACTGCTCCTATTAACTTACAAATATACTATCTTTTTTTTACACTTTGGCAAAAATTATCAACAAGGCATAAAAGCACCCGAAAAACGAAAAAATGTTGGGCAATCGAGAAAAAAAATATAATTTTGCAAAAGCGATAACCGGAAAAAACGATGGATGACAGGCTACACTTTGCATTGATTGGCAGTAAGTTGTCACACTCTTGGTCGCAACACTGGTTCGATGACCAGTGCCGTGACCGAGGCATCGACGACCGCGACTATGCCCTCGTCGAGCTCGACAGTCTCGACGCGTTGCGCGCCGTCGTCGCCGAGCGCCGCTTGCGGGCCTTCAATGTCACCATCCCCTACAAGCGCGCCATCCTTCCCCTGCTCGACGAGCTGTCGCCCGAGTCCGCCGCCATCGGTGCTGTCAATGTCGTCGAGGTGCGTCGCAACGGCGATGGCAGCCTGAGGCTCTATGGCCGCAACACCGATGCCCCCGCTTTTCTGCAGACACTCAGCACTTTGCTGCAGCCGTGGCATCGCCACGCCCTCATCCTCGGCACCGGAGGCGCCGCACACGCTGTGGCATGGGCTTTGGAGCGCTGTCATATAGGCTATCGCTATGTCAGCCGCACACCCGCGAAGCCCGACGAGTTGTCGTACAGCGATGCGGTGGCCCTCGCCGCCGACAAGGAGCGTCCCGACGCTCCCCACCTCGTCGTCAACGCCACTCCAGTAGGCATGAGCGGCACCCCTTGGCAGGCCTGCAGCCCTTGGCCGCGTCCCGACCTGTGGAGCCCGCGACATCTATGCTACGACTTGATATACAACCCTGGACAGACTCCCTTCCTCCGCGATGCCGCCGCGCATGGCGCCGCCACGGCCAACGGCCTCGACATGCTCCACCGTCAAGCCCTGCTTAGCGGATTCCTGACGCTGATGGACTAGTATGGATGGTCGCTCCTCAAAAAAACGTGCGCCATGCACAATATTTCGACCCTTCTTTCGTTAAAAATAGAAACTAACCATTAAAACACTACAATTATGAAGATTACTAACAAGATGCTAGCCGAATGTCTGGGCACATTCGTGCTTGTTCTCGGTGGCTGCGGCACTGCCCTGTTCGGCCACGTAGGTTTCATTGGTGTGGCCCTCGCTTTCGGCCTCACCGTCATCGCCATGGCTTACGGTATTGGCCATGTCAGCGGTGCCCATCTCAACCCTGCCGTCTCCTTCGGCGTGTGGGTCAACGGACGTATGAAGCTCACGGAGATGCTTCTCTACTGGGTCAGCCAGATTGTTGGCGCCATCATCGCCGCCGCTATCCTCTATGTCGTGTGGATCAACACCACCGATGCTGCAACGGGTGTCTTTGCCGCCAACGGCTTTGGCAATAGCTTCCGTGAGGCCTGTGGTGGCGACGGAAGCGGTTACCTTGCTGTATCGATGGGCGGTGCCTTCCTTGTCGAGGCCGTGCTCACCTTCGTCTTCCTGATGGTCATCCTCGGTGCCACCGACGAGCGTAGCAATCCCAAGGCCGCCGGCCTCGCCATCGGCCTCACCTTGACGCTCATCCACCTCGTCAGCATCCCGCTGACCAACACCAGCGTCAACCCCGCCCGCAGCATCAGCCAAGCTATCTTCAGCACCAATGTCGGTGAATGGAGCGCCTGTGGCCAGCTGTGGCTCTTCATCGTAGCACCCCTCGTAGGTGCTGCCCTCGCAGGCCTCTGCTACAAGTGCGTGGCCCCCAAGAAGAAATAAGATATTTTGATACCATAATGGTACCTGATGAACAATGGGAGGAGGCGCACGGCGCCCCCTCCCATTGCATTGTATTGCTATGTCAATCCGGATTACCTCACCACCAGTTTGCGGGTTACCACGGTGCCGAAGGTGTGGATGGCGGCCACGTAGGTGCCGTGAGGCAAGCCAGCGAGGCTCATGGTCATGCTCATGGAGCCGAGGTTGTCGTCGGCGTTGGCGGGCATCCATCGCTCGGCCACCTTGCGGCCCTGCAGGTCGTAGAGCTCCACACCGCTGAGACCGTAGGGGGCGTTGAAGGTGACAGAAGTCGATGCAGGGTTGGGGGCCATGGTGACCATCATGTTCTGTTCCACGCTGCCGATGCCGGCCTGCTGGGGCCGCACGGCCACGCTGTCGCTCCAGGCGCTGTAGTAGACGGAGTCGTTGTGCTCGCAGATGGCGCGCACACGGGCGTAGTAGTTCTTCTGGACGTCCAGACCGCAGAGGTTGGCGAAGCCCGCCGTGGTGAACGATTGTATCGTGCCCAGTTCCCAGAAGCTGTTCTCCTCGCGCAGGGCCACCTGCCACAGGGTCTGGTACTCGCTGGTGTTCCACATCAGCAGGGCGCAGTCCTCCACGTAGCTGTCCACGCGCAGGTGTTTCGGCTTGGGGCAGGCGAAGTCGTCATCCCCCGGTGTGGACTCCTGTGGACGACGCACCTTGAGAAACAGACCTCCCCAATTTGAAATGTCTTCCCACCCTTCTGTCGGTTCAATTTCTCCTATATGATTGAGCCATTCATGGACTCTCCATTCAACGCGCGGTTCCCACGCACCAATATGGTTCCACATGGCACAATGATAGCAACATGTAAAACCGATGTAATTGGGATCGTATATCCAACCTGTCGGTCCAAACCCGATATAGATGGTGTCGATGCCTGTGGGGCAGTCCAGCCGTTTCACGCCGAAAAGGTAGGCCGTGTCGCCGGCGAACTTGCTTTCCGTGAGGGGGATGACAACGGGATACTCACCACACGCCAGCCCATAATCGTAGCTTCGCCATGGCAAAGGGATGGTGTCCAGTCGAATTGAGTCGATTACCGTGAAAATGCCGTTGTGCTCACGATAGAGGAAGAAACTGACAAGCGACCAGTCTTTCGTATCCACCTGGTTGCCAATGGATGGTCTCCAAACTATGTTGAATAAAGTGTCCCTGTCGACGGTGCCGGCCAGTCCCTCCACCAAGGTGGGTTCCGAAACAATATATTGCTGTAACACGCGATAATCAGCAATTGTGCCTCCTGCTGGCATTCCGTTGCCGTTTGTCAATTGCGGTTTGGGATTATATTGTATGCCACCCGATGTGTCGGGGTAGCTGATGGTGTCAGTGATGAAATCCAGATGGGGAAACTGAAACTGCGCTTTGGCACCCATGCAGGTTGCCAACAACAAGATGGTGATTATTGTTCGTTTCATATTCTAGTATTCATTGTGGTAATATCAATCTTACTTACTGCTTCATTCACCTATATACGGATGGGGTATGATCATTCTACAATCAAATGTAAAATAGTACATAGGCCTTTCTATTTTTTGAAATAGAAACGTCTTTCCCCCAGCCTCTATCTGTTGAGTGTCTTGGGTGCACATATAGGCATCTTTAATGTTTGTCATACCTACAAGATATCCCCAATAGGGCATGCAATACACTGGGGGCAGCAGGGCCGAATAGTGGTACCACTCCTGTTTGCCGTTGCCCAGCAGGAAATGGTTGCCCGACTGCCGCGCCACGAAGGGATATTCATCTATCGTGGGGTTGAGACCCACGGTGGAATAGCTCATGGTGGAATAGGCATCGAGGAGGACGACATAGCGGTTGTTCGCGCCATCCTCCGTCAAGACGGCAAGCCGTGCGGTATCCTCCATGAATATCATGTTGTACAGCATGCTTTTGTCGCTCAATTGCGTCTCCTGCCCCCGTATTGTCGACATTTGTCCGCACTTCCACAAGTCCAGATGCAACATCTGCCGATGGTTTGTGCCGTAATACAAGTAGGCCACGGCGACGCTGTCGTTCTCCAGGGCTGACAATGCCACGTTGGGCTTGGCAGTGTTCACAAGGGCATCCTCGGTGGGGAAAAGATAGAAGTTGTTACTGAAGGTGTTGTTGGCCACTGGGGAATGCGACAAAATGTAGTTGTCGCCATCCGAATCCTTGCCCGAGACGACGAAGTAGTTGTCGGTGGCTACAATATCGAACAACTGTGAAACGCACGGCGTGCTGTTGACAGCGTAATTCCAGTTGAAATAACCAAGGCTTGTGACAGCTTCCTCTACATGGATACGTACCGGGGCGCCACTCGTCGAGGTTCCGATGGCAGCAATATAGGGCTCGTTGTCTGAAATGCCTCTGTGGGTGGCAATTCTGAAAACATCCTTGACTTGGTTGAAAACAAGATAATGGCAGTTATAGTAGAAATACAAGGTGCCGTTTGGTGCGACTTGAAGGCGGCCGATGAAGCCATGTCCGCTGCGCGTGCGTCCGCAGAAGTAGACACGCGATGTTCCATAGGGTACCATGGCCTCGACAAACAGCGTGTCGCTGATTTGGAACACTGAAAGATATTCTTGTCTACCAGGACGATAGACTACCTGAAAGTAATGTCCCGTATTGGTCTCGGTGTAGGTCACCGTATAGGTGGATTTAATGTTGGTCGAGAAACCGTAATAAGGGATGGATCCGTCAGGCATCACCTTGTTCAGATGCTCGGAAGCTGTGTTTGCTGTAATCTGCGCAAGAAGCACGCCTGGCACCAACACCAGCATCACCATGAGAAAAAGATACTTTTTTTTGTTCATAATTATGATATAAGGGTTATACGCTTATTTCACCACCAGTTTGCGGGTCACCACGGTGCCGAAGGTGTGGATGGCGGCGACATAGGTGCCATGGGGCAAGCCAGCGAGGCTCATGGTCATGCTCATGGAGCCGAGGTTGTCGTTGGCGTTGGCGGGCATCCATCGCTCGGCCACCTTGCGGCCCTGCAGGTCGTAGAGTTCCACACCGCTGAGACCGTAGGGGGCATTGAAGGTTACGAATGAAGTGGCAGGGTTGGGGACCATGCGGACCATCATGTTCTGCTCCACGCCGTCGATGCCGGCCCCACCGGGCCGCACGGCCACGCTGTCGCTCCAGGCGCTGTAATAGACGGAGTCGTTGTACTCGCAGATGGCGCGCACACGGGCGTAGTAGCTCTTCTGGATGTCCAGACCGCAGAGGTTGGCGAAGCCCGCCGTGGAGAACGATTGTATCGATCCCAGATCCCAGGAGCTGTTCTCCTCGCGCAGTGCCACCTGCCAGAGGGTCTGTTGCTCGCTGGTGTTCCACATCAGCAAGGCGCAATCCTCCACATAGCTGTCCACACTCAGATGTTTCGGTGTGGGGCATGTGAAGTCGCCATCTCCAGGCGTGGGATTCTGTGGCCGCCGAACCTTGAGAAACAGTCCGCCCCAATCCGTAAAGTCTTCTAATTCTGGAGCCGATTGGGGTTCACCGATATAGTTGAGCCATTCATGTGTTTTCCACACAACGGGCGGTTCCCAAACGGCTGTATGGCTCCACATGGCACAATGATAACAACAGTCATAACCGTTGAAATGCGGATCGTATATCCAACTTGTCGGTCCAAACCCGACATAGATGGTGTCGATGCCTGTGGGGCAGTCTTCGCGTTTTACGCCGAAAAGATAGGCCGTGTCGCCTGCGAACTTGCTCTCCGTAAGGGGAATGACAATAGGTGTGTCATATGACATTCCATAATCGAAACTCCGCCAGGGCAAGGGAATGGTGTCGAGTCTAATCGAATCAATGACGGTAAAGACCCCGTTGTGCTCACGATAAAGGAAGAAACTGACAAGCGACCAGTCTGTTTCGTCCACCAGATCACCTATATAGGGTCTCCAAATTACATTGAACATCGTGTCCCTGTCAATAGTGCCAGCCAACCCTTCCACCAAGGTGGGTTCCGAGATGATGAATTGCTGAAGCAAGCGTGCAACAGTTAACGTTCCTCCTCCAGGGGCTCCGCCGCCATTGGGTAATTGTGGTTTGGGGTTATACTGGATGCCACCCGACGTGTCGGGATAGCTGATGGTGTCCAGGATGAAATCCCAATGAGGATACTGCGCTTGGGCACCTAGGCAGGCTGCCAACATCAATATAGTTATTATTGTTCTTTTCATGATTATTTCATTAAAAACCTAATTTGCCAAAAATATAATTCTTATGTTCTCTATTCAGTCCACTGTGGATGGGGGATTGCTTTATGACAATCATTTCTAGAAGGATACACAGACTTGGTATAAACGTGGGTGACAAACATCTTGTTTCCTGTCTCAATCTTTTGGGATTGTTGTGAACAGATTTCAGCTTCTTTATGTGCTGTCATACCTACAAGATATCCCCAATAGATACTTTTTTTTTGTTCGTAATTATAACATTATTAAGGGCTTCATTTGTTCTTTTCATCAGCACACATCGTGGACAGAAGCCGTTTGTCCACGACGGGCCAAGCCGTTTTTCGACGCTGCAAAGATACGCAATTATTCTCGTTCGGACAAATGTTTGGCCGCTATTTTGGGAAGAAAAACTGTATGTTATTGAAATCTATTTTGTTTTATCACCAGTTTGCGGGTCACCACGTTGCCGAAGGTGTGGATGGTGGCGACGCCAGCCTCAGCCTTGGGTGAACTGCCAGTTCAGAAAGATAATCAATGTTTTATCAATGCAATAGTGGCGAAGAGAGCCACCGGCACTCGTCGTCGTTAGTCGAAGAATTTGATTTCGCAGGCCGACTGGTAGTTGAGGCCGAAGAGCTGCTGCACGGAGCCTTGGTTGAAGGCTACCATCAGGTTGCCGGCGTGGGAGACGGTGAGGAGGATGCGGCCGGCCTCCACCTCGCTGAAGCTGCGGACGAAATGGTCGACGATGCAGTCGGCACCGTTGAAGTTGCGGTGACCTTCGACGGCGAACTGGAAGCGGCGGCCGGCGCGGAGCCGCTCGAACTCGGCGAAGGGCACGTCGAGTGTGGCGTTGCCGTAGTGGTCGAACTGTATGACGCTGGCGCAGATGGTGTTTTCCTTGGCATCGTAGTGTACGGGCGGCGTGCCGTAGGGTGTGAAGCCGACGATGGGGGTGCCCAGCGAGTCGAGGGGCATGTCGGAGGCAAGGCATTGGATGACAGGGCAGAAGAGGTCGTAGGCCAGGAAAGTCCACGACTGGCGTTTTTCGGGCAGGGGGAGGAGCACCACGGTGTCGATGTCGCCCACCAGGGTGCGGCGCAGCAGTTCGGCGCTGCTGCTGAGGAGGTAGTGGCCGCGATAGAGCACTGCGACGGGGTGGGGGCGGCGGTCGTCGGTGAAGTCCGTGCCGACATCGACCACGTGGATGGTGCCCTGCGGGAAGGCCATGCAGGCGTTGAGGATGACGGAGCGCGTAGTGGCATAGTCGGCACGCTGCTGCGAGTGGCTGATGTCGACGACGCGCACGTTGGGCATCAGCATCAGCAACCCAGCCTTCATGCGGCCGGCGTAGTAGTCGCGGTCGCCCCAGTCGGTGGTGAGTGTTACTATCGGTGCTTCCATTGTTTCAAAGTGTATTCGTGTGCCCCGTTTGGGCGGACAGGCATGCCCGCTGCCTCATAAACTGTGTAAAATGCGTTGTGCCACACATGGTTATGGAATTGTCAGGCGTGGTGCTGACCGCCAAAAAAGTATTGCAAAAATACGCACTTTTTTTGATATGGGAACAATATTTTTGTACGTTTGGATTATTTTTAGTACTTTTGTCATGGCGAATCCTTGTGGGTGTCGCCGTGTAAATCATGTCTAACCAATAATATAGCAATAATATGGCATTGTTGTCAATACGCAATTTGCACGCTTCTATCGGCGACCGCGAAATCCTGAAGGGGGTCAACCTGGAGGTGAACCGCGGCGAGGTGCACTCCATCATGGGCCCCAACGGCAACGGCAAGAGCACCCTGGCAGGTGTGGTGGCCGGCAACCCGAAGTACACCGTCACCGAGGGCGAAGTGATATATAACGGCAAGAATATTCTTGATATGCCTGTGGACCAGCGCGCCAACGAGGGCATCTTCCTGGGTTTCCAGTATCCTGTGGAGATTCCTGGCGTGACCATCACCAACTTCATGCGCACCGCCGTCAATGAGCAGCGCAAATACCGTGGCCTCGACCCGCTGCCCGCCGGCGAGTTCCTGAAGCTCATGGAGGAGAAGAAAAAAGTGGTGGAGATGACCACCAACCTGGCCAACCGCTCGGTGAACGAAGGCTTCTCGGGCGGCGAGAAGAAGAAGAACGAAATCTTCCAGATGGCCATGCTCAACCCCACGCTGGCCATTCTCGACGAGACAGACTCGGGCCTCGACATCGACGCGCTGCGCATCGTGGCCAGCGGCGTCAACCAGCTGCGCTCGCCGGAGAACGCCACGGTGGTCATCACCCACTATCAGCGCCTGCTGGACTACATCGTGCCCGACTATGTGCATGTGCTCTACGAGGGCCGCATCGTGAAGACGGGTCCCAAGGAACTGGCCCTGGAGCTGGAGGAGAAAGGCTACGACTGGATTAAGAAAGAGCTGGGAGAATAGTCCTGCTGGTTAACTGTTTAAAAGCATTACAATGGATTCATTGATACAAGCATTCCGCGATATCCGCTTCGCTTTGCGCAAAGACGAGGTGTGGCGCGACGTGGACTTCGGCACCCTGCTGGACGACGACATGACGGTGGCCACTGCTGCCGACTGCCAGCCCACCGAGTGCTATTGCAACATCCCCAACCTCGAGACGGTGCGCCTGACGCTGGTCAACGGCTTCGGCAACGATACGCTGACCACGACGCCGCAGGGCGTGGTGTACGGCAGTCTGCGTGCCGCCCGTGCCCAGCGCCCCGACCTGGTGGACAAGGCCATGGGACGCTATCTGCAGCGCGACGGCCAGCAGCGCAAGGCTAACGCCTACGACGCGCTGAACGCCAGCCATTTCAGTGACGGCATATTCATCTATGTGCCCGACAATGTGGCGGTCGCGAAGCCTTTCCAGATCCAGTCCATCAGCCGCACGGAGCATGCCCTTTTCCTGCAGTCGCGCAACGTGGTGTCTGTGGGCAAAGGCAGCCGTGTGAGCATCATCAACTGCGACGACAGCTATGGCATGAGTCGCAGCCTCTCGAACAATGTAACCGAAATCGTCGCCGACGACAACAGCACGGTGTACTACTACAAGCTGCAGAACATGAACGACCTGTCGGGAATACTGAACCACACCTATGCCACTCTCGGCGAGGGCTCCACGCTGCGCGCCGTGGCCATGCTGCTCAACGGTGGCCACATACGCAACCACACGGAGGTGCGCATGCTGGGCACCGACGCCCACACCGAGGTGCACGGCCTCTACCTGATGGACAAGGAGCAGCAGGCTGACAACTACGTCTTTGTGGAGCACGCACGGCCCCACTGCTACAGCCATGAGCTCTTCAAGGGCATCATGGACGACTCGGCCCACGGCACCTTCAACGGCCATGTGCTGGTGTGCGACGGCGCGGCGAAGACCGAGGCCTTCCAGTCGAACAAGAATATCCTGCTGACCGACAAGGCCAACATCGTCAGCAAGCCCTTCCTGGAGATATACAACGACGACGTGAAGTGCTCGCACGGCAGCACCACGGGCCAAATCGACGTGCAGCAGATGTTCTACATCCGCTCGCGCGGCATCAGCGAACACACGGCACGCACCATGCTGCTCTACGCCTTCTGCGACGAGGTGATACAGAAGATTGACCTGCCCCTGCTGCGCAACAGCCTCAGCGACATGGTGAAGAAACGCCTCCATGGCGAGCTGACGGTGTGTAGCGACTGCGCGCTGAACTGCGGCACGCCCTGCGTAGGCCAGTCGTTCACGATCGACCCCGACAAACTGTAACGCCACATAAACGACTTATTGAGCGACAGATGAAAAGACGGCACTTGATACTGCTTCTGCTGCTGGCTGGCACACTGGCAGCCACAGCGCAGCCCGACGGATGCACCTCGCGCCTCACGGGCAGCGACAAGAGCACCTTCGACAAGGCCGTGGAACACTTCGACAACAAGCGTTACTCGCAGTGCGTAAGCCTGATGAGGCAGGTGTCGCAGAAACACCGCGAGGCGGCAGACCCCTATTTCTATCTGGCGGCGGCCACGGCACGCGGCGAGGGCAAGCCTGGCGTGGTGCGCGGCTACCTGAACCGCCTGTTCAAGGTCTGCCCCGACTATCCCAACGCGCTGGCCTATTTCTATCTGGGCTTGGTGGAATACTCCTCGCAAAACTATGACGAGGCTGTGGTGCAGCTCAACAGGTATTTCGACATGACCCATGCCACCCCGACGCCCGCCTGGGAGGCGGTGTACGAAGAGGCGTCGAGCTATCTCTACTGGTCTGAATTCCTCAGCGAGGCCTATCGCAACCAGACCCCCTTCAACCCCGAGGTGCTGCAGGGCCCCTCGTCGAAACAGGACGAATTTCTTCCCTACCTCAGCCTCGACGGCTCGGAACTCTATTTCCTCCGCAAAGTGTCGGTGGAGAGCCGCGCCACCTACTATGCCAAAGAGCTGGACAGCAAAGTGCTGCGTCTCTTTGTCAGCCATCCCAAAGACTCGGGCTACAGCTACGGCGAGCAGCTGCCGTCGCCTTTCAACGAGTATGGCGAGGAAGGTGGCGTGACCATGACGGCCGACAACAACCTGCTGTACTATTCGGTGATGATGCCCGAGGTGGGTTACAACAATTGCGACATCTTCTTCTCGCGCCGCCAGAACGGCGTGTGGCAGCCGCTGGAGAACGCGGGCCGCAACGTCAACGGCAAGCAGTCGTGGGAGTCGCAGCCCTCCATCACCCCCGACGGGCAGTTCCTCTACTTCGCCTCCAACCGCAACGGCGGCTATGGCGGCACGGACATCTGGTATTGCCGCCGCTTGCCCAATGGCGACTGGAGCCGTGCCGAAAATCTCGGTCCCAGCGTCAACACCGCCGGCAACGAGAAGTGCCCCTTCGTCCATGCCGACGGACACACGCTCTACTTCGCCTCCAACGGATGGCAGGGCTTCGGCGGATACGATATGTATTTCTCCGACTTGAACGACAACCAGTCACAGTTCCCCACCAACATGGGGTTGCCCATCAACAGCGAGGAAGACGACATCTGTGTGGGTGTCACCACCGATGGAAAACGGGGCTATTTCGCCAACAAGTCGCCCGACTATGAGGGTGTCGGCGGCACCGACATCTTCACCTTCGAGCTCTATCCCGCCGCGCAGCCCGAGGCCATGACCATCGTGAAAGGCCGTCTGCGCACTGCCGACAACAAGCCCCAGAAGGGCACCATCGTCGTGTTGCGCGATACCCCCGAGGCCAGCCGCTATCTTGTCGACACGCCCGATGGCACCTTTGCTGTGGCCCTCGCCACGCAGAGCAGCAACACGATGGTTGTCAGTGTCGACGGCTACCTGCCGATAACGCTCTGCGGCAAGGCGGCGCAGCTGCAGCGCGACATCAATTCCGCATCGTTCACGCTGCTGGCCGAAAAACTCTGGGGCCGCTATCCGCTGCCGCTGCCACGCGGCGCCAACCCTGGCGAACTCTCCGACGACGCCAAGACCATCCTCGAGGCTTATGCCGACTACCTGCTGGCGCGGCCGCGTGTCCATCTGCGCATCGAGGCACCGACGCTCGAGGGCGCCAAGGCCATCTACGACTATCTTGTGGCCTTGCAGCTGCGCGCCGAGCGTTTCGAGTACAAGCCCGTGCCCTCGCTGGGCACACCACAACTGGTGATAACACAAATCTGACAACCTATAATAACAGCTATCATGAAACCCATCTGGCGAGTGTTCCGTTATCTGCGTTACTATCCCAAGGAGATAGTGCTCAACGTGGTGTTCAATATGCTTGCTGTGGTCTTCAACCTCTTCTCGTTTGTCATGCTGGTGCCCGTCATCGAGCTCTTCTTCGGCATGACCGAGCCGCCGGCCGCCGAGCCCGTGCTGGCCTTCAATCAGGAAGCGGTGATGCAGTGGGCCATGTGGCATCTCTACGGCTACAAGGATACTGTAGGCCTCCTCGTCTGTCTGCTGGCCGTGGCGGCGGGCTACCTGTCGTGTTCGCTGCTCTACAACCTGTGCCGCTACCTCGGCCTCTACTTCCTGAGCCCCATACGCAACGGCGTGCTGCGCCGTCTGCGCGACGATATCTACCACAAGATCACCATTCTACCCATCTCCTTCTTCTCGGCACGGCGCAAAGGCGACCTCATCAGCCGTATGAGCGGCGACTTGGCCGACATCGAGTGGAGCGTCGTCCGCACCCTGCAGTCGCTGGTCAAAGACCCCATCAATATCATTGTTTTCGCCGCCACTCTCGTGTTCATCAACTGGAAGCTGTTCCTGCTCTTCCTCTTCGTCCTGCCGCCGGCGGTGTGGCTTATCGGCAAGATTGGCAAGAGCCTGAAACGTAACTCCACCAAAGGACAGGAGAAGCTGGGCGAGATGATGTCGGCCTACAAGGAGACCCTCGACAACATGGAGGTGGTGAAGGCCTACGGCCGCGAGAAGTGGCGCCAGCAGACTTTCGAGAAAGTCAATGCCGACTACAGCCGCCGCATGATGCGTGTGGCGCGCCGCAAGGAGGTGAGCAGCCCCCTCTCCGAGGTGCTGGGCACCATCGGGTTGGGCTTTATCCTCGTCATCGGCGGCTATGCCGTCGTCAAAGGGCAGCTGCCGGCATCGGTGTTCATCCTTTTCGTCATCATCTACGCCCGTCTCATCCCGCCGGTGCAGGCCATGGTCAAAGCATACAGCAGTCTGCAGAAAGGCAGTGCTTCGGCGGCACGCATCTTCGAAATCATCGATGCCGACGAGAAGATCACCGAGGTGGACAACGCCGTGGTGATGAAGGGCTTCGCCGACAGCATCGTCTTCGACAATGTCTCTTTCGCCTACGGCGAGGAGGAGAAGGTGCCTGTGTTGCAGCACATTGCTCTGACCATCCCCAAAGGGCTCAAGGTGGCTGTCGTGGGGCCTTCGGGTGCCGGCAAGACGACACTCGTCGACCTCCTGCCACGATTCTACGACCCTTCAGAGGGCGAGATACGTATCGACGGCATCCCCATCAAACAGATGAATATCAACTCGCTGCGCAGCAATATCGGGGTCGTGTCGCAGAACTGCATCCTTTTCAACGACACCATCGCCAACAACATCACCTTTGGCCTGCAGGGCATCAGCGAGGAGCAGATACGTGCCGCGGCGCGCATCGCCAACGCCGACGATTTCATCATGCAGCAGCCCGACGGCTACAACACCCTTGTCGGCGACAAGGGCTCGGCGCTCTCCGGCGGCCAACGCCAGCGCATCAGCATAGCACGCGCCGTGCTGCGCAACCCACCCATCCTGATACTCGACGAAGCTACCTCGGCACTCGACAACGCCTCGCAGCAGGTTGTGCAGCAGGCTCTTGACAATATGATGCAGGGACGCACCTCCATTGTCATCGCCCACAGGCTCTCCACCATTGAGAACGCCGACCTTATCGTTGTGCTCGACCATGGCACCATCGTGGAGCAAGGCACACACCAGCAGCTCATGCAACAAGGCGGCTTATACAAAGGCCTGGTGGAAATGCAGTCGTTCAAGTAGTGAGGCGCGCGAGCCAGGAAAACGCCAAAATCCACCCCACAAATACCCTCTTTCCGACCCCTCCACAAGCGCTGTCGCCAAAGATAATTATCAACCAAAACAGTCTGAATGACAATGTGATGCGACTCGTTTTCTGCTGCGGGAGACAAAAATATTTTGCCGAATGCGGAAATCTTTGTACTTTTGCACCCGCTTTCTGGCAGAAAAAAGGGGAGTTTAGCTCAGCTGGTTCAGAGCACTTGCCTTACAAGCAAGGGGTCATTGGTTCGAATCCAATAACTCCCACCAACAAGAGGACAGCGATGTTCTCTTGTTTTTTTATTGATTATGAATGAGATAAGTTGAATTCAAAAAAATATCTTGTAAATAATTGTATAGTATAATAAACTTTTTTATCTTTGCAGCGTATTATAAAAATTGAAATATGATGAAGAAATAATATTAGTGAATAAAAATCAATGTCTTATGAAGAAATTGTCTATTCTGTTACTTGCAATATTGTTTGTTGGCCAATTGTTTGCACAGCCGATAATTAGTGACAAAGACAGCATCGGATATCTGATGCCCGACTTTTGGCGGTTTGGAGACTGTAATGCACGCGGATTAGTACCTGGTCTGGCTCCGACCCCCAATGTTCCTAGGAGGGCGGGATGCGTTCTTCCGAAAGCAATCGAAGGAACAGTGATATATGGTATCGTTGCGATGATGGAGACACCCCAAATTAATGTGCATGGTGTATATACCCCTTTGGAACATCCTGAGCCATGGGCCTTTTTGTACAGGCCTGGAGGACAATCTTATACTGCTGTCGATTCGGTGAAAATAAATATTGATACACCAAGTCGATACCTGATTGTTCCTCAGTACAACTATTATGGTGGGCCTTTTCATATGGCATCGGCTTATTGGGCCGAATTGAATCAATTAGAATTGATGACTTATATGGATACCGCAACACGGGAATCATTATGTATTTTTCCTCTGTATGAAAGTTATTTCAGGCATGGATACCCCATAGACGATACCTCGTATGCGATGCTGCTTGGATCTACCTATGCTTTTATGGAACGAACAGGAGCATTCGACCATTATATCCATTTCTATGGTATTGCGACATATCCTAATGACAGGCTGCTGGGGATTTGTCATGTTTTGTCCAATGACTCAATTTATTTTTATCATAATTTGGTGTATCAGTATCCCATCTTTGCCATCACGGACCGGAACTAGTGGCTGAGCTATGCGTTGCAGAACTGCTTCACGGTGGACAGCGTGCGCATCGACCCTGTGGCCGGGCACGACTTCTACGTGCACTGGAGTGACGAGACGCTGCACGACCTCTACGAACTGCGCTACGGGCCGGCGAGTGCCGACACGTCGACCTATACGGTGGTGACGACAGCGGACACGGCGGTGACGCTGACGGGCTTCGCACACGATTCGTCGTATGTGTTCCTGCTGCGTGCGCTGTGCGTGTACGAGGACACGATAGAGACGTGGTCGCCGTGGGTGGAGACCCACTACGGCATCCACTGCGAGCCCATCGGAGACATGACAGTTGCGATGGATGCCGAGCACAGTGCGCTGCTGAGCTGGACAGGCGCCGAGGGCTACGCGCGCTACGAGGTGGCCTATGGCCTGGCCGACGAGGACGAGACGGGCCACACAGTGGTGACCACGACGGACACGGTGCTGAACATCAGCGGGCTGCTGTACGACACGCTGTATGCCTTCCGCGTGCGGGGGCTGTGCTCGTATGAGGACTCCACGGCCTACTGGTCGGTGTGGAGCGAGGCGGTGACGGGCCGCGTGCCGGGCTACGCGGTGGAGGGGAGGAGCAACTATTCGCCGTGGGGCACGGTGACGGGCAGCGGCGTGTATGAGGCGCAGAGTGTGGCGACGCTGACGGCGGTGCCCACCGAGACGGGCCAGTTCATCGTGTGGGGCGACGGCGAGGACGAGAACCCGCGGAGTCTCACGGTGGAGAGCGACACGCTGCTGACGGCGCAGTTTGCCGCCAGGCCTCCTGCCGGCATCGTGGAGAGCGACGGGATGGAGGTGCTGCTGGTGCCCAACCCGGCCACGAGGGAGGTGCGCATCGCGGCCGCGACGGCCATCCGCCAGGTGACAGTGTACGACGCGACAGGGCGCCAGGTGGCGCTGCTGCATCCCGACAGTGCAGAGGTGACCCTCAACGTGGAGCGCTGGGCAGCAGGGACATACACCCTGCTCATCGCCACCGACGAAGGCACAGCGACGCGCAAGCTGGTGCGGAACTAGGGGGCCTTGAGGCTGATAAGACCTGGAGGCTTTATAAGTCTCACAGGACATCTGGTTTATTGTCAGGAAAGGAATTAATACTTCGCTGTAGACGGTTGATTTGCAGTGAGGTATAATTCTTTGTGGTATTATTGTGGAAAAAATATAAAAAATATTACCGCCATGTCATAAAAAGTTTGTAATTTTACACCCAGTAAAAAATGAAAGATAAACGTTGGATATTAAGGAAAGATTATGATTTAGAGGTTGTTGAAAAATTGGCGGAATCGCTGGGTGTGGACAAAATTATTGCCACTTTGCTCGTGGAACGAGGTGTTACGACATTTGATGAGGCGAAGCACTTCTTCCGGCCGAGCCTGGATCAGCTCCACGATCCGTTCTTGATGAAGGACATGGACCGTGCTATTGCTAGAATAAATCAAGCAATAAAAAACCGTGAGCGGATGCTGATTTATGGCGACTACGATGTGGATGGCACATCGGCTGTGGCATTGGTTTACTCCTATTTCCATACGCTGCATTATAACATCGACTTCTATATTCCTGATCGTGACACGGAAGGCTATGGCATTTCGTTTCAGGGCATAGACTATGCCCATCAGACAGGTGTGAAACTTATTATTGCCCTCGACTGCGGCATCAAGGCCGTGGAGCAGGCAGCCTACGCCAAGCAGTTTGGCATCGACCTCATCGTCGGCGACCACCATCTGCCCGGCGAGGTGCTGCCCGATGCGGTGGCGGTGCTGGAACCCAAACGCGAGGACTGTCCCTATCCCTTCAAGGAGCTGTCGGGCTGCGGCATAGGCTTCAAGATTATCGAGGCCTATATGGAGGAGAAGATTGGCGTGCGTCTGTGCGACGTGGCCTCGAACCTTACCACCGCGCAGTGCAAGAACATGGAGATGCTTAAAGGTAAGCTGCTGAGCTACTTGGACTTGGTGGTGGTGAGCATCGCCTCGGACATCGTCCCCATCGTGGGCGAGAACCGTGTGCTGGCGGCCTACGGCCTGAAGGTGCTCAACACCAAGCCGCGGCCAGGTCTGGAGGCCATCCTGACCTACGGCCATATCGAGCCCCGCAAGAAGAGTGAGAGCGCCACAGGCACCCCCGAGAAGGATTCGTATTTCTGCAAAGAGCTTAACATCAGCGATCTGGTCTTCCTGGTAGGGCCGCGTATCAACGCTGCAGGCCGTATCCATTCGGCCAAGGACTCGGTGAAGCTGATGCTTGCCGAGAACCTGGAGGAGGCCTCCAAGCTGGCCGAGGAAATCAACAACTACAACAAGGAACGCAAAGACCTTGACAGTCAGGCCACCGAGGAGGCCAAGCGGCGCATAGAGAGCGACCCGAAGCAGGCCAACCGCCGCTCGATAGTGCTTTTCGGGCCCCAGTGGCATCGCGGTGTGGTGGGTATCGTGGCCAGCCGATTGGTGGAGTCGTTCTACAAGCCCACAATCATCTTCACCTATTCCACCGATGACCTGTATGTGGGTTCGGCGCGAAGCATCAAGGATTTCGACGTCCACGCCGCCTTGGAGCAGTGCAGCGACCTGCTGGAGCATTTCGGCGGCCACAAGAGCGCCGCTGGCGTGTCGCTGAGAGCCGAGAACTTCGAGAAGTTCCAGGAACGCTTCGAAGAGGTGGTGGCGGCATCGCTGCCTGAGGAGGCCACACGTCCCGAGATAGAGATCGACGCCGAAATCAGTTTCGCGGAGCATATCACACCCAAATTTTTGCGCATCCTCAAGCAGTTCTCTCCATTTGGCCCCGAAAACACGGTGCCGGTATTCATGACCCGCGAGCTGGTGGCCTATGGCACACCGCGTGTGGTGGGCTCCAACCACCTGAAATTCTCGGTGATACCTATCACCGAACGTTCGCGCGCCTATCCCGCCATCGGCTTCCAGCTGGGCGGCAACTGTGAGCGCATCCGCGCCGGCGAGCACTTCGATGTGTGCTATATGCTGGAAGAGAACTACTGGAATGGCAAGACGGAGACACAGCTGAATGTCAAAGATATACGGTTTGAGAGATGATGGTTTTTAACAAATAAGCTGTATCTCTGCAATGGTATGCAAGACAGAAATATGACCTTTTGTCCATTGACGACACGTTGATTTCACCTATTGTGTTCAAAATACAACTTTAACCTTTTACGCTATGGCTGACGACAAAAAAATTATTTTCTCCATGGTGGGTGTGGGCAAGCTGATTCCCCCCAGCCGCCAGATATTGAAGGATATATACCTCTCATTCTTCTATGGCGCCAAGATAGGCATCATCGGCCTCAACGGCTCGGGCAAGTCCTCGCTGCTGAAGATTATTGCCGGTGTGGACAAAGACTATCAGGGTGAAGTGGTTTTCGCTCCGGGCTATAGCGTGGGCTATCTGGAGCAGGAGCCGCAACTGGATGACAACAAGACCGTCAAGGAGGTGGTCCAGGAGGGTGTGCAGGAGGTTGTCGACTGGCTGAGAGAATACGAGGAGGTGAACAACGCCTTTGCCGAGCCCGACGCCGACTTCGACAAGCTGTGTGAACGTCAGGGCGAACTCACCGAGCTGCTGGACCAGCACGACGCGTGGACCCTCGACAGCCGCCTGGAGCGTGCCATGGATGCGCTGCGCTGTCCCGACGACGACCAGTTGGTGCGAAACCTCAGCGGCGGTGAGCGCCGCCGTGTGGCGCTGTGCCGTCTGCTGCTCAAAGAGCCCGACATCCTGCTGCTCGACGAGCCTACCAACCACCTCGACGCTGAGTCAATCGAGTGGCTGGAACAACATTTGCAGCAATACAAAGGCACCGTCATCGCCGTAACGCACGACCGCTATTTCCTCGACAACGTGGCGGGCTGGATTCTGGAGCTGGACCGTGGCGAAGGCATCCCCTGGCAAGGCAACTATTCGTCGTGGCTGGAGCAGAAGACGCAACGTCTGGCCATGGAAGAGAAGCAGGAAAGCAAGCGCCGCAAGACGCTGCAGCGCGAGCTGGAATGGGTGCGCATGGCCCCCAAGGCGCGTCATGCCAAAGGCAAGGCGCGTCTGGCAGCCTACGACCGTATGATGAACGAAGATGTGAAAGAGAAGGAGCAGCACTTGGAGATATTCATCCCCAACGGTCCCCGTCTGGGCAGCAAAGTGCTGGAGGTGGAAGGCGTAAGCAAAGCCTACGGCGACAAACTGCTGTATGAGAACCTCACCTTCTCGCTGCCGCCAGCCGGCATTGTGGGCATCATTGGCCCCAACGGTTGCGGCAAGACCACGCTGTTCCGTCTCATCATGGGCCTGGAGCAGCCCGACAAAGGCACCTTCACGGTGGGCGAGACCGTCAAGATAGGCTATGTTGACCAGCAACATGTGCAGATCGACCCCGAGAAATCGGTGTGGGAGGTGGTCAGCGAAGGCAACGAGCAGATTCAGATTGGCGGCAGGCTGGTGAACAGCCGTGCCTATATCTCGCGCTTCAATTTCAGCGGCAACGACCAGAGCAAGAAGGCCGGCGTGCTCAGCGGTGGCGAGCGCAACCGTCTGCACCTGGCGCTGACACTGAAGAGCGAAGCCAACGTGCTGCTGCTCGACGAGCCTACCAACGACATCGATGTCAACACGATGCGCGCTTTGGAGGAGGGCTTGGAGAACTTCGCCGGATGCGCCGTGGTCATCAGCCACGACCGCTGGTTCCTGGACCGCATCTGCACTCACATTTTGGCTTTCGAGGGCGACTCGCAGGTCTATTTCTTCGAGGGCAGCTATTCGGAGTATGAGGAAAACCGTCGTAAACGGCTGGGTGACGACACACCGCACCGCCTGCGCTACAAGAAACTGATGTGATGTTCTGCCACATTGCCACGAAAGGAGACAAGATGAGGATAAAGACCTATAAAATAATGTGGTGCGTGCTGCTGGCATGCTGTATGATTCCCTTTGCCGCTGTTGCGCAACACAGCGAGCAGTCGCTGCTGCAGCCCTCGTGGAGCGACTGCAACCTGAAAGGGAAGGTGAAGCAAGTGACTGAACTGCAGCGCTACAGCAGCGGCAACGACATGAACCGCGAGACGGTATACACCTTCAACAGCAAGGGAATGATGCAGAGTCAGGTGGTGCGTGGTTTCGGCGGCGAGCGCGTGACCAACTATCCGCTAAAAAGCAGGGACTTGAATTTTCGCTATACCACCGACTGGGGCGGCGACCTCGTGGAGGTGCGCCATTTCAATATGCGTGGACAGCTGGTGAGCTCGGTGCACTACATCTACGCCGCCGACGCGCGCCTGCTGCAGACTGTGGCCTACGGCTACGGAAGCGACACCGCCATAGTGACGACGCGCACGGTGTCGAAATACAACAAGAAAGAACGCCTCACCAAGGTGGAGCAATACTCTGCCGACGAACTGCTGCTCATGAAAGAGCAATACAAATACGACAAGCATGGCAACCTGACGCGCCGCACACAGACCTTCTACAGCGAGGAGGGCACCAAGACCACCACCGTGGAGCGGCGCAGCTATGTCTACGACAAGCAAAAAAACTGGACGTCATGCACATACTATAACAACGGAAGACACTACTACACGCTGGAGCGTACACTGGTGTATTATTAAAAAGGAATAAAAACTATGCCTGAATTTACCCATCTCCATGTCCACTCGCATTTCTCCATCTTGGACGGAATGTCGAAAGTGCCCGACCTGATAAGCAAATGCAAACGCAACGGAATGTATGCCATGGCCCTGACGGACCACGGCAATATGTACGGTATCAAGGAGTTGGTGGACTGCGTGAACAAGGAGAACGGCAAACTGAAAGACAAAATCAAGGAGCAGCAAGCCATTGTCGACAACGCCGATGCCACACCCGAGGCGAAAGCTGCTGCCGTGGCAGAGATAGAGAAACTCAAAAAGCAGCATTTCAAGCCGATATTGGGTATCGAGGCCTATGTGGCGCACCGCACACTGTATGACAAGGATGCCGCACTCAAGGAGCGCGACCCCGAGACGGGGCGCGACCGCATCGTGGACCGCAGCGGATACCACCTTATCCTGCTGGCCAAGAACAAGCAGGGCTACAAGAACCTCTGCAAGCTGAGCTCCATAGCCTTCACCGACGGCTTTTTCTACAACCCCCGTATCGACCGCAATGTGCTGGAAAAGTGGCACGATGGCGTGATATGCTGTTCGGCATGCCTGGGCGGTGAGGTGCCGCAGAAAATCATGAAGGGCGACATGGAAGGCGCCGAGGAGACCGTGCGCTGGTACAAGAATCTTTTCGGCGAGGACTACTATCTTGAACTGCAGCGCCACAAGACCGACAAGCCCAATGCCGCCTACGACACCTACGAGCGTCAGAAAGTCGTGAACGAGGAGTTGCTGCAACTGGCTAAAAAATACGACATCAAGATTGTCGCCACCAACGATGTCCACTTTGTGGAGGAGGAGCATGGCGAGGCGCACGACCGCCTTATCTGTCTCAGCACCAGCAAGTACGTCGACGAAGAGAACCGTCTGCACTACACCAAGCAGGAATGGCTGAAGTCGCCCGACGAGATGGCCGCCATCTTTTCCGACTTGCCCGAGTCGATGGCCAACACCATGGAGATTGCAGCCAAGGTGGAGGAATACAGCATCGATTCCGACCCCATTATGCCTGTTTTCGACATCCCTGCGAGTTTCGGTACCGAGGAGGAATACCGCAGCCGCATCACGGTGCAGGAGCTTTTCGACGAGTTCACCCGCAACGAGAAAGGCGAGGTGGTGATGAGCCAGGAGGCTGCCGAGAAGAAGATTGAGAAACTGGGAGGCTACGACAAACTCTACCGCATCAAGTTCGAGGCCGACTACTTGAAGGAGCTGGTCATGAAAGGAGCCCACAAGCGCTATGGCGAAGAGCTCACCGAGGAGCAGCTGGAGCGCATCAACTTTGAGCTGCACACCATCAAGACCATGGGATTTCCGGGCTACTTCCTTATCGTCCAAGATTATATCCGCGCCGCACGCGAGGAGCTGGATGTCAGCGTAGGACCCGGCCGTGGCTCGGCGGCAGGCAGCGTAGTGGCCTACTGTCTGTGGATTACGGACATTGACCCCCTGCGCTACGACCTGCTGTTCGAGCGTTTCCTCAACCCCGACCGTATCTCGTTGCCTGATATCGATGTCGACTTCGACGATGCAGGACGCGGAAAGGTACTCGACTGGATAACAAAGAAATATGGCAAGGAGAAGGTGGCGCACATCATCACCTATGGCACCATGGCCACCAAGTCGTCGATAGCCGACGTGGGGCGTGTGCAGCGTGTGCCGTTGTCGAAGGTCAACGAAATCAAGGGCTTTATACCCGACCGCGGATTCCCCGACAATATCAAGGACGAAAAGGGTAAATCGCCCAAGGTGAACCTGAAGAACTGCATACGCTATGTGCCTGAGCTCCGCGAGATTATGGAGGGCGACGACGAAGAGTTGAAGTCGATGCTGACCTATGCCGAGGAGTTGGAGGACACCAACCGTCAGGTGGGCATCCACGCCTGCGGCGTGATTATCGGCGCTGACGACCTGACGCGCTATGCGCCCGTCTGTACCATCAAAGACAAGGACACCGGCGAAGATGTGCTGGTGACGCAGTATGACGGTCACGTGGTGGAGAATGTGGGTCTTATCAAGATGGACTTCTTGGGCCTCAAGAACCTCACTATCATCAAGGATGCGCTGCGAAACATCAAGAAAACACATGGCATTGACCTCGACATAGACCATATCCCCATCGACGACAAGGAGACCTACCGCCTCTTCTCCGAGGGCAACACGGTGGCCACGTTCCAATTTGAGTCGGCGGGAATGCAGAAATACCTTAAAGAGCTGGAGCCGACGGTGTTTGAGGACCTGATTGCTATGAATGCCCTCTACCGTCCGGGTCCTATGGCCTATATCCCCAAGTTCATCAACCGCAAGCAGGGCCGCGAGCCTGTGGAATATGACATCCCCTGCATGGAGAAGTACCTGAAGGAGACCTACGGCGTGACGGTCTACCAGGAGCAGGTCATGCTTTTGTCGCGACAGTTGGCAGGCTTTACGCGCGGACAGAGCGATACATTGCGTAAGGCAATGGGAAAGAAGCAGATAGAGAAAATGAACGAGCTGGAGCAGCTGTTCTATGAGGGTGGCGAGAAGAATGGCCATCCCCACGACAAGCTGCACAAGATATGGGAGGACTGGAAGAAATTTGCCGAGTATGCCTTCAACAAGTCGCACGCCACATGCTACTCGTGGGTGGCCTACCAGACTGCCTATCTGAAAGCCCATTACCCTGCCGAGTATATGGCTGCGGTGCTCACCTCCTCGCTGTCGGACATCACGCGTATCACCGAGCTGATGGAGGACTGCAAACGCAACAAGCTGGAGATTTTGCCTCCGAGCGTCAACGAGTCGGACATCGATTTCTCGGTCAACGAAAAAGGACAGATCCGTTTCGGCCTCAGCGCCATCAAAGGCATGGGCGAGGTGGCCGCACAGACCATCATCGACGAACGCAATCAGAATGGACCCTATGTCGACATCTTCGACTTTCTGGACCGGGTGGATATCAAAGCCCTGAACCGCAAGAATATGGAGGTGCTGGTCATGGCCGGTGCCTTCGACCAGCTGGGCGATATGCACCGTGCCCAGTATTTCCATCAAGAGCAGGAGGGTGAGGGCCAACCCACATTCCTTGAGAAACTGATACGCTGGGAGGTGCGCAAACGCGACAACCAGAACTCGGCGCAGATGTCCATTTTCGACATGAGCGACGACCTGAAGGAGGAGGAACATCCGGCGCCGCCCAAGACGGAGGAGTGGAGCGTGGTGCAACGCTGCTACCACGAGAAAGAGGTGCTGGGCTTCTACCTCAGCGCCCATCCGCTGGACATCTATAAGCGTGAAATCAAGATGTTCACCAATGTGCAGTGCCCCGAACTGAACGACTTGGAGGGACTGTGCCGCCAAGAACGCCACATGCTGCGCTTTGCCGGCATTGTCTCTGAAGCGCGCAATGGCGTGTCGCAACGCACCGGCAAGCCCTACGCCACGATGACCATTGAGGACTATGAGGGTAGCTACCAGCTGCGCATCTTCGACAATGATGTGGTCAAATACCTGAACTACTGTGTGAACGGACAGTTTGTATACTGCGAAGCCACGGTGAAGAAGAAGACGGTGAAGGACAAGGATGGAAAACCCGTCGAGCTTCCGGCACGTATGACCATCACCAACATGATGCTGCTGGGCGATGTGATGGCGCATAAGGCCAAGGCTGTCAGCTGTTGCATATCGTTGAAAGACATCACCGATGACCTTGTGGCCACCCTGGAAGGCTATGCACGTCAGAATCCCGGAAAGTCACATATGTTCATCGATGTGATAGACCTTGAGCACAATCTGTCGCTGCGCATGGGGTCACAGCAGCTGACTGTCGAGCCACGGGCGATGATAACGTTGTTGGAAGAGACCCCCTCGGTGTACGATGTAAAGATAGAACTGTATTGAAAAACTGACGGTTATGCGCGAAGTGAAATGGATGACACCGGTTCCTGTGGAGCGCAGCGCGATGACGCTGAGCCACAGCAGTCGCCTGCTGCTGATGGGTTCCTGCTTCACGGAGAACATCGGCAAACGGCTGGAGGATAGCCGCTTTGTCACCATGGTGAATCCCTTTGGTATCGTCTATAACCCGCTGTCAATTGCCGACGGGCTGCGGCGCTGCCTGGATGGCGAAACCATTGGCGAAGAGCATCTTGTGCTCCACGACGGACTCTGGCACTCGTGGCTGCACCACGGCGCTTTCTCCTCTTCCGGCAAGCAGCAATGCCTTGAGGCCTGCAATGCTTCGTTGCAGAAAGCACACCGCTTTTTGCAACAGTGTGACTGTGTGTTGATTACGCTAGGCTCTGCCTGGTGCTATGCGTTGGCCGACAATCCCCAACAGATTGTCGCCAACTGCCACAAAGTGCCTGCCAACCGCTTCGTCAAGCGTATGGCCACCGTCGACGAGGTGGTGACGGCATGGGAACCGCTGCTGCAACGGCTGGGGAAGCAGGGAAAACAGGTGCTTTTCACTGTCAGCCCGGTGCGGCACCAAGCCTATGGCGCTCATGGCAACCAGCTGGGCAAGGCGGTGCTGCTGTTGGCTGTCCAGCGGCTCATGGAATCGCATGGGGACTGCTGCCATTACTTTCCGGCATACGAAATTGTGATGGATGAACTGCGCGACTATCGCTGGTATGCCGACGACCTGCTGCACCCCTCGGCCATGGCAGAAGAAATCATCTGGCAGCGTTTTCAGGCAACTTATATGGATGAAGAGACGGTAAAGCTCTGTGAGACAGCAGAGAAGCTGAACCGTCTGGAGGACCATCGCCCGTTACATTCCGACGGCGGAGAGGTGGCCCGCTACGAGGCCAACCTTGTGGCGCTAAGGCAGGAACTGGCGGCAGGACTCAAACAGCCAATCACCGACAACAAATAAAGTAACACGATAAAATACATCATTATGAAGAAAAACATAGCACTCGTCATGGGAGGATTCTCCGGCGAACATGAGATCTCCATCAACAGTGGCTGCCAAGTCTACGAAGCCTTGGACAAGTCGAAATACAATGTCTATAAGATTGTCATTGACCGCGCCGGATGGTACTGGCTTGCCGACGACGGCAAACACCTGCCCGTTGACCGTGGCGAGTTTACCGTCTGCGACAAGAAGAAGACTGTGCATTTCGACCTGGCTTTCATCATAGTGCATGGCAACCCCGGCGAGAACGGTGTGCTGCAAGGCTATTTCGATATGCTGGGCATACGCTACACCACGTCGGGCTTCTACACCTCTTCGCTGACCTTCAACAAGGGCTACTGTAATCCCGTGGTGCGCAGTTTCCGCGTTGTGAACGTCGCCAAATCGCATCTCATCTATCGGGGCCAGCCCATCGACGAGAAAGAGTTGGTGAAGCAGTTGGGACTTCCACTGTTTGTGAAGCCAGCCGCAGGTGGCAGCAGTGTGGCGACCACCAAGGTGAAAAAAGCCAAAGATTTGATGCCCGCCATCCGCGAAGCGTTCACCGAGGACGATGAGGTGCTGGTGGAAGAGTTTGTGAAGGGCCGCGAGTTCGATTGCGGAGTCTTCAAGAGCAAGGATAAGGAGTATGTGTTCCCCATCACCGAAATCATCCCCACCGGAAAGCATGAGTTTTTCGATTATGCCGCCAAATATGAAGGCTTCTCCAACGAGGTGACCCCTGCGGAGGTTGAGGAGACCATAGCCAAGCGTATCCAACGCGTGTCGTCGCGTCTCTACGATCTGCTCAACTGCCGTGGCGTGGTGCGTTTCGACTTCATATACAACGAGGAGCGCAAGAAGCTCTATTTCTTGGAGGTCAACACCATCCCAGGCCAGAGTGCCGAAAGCATCGTGCCCAAGCAGGCCCGTGCCATCGGCATCAGCCCAGCACAGCTCTACGAGATGGTGATAGAGGATGCGCTGAGATGAGCCGTTTTTTTCAGCATCTTAACAGACTGAATTCTGTTGTAGATATCAGAGTGTCCCTTAATGGGACGAGTCCGCCGTAGGCCACTGGTTTGTTCCTAGTTGTAGGCGTGTATGCCGCCGAGGAGGAAGTTGACGCCGAAGTAGGTGATGATTACGCTGAGGAAGGCCAGGAAGCAATAGAGATGGAAGCCTATGGCACGAGGCTTGACTTCGTCGGTAGCTGTGAGCAGTGGCATGGCATAGACGATAAGTGTGACTAGTGCCCAGACCTCTTTGGGATCCCACGACCAATAGTTGCCCCACGAGATGTTGGCCCAGAGGGCGCCGATGATGATGCCCAGCGCCAGCAATGTCTCGGCAGGGTATAGCATCAGCAGGCTTATGCGACGCAACTCGCCGCGCCGCGAGGGCGACAGCAATGCCGCCAGGCTGGTGAGCATGACGAAGAAAAAGAGGGCGTAGGAAATCATGATGACCGTCACGTGCATGGAGAGCAGCGGCGAGCGCAGCACAGGCATGAGATGTGTGATGGGCGGATTGGCACCGCTCATCATGGCCACCAGGAGACAGAAGCCCATGGTCAGCAGTCCGATGGCTGGAGCTATGTTGAAACGGCGGTAGAGGCAGAGCGTGATGATGCCGATGGCGATAGCCATGAGGTTCATGCTGTCGAAGCCTCCCGACATGGGGACATGGTCGCCGGCAATCCATTTGAGGGTGAAGATGATGGTCAGGAAGACCGTCAGCATCGCCACCAGCACCACGCCAAGAATCCGTAGCACACGGGCCCAACGGCCTCCGGTTTTACCGCGCCCCCAGGTCACCAGCGACATCGCGAAGAACAGCAGACCCAGCGTGATGCTCATCATGGCCAGCCACCGTCCCGTGGTCAGCGCATTGTAGAGCTGCTCGGCGCGGAACTGTGTCTTGCCGGGGAGCAAGCCAGCAGCCTGCTTGGCCTGGAAGCGAGCCGTCTTGGCAAAGAGGGTGTCCAAAGCCTTGTAGTCCTGTTTAGCCACCAGTTCGGTGCTGTAGTTAAGGTATTGTGTGATAAATAGATATTCGTCGTCGGAGAGCGTCTCGGGCAGCTTGTCGTTCTGCGCATACCAGCGGATTTGCCCCCGTTGGTCGGTCAGCGGGAACATCTTCATCATTGTGCCGCCGGTCAGCATGCGCAACAGGCTCTCCTTCTCGTTGGCGGCCTTCAGGTTTTTGGCTTTCGGTGACATGGGAGGCAGCGCGTCCAAGGCCGTCTGGATGGGGTTCTGGCCGTTGGGGTCGGTGAAGTCGGCCAGCGCAACGTAGCGTTCATCAGCTCCAAGCAGTCGTTTCACATCGTCGCCTTTCACTTTTATCATGGGCTCGTCGTACCATTGTGTGGGGTAGTACATCCATCCGCTGAGCACCTGCTCTGCCGTGAGCCCTTTGTAGGTGGCGTTGCCGTAGAGCTTGGTGGTGAAATCCTTGGCAAAGGTCTGCAGCGGGCAGACGCGTCCCTTGTAGAAGATGTACATCTGTCCCATCTGGCGAGCCTCGTCGCGGGGCAGGGTAGGAGGAGTGTCGGCAGCATGTATGTTGTTGGCTATTAGTAGTATGGTGATGATTGCTGCACCCCGCAGCAGCCGGCGGAAATGCGACCGCCGCGATATGAAAAGCCCCGCAAAGCCGAGCATCATGAGGGCGTAGCCGAGATAGGTGACCGCGATGCCCCAGGGGTCGTGCGCCACACTGAGGATGGAGTTGCCCTCGTCGTCGAAGTCCTCCTGATAGAATCGGTAGCCTCTCTTTTTCAGGATGTTGTTCATGGAGATGACGTACGGCTCTCCTTGGCTTGTGCCCTCAGTCACCACGATATGGCTTTCGAAATCCATGGGTGTCATGGTGCCGGGATAGGGCACTGTCTTGAACTCCTCGAGGGTGATGGTGAAGGGGATGGTGCGCACCTGTGTGCTGTCTTTCCACAGGGTGTACTCATTGGTTGGCTCCTCTTTGAGCAGGGTCATGCTTCCATGTTGCCCCGTCCATTTTGTCAGCGCGCCACCCAGCAGGATGACGGGCACGGAGAGTGCTAGCATCAGCAGTTCGGGCCTGTGCCACAGCTGTTTGCGTATAACAATGGCGATGGCTCCCAACGCCACCACAGCCAGCAACGCCATAAACCACCACGACCCGTAGACCACGGCAGTGGCTCCCTCGTTGCCTTGGAATCGTTCCACTATGGTCCCCGCTGCCAAGCATGCCACAAGGACAATCGCCAATACTGTATTCACTGTCTTCATAATCTTCATGTCGTTATTCTTTTTTATTATTGTTGTTCATAAATCTCTATAAATCTCTCTCTTGTCGGTTGCCGCCTTGCAGTGTTTCCTTGGAGTGCTTCAGGTGTTATGGAAGGGTGGCGGCGCCGAGGTCGCCACCCATTGCTTTTCAGAAGGCTCGAAGCGTCAGATGGCCTCGATGAATTTGATGATGGCGTCGCGGTCGGCCTTGGACAGGGCTCTGAATTTTTCCACCGAGGCGCGTGCGTCGCTCTGTGGCGAGCCGTGCCACATGATGGCTTCCATCGTGTTGCGGGCGCGGTAGTCGTGCAGACGGTCGGCGGCGCCGGTGCAAATCATGGAGAGGCCACGGCCCCACAGCGGTGTCGTGCGGCACCAGCCTGTGCGGATGTCGTTTTTCATGAACAGACGATGCTGTACCATGTCGCTGTAAGGCCAAATCTTCTGGTAGGGATATCTGGGCAGACGGCTGTCGCCATCATTGAAGAATCCGTTGGGATCTGTAAAATTGTCGGCACCAGTCTCCCACGAGGGGCGGTGGCAGGTGGCACAGCCAATCTCGCGGAAGAGCTTGCGGCCTTTTTGCACCGTCTCGTCGCTCAGGTTGCGAGCTGCCGGCACTGCCAGTCCGCGGTGCCACACCATGAAGTTGACGTAGTCCTCATCGCTCATTTCAATGGGCAATGCTTTGCTCGTCAGATAGTTGTATATGTCCTCCTCCACGTTGCCGGTCTTGTTCCATTCAGGGAAATAGTTGTAGAACTCGGCTTGCACATCGGGGTCCTTGGAAGCGTGGGTGGCATAGAGAGTGCCGTTCAGGTCCAGATAGTGCTTGCGGCGGTCGCTACGCGTCACGTTGGTGATGTTCCAGATTGCGTTAGCGCCGGCGGCATCCTGCAGGGGTCCACGGCTCAGCGCATAGGTGAAGCGTTTGGGGTGTGTCGTGTTGCCATAGTAGCCTGTGGGAGCCCAGTCGTTGCCGGCCCAGATGGCAGGGTTCAGGGTGGCCCCGGCATTGTATTCGCGCTGATACTGAGCCTTGAGCGAGTCGTCGGGGATGGCATCGAGAAGCCCCGTGCCGTATATGCCTATGGTGCCTTCCAGGCGTACTTTCGTCTGGCTGTAGGGCACGCTCAACGGCACATAGTAGGCATCCTCAGGGATGTACACTTCGGGGTATATCAGGCTGTAGGTCTCGCCGTCGGGGAACTTGTTGCCCCATTCGTCGACGTAGTTTTCCCACGTGATCTGTATTTTCGTTTCATCTATCGGAGCCTTGAAGGGCGCCACGGCTTTGGTCTGCGGCATGCCGGCCAGCGACTGCACGTAGTTGTCGTTTTGGTCAGTCACCACCAGCAGATAGCCGTTGCCCCAGTCGTCGGCGCGGTAGCGGTCCATACGGCGGCCGTGGCCGTAACCGGGATGGCACGACTCGCACGACGAGCGCACATACAGCGGTCCCAAACCGTTGAAAGGCTTGTCGTTCTGCGTGATGGTGCGTTCAAAGAAGTATTCGCCGTATTTGAATTCCGTTGTCAGGCCCGCCTGAATTGTCGCTGGCGTGGGGTCTTCGTAGGCGGAAGCCGACTGGTTGAATGTCGTTCCCAGGCGTCCGCCGGCATAGACCTCCTCGTTTTCTATATCCTCATTGGAGGGTTTGTCCTCCGGGTTGCACGCTGCCAGCAGGCCGCCCAGCAGTGCCACCGTCATCAGGGTCTTGATTGTTACGTATCTCATTGTGTTGCTTTGTTTTAATGATTGTTTGTTTTGCTCAGTCTTGCTCAACAGGATGATGAAAGAGAGTCTCCTGTAAAGACGACGTCATATCTTGGTCAGCATGTCGTTCACCTCGCCGAGGATGTCGTCGAGATTCTGGCAGGCTTCCACGGCCTCGCCGCAGCTGGCGTTGGTGTAGTTGTTCACGAAAGGAGCCGGCATGGCGTCAATCTTGCTCAGCGCCTCAGCGATGGCTGCCGTCACGCGGGCGTCGAGGTCCTTGTCGTGGTCTTTCACAAACTGGTGCAGCGATTTAGCGTTGTTGCGCTCGCCCTCAATGCCACCCATGTAGGCATTCTCGATGCTCACGATGTTGTTGTGGAAGTCGATGATAGAGGTCTGGCTATAAGGTGATTCGATGTAGTTGGGGTCTTCACCGTTGTGAGGTTTGCCAATCTTCGAGGTGCCCACTTCGTCAGCAATGGAGCGGCATCCGTCGACGATAGCCATCAGGGCCACCAGGCGGCTGGAGTAGGTGCTGCCTGCGTTGCCGGCATCAATCATGTTCTCGCCATAGCTCTTGTCGCCGCCAGCGCAGGTGTAAGGCATTTCCAGTTCTTCCATCAGGTCGATATGGCTTTGGGGAGCCTTATCGCCCAGCCAACTTACCTCCAGTTGGAAGCAGCGGTTGCGCAAGTCGCCGGCCACAGCCACAACGTAGATCAACTCATTGTCTGTCAGGCTCGAAGCTGCGCGGGGCTGGCCGTTTCGGAACAGGATGTACTCAATGCCGTGGAACCCCAGCAGTGCGTTGCCCAGTTGGTCGCCAGCCACCACATCGCCATCCTCGCTGTCGAGGTTGCTCAGCATATTGGGGCTGTTCATCAGGGCGTTGAAGGCGTCTTGGTCTAGAGGCCACGAGTCGATGTGCGGGTCGATACCAAAGTCGCCGGCAGCGCCGAAGAGGAAAGCCTCGCTTTTTTCCCACCAGGCGCGGGCTTCGAGGAATGTGGCGCAGGCGGTCGCCATGTTGGCGTCGGTCGGGTTGGCCTTCAATGCGACCAGTTGCTCTACCAGTTCTTGCGTCTTGGCGGCCAATGCGCTGTATGTGGGTGCCACGGTGTGGTCTACAAATTGTTGTGCCACAGCTGCTGCGGCAACGTCGTCGGTGTCGTCGTTCTTGTCGCTGCAGGCAACGAAGGTCATGCTTCCACACATCAGGGTGGCCAACGCGAATACATTAATAATAAGTCTCTTCATGTTTTGTAGTATTTTAGTTATTAATAATTATTCCTAATAATTCTTTTACTCAGAGCTATTATCTGAACATTCCGCACCAGTTGATGCTCACGGCCACAAAGGGCTCGTTGTTGTATTGCTCTTTCAGCAGCCGCATACCTGCTTCTGCCTTGATTATCACTTCTTTCACGGGGTAGTAGTTGAGTCCGCACGACACCACGTGGCGCCCCGTCCAACCCAGGTCTATCTGGTTCTCCGAGGGGATGAAACTGTCGTAGTATTCATAGCCCGCGAAAGCCACCAGCCGGCGGTTGTCGTTGCGGCGCGCCATCAGGTTTATGCCGGCCTCCAGCCTTGTGGACATTGCTGCCGAGCCCACATCGGTATGGGGGTAGGGCGAGTTGCTGCTGTTGATTTGCGATTTGTTGTGGGTCGATATCATACTGGCATCGTTCAGGTGGCCGTAATCCATGTTGCCGCGCACCGTCAGCAGTCGGTTGCTGTAGGCAAAGTCGAAGGCACCTATCATCACCGTCCCTTTCACGTCGGCGTAGCGCGAGCGCTCCTCGGTGACGATGTCGTTGTTGAAGCTGTTGCCCACATAGCTGCTCAGGCTCAGCCGAAGGTTCTTCACACCTGTATAGTCCAGACGAGCAGCTATCGCCAGGTGGTTGGCCACGCGGAATTCGTAGGCCGAAGCTGCGCCGTCGTGTATCCATCCCGAAGCATTGAACATGTTGCTGTTCAGCGCTGGCAGCACCATGGCCTCGTAGCGCCAGTGACCCATCTTGCCCCACAGGCTCACACCGGTTTCGTGCCATGTACAAGGCAGGATGGTGTTTTCGCCCTCGGGACGATACACACCGTAGAAGCTGTTGGGTAAATGATTGTTGTTGGTCATGCCCACAGGCACCACCATGTGTCCCATGCGCAAATTCAACGCGCTGGAGAAGCGTTTCTGGATCCAGAATTGCTCCAGGGCCACCTCGCCGCCACGCTCTATCTCCTTCTCGAATTCGCCCGTCTCTTCGGCCTCTATCTCCACGGCGCTCTCTGTGCCACCGTGCTCAAATTCAATCTCGGTGCCGAAACTCCAGCCGCGACCAAAGTCATAGCCCAGCATCAACACCGCGTGTGGCAAGTCAACTCGCCCGTGTCCCTTGCTCTCCGTGTAGTTGCCGGCATGGGAATAACGGAAAACGTTGTCGCTAAAGAAATTGTAGTTGTACACGGCCTCGCCGTAACCTCCCAGCGTTAGCCTCTTCCCAGTGGTTGTTGAGTCCGATTGAGCATATATTGCCTCACTGTACAAGATGCAGAATACTGCACAAAATATTGTAAATCTGATGGTTTTTCTCATTATTCACATTGTGTTTCTCAGATGCAAAGATCATGAATTCTCTACGACCTCCAAATCACCACTACTAGTGATTTTTTGCCGTTCAATAGTGATTAATAGTGAAAAGAGAACTATTTCCCAATGAAAACTATCCATCATGTAAAATGTCATAGGCATCACCCCCGCACAACTCTACGAGATGGTAATAGAGGACGCACTAGGTTAGAAGACAGTTCTTTTTTGAACAAGAATTTCACGAATAATGCCGTACATTCGTGCCGTTCGTGCTATTCGTGTTCGGTTTTTTGCAAATTTATTATGGTGACGTCTGGAAGAGATTCATGAATAAGGGTTGAGAAAAATTTTCATGAATCCATGAGTTATTTGGATATTATTCTTATCTTTGTAGTGTCATTTCCCGAGGACTGAATGGAAAATCGATGCTGTTTGCAATTGATTTTGTTTGGTTTAGGCAGTGATAAGACACAATAGACAAGACGTTGAACAATAGTTGCGCCCGACACGTATCAGGGATATGTTATGAAAACGATGAGATTCTTTCTTCTTGCAGTCCTCCTGCTTGCCCCGCTTGGTGCATCAAGCCAACGATTGATAAACAAAGAGTTGGTTAGCAAGGAAGATGAAAAAAACGGTGGCATGTATCAATATGTTGAACATACATATGTGCAGGGCGTTGACACGCTTAAAGCGGCATTCGATTTGAATGGTAAACGCATAACGCCCAATGGGTATTGTACAAAGAAGAAACCTAGTGCTGGTGGTATTTATTATACTGGCGGTGAGGTTTTTAAGGTGGATATGAAAAAGAAGGACAAATACGGTCATCGTCTTTGTTATGGTTGCAATACAAAAGGAGAGATCGTTTTCCCCCAATCGCTTTGTGAGTTGATGGGATGTACATATATCTTTTATTTAGGTGAAGGATTCTTTGAACTTAAAACGTATGTTGATGAGAAAAATGAGTCATGGTCGCTATACGACTCCAAAGGTAAATGCATTGTAATGAATATGTCACACATACTTCTGAGCAACGAAGAGGGCGTGAAGTATTTTAAGTGCTACAAGGGAGAAATAAGTCAGTCTGAATGCTCTATATATGATTTAAGTGGAAAATGTCTAATTTCAAAGATGAAGATTGCGTATATTAAAAACGAATACGGCTTAAAATTTTTTACCTGTAAAACCATGAATGGTGAGAGTGAAATATATGAGATAAATGGGAAATGTCTTATCTCAAAGATGAAACATATTTTTCTTAAAAATGAAGTCGGTTTAAAATATTTTTCCTGTGAGACCATGAGTGGCGAGAAGGAAATATATGATATTAGCGGAGCGTGTATGATATCTAAAATGAAGTCAGTATATCTTACCAATGATGGCGATATGAATTATTTCAATTGTAAGACCAAGGATGGGAAAAATGAAATTGTTGATTTGGACTGGAAATCAGTTTTCTCTAAGAATTATGGCTATACCTTTTGTTCCTTTTATGAAGACTATGGCGTTTGGTGGTGCGAGAATGAAACAACAGGGCTCAAACATACTTATTCTAAGGATCTTAAATATTATGCAGAAGGATATTATAGCAATAGTGATATGAGTAAGTTCAATTCGAGCAAGAAGAGCAACCCATATTACGAGGGACCCTATAATTTCACCAGACACAATAGTAATACAAACACTTATAACAACACCAATACATACACTCCATCACAAAACAATCAGACGAACCAGACCAATCAAAACAACCAGCAACAGACCACACCAAAACGCGACCCGGTGCCTGTGCAGGTTTGGAAACCGTGTAACATTTGCGGCAATAGTGGCCAGTGCCAGGTGTGTTATGGCGCAGGAAGAACTCCTTTGATGACAGGAGGTTATATGGAATGCACCGCCTGCCATTATAGTGGAAAATGTACATTCTGTGCCGGCCAAGGCGGTCACTACGAAGTGGAATACAGATGAGAATATGGTGAGTTGTATGTTTAACAATTTGATAATCAGTAAGGCCCGGGACGTCGCCCTGGGCCTTACTGATTGGCTTTAGCCGATATACTTATATGGATTTATATTTTCAACCATAAAAATTTTAATATTTTTGCAGTTTAAAATATAAATCGTATATTTGCATCGTCTAACCTGATGCAGGTGCTATGCCCTTGCGCCGACATGGGTAGCGGGAGATAAGTTCTTCTCAAGTCAGATACTGGCTACTCAAGATGTGAAGCATCCCAAGCGGTTTATAATCAAACAGCCCAGGACATGTCCTGGGCTGTTTGATTATAAACCCTGCAGGGTGATAGTGGTGCAGATAGGCATCAGGATTTCGGTGTCTTCCAGTTCCAGTAGATCTGGAGGCCGAAGGTCTCATACAGCTGCCAGTGGCCGAGAGTGCCTTTGCCGCTGTAGTCGGTGTCCCATTTGGTCATCACACCGAGGTTGGCGCTGAGCCAGTTGCTGAAGCGGTAGTCCAGTTTCAACTCGAGGTCGATGTCGGTCTCCCAGGCGCGCTTGCCCAGCCAGTTCTTGCCGCTCAGCTCGTCGTAGTTATCCACGAAGTATTCGTCTCCGGGAACGTTGGAAATTTCGCCCCAATGCATATTCCCCGGCTTCAGGTAGTCGTAGAAGAGCTCGGCGCGGAAGTAGAGGTTGAGGTTTTTGGCTATGTCTTTCTTGTACCAGAACTTCACATAGGAACCCAGACCGAAGTAGGCGTGTGGGATGCTGAGGTTGTTGGTGACATAGTAGTCGTAGGAGCGGCCTTTCAGCACACCATAGTCGTAGCCGTTGGCAATCAGGCTGTCGTCCAGGTTGAAAGTGGTCTTGCCAGTCAGGAACGAGAGTGTCAGGTTGTAGTTGTCGCGTTTGTACTCGAAACCGAGAGCCGTGGTGAGGTAGGCTGGTGCGAAGAAGCGCGATACGAACACGCGGTCGCTGTCGGCGATGGAGTTGTAGTTGTAGCCCTTGTCGAACTGGCTCTTGAGGTTGGCCGAGGCGTTGACGTTCCAGTACTTTGTCATGCGCATGGAGAAGGTCGATGTCAGGTCAATCTTGTCGATGCCCTTGCGGTGTGAGTCGTAGCGTTTGAAGCCCTTGGCAGTGGTGTCGCCGTCGAGGTCCTGGTAGGTGAATCCGTAGCCCAGGTCCACCACGTTGTCCCAAATGTATTTGTCAGTAGAGTACTTGTAGTTGCCGAAAAACAGGGCCGATACCGAGAACGACGATACGCCCGTGGCCGACCAGTTGTCGTAGTGGTGTTGGTCTAATTTGAGGGCCGGCGTGGTCGAGGTGGTCCACGTGCCATTCTTCTTTGGAGCCGACTCTTCCTGTGCCTGTGCGGTGGTTCCGCAGATTGCAACCATCATCAGGGTTGCACAAAGGATAAAGATACGTTTCATAAATTATTTATTTTAAGTTAGTATTCAGCATTCATCTCTTTCAGGGCCTGGTTGATTTCCTCCATGGTGTAGCCTCGTCCGGCCAGGAATGACATCATCTTTGCACGCCGCCGGCGAGGGTCGCTCTCGTTCAGCGAGAGCCATTTCTTCTCCGTTGCCTCGTGGAGCACCTCCAGGTATTCCTCTTCGTCGATGCCGGCCAACGCTTCGTCCACTATCACCTTGTCGAGCCCTTTGGCGCGCAGCTGCGCCGCAATCTTCACGCGTCCCCAGTGCTGCAGACGCACCTTCGAGTCGCAGTACAACGCAGCGTAGCGACCGTCGTCGACATAGCCGTTCTCCACCAGGTAGGCCACGATGTGCTCCACAGCGGTGGCCGTAGCGCCCCATTCACGTAGCTTGCCGCGCACAGTGGGGCTGCACTGTTCGCCTTGAGCACACCAACGCACCGCACGCCCCAGCCACTGCTGCTCCATTTGGTCCATTTTGTATTCCTCATCCATTGCGATTGGTGTTGTAGTGTTTTGATATAGCGTGTGTTGTGTACCCCTATTCCGATGGTATCACTTTGCAAATATAGCATTTTTTTAATATGTATCAAAAAAAATGTGTATCTTTGCAACGGATAATATTATGCAAAATTTTATGAAAACAGGTAGGATACTATTTGTAAGCCAGGAGATTATGCCTTTTGTTCCTGAGAACGAAAATTCGTATATGGGCCGCTATTTGCCAGCTTTTGTTCAGGAACAGGGTCGCGAAATTCGTGTTTTCATGCCCCGTTTCAGCCATGTGAACGAGCGTAAAAATCAGTTGCACGAGGTGATACGCCTTTCGGGCATGAACCTCATTGTCAACAACGTCGACCATCAGCTGATTATCAAGGTGGGATCTATCCCGTCGGCACGTATGCAGGTCTACTTCATTGACAATGAGGAATATTTCTCCCGCCACAAGGGCTTCTTCGACGAGGATGGCTCGTTCTTCCCCGACAACGATGAACGCATCCTTTTCTTCGGCCGTGGTACCCTCGAGGCGGTGCGCAAACTGGCATGGCAGCCCCATCTTATCCATTTCTCTGGCTGGTTCTCGTGCATGATACCTTTCTATCTGCGACGCATCAACAAGGAGAATGCGTTCTTCTCGGGTACCAAGACGGTATTCTCGCTCACCGACGATGCTTTCAAGGGCGACTTTGGCCGCGACATGGAGCGCAAGCTTAAGGCCGACGGTGCCACCGCCAAGGATCTCCATACCTTTGAGAACCTCGACTGGCGCACGCTGACCAAGGCGGCCATCAGTTATGCTCATGGCGTGGTGATAGCCTCGCCGACGGCCGACCCCGAGTTGGTGGCTTTCGCCAAGGAAAACAAGAAGCATGTGGTGGACTATGACCCCGAACGCGATGCTTTCTACCACAAAATCAATAAGCTGTATGACACTATCATTGGCAGCAATATCAACAATTAATCGTTTAGGCTCCATGAAAAAAACTCTTTTGTCTCTCTTGTGCTTGGCTGTGGCGACGCTGTTGTTGGGCGCCTGCACCGAAAAGGAGTCGACGCTGGGCATGAACCTGCAGGACCCCGCGACAATTTACGACGGACAGCTCGACACGGCCTATGGTGTGTATTACACTGTGTTGGACGACTCGCTGCTCACCTCGGGACAAGCACAAGGCCTTGTGGGCTGCTACCATGACGACCTCTTCGGCGACGCCGAGGCGGTGATTTTTGCCCAAATAGCTCCTCCCAACGAGTCGGGCGTGGAGTTCGACCAATATTGCTTTATCGACTCTGTGGTGCTTTCGCTGGCCATCAGCGATGTCTACAACCCTTCGGGCGCGAAGGGCAACAAGGGCTACAAGCGCATGCATTTCGAAGTCTACCAGCTCGCCGAGCCTGTCATGACCGACACGGCGTATTATAGCTTCGACCAGCTGGCTGTCAGCAACGTATGCCTCTTCAACAAGGTTGTCCGCGTGCCGGTGACCGATACACTGGTGGTGTCGCTGCCTTTGGACAACAGCATTATTTCGCTGTTTTCCAACAAATCGTATGCCACCGCCGACGAGTTCATCCAGGCTGCCAAGGGCTTGCGTATCCGTCTGGTCAACGACGGTGAGCCCGTGATGGCTACCGTCAACTTCGCCGCATCGGCAACGCGCCTCTCGGTATACTACACCTACAACAATGTTGACGACCCCAACAGCGACTCCATCTACCGTTCCTACGATTTTGTCATCGGCAACAACGAGAGTCGCAGTGCGGCGCATTTCAACCAGTACATCAACCACTACAACGGCCCGTTGGCGATGTTCAACAGCACGACGACCGATTCGCTCGACGGCGCCCAATATGCCTACCTCAGCCCCATGGGCGGCACGAATATCAAGGCCGATTTCAACACGTTCGTGCAGCAGTTCCATCAGGACCATCCCTATGCCACCATCCATTATGCCGAGATGCTGCTGCCAGTGGCCGATGTGGCCAGCCCGGCGCGCCCCGACATGATTGCTGCCTTCAAGTGCTACATCGACGGCGAGGTGGTCTCCATACCCGATATCTATGATCCATTTACCTATTCAGGCTTCGATGGCGGATATGACCCTGCCACAGGTTGTTACCGGCTGCGCATCACGCAGCATCTGCAGAAGATGCTCAACAGCGGCCAGGACCTCGGCACCCTGCTGGTGCTCAACAACCGCCGTGCTTCTGCAGCACATACGGTAATCAATGGCTACAACTCGTCAAAACCAGCCAGTATCCGTTTTGTCTACTCTGAGTAGGGTATGATTAATGATGAAATAACGATTATCACGATGAATAACAGTACAATACAATCCTTCATATCGCCTCGCGCGCTGGCAGTAACGCTGATTTCGGCTCTGATGCTCGTGTCGGTTCCGGCACAGGCGCAAAACAAATACCAGAAGTTCTACGACAGCGAGCAGCACCATGCCGCTGTGGAGGGCAACATGACCGACGACGGAGTCCGCACGGGTGCTTGGACTTGGTGGCACCAGAACGGCCGTGTCTATCAGGAAGGCCAGTATGACAGCCGTGGCAACAAGACGGGCATGTGGAAGGTCTACTACGAGGACGGCAAGCCCTGCGCTGAGGAGTGCTACAGCGACGGTGTGTCGCGTGAGTGGTATCCTAACGGCGACCTCAAAAGCGAGGTGGCCGTCAAGGCAGGACACAAGGAAGGTATGTATACTTCATGGTATGCCAACGGCCAGAAAAATGAGGAGATTCCTTTCGTGGCCGGCAAGAAGCAAGGCGCCACCAAGGAATGGCACGAGAATGGCAAGCTGAAATACCAGGGGACATACAAAAACAATGAACTCGACGGCAAGGCTACCTGGTGGACCGACCAGGGCAAAGTGGATATGGAGGGCAACCTCGTGGCTGGCGAGAAGCAGGGAGAATGGAAATACTATTGGCGCACCAATGGACGCCTGGGCATCGTGGGCCGCTACGACAAGGGCCAGGAGACTGGCACGTGGATCTATTACTATGAGACTGGCGAGCGCTGGCGCCAAGGACAGTATGTCGCTGGCAAGAAGCAGGGCAAATGGACTACCTGGTATGAGTCGGGCCGTACGCTGCATGAGGGCTCTTATCTTGACAACCTCGAGGATGGCGAGTGGAGCTCATGGTATGAGGATGGAAGCCTGGACTACACTGGCGTCTTCCGCCAGGGCAAGAAGAACGGAGAATGGAAAGGCTACTACGACGATGGCCGCACACGCTATGTGATGCACTACTATAACGACGTGAAGCAGGGCGAAGAGGTTCGCTATTTCCCCAACGGCAAGGTGGAGTATCGCGCCAATTTCCGCGACGGCGTGTGGCATGGCCGTTACGAGCGCTACAACAGCGCCGGCAAGCCTGAAGAGATGGGCAACTTCGTCAATGGTGAGAAGGACGGCAAGTGGGTGATATACGACCAGTTTGGCAAACCCGCCATGGAGGCCACTTTCAAGGAGGGCAACATGGTGAAACAGGCACCCAAAGCACCCCAAACACCGCAGGCTCCCAACGCGGGCAAGTCTTCCCAAAAGAAGATGAAGAAACGCTAAACGCGAAAACAGATTCTTTATTACTATGCTTACACTTCTGTTGGCTTCCAAGTCCCCACGTCGACGCCAATTGCTCGCCGAGTTGGGCTTCCCTGTCCGTTTTGTTGACATTGATGTCAACGAGGTTGTCGACCCCTCGCTTCCTGTTTCTCAAATACCTGAGCAGCTGGCCGTTTTGAAGGCTTCGGCCTATCCTGTCGAGCAGCTCGAGGACAATCAGGTGCTCGTTACAGCCGACACCATCGTCGCGCTCGACGGCCGTCATATCGGCAAGCCGGGCACTCCGCAGCAAGCTGTCGAGATGCTTCGGGCTCTCTCCGGCCGGCGCCACACGGTCTATTCTGGCGTATGTCTCACCATGCGCACGGTGCGTCGCACATTCACCGAAAGTTCCGATGTCTATTTCAAGCCGTTGACCGATGAGATGATTTCCTACTATGTGGAACATTATTCTCCTCTCGACAAGGCTGGTGCCTATGGCATACAAGATTGGATCGGCATGGTGGGCGTGAGCCGCATCGATGGCTGTTTCTACAATGTGATGGGATTGCCGCTGGCACGCCTTTACTATGAGCTGCAGCAGCTCGGTTAGGTTATTCTGCCAGACGCAGCACCCAGTCGCTCATGCTTATACGTTTCTGGTCCAGCATTTTGCGGATGCATTCCGACAGTCGTTCTGTTTTCTCCTGGGGTAGGACCGAGGCCAGATCGCGCACCGTCATGGGGCCCTCTTTCAGCTTTTGCAGGATGGCCTCTTCCAGCGTGGTGTCTTCGCTTTTTTGCTGTTTTTTCCGTTTGGCGATACAGTTGTCGCAGCAGCCGCAGGGGGTGTCGCTCTCTTCGCCGAAGTAGCGTTGCAGCTGGAGGCTGCGGCACTCGTTTTCGTTCGTCACATAGTCTATCATCGCCTGCATGCGCGCTTCGGCATGCTCTTTGAGTTCGCGGTAGGAGTGGTCGCCCATGTGCAGGTCGTCGATCTCAACGCGTGGCGAGGTGAAGATGATTTGAGGATTTGTCGTTTTTCGCTGGTAGTCGACGATTTTCTGCTTGTGCAGCTGCGACAGCGTGTCGCATACCACCGACTCTTTGCAGCCATAGCGGCGTGCTAATTGTGATTCCAGTATAGGGATGTAGTCGGCAAACAGGCCTCCGTAGAGCCGCAGGATGACTGTCAGCAGGTCGCCGGCTTGGCGGTTCTCCACCTGGAAGCGGTAGAGCTCCTCTTTGTTGATGGGGATGTAGAGTTTCGACTCCAGGTCGTTGCGCTCAGGAGTGGATATAAGCCCTTCGCGGTCAAGGAACTGTACTGACTTGAAGAAGGCGAACATGTCGAATCCGTAGGTTTTGCAGATGGCTTCGGCATCGAAGTCAAAGCGGCTGTCCTGTCCTGCTCCGATGGGCACCTGATAGTAGTTGCAGATGCCCCGGTATACGTTCTTTATGTATTTGAGGGTGGGGAAATCACGCTCCAGTTCGTAGTGTAGTTGTTCTATGTCGCTCGCATTGTAGAGCAGCACGGCAAATGCGCGCTTTCCGTCGCGGCCAGCGCGGCCAGCTTCCTGGAAGTAGGCTTCCGGCGAGTTGGGTATGTCCATGTGCACCACGAAACGCACGTCGGGCTTGTCGATGCCCATGCCGAAGGCGTTGGTGGCTACCATGACGGCGCCCTGCGACTGCTGCCATGTCTGCAACTTCACGTCGCGCTCTTGTTGCGCCAGTCCGGCGTGGTAGGCCATGGCGTTGATGCCGGCATTTTCCAGCAATTGGGCTATCACCAGTGTCCGTCGCCGGTTGCGCACATACACGATGCCGCTGCCTCCCACGTTGCGCACTATCTTCAGCAGCCGGTTCTGCTTGTCGTTGTCGTTCAGCACGCTGTATGACAGATTCTGTCTGTAGAAGCTGCCGCGGAAAGTGTTGCCTTCACGGAAGTTCAGCCGCAATACAATGTCGTTCACCACCTCGGGAGTGGCCGTCGCCGTCAGGGCTACGACAGGTGCTTTGGGGTGATAGGTCCTGATTTTGGCTATCTCCAGATAGGAGGGACGGAAGTCGTAGCCCCATTGCGAGATGCAGTGAGCTTCGTCCACAGCTATCAGGCTGATGCGCATTTCGCGCAGATGTGACAAGAAGTAATTGCTTTTCAGTCGCTCGGGCGAAACGTAAAGCAATTTCACGTCGTCGTGCAGACAGTGGTTCAGCACGATTTCTATCTGCCGCTTCGTCATGCCCGAAGTGATGCAGTAGGCTTTGATGTGCCTTTTCTTCAGCTGCGTCACCTGGTCGGTCATCAAGGCGATGAGTGGCGACACTACCAGTGTCACTCCCTCAAGAGCTAGCGCGGGCACCTGATAGCACAACGATTTGCCGCCGCCTGTGGGCAGCAGCGCCAGCGTGTCGTGGCCGCCGAGCACGGAGTCGATAATCTCCTTCTGCAGGGGGCGGAAGCTGTCGTAGTGCCAGTATTGTTGCAGTATGTCGTGCGCGTCGCTCATATAGTATCTCCTTTTGGTCAAAAAGAGTGGAAATGCCCATGCTGGCCATTTCCACTCTCTGGTTATGCTCTATACTGTGCTGGTGTTATTGCAGCAGCATCACAGTTCCTTTCACGGTCACAACATCTTCGGTGCCGGGTCGGCGATAGGTGCAAACATACACATACGCGCCCTGGTCGCAGTATTTGCCGCGGTATTTGCCGTCCCATTGTTCCATTTGGTCGTGCGACTGGAATACCTCCTGTCCGGCGCGGTTGTAGATATACAAGCTATAGTATTCCAATATGTTGTGCGTAAATGGTCCGAAGGTGCGGTTGGTGCCGAGGGTGGGGGTGAAGGCGTTGGGGAACCACAGCGAGAACAGCTCTACGGGCAGCCAGAACGAGGTGTCGCTAGTGCAGTTCAAGTCGTTGCCTGTCGTCAGGCTCACCAGCACAGAGTCTTCGCTCAGGTCGGTGAAGGTGTGGCGCACCTGCCGCTCTGTCGAGGTGTGGCCGCCCCCGAAGTCCCACAGCGAGGTGGTGGCGCCTTCCGACACGTCGCGGAAAGTGACGGTCGGCTTCTCCGAGTCGATGAAGTCGGGAGTCAACTGAACTGCAGGCACAGGGTATGGATACACTGTGATGGTTTGTTGCAGCGGGGTGGCCGAGCAGTTGTTCATGCCATGACCAGTAAGGGTGTATGTTGTTGTCTGGTGCGGCGTTACGGTAATGTCTGGATTTGTCTCCTGTCCGACGAGCGACGGGTCGTTAGGCATCGCAGTCCATGTGTATGAGTAGGCATTGCTGCCGTGCAGCACCACAGGAGTGTTGTCGCATACTGCCGTTACGGGAACCTCCAGCTTGGGGTCAACGATATAGACTCTCGCGCTGTCCCACGATTCGCAGCCGTTGGAGCTGGTTACCTTTACATAATAGGTTCTGTCTTGTGTGATGCTGATGACAAGGTGTGAGTTGTTCTCAGCAATGGGCGTACCGCCGAACAGCGACTGGTACCAGTCGAAGCGGCAGCCGTGGAGGTCGGCTTCGACCCACACGTCTGTCTGGTCGCCATTGCAAACGATCGTGTCGCCGTACACCGTCAGCACGGGGAACTGACCCACGCGTACTGTCGTGTCCAGACGCGCGAAGCAGTATCGGGTGTCCATGGTGCCGTCGTGGTTCGAGTCGAGCTGGAAGGCCATATTGGTGCGCGACACCAGCGTGATGTCGGTGCTTTCTGTGAAACTGAACCGTGTAGCCATCATCGGTGTATTGAAGGTGGTGTCGCCTTCAGGAAGATGGATGGTCCACTGGTGCCAGGTAGCGGTGGGATTCGTGGTGGGATTCACCGTGTGTCCCTGCGTCTCGTCGTAGAGCGCAATCGTGTCGCCACTGCAGATGTCGTTGCGTTCGAAGCGCACTCGCGGGGTGGGCGACTTGATGGCCCGCACCTGCACGGTCTTCTCGTTCCAGCAGGTGGTGTCGTAGGCCGAGGTGCGCAACTTCACGCAGTAGTTGCCGGCATCGGGGAACTGGTAGTTCACCGTACCACCTTGTATACTACCCAAAAAAGCAGCATCGCCAGGTGTCGGAGTGGCATATATTTTCCACACCGAGAGGGATGTGTCCACATTGTCGGCATCTGTCGTGACGAAGCGGCAGAAACTCTTGTCAGTGAGTGTCACGGTGCCGTCGCAGTACAGCATTGTGTCGATGCTGATGGTGGGCTTCGTGTTGCCGACTTCTGTATAGATGTTCGATTTGATAGGCTTGTTGGGGTCCATATACGAGGTCATCTCGCATTTGAAGGTGTTCTGCTGCAAGGTGTCGTTGGTGCTGGTGATAAAGTGCTGCACCGTCACATCCAGCGTCTGGGTGGTCTGTCCGCTCAGCAGTTGGTAGTTTGTCTCCGTCTCTCGTGCCGAGCCTTGCAGCACGCCGGTGCGGCTGCGGTACCATTTGTATTCCGACATGCCGGCAGGGGCTTCGACGGTAGCCACAGCAGTACCTTCACCGGCAGCGCAGCCGTTGATGTTCAGTGTCATGGGGCGGCATTCGCCAGCCACGTAGGCGTAGCCATAGTGTCCTTGCCACTCGCAGTCGCCGAACATCACCTCGATGCGCACCGTCTGGGTGTAGTATTTCGAGAGGTTGATGACGCACTGGTTCCAGTCTCTATAATACACATTGCCGTTGGCATGCCATCCGTCCTGACCGATGGTCACAGTTCCTCCTGAGGTTGAGGTGGGTGTCGTTGACACTGTGTAGCACAGCGTGTCCGACAGCGGAACCCAGTTGTTGGTGCCTTGCTGTTTCGTGACGCGTATGATGAATTGGGGATCTGCTGCCACACCATGTCCAGGAGCCTGTGCCACAATGGCATAGTTGATGAATACCAATGCGTTGTAGTTGTTCACCGTGAAGGTGTAGTACAATGCTTCGGCATAGCCGCTAGTTTGGCAGTTGCCTACGCGGATCGACTTTTGGAATCCTGTGGGGCAATAGGGCAGAGCGTAGTTTGTCAGAGGGTCCTTGCCTGAGTTGCCGCCTGTTCCGGGGCCTTCGGTGTTGCTCATGATGCGAAAACGGTTCGAGGGAGAGAGTGCAGCTCCACAATACGACGAGCCGCCGCCGTCGGTGACGGTGGCAAGTTGGTTGTTTGGCACATCGGTAGTAAGAGAAAGTCCTGTGGCTCCTGTGAGACAGTTGCCGGATTGCTCCAGCTTGGTCCCCACTTTTCCGGTGTACTGCCCGGTCGTTGAGTTGTTGTACAATGTGAAATTAATAGGGTTCTGCAGCCCGTTGCAGTGCGTGTTCTGTCCTTGTGCCGTCCAGGGCGTCAGCGCCCACAGCATCATTCCCATTGCGACAATTGTTGCTATTCTTTTCATCATTGTGATTATTTCTTTCTGTTGTATTTTTATTGGCGCCGTGATGTCACCATCCAGCGCCATGGTTTCAATGTGCTATCTGATTAGTGTTACGGTGCCCTTCTGTTGCATCATGCGTTCCACGCCGGGACGGCGATACTGGCATTTCCACACGTAGGCGGCCTGCGGACAGTCCTTGCCTTTGTAGGTGCCGTTCCATCCCTCGTTCGGGTCTACCGACATGAACACCAGGTTGCCGCCACGGTCGTAGATGTACAGCTCGTAATCCTTCAGCTCGTTGACAGTGAAAGGCATGAAGAGGTTGTTGCTCTCCAGTTTCGGGGTGAAGGCGTTGGGGAACCACACGGTGAAGATGCCCACGGGCAGCCAGAAGCTGGTGTCGTTCGTGCAGCCCAGCTCGTTGCCGGTGGTCAGTGAGATGAGTATCGAGTCCTGGCTCAGGTCGGAGAAAGTGTACACCACCGAGCGCACCGTCGAGGTGTGGCCGTTGCCGAAGTTCCAGAGCGACGTGGTGCCGTATTGCGACACGTCGGTGAACTGCACCGAGGGGCTTTCGGAGTCAATGTAGTCGGGAGTCAGTTCGACGCCCATGATAGGCCATTGGAATACAGTTATCTTCTGTGTTCTTGGCGTGGCGCCGCAGCCGTTGGTGCCGTGACCCACGACGCTGTACACCGTCGTCTCGGCAGGCGAAACGATGATGGTGTCGTTAGTGGTCTGGTTGTCGAGCGATGCATCGTAAGGCGTGCTGGTCCACTCGTAGGTGGCAGCCTTGCCGGCCCAGAGTTTCACCGAATCGCCAGTGCATATGCGGTCCTTGTTGGCGTCCAGGGTGGGTTTCACCAGGTACAGAGCGACGCTGTCCCACGACTCGCAGCCGTTGGAGCTGGTCACCTTGACGTAGAATTTCCTGTCTTGCGTGATGCTGGTCACCAGATGCGCGTTGTTCTCAGCGATGGGCGTGCCGCCGAACAGGGTCTGGTACCAGTCGAAGCGGCAGCCGTGGAGGTCGGCTTCGACCCACACGTCCGACTGGTCGCCGTCGCACACGATCGTGTCGCCGTGCACCGTCAGCACGGGGAACTGACCCACGCGTACTGTCGTGTCGATTCTGGCGAAGCAGTAGCGGGTGTCCATGGTGCCGTCGTGGTTCGAGTCGAGCAGGAAGGCCATATTGGTGCGCGACACCAATGTGATGTCAGTGTTCTCGAGGAAGTTGAAGCGAGTGGCCATCGTCGGCGAGTTGAACGTGGTGTCGCCCTCGGGAAGATGGATGGTCCACTGGTGCCATGTGGCGGCGGGATTCGTGACGGGATTCACCGTGTGGCCCTGCGTCTCGTCGTAGAGTGCAATCGTGTCGCCGCTGCAGATGTCGTTGCGTTCGAAGCGCACTCGAGGGGTGGGCGACTTGATGGCTCGCACCTGCACGGTCTTCTCGTTCCAGCAGGTGGTGTCGTAGGCCGAGGTGCGGAGTTTGACGCTGAAGTTGCCGGCATCGGGGAACTGGTAGTTCACCCTGCCGCCACTCACGCTGCCCAGGTAGGTCTGGGCTGTGGGAGTGGGGCTGCTATATATCTTCCACACCGAGAGGGTGGTATCCACATTGTCGGCGTCAGTCGTGACGAAGCGGCAGAAACTCTTGTCGGTGAGCGTCACGGTGCCGTCGCAGTAGAGCACCGTGTCGATACTGATGGTGGGCTTCGTGTTGCCGACTTCTGTATAGATGTTCGATTTGATAGGCTTATTGGGGTCCATATACGAGGTCATCTCGCATTTGAATGTGTTCTGCTGCAAGGTGTCGTTGGTGTTGGTTATAAAATGCTGCACCGTCACATCCAGCGTCTGGTTGGTCTGTCCGCTAAGCAGCTGGTAGTTTGTCTCCGTCTCACGTGCCGAGCCTTGCAGCACGCCGGTGCGGCTGCGGTACCATTTGTATTCCGACATGCCGGCAGGGGCTTCGACGGTAGCCACAGCAGTACCTTCACCAGCGGCGCAGCCGTTGATGTTCAGTGTCATGGGGCGGCATTCGCCAGCCATATAGGCATAGCCATAATGGCCATGCTGCGAGCAGTCGCCGAACATCACCTCGATGCGCACCGTCTGGGTGTAGTATTTCGAGAGGTTGATGACACACTGGTTCCAGTCTCTATAATACACATTGCCGTTGGCATGCCATCCGTTCTGACCGATGGTCACAGTTCCTCCTGAGGTTGAGGTGGGTGTCGTTGACACTGTGTAGCACAGCGTGTCCGACAGCGGAACCCAGTTGTTGGCGCCTTGCTGTTTCGTGACGCGTATAATGAAGGTGGGGTCCTGGTTCACGCCATGACCAGGTGCTTCTGCCACGATGGCATAGTTGATGAACACCAGAGCGTTGTAGTTGTTCACCGTGAAGGTGTAGTACAGTGCCTCGGCATTGGCACCCGTCTGGCAGTTGCCCACGCGGATCGATTTTTGGTAGCCGGGAGGACAATAGGGCAGACCATAGTTTGTCAGTGGGTCCTTACCCAGGTTGCCACCGGTTCCGGGGCCTTCGGTACTGCTCATGATACGAAATCGGTTTGATCCGTTCAATGAAGCACCGCAATAGTTCGACCCGTTGTCAGTTACTGTTGCCAGCTGGTTGTTGGGTACATCGGTTGTCAACGACAAACCTAACGTGCCGGTGTTGCAGTTGCTGGGAGAATTAGGCTTTGTGCCCACTTTTCCGGTGTACTGCCCGGTCGTTGAGTTGTTGTACAATGTGAAATTAATAGGGTTCTGCAGTCCGTTGCAGTGCGTGTTCTGTCCATTCACACTCTTGGGTATGGCAATCCAAAGCAATAGACCCGTCATCAATAATGCTACAACTTTTTTCATTTTATTCTTTTTTATTGTTCATATTCAATATCTCATCGACCACCAGGCGATAATAATACTATTCGTCTTAAGTCAATATCTTCCGGTATTTGCCCTTTAGACGCATAACCCCCTCATTTTGTTGCATCGCAACTCTATTTTTTAATAATTTTTAACATTTTGTCATACCGAAGAGTATACTATTATGACTTTGCAAAAATACACATTTTTTTTGATAAAACAGCATTGATTATTTATTAATATTGATACATTATTGTATTATAATGTGATACTACGGTTTCAAGGACGGCGGAGAAGCCCAAGAGAAACGTCCCACGCTGTGAAAAACACCTATTTTCATTGCTTGAAGCTTTCCTGGTTTTACCGCCATAAAACAGCGACGCGGGAGGCTAGCCTCCCGCGTCGCACATTTATCCGTCATCGCAGGGATGACGCGTGGAATTACGTCAACAATTATTCAGCGCTGTTGGCGTTCTTTTCCATCTCTTCTTTCAGATTAGCCAGCACGTCAAGGTCGCCCAGGGTGGTGCGCTCCAGCGTCTCGTTAATCTTCTTCACCGTCTTTTGCGTTGCGCGCTCTCTCTTCTCGTCGTCGGCACGGTCGCCCTCGACGCTGTCCTGATTGACGCGTGTATGCGAAACGATGATCTTCTTATTCTCTTTCGAGAACTCGATAACCTTGAAATCCAGGGTCTCGCCAACCTTGGCCTTGCTCTTGTCGGCCTTCTCGAGGTGGCGGCTGGGAGCGAAGCCTTCAACGCCGTAGGGCAACGTGACCGTTGCGCCCTTGTCGTTCATGTTGGCAATCGTGCCTTGATGCACCGAGCCCACCGTGAAGATGCTCTCGTACACATCCCAAGGATTCTCCTCCAGCTGTTTGTGACCCAGGCTCAGACGACGGTTCTCGGCCTCGACCTCGAGGACGACAACGTCAATCTTGTCGCCAATCTTCGTGAACTCGGCGGGGTGTTTGATCTTCTTGCTCCAGCTCAGGTCGCTGATGTGGATCAAGCCGTCAACACCTTCTTCAAGCTCTACAAAGATACCGAAGTTCGTGAAGTTGCGCACCGTGGCAGTGTGCTTGCTGCCCACGGGATACTTCTCGGCGATAGCCAGCCAAGGATCGGGCATAAGCTGCTTGATACCCAGGCTCATCTTGCGCTCCTCGCGGTTCAGCGTCAAAATGACAGCTTCCACCTCGTCGCCCACCTTCATGAAGTCCTGAGCGCTGCGCAGATGCTGGCTCCAGCTCATCTCCGACACGTGGATCAAGCCCTCGACGCCAGGGACAATCTCGATGAATGCACCGTAGTCGGCCAACACCACCACTTTGCCCTTCACGTGGTCGCCTTCCTTCAGGTTCGGATCCAGAGCATCCCACGGGTGCGGGGTCAGCTGCTTCAGACCCAGGGCGATACGACGCTTGGTCTCGTCGAAGTCCAGGATAACGACGTTGATCTTCTCGTCCAGATGGACAATCTCCTCGGGGTGCGAGATGCGGCCCCAGCTCAGGTCGGTGATGTGGATCAGACCGTCCACGCCACCCAGGTCGATGAACACACCATAGCTCATGATGTTCTTCACTGTGCCTTCCAGCACCTGACCCTTCTCCAAGTGCGAGATGATCTCGGCCTTCTGAGCCTCGATCTCGTCCTCGATAAGAGCTTTGTGCGACACAACCACGTTCTTGTATTCGTGATTGATTTTCACAACCTTGAACTCCATATTCTTGTCCACGAACACATCGTAGTCGCGGATAGGCTTCACATCGATTTGCGAGCCGGGCAGGAATGCCTCGATGTTGTCGAACACCGTGACAATCAGACCGCCTTTCGTGCGGCTCTTCACATAACCAGTGATGATCTCCTGGTTGTCGTAAGCCTCGTTCACGCGCTCCCACGACTTCAGGATTCTTGCTTTCTTGTGCGAAAGCAGCAACTGGCCATTGGAGTCCTCTTGGCTTTCCACGTACACGTCAATCTTGTCGCCAGCCTTCAAATCAGGGTTGTAACGCAGCTCAGAAGCGGGGATTACACCGTCCGATTTGAAACCAATGTTCACAACGGCTTCGCGGTCGCTGATCGACACAATCGTACCCTCGATCACCTCTTGCTCGGTGAACTGGTTGAAGGTGCGCTCGTAGGCTTCAGATCTGGCTTCAAGTTCCTCTTTCTTCTGGTTTTGTTCGTTGCTCTCAAGCTCGTCCCAATCGAAGTTGTCAAGAGGTTTTACATCTTTATAATTCATTTATTTTTTAAAAATTGTGGCCCTGCCAACCGGGTTAAACATCTATATCTAATTGTGTTTCACCGCATTGGCAGGGATGTGGTCCCACAATTAGAACTACAAAAATACACATTATTTTTAATTACAAAGCTTTTTTTTAAACTAAATAAAAAATACCGATGCTCTATGCTCTGGCATAAGGGTAGGCCACGAAGGTCCCTTTTTCATTTTTTTTCTTATCTTTGCAACATGAAAAAAACAATTATAATACTATCATTATTATTTTTAGTTGTTGTAAATCAGCTGGTAGCGCAAGAAATGACCCCTTTCCGGCGCACCGTGGAAAACGCTTATAACTTTTGGATATACACCCCGCCAGCATCTGCTGCCGCCGACTCCCTGGCTGTGTCGGTGCCCGACAGCCTCTCCGACGGCGACCGCCTTCCTCTTGTAGTCTTCCTGCATGGCAGCAGCCTTTGCGGCTCCGATCTCAACAAGGTGCGCCGCTACGGCACGCTCAACGCCATTGAAATGGGACTCCGCATCAACGCTATCGTCTTGGCACCTCAGAACCCGGGTGGCTCATGGAAACCCGATAAGGTGATGCGTCTGGTCGACTGGACCACAGTACATTACAATGTAGACACCAATCGTATCTATGTCCTCGGAATGAGCCTTGGCGGCTTTGGCACCATCGATGTCGCGGGCACCTATCCTCACCGCTTCGCTGCAGCCATGGCGCTCTGTGGCGGCGGCACGCTGAAGGATTATTGCAGCCTCAACGAGTTGCCCCTATGGATTATGCATGGCACTGCCGACCGTGCCGTCAGTGTCAACGCCTCGCAGCGCGTTGTTGATGCCATGGACCATTGCCCCACGGCGCCGCTGATCCAGAACCCTGTGGCTCCGACAGGCGACAGCCGTCTGATATTCAGTCGTCTGCAGGGCATGAATCATGGCCAGCTGGTCTATGTTTTCTATCTGAACAGAACATACGAGTGGCTTTTTTCCCACAGCTTGGCCGACCCGAACCGTCCTGTCAATCGCAGCATCGACATTCCCCCGTCGTCCATCAATCGCAGCGTCTACCGCACCCTCCGACGCGACGGCAAGGTCACTGTGGGCGCCGGCCAGACGGGCAACGCTAAGGACGCCACTGCTTCAAGTGATACTAAAAATTCTGGAGCCCAGTATTATACAATAAAAAAGGGCGACACCTTGTCGGGTATCGCCAAGCGGCATCACACCACAGTGAAAAAGCTCTGTCAGCTCAACGGCATGAAGGAGACCACCACGCTCAAGGTTGGGCGGCGCATCCGTGTGCGATAGGCCGATGGGCTGATGGCCCTTGTCTTATCGGTCCATTTTCTTCTGCGGCAAAGGTATTGCTACGCGACCGTTGATTTCTATTATCGTGTCGGGTTCTGCAGCATTGTTTGGATTCGCAAACTCGTCGGTGCTGATGGGTTTGCGTTTGGGCAGCACCACATGGGCGCGCCAGCTGCCGCGGCGCAGCACCATCTGCAACTCGCCGTCCTGCTTTTTCAGCGGTGTCTTTTTGTGGAAATGGACGATGGCAGTCGTGTCGCTGGTCATCTCTATCTTTTTGATAGTCACCTTGGCGGGAGTGTCCGACTCGATATAGCCTTCCTGTACTGTGGCAACCAGTTCGCGGGCTTTGACAATCACGCTCTCCTGTGTCTCACGGGTGCAATACAGCATGGCGTCGTCGACACGATAGTTGGCCATGGCATCGAGATAGCCGTAGGCGGCCTTCCTGATGGCTTTTTTGGGGTCTCTGTTGGTGCATCCCACCTGGCCTATCGTCAGGCTCAGCAGAATTACCAGAACGAGAAGTCGTTGACTCTGTTTCATAACACTTTGCAGCTAAAAAAAAGAGACTGCCTGGGCAGTCTCTTTTTCTTAACTAATTCTTAATTAGTTTTTCTTCATTTTTTTCGAAGCATTCGATGTGGTAGCGGTCTTGTCAGAACCCAGCGTGGTGGTCACCTCGCTAACGGTCTTGGCAGCCTCGCCAACGGTCTCAGCAGCCTTCTTGGTGTTGTCGGCAGCCTTCTTCACATCCTGGGCGGTTTTCACGGCCTTGTTGGAAGCGTCAACGATTGCGGACTCATCCTCAACGGGCTCAGCCACTGCCTCAACGGGCTCAGCGGGGGTCTCGTCAACAACTACAACTTCCTCTTCAGCCTGCTCGGGTTCGGGCTCAGGGTTGTTGTTGCAAGCTGCGAAAGCGATCACAGCCATCGAAATTGCTAATACGCTAAATACTTTTTTCATGATTGTGTATTTTTTTTTATTGGTTTATTTCTGGAAAAGGTTCATGTTCTTGTTCATCTTCATGGCCTTAGCCTCGGTGACATCTTCCCATTTTGCATTGTTGCAGGTGATCTTCATCTTAGCGGTCACGTCCTTGTCGTTGTTGACGTACTCGTTCATGTCGTACATCGTGCCGTTCATCTCAGCGTCAAGGGTCAGAGCGGTCAGGTCGATAGCAGTGATGCTCTCGGTGAAGGTCTCGGGCTGCCATCTTGCAAACTCTTGGCCATTGTACTCGACGAAGTCGTTGTCGTTCTCAACATAGAAGAAATAATAGTGGTTGCCATCGGCGAACTCCACGCTGGAAACGGTGGTAGGAATGTAACCCTGGGTCCAAGGAGTGGTCTCAGACTCGTAGTTCTGGAAAGCACCCATCAACATCAGGTTGTCATAACCCTGCTCTCCGAGAACGTCGGTAGCCATCCAAGATTTACCGTCAAAAGTAACCTGAGTTCCTTCGGGGACCTCTTCGTCTTTGCCACAGGCAACGAGCATAGCGCAAGCCACAACGGCAACGCTCATGAAATAAAATACTTTTTTCATTTGTTTTGATTTTTAAAATGGTTAATACTTTGTTTTCTGTTAAAAAAGATTTCCTTTATTTGGTTTTGCAAAAGTACGACTTTTTTTTTAGGTGGGAGAAAAAAAATCAAATTTTAATGTTTTTTAATAATTAAATAGGTTTCCTTATTTTATTACTGTCATTTGCTTTTTACATCCATAGCGTCGCGCACGCCATTGCCTAACAGCATGAATATTAGTACGGTAATCATGATGGCGATGCCTGGGATGAATGCCAGGTAGGCCGAATCGAGCAGGATTTGGCCATAGTTCTCCTTCACCATGGTGCCCCATGACGGCATAGGCGGTTGAACGCCAATTCCGAGAAAACTCAATCCCGCTTCAAGCAAAATTGCCGATGCAAAGTTCGATGCAGTGATGACGATGACGGGACCTACAATGTTGGGGAGTATGTGCCTGAGGATGATACGACCTGTGCGGAATCCCATGGCCCGCGTCGCCTCGATGTATTCTTTTTCTTTGATTGACAGTACTTGGCCGCGCACCACGCGGGCGACATCGACCCACATCGTCAGGCCCACGGCGATGAACACCTGCCAGAACCCTTTGCCCAGCGCAAAGGTGATGGCTACCACCAGCAGCACCGTCGGGATGCTCCACACCACATTGATGAACCACATGATGACGTTGTCTATCCATCCGCCGTAATAGGCTGCCAATGAACCCAGTAATATTCCGATAAGCAAGGCTATGGCCACTGCGATAAGTCCTACCGACAGACTCACGCGGCTGCCGATCATGATCTGGCTCAGCACGTCGCGGCCATAGCTGTCGGTGCCCAGCCAGAAGGTACGCTGTTCCAGCTTTTTCAGTTGGGTGTTGGAAACGGTGAGTATCTCGCCGTCGTTGGGCTCCGAGCCTGTGTAGGTCTCCAGTTCCCATGCGTTATCTGTCTGTCGGGCGGAATAGACGGGTATGGCTTTGTATTCCAGCGGTTTGCCGTAGATCATCTTGTGCAGCAGGCTGCAGGGCTCCACCTCGCGGCCATCGTCGATGTAGGCAAACCGCATGCGGCTGCCAGGCTTCATGGTGGCCAGCTCCAGGTATTGCTGGTTGCACCATGGTGTGCTGTCGGGTGTGATCAGGTACCCCAGCAGGGCCATGATGGCCATCAGCGCCAAAGCCACCCCGCTGACCATGGCGGGTTTGTTGCGGCGGAAACGCCGCCAGAACAGTGCTCTGGGCGATTCCGACTGCGCTCCTTTGGCAGCGTTGGCCACAAAGGAGCGTTGGCGGGGCATGAGGTGTTGCAAAAGGGTCATGGTGTATGCTACAGACTTATTATTTAAGAGTGATGGACTACATGAATCCCAGTTCCAGTTTGGTCTCTTCGCTCAACATCTCGAACGACCAGGGTGGGTCGAAGGTGAGCTCCACCTCCACACTTTTCACGCCGCTGATGTAGCCAACCATCTCTTTCACTTCGCGGAACATGAATTCTGCCTCTGGACAGTCGGGAGCGGTCATGGTCATCAATATCTTGACATTCAGATCGTCGTCGATGTCTATCTTGTATATCAGCCCGAGGTCGTAGATGTTCACGGGTATCTCCGGGTCGTAGATGTTGCGCAGACAGTTGACGACAGCGCTGTTGATGGTTTCTTTGTTGGGTTCCATGGTGTTGTGTTTTTTTTCTTGTTAGGCTTCGGCGGCTCCGGGCACTTTGCCTGTGGCTTCCAGCAGCGCATAGGCTTTGGCGTAGTTGCGCAGCTGCGCAATCATCGAGGTCAGACCGTTGGAGCGGGTGGGGGAGAGGTTCTCCTTCAGGCCTATGGTGTCGATGAAGTCCAGGTCGGCCTCCATGATATCTTTGGCGGGCTGTCCGTTGAATACTCTGATAAGCAGGGCAATGATGCCTTTGGTGATGACGGCGTCGCTGTCGGCACTGAAATAGAGGCGTCCTTCACGGTATTCGCAGTGTAGCCACACGTTGCTCTGACAGCCTTTGATAAGGTTGTTCTCCGTCTTGTGTGCCAGATCGATGGCTGGGCATTCGCGGCCCAGCTCAATGAGGTAGCTGTATTTGTCCATCCAGTCCTCAAAGTTGGCAAACTCGCCAACAATTTGGTTCTCAATTTCCTTTATTGTCATGTTTTCTATTGTTTTTTTAACGCATGGCTCTGCGTATCAGATATATGGCCGCGATGCCGAATAGGATTTGCGGCAGCGACACTGCCAGCAGCGGCGGCAAGCCGCCTGTCTCGGCAAACACTACACAGACGCGCATGAAGACAATGAGTCCGAAGGCCAGGGCGATGCCTATGGCCAGCTGTATTCCGATGCCACCGCGTCGCTTGCGCGACGATATGGAGACGCCGATAAAGGTCATGACTATGATTGCCAGCGGGTTGACGAGTCGTTGCCACAGCTCTATCTTCGCCGCAGTCACCGCGCCGGCGCCACGCATCTTCTCCCGTTGGATATGACGGTATAGCTCGATGCTGTTCATGGTCGTGATTTGTTTGGCTGCCTGGTTGAAGTCTTCGGGAGTCAGCCCCAGGTCGAGCATGGCTTTGCGCATGTTGCGCAGATGTTCTTGCTCGCCGTCGATGGTGCGGACATGCACTATTGTTCCGTCCCATTTCCCTGTCACTGAGTCGTAGGAGATTCGGTTGGCGGCGATGCGCTCAGTCATCACGCCGTTTTCGTCGAAACTGTCGCGATGAAAGTTCAGCGCCGACTGTCCTTTCACGTCGTAGCTCTGTGTGTAGACCTGCACGCCGGGGCTCGACTGGAAATGCAGCTCGCTGTAGAAACTCTTCTGGTAGATCTTCACGTATTGGTGCTCGAAGGCTTTGAGGTGTACGTTGCTCTTGGGTATTACGAAGTTACCCACCAGTAGCACCGCCAATGCCAGCATAATCGAGCCGTGCAGATAGGGCCGCAGGAAGCGTGTGTAGTTGATGCCGCTGCCCAGAATGGCCACAACCTCGGTGTTCGAGGCCATCTTGGCCGTGAAGTAAATGACTGCGATGAAGATGAATAGCGGGCTGTAGAGGATGAAGAAGTTGGGAATGAAGTTGATGTAGTAGTGGAAGATGATCTCCTTCACGGGAGCCTGGTTGCGCAGAAAGTCGTCGAGCTTCTCCGACACGTCGAAGGTGATGACTATCGTGATGATAAGCACCAGAAAGAGGAAAAATGTCTTCACATATTTCCCCAGGATGTATCGGTCTATCAGCCTGTAGCGGTTGTTGCGCATGCTCCATTATTGTAGAGACGCGGCGGGCCGCGTCTCTATTTTTGTATTCATTATATTTTTAGTTCACTCCTCATTCGTCAAAAGCCGAGGAATGGACTATTACATGATGCCCATCAGTTTCTGGAAGCCGGTCAGCGACTCCAGCACGTTGGTCTTCACGTGGATGAATTCGTCGATGCCGTAGCCTTTGTAGGTCTCCACCATGTCTTTGGGGAATCCGGCCAGGACGATGCTCTTCACCTTGCCCTTCAGTCCCTTGCAGGCTGCTTCGGTGATTTCGGCATATTCGTCGTCCGACGAGCAGAGCACAACAATGTCGGCCTTGGCCTCCAATGCAGCCTTCACACCTTCCTCCACATTGGCGAAGCCGTTGTTGTCCATAATCTCGTAGCCTGCCACGCCGAAGAAGTTGGTGGCGAAGCCGCTGCGGGCGCGACGCATGGCCAGGTTGCCGTAGGTCAGAAGGAATACACGCGGTTTCTTGCCCGAATGCTCGGTGGCCAGACGCAGAGCCTCGAAGGGTTCTGCACCGCGGTAGGGTTTCAGCGTCTTGAAGGCACCGCCTTCGGCACAGCAACAGCAGCATTTGCCATTCTTCTCAATCTTGGCGCTCATGCTCTCCGTCAGGTTGGGATACTGGTTGGTGCCCAGGATGGTGGTGCGGCGGGTGGCGATGTCCATGTCGCGCTGCTGAGCGGTCTTGGCAATCTCGTCCTGCACGTAGTTGGCCTCGATGGCCTTCACCATACCGCCCTTCTCCTCGATGGCGAGGAAGGCTTCCCATGCGTATTGGGCTATCGAGTTGGTGAGGTTCTCAATGTAGTAGCTGCCGGCTGCCGGGTCGACAATCTTGTCGAGATAGGACTCCTCTTTCAGCAGAATCTGCTGGTTGCGGGCTATGCGGTAGCTGAAGTCGTCGGCCTCCTTGAAGGTGATGTCGAAAGGTGCCGTCGAGATGGAGTCGGCACCGGCGATGGCGGCGCTCATGGTCTCCGTAGTGGTGCGCAGCATATTGACATAAGGGTCGAACACCGATTTGTTCCACTCCGACGAGGTGGCGTTGATGAACACCTTGTAGGCGCAGTCGCATGTGGGGTTGTATTGTTTCACAATATTGCTCCATGTCATGCGGGCGGCGCGGATTTTGGCCATTTCCATAAAGTAGTTGCCGCCGGTGGCGAAGTTGAATACCATGTTTTTGGCTATCAATGTAGCGTCCAGTCCCTTGTCGGTCAGTCGGGCCATCAGGTCGTTGGCGGCGGCGAGGGTGAAGCCCAGCTCCTGTACGCTCGTGGCGCCAGCGTTCTGCAGGGCACTACCGTTGACTGTCAGCACGCGGAATTTGGGCAGATTCTCCTTGGCGTAGTTGATGAGAGCCACCAGCTCGTCGAGTTGAGCGTCGATGCCGCCCTTGAATTCGCCGTGCATCAGCGCACGTTTGAAGATATCGCAGTTGATACTGCCCTCCAGCTCCTGGGTGTCGAAGCCGCGTTTACGTGCCACTGCCACAAAGAGTTGCATTGTTTTCATGAAGTCGGGCGAGCAGTTGAAATGGATGCGTACAGCGCTGATGTGGATGTCTTTCAGCAGTGTCTCCATGGCGGCCTCGTCATTCACCTCTTTGGTGCAGAAGCCCAGCGCCGTGGCGCCGCGTTTCACGGCGTCGAGGGCAAAGGCGTTCGCCTTGGCGGGGTCTTTTTCGCGCACATCTTGGCGGATGTCCCATACGTTGCTGGCCACTTGTTTGCCACGCGTATAGGGATACTGCGCGGGGTTGGTGTCCAGATAGTCCAGCGTGGCGAGGTCCTCGGCACGGTAGTACGGTTTGACCTTGAAGCCCTCGATGGTTTTCCACACCAGTTTCTTCTCGTAATCGGCCCCTTTGAGGTCTTTGTTAATCACTTCTTCCCATTTTTCCGTCGATACGGGCGGAAATTCGGCGAACAATTTGCTGTTTTCCATTATCTTATATATTTTTTTTATATCCGTGTTAAAAAACAAAGATACATATTTTTATTAATATGGTGCTGTTTTTTTTGCAAAAGTTGCTCATTTTTTATTTTTTTGAAAAAAAAGACATTTTTTTGTTGCCAAGTCAAAAAAGTTTAGTATTTTAGCAGTGTGAAATGAATGCCTTTTTTGAACATTAAAACGTGAATAAATAATTAAAAATTAAAGATATGGAAGCAAAAAAATCTCCCAAAGCTGACCTCGAAAATAAGAAATTTATCTTCGGGGAAATAGGTGCGGTGCTTATTTTGAGCCTCGTTTTGGTCGCTTTCAATATTCGCAGCACTGACAAGAAGGACAGCGGCCCCGCTATGAATTTGGGCTTCACTGAGATTGAGGAGGAAGTCTTCAACACCGAGGAGGATCAGCCCGAACCCGAACCCGAACCTGAAACTCCCGAACCTGAAGTGGTCACCGAAGTTGAGGTGGTTGAGAACGATGCCGAACTGACTCACGAGTTGGGTATTGTGGACGCCAGCGACGATGCCAACAAGGCTCAGGAAGAGGTGAAAATCGAGGCTCCTCAGGAGGAGGACCTCGGCCAGGAGGAAGAGATCTTCGTGTTCGTGGAGCAGGAGCCTGAGTACCCCGGCGGTACCGACGCTCTCTACAAATATCTGCATGATAACCTGAAGTACCCTGACATCGCCCGCGACAACAATATCTCCGGAGTATGCTACATCAATTTCGTCGTCGAGAAGGACGGTTCCATCTCGCGCGCCGTCATCAAACGCGACATCGGTGGTGGCTGCGGTGCTGAGGCTCTGCGTGTCGTCAAAGGTATGCCCAAGTGGAAACCTGGCAAGCAGGGTGGTAGAGCCGTACGTTCCGAGTTCATGCTCCCCGTCGAGTTCATTCTTCAGTAAGTCGTTTCGCTTGAACCTTTCTAGAGTAGAATAATATTCATAGACATAGGGCGAATTCTTGTGGAGTTCGCCCTTTTTTGTTGACCATCACCACTTTGCCGCCCAGACTATATGATTTCGCTCAATAATCTCTCTGTCCAGTTCACCGGCACCAACCTCTTCGACGGTGTCACCTTCAATATCGTCGACCGCGACCGCATAGGCCTCGTGGGCAAAAACGGCGCCGGCAAGTCCACGCTCCTCAAGATTCTTTGCCATCGTCAGGAACCCGAGTCGGGCACCCTTGTCATTGCATCGGCACAGACGGTGGGCTACCTGCCTCAGGAGATGGTGCCTGAAGGCAAAGGTACTGTGCTTCAGGAGACGATGACCGCCTTTGAACAAATCGACGAACTGGAGCGGCTGCAAGCCGAACTGACCGACCAGATAGCCCAGCGCACCGACTATGAGAGCGCCGACTACGAGAGGCTGTTGGCGCGCCATCATGACGTCACCGAACAAATCGTGCTGCTGGGTGGCAACAACCGCCAGGAGATGGCCGAGAAGATATTGCTGGGCCTGGGCTTCCGCCACAACGACTTCCAGCGCCCCGTGGCAGAGTTCAGCGGCGGATGGCAGATGCGTGTCGAGCTTGCCAAGCTGCTGCTCAAACATCCTGACTTCCTGCTGCTCGACGAGCCTACCAATCACCTTGATATTGAGTCTATCCAGTGGCTTGAGAACTACCTGTCGTCGTACACCGGCGCCATCGTCCTCGTCTCGCATGACCGCACATTCCTTGACAATATCACCACTCGTACCATCGAAATCACCGCCGGACGCATCTACGACTACAGGATGCCCTACTCGGAGTATGTGGTACAGATGCAGGAACGCCGCGCAAGCCAGATGGCCCAGCTCACCAACCAACAGCGTCAGGTGGCTCAGATAGAGGCTTTTATCGAGCGTTTCCGCTACAAGGCCACCAAGGCCAAGCAGGTTCAGAGCCGTGTGAAGATGCTCGAACGCATGGAGATGGTGGCCGTCGACGAGGTCTCCACGGAAAATATCCATTTCCAGTTCCAGCCTGCGCCGCATAGCGGCAAGATTGTTCTCGAAGCCAAACAGCTGGGCAAGGCCTATGGTGACAATCAAGTGTTCGACAATGTCGACTTCCTGATCACCAAGGGCGCCCGTCTGGCATTCGTGGGCCGCAATGGCGAGGGCAAATCGACGCTGGCCAAAATCATCGTCGGCGAGTTGAAGGACTACACCGGCGAGTTCCGCATCGGCCATCAGGTGCAGATAGGCTATTACGCGCAGAACCAGGCTGCTATGCTTGATGGCGACAAGACTGTTTTTCAAACAATCGACGACATCGCCACTGGCGATATGCGTCCAAAGATACGCAACATTCTCGGCTCCTTCCTCTTCGACAGCGATGATATCGAGAAGAAGGTGAAGGTACTTTCGGGTGGCGAAAAAGCACGACTGGCGCTGGCCAAACTGCTGCTGTCGACCTTCAACCTGCTGGTGCTCGACGAGCCCACCAACCACTTGGACATGGACTCCAAGGACATCCTGAAGAATGCGCTGTTGCAATACACGGGAACCCTCATTGTGGTGTCGCACGACCGCGACTTCCTGCAGGGTCTCACCGACTCGCTTTTCGAGTTCCGCGACGGGCAGGTGCACGAGTTCAAGGGCGATATCTTTGAATTTCTCGAGGCCCGCAAGCTGCAGAACCTCAGTCAGCTGGAGACCAAAGACAAGAGCTCTTCCGCCAAGACGGAGGCCCCCATCTCGCAGAACAAGCTGAACTACCAGCAGTCAAAGGAACGTGAGCGTGAGCTGCGCAAGCTGCGCAATGCCGTGCAGACTGTAGAACAGGAGATTGAACAGCTGGAGTCGCTGCTGGCCGACAAGGAGTCGCTATTGGCATCGGGCGTGTCGGGCGACGCGAATTTCTATGCTGAATACCAGCAATTAAAAGATACGTTGGCTGCTAAGATGGAGCAGTGGGAAGAGGCTACTATCCGTCTCGAGGAGTTCGGGTCGTAGTGGTCAACCCAGCGTGGTGTAGGCTGCGGGCAGATGTATCAACTCGTGGCCTTCGTTGTTGTAGAGGATGCCGATGATGTCGAATTGCACCTCCTCCATGCGGTTGTATTTCAGTACGTAGGCATTGGCCAATTTGATATAGGCTTTCTGTTTTTTGTGGTCCACAAACTCTTCGGGCGAGCCGTAGGTGACATTTTTGCGTGTCTTGACCTCCACAAAGACGAGGCGGTGATCCTTGTAGGCAATGATGTCGGCTTCCAGATGGCCCATACGCCAGTTGGTCTCGACGATTTCATAGTCATGGTCCAGAAGATATTGTCGGGCGATGTCTTCGCCTTGTTTGCCTATCTCTTGCGTCTTGGCCATGATGTGCTGTCGTTGGGGAAATTATACATGACGACCTGCCGCCACTGCCGTGGTGAAGGCCAGCTGCAGGTTGTAGCCGCCGGTGTCGGCGTCGAGGTCCAGCAGTTCGCCGGCAATGAAAAGGCCAGGCATCTTCTTCGATTCCATCGTCTTGGGGTCCACCTCGTTGAGGGCTACGCCACCTTGTGTGACCACAGCTTCGTCGAAGCCTGCCGTGGCGGTGACGGGAAATGTGAAATCTTTCAGGAAGCGCAGCAGCCGCTTGCGTTCGGCACCGTTGATCTGGTTGAGGCGCTTGTAGTATTCTATATGTAGCTGTCTGAGTGCCAAAGGGATGAATTCGGCGGGCATCCAGAGCCGCAGGGCGTCGTGGAAGAGGCGTGTGCCGTTTTGGTCGAAGTCGTTCTGCAGCCTATGGTCGAGGGTGTTGACGTCGATGGCCGGCTTCAGGTCGAGGTGTGCCATGATGTGCGTGCCGTCGTGCAGCGGACGCGTGACGTAGCGGCTGACGGAGAGCACAATAGGGCCTCCGATACCATCCTCGGTGAAGTACATCTCGCCGAAGTGCTCGCTGAGCTTTTTGCCGCTCTCGAGGGTCATGGTGAGACGCACGTTACGCAGGGCGAAGTTCACGGTTTCTCTGGGGATTTCGATATCGGTGAGTAGCGGCACCAGCGCTGGCACGGGGGACACGACGGTGTGGCCCGCCTGCTCGGCCAAAGCATAACCGTCGCCAGTGGAACCTGTTGAAGGATAGCTCTTTCCGCCTGTGGTGAGCAGTACATGGCTCGCGCGCAGTACCATGCCGTTTTGCAGACGTACACCAGCCACATGTGGTGCCTCTGTCGCGCCGTCTTCAATGATGAGGCTCGCGACGGTGGCGTTCTTGTGGATCTCCACTTGGGGGCTCTTCTCGAGGGCCTCGACGAGCGCCAGGAAGATATCCAGCGACTTGCCGCTTTGGGGAAAAACGCGGTTGCCCCGTTCCACAACCAGCGGCACGCCATGCTGTTCGAAGAAATCCATCAGGTCGGTGTTGAAAAACTGGGCGCAGCTGTTGCGCATGAAGCGTGGCTCGGAGCCCACATGCGTAAGGAACTCTTTGAGTGGCGCCGTATTGGTGAGGTTGCAGCGGCCTTTGCCGGTGATGCGCAATTTGCGGCCGGGCTGCTCCATTTTTTCGAGCAGCACGACGTGGCGGCCTCGTTCGGCGGCCTGCAATGCGGCCATCATGCCGGCGGCACCGGCACCCACGACAATGACGCGGTTATCGGGCGATGTCTCCAATGTCTTCGGGGTGTATGCAGAGTACAGGAATCTGTGACTTGTGGACCATCTGCTGTGCGTTGGTTCCGAGGAACATACGTGCCATCAGGCGGTCCTGCTCGGTGTTGATGACCACAAGGTCGGCATTGATGCTGGCACAGTAGTCGAGCACCGTCTGGGTGTAGTTCTCATAGCGTCGTCCGCACACCGTGTAGGAAATCTCCTCCTTGGCGAAATATTCCTCCACCTGCTTGAGGTAGGTACGCAATGTGAGCGCATCCTGTGCTGTCTCCAGCAGACCGAGGATATGCACCGTGGAACCGAAGATCTTGGCCATCTGTGCTGAAGGCGGCACCTTCTGGCGCGAGTTGGCGTTGACACGGATGGGCACCACTATGTGTTCTAGGGCTTTGTGGAAGTTGAAGCCTTCACGGATGGTGAGGGTGGGGCAGGGAGCCTCCTGCACAATGCGTACGGCGGTGCTGCCCATCCAGTATTTCTCGAAGCCAGAGGCACCGTTGGTGCCGATGACAATCATGGGCGCCTCCTCGCTGCGAGCCTCCTCGGCCAGCGCCGAAGCCACCTTGCCGTTCTTCTCCATCCATTCTATCTTGCCGTGTAGCATCCGCTCTTGCCGCTGCGCACACAGCTGCTCCAGCTTGTCCACAGCCAGCTTCTCGTTGAGGTCGCTCTGCTCACTGGATAGCAGACGTTTGTTTTTCTTCACCCACATCAACTTAATGCCCGTCTGGAGTTTGTTGGCGATGTCGACGGCAATGTCGAGCGCCACATACGAGCCATTGGAAAAGTCGGTACCTACAATAACAGATTTCATTCCTTAATATTATTTTTATATCTACAACGTAGTTGCGGTGGGTTTATTGTGCCAGAAACTATATTTTGTTCTTGTTAAGGTTATAAAGTGTTGTATTTTAATATAATGATTATCAGGACAACCTGTCAATGACGGCCTGAATTAATTTTCTTTAAAATTCAAGTTATGCAAAAACACAATATAATAGTTCTACTTGCGTTATAATTACAAATTCAACGTTTTGCAAGCATTTTGGAACATATCAGACCATCGGATGCTTATGCATCATTTCCGTTGCAATAATACTTATAATATGAATAAGAAGACAACAATACTATTATTTTTTATCCTATTATTGACTATTTCTCGTGCACAACAATACTCGGGGGCACCTGCCATTGCTCGAATTAAAATAGAAGGAGACGAACCAATACTAACTGTTAGAGGAATTCGTAATTATAACATTTATCGAATGACAGTGGATACTGTCATGATGATAAATGTTTGCAAGGAGTTTTATGAAGAGTTTAATGAACAGTACATTATGTCATGCAATTATTTGAGTGTATGTTTGGATTCGTCAAAGTATTATCACCCCAAGTCGGATTGGATTACAAACAAAGAATACATTATTGAAGTTGATGTTGGATGGGGAATTGGAGACCTGTCGTATTATAAAATGGGGCTCTCGACAAACTATATACCTGATCCTTACAGCATAGCAACTTGTTCTTGGGGAGTATGTCCATATGGATTAAAAGGTGCTTTTCTAGAGGCTATGCCTGACGGTGCGGATGTTCCCTAGTTGCGGCGGATTTGCAATCCGCCGCAATGAAGTATAGGGATTTTCAATCCCGAAGTCGGGTATTTGAGGCGGGAACATCATGGTTTCATGGAGAAAAAGCAGCGATGGAACATACTAGGCCGAAGAAAATCCCGTTATCAAATTATCAAGGCAACGAAGATGTAATATGACGACAACGGGCGTGACATACAACCACAAAAACGGCCATTTCTGGCAGCTGGATTTCACGGGCAAAGAGCGCGACCCCGAGACAGGCTACAGTTACTTCGGCGCCAGATACCTCGACCACACCCCGTTGACCCTCTGGCTCAGCGTCGACCCGATGGCAGACAAATACCCCTCCATTTCCCCCTACGCCTACTGCGCCTGGAACCCGCTGAAGCTGGTGGATCCGGAGGGAGAAGAAATAAATCCAGTCTTCAGCAAGGAGGGTAAATTACTTGGAACAGACAATCTGGGATTTTCAGGGGAGGCAATTGTAATGGATGAAAAATATTTTTGGCAGGGGATGACACATATGATGGCCTCTGCTATGGGACAATCCCTATCTGTGTATGGGGAAGGCATACATATTTCTGATGAAGATTGGAACACTGTAGTTGCCAATGGAGGACAGAGGCTCTTCCCGACCGTATCCAACCAAAGCGATTATGTTGTGTATTACAAGCCAGAAGGAACGAAAGATGGAATTAACATAAATCCAGGTTATAGTTCGTCAGGAGCATACCCTATTGCCGCCCATACAGATTTGTATGCGGCAGTGGATGGAGTGGCAGCACCCCATATTAAAGCAGGTGTAGTATTTAAACTCCATGATAAATTAGCGGCGATAGTGGATAATAATGACATAATAGTGAATGATTGCAAATTGATTAACATGGTATTAAGCCATTCTTATTCCGGTTGGAAAAAAACAAAATGGCTTGATTGGCGACATACCGCAATTGACCCAATCACTATGTTCAATGTCACAATATATAAAGGTAAGAATGCTGATCATGGGTGGGACTCTCTGTTTGAAATATCTAACCATTGAGACATATGAAGATGAAAAACGAACTCTCTTTTTTCTTTGTGACAATATTTGCATACGGTCCTATTCTGATTTGTTCAATTGTATGTTTTTTTCTATTTAATATATTTGATCGATTCTTATTTAGTGATAGTGTTTGGAGTTATATCATTATCTCCCTATTTATTTTGCACATTCTTCTCATGTTGATAGGCGGATTTATGTCTTTTTTCAGACAAGCTAAGCCCTATCTAAAATATGCAAGAGCTCATTTTTTTATGGCAGTGGTCATTTGGTTGTTTTTGCTTGGTTCTCAAGGTCCCGTTTGCTATTTTATGTTATTGCCTTTTATAGAATAAGTAACGTTTTATCACAGATTATGAAAAAAATATTGAAGTATTGTTCTGCGCTAATATTGGCATATGGGCCACTATTAGCGATTAATCTAATTCCCAATATTGGAAGCGTGCAAGAACAGGAATCAGCAACACTTATAGCAGTTGTTTTTTTTTCATTCCCCATTGGATGCCATTATTTGTTAGGGTTTCTTATTTTTTCTTTCTTCTCGAAAGAAGGGTCTCTGTTTTGGTATGGACGTTCTCATTTTGTATTATCGATGGTATTGTGGTGTTTTAGCATTTTTAGCGAAAGTTCTAATTTGGCACAGTATTTATTTGGAGACTAATCTGGCAGCACGGATTCTGACGGCTCGGATGTTCTGACGGTGTGCTTCCCGTTCTAACAGAAAAAAACACGAGCATGGACAAGAAGTAAGACCATAGACATCTTTGCTCATGATTGAAAAACCCTATACTCTATTGCGGCGGAATTGCATTCCGCCGCAATAGAGTATAGGTGTTTTCAATACCGTATTCGGTTGGCTGAGACAGAGTGGGTTGTGCACTTTGGGGGAATATTAACTGCTACGCATACTAGAATGGGCAAAATCTCGTTATCATATCATCAAGGTATAGAAGAGGCAAAAATTTCGGCAACGAAGATGCATAATGACGGCAACGGGCGTGACATACAACCACAAAAACGGCCATTTCTGGCAGATGGATTTCACGGGCAAGGAACGCGACGAGGAAACAGGCTACAGTTACTTCGGCGCCAGATACCTCGACCACGCCCCATTGACCCTCTGGCTCAGCGTCGACCCGATGGCAGACAAATACCCCTCCATCTCCCCCTACGCCTATTGCGCCTGGAATCCTTTGAAGCTGGTGGACCCAGAGGGAGAAGAAATTAATCCTGTGTATGATTTAGATGGGAATTTTCTTGGGACTGACGATCTAGGATTGCAAGGAGAACCTATCATTATGGACAAGGACCGTTTCGAACAGGGTATGTCCCATTTAGAAGCGGTTAATTCCAGGGCGACTTTTACAGAATTACTAACTTTTTGCAATAGCGAAGCATTCAATAAATTCTTCAATCATGCAACCTCTTTATCAGAACGTCCTGACTGGGATGGGATACTAACACTTTCGGAGGCAAACGATTGGTATAGAAATGGGAATGGAGAACCGTTGTATGTTGATGCTGCAAAAATAGATTTGTTTCCTGTTACAACAGGAGCATTTGAAGAAGGAGAGGGGAGTAGTAAGTATATAAATTTTGCAGGTCTTAGAGATCCCAATCCGAACACAGGACTTGTTTATGGAAATATCAAGCTGACTCTATTAGACAAATCAACTGGTGAGGTTCTATTGGGACGTCCCGATGGATTTCTGGATAACTATGGTTTTGAACAGAACCCAAATGGGAGCAGGTGGCGTAATTTTGCCACAAAAATCGGAAAGAAAGTGGCTGGTAAAGGTACACCGTTTGATATATATACATACAATACAGGCACTGTTTTGCATTAAATATAGGTAGGAGAAATTATCTATGAGATATATTTTGTTTTTTTTAAGTTGTATTATCATGATTTCGTGTAACCGAGATTTTATTTACAGTGATAAAACAACAGAGATTATGGGGGAAAATATGGGAAAGTTTATTGAAAAAAAGCAGGCCAGTAGTGAATCTATCGGAGAATGGTATGTTTGTGAAACATATAAGTTCGAAAATAACAAAAAAACGATGCCGACACACAATTCCCTGTATGCTAATAACACATCGTGGGTAAAACAAGATTGGCAACTTTTACCCATTGATTCAAATTCAGAAATCAGCGATGTTATTTTTAATTTTTGTGGAACAACCAGAACCCAGACGTTGTCCGAAGAGATGAAAAAGATTAATACATTAGGATGTGGTTATTACTCATTTTGTATAAAGCCCTCTCTTGACGACCCTCGCTACATTGTTTTTTGTATGTTTGATACCACTGAAACAAGGTTATATGTCGTGGATACCCATTTGTAAAACGCACACTCTCATTATAGAGGATGTGAGAAACATTATCCTTTATTCCATAACGGGATAATACCTACACCCTTGCACTCTGCAAGTAACTCTACACTACCCATGGCAAGAAAACTCTTTCTTTCTAACGGCACGGATGTTCCTTGGTTGTAGCGGAATTTCATTCAGCCGCAATGGAGTATAGGGATTTTCAATCATGTATTCGGATAGCTGAGACAGAGTAGGTTGTGCATTTTGGGGAATAGTAACTGCAGTGCATACTAGAACGGGCAAAATCGCGTTATCAAAATATCAATGCAACGAAGATGTAAAATGACGACAACGGGCGTGACATATAACCCCCAAAATGGGTGCTGTTTTTGGTGGTCGGACTTCACGGGCAAGGAGTTAGACCCCGAAACAGGCTACAGCTACTTCGGCGCCCGATACCTGGACCACACCCCATTGACCCTCTGGCTGAGCGTCGACCCGATGGCCGACAAATACCCCTCCATCTCCCCCTACGCCTACTGCGCCTGGAATCCCCTGAAGCTGGTTGACCCGAATGGGGAGGATATATGGGAAATAAATGAAAACGGGGAGGTCGTCAATCACATTAAAGATAAGACAAAAGATGCTTTTTATCGAGTAAATGAAAACGGAGAACGTATAGAGGGAGAAGGTAATTCTATTGAGTTCAAATATGGAACTATAGAATCTCATATAAGAAGAAGTTATTCCTACAGAGATCAAGTTGGAACATATGATGCATTTCAGGTGCGTGGAGATGATAATGGGGAGAACCTTTTTGTCTTTTTTGCAAATGTGGTACAAAATCAAGGGATTGAAGTTTCTCATATTAAATGTGGCGTAGCAGGAGACAGAGGATTGAATTTTGTCTCCACAGCGCATTTAAAACCATATACGAGAATCAGGGAAGATGGTTCTGTCCGAATTGTTTCATCCGAACCCAGTCAATCGTGTTTATGGAATGGACGATTGCAATATGGATATACTATTAGAGAAATAAATCACAGTCATCCTTTGACCCCCGATCCAAGTGATAGTGATTTGGTAATGGCTGGTCAAATAAGAAAAATATATGATGTTATTAAACATACATCAGTGCCAAGCCTGAATATTTATTACACTAAGGAAAAACGATACATACCTTACTAGAATAAATCATGAAGATAATTTTAATATTGATAATATTTTTCCCATTATCTCTTCAGTCCCAAGTGGTATTTTGTAATAAATATGAGATAAAAAAGACGACAACAGACAGGTGGGAGCGTGTTAATTATGGTTTGCGAATTTTTGAGTTTAATGATTCAACCATTTTGCGAGAAACAATTCATGTTTTATCATTAAGTCATGATGTCGATAGTATTCATATTAAAAGCGAAAATGTTAAAGAGATTCTCGTAATGTGGTTTAAAGAAGGTTGTGGCGACACGGTCACTTGCCGTGCGAGATACTCTGAAAAGCCGTTTGTATATGATGAACTGAAAGGATGCTGTTTGATTTCTGGATACTATGTTCAACTTGCCGGCACCATTCCTTCTTTCATGACACCGACAAAAGACATTGCAACGTTTTCATATTTAAGTCATATGATAGTTATGGGGAACTATGATGGTTTTATATGGGAAATGGAAGAAATGGGGGATGATAGTATTCCTCAATGGAATATTGAGTATTTCCAAAATAAAGTTCGATTGATAAATTATTATGGGTATTGATAATAAATGAAGCCCAAAACAACAGTTAGAAGCAAAACACTAAGTAGAAAAAGGAACAATATCCTGACGGCGCAGATGTTCCTTGGTATTAGTTGCGGCGGATTTGCAATCCGCCGCAATGAAGTATAGGGATTTTCAATCCCGAATTCAGATGACTGAGGCCGGTGAGGGTATGCTTTGGGGGAATGTAACTGCTGCGCATACTAGAACTGGCAAAAATCCGTTATCAATTTATCAAGGCAACGAAGATGTAAAATGACGACGACGGGCGTGACATACAACCACAAAAACAGCCAATTCTGGCAGCTGGATTTCACGGGCAAAGAACGCGACCCCGAAACGGGGTACTCCTACTTCGACGCAAGATATCTCGAAAGCAAAAGAATGACCTCGTTCCTTTCCGTAGACCAATACGCTGATAGATATCCAAACCGCTCTCCCTATGTATATTGTGCTTGGAATCCAATTAAGCTGATAGATCCGAGTGGTGATACTATTATACTTTCAAAAGAAGCGTGGGTTGTTCAGAAAGAGGCCTTTTTGTCCGAGTTTGATAGGAAAGAAGAAAATATTCCATTCTCATATGATGAGGAAACCATGAAGATGTATTATACAGAAAAAAATAGTGGTTATAGTTATTCCGAAACACAAAATGAGATTATTGATCACTACAAAACGTTGTGTGAAAATAACTATATAGTCATGGTTCATGTTTTTGATAATAACGAGGTTATTAAAACCACAGAACGTACAACTACTCTTGGACAGGAATTCGCTCATGGAATGACGGTGCATCATAGTAACAACACGGCTGATGTATATATTAGTAAACGTCCACTATTAAAAAAAGATGGTGTAGTAAAAAATCACCCCCAGACAGAGGCTCATCAATCAATAGCGATATTACATGAGATAGGAGGTCACGCTTTTTACCATTCTCAAAATGTACATGGTAGAGAGAATGATAGATTAACATCGGAGTTTGAAAATAGATGTAGGGATATCTTTAGGGGGAAATATTGTTTTGCAACCAAAGAGATAAGACAAGGAAGGTCTAGTGAAATCCATTAAAAAACCAATAGTATATGAAGAAATATTTATTGTTATTTTTCTTGTTAAATACTTTTTTTTCATTAAATGCTCAGAAAAAGTACCAAGATGACAATGTTACTATATGGTTTCTTAACGAATATCCATATGCCAATGTTTTAGATTATCTGCATAATCCAGATACTTTCTTGTTTTGTCATTATGTTTTACGACGATATGAGGAGAAGGGTGCGCCGATTGCAATAAATATGTATTTATACAGAAACAATAATGAATGGTGGTCGACTTCATTGATTGCTTACTCATCAAGTAAAGGAAAATACTGGGAATTAACGAAGCCGATGTGGATTCAAACGGATTTATCAGCATTAATTGAAGATGTTATTACAGAATTAGATAGTGTATATTATTCTGATGAACTTTCAATAATACATACATGGGTTTATGTTAAATGTGGGGAGAAGAATTCTGTGGATTTACAAGGGAATCTCCGTGATTTTGCAAGTGTTGTACCGAAATTCACGTATGTCTTTATGATCGGATTATTAGAGTCTTATAATAACAACATTATTAAAACATACCATTAAAATAGCAATTGGGGATGGACGTAAGAAATGACTTTATTAATATTAGATAGGTGCGGCAGAACCCCAATCACTAGTGCTTAAATACCAGACCATGACGGCGCGGATGTTCCTTGGTTATAGTTGCGGCGGATTTGCAATCCGCCGCAATGGAGGATGGGGATTTTCAATCCCGAATTCAGATGACTGAGGCTGGGATATCTTGGTTTCAAGAAGAAAATGCAGCGACGGAACATACTAGAACGAGGATTTTATCGTTATCATATCATCAAGGCTACGAAGATGTAATATGACGACAACGGGCGTGACATATAACCACAAAAACAGCCAATTCTGGCAGCTGGATTTCACGGGCAAGGAGTTAGACCCCGAAACGGGGTACTTTTACTTCGGTGCAAGATATCTCGAAAACACCCTCACGACCCTCTGGCTGAGCGTCGACCCCATGGCCGACAAATACCCATCAATAAGTCCCTACGCCTACTGCGCCTGGAACCCGCTGAAAATGGTGGACCCTGACGGAATGGAGATTGACGACTACTTTTAAAGGATGGGAAATATCTGGGATGCGACAATGCAGAAACGCACAATGTCAGAATCATACCAGAAAATGTATGGAAAACATTGAAAAAGGATGTTAATGGCAAAGTGAATCATAACGATGCCCATGAACTATCATGGTCATTTTCTGTTGCGTGCAAGCAAGGAATGTCCAACAAGGCTCAATTACGGGTGTTTCAACATTACAACCCTACTAATTTGACACTTTCTGCTTGTCCAAATGAAAAAAAAGAATCCCTAACAGGTGGTATGCAGACTGTTGTTGGATGTGATTCTAAAGGCAATACTATTATTCGCATAGAAGTATATTTGTATGGGAATTTGAACACCAAATTATGTGACAATGCCGATGAGATTATTAGCTGTTTTGTTCATGAGAATGACCATATTAACAAAGCGAGGAAGTTAGGTTATAAAAAATATTCTGATTATCAGGCAAATAAACGGAAAGATCTTGAGGACAGTGCGATTAATGCACAAAAAAATCATCATTCTTGGGAGGGGACAAGTGAAGGTTTTAAAAAAGCCATAGACAATTATCTTAATTCATTTAATTAGAAAATGAAACAAATAAAGAGAGTTCTATTACTAAGCTTTTATTTTACATTCTATTTATGTAACAATAGTGCTTTTGGGCAATTTGTGGTTCTGGAAGACAGTGTGGTTATTCAGGATATCATCCATGTGTGTCCAACAATGTTTATTGTTGAAGAGTTGTCAGATGGTCCTACAATATATGGATATTACAAAATTGAAAACAATTCGTCTGACACAATTGATTTGGACCTCACTAAGATGGAATTATCATATATATTTTATTTAGCAGGGCATAATAGAGATGCACTTGCAGTTACATCAAAAGACTCTTTTATTATTTCAATTGCTCCGGGCAAAAGCTATCGAATTTCTGTCCAATCATCTCTTTTTATACATCCTCCAATAAAAACGATACTCAATTATTATGTTGTAGATTTCACCCCGTATATTGAGGAACTGGTGACGACCTTAACTTTTCGATTGAAATATGATGATAAGATATACTCAATTCCTGTAAAAAATATTGCCATAAGCAAAAATTATGTCATTGACTATTCGGATCACTGTCCAGTCGATGAGTGACAGAAAAAAGATTATCAAGACAACCTGTCAATGACGGCCTGAATTAATTTTCTTTAAAATTCAAGTTATGCAAAAACACAATATAATGAATGTTCATCCCGTTTTTCATTCGCATATGAAAGATTTATTATGCAACCCGAAAAATATAAAAAAACCGACCCTAATGAATTTTAAGAGATACACTGTCAGTTTCATTGTCTTTATCGCTCTTATTACAGGCGTATGCAAAGGTCAAGAGCAGGAAAATGATTTAAAGGCGTTTTTGTTCTTAAGCGTTTTCAACGACGAACTTTTGTCTGTTAAGGGGTCTTCCACTGTTGTCAATGGAGTTGATTCCATATATGACAACTATTACTACGAGTGCACTCCCCCGATAGCGTTAAATGCCGGCATGTACATTGGGGATACTCTTTACAATACGTATAAGATTCAATTATATAAAGTGAACTTGAACAAAAGATCAAGACCTCATTATTTTTTAAGGCTGTATCCTAGCTCTTCATATTATATCCGATTAAGAGAAGAGGTATGGATTAGAGTGTCTGGCTACAGGGAAAGCGACATAAAGATTCTTTTTGATTATCTTCGTGAACAAGGAGTCAGTAAGGCTCATTTAAAGAAAATGGTGAAGCAGTGGAGCGAATCCCATGAGTTGTTTCATGAAATTGACTGGGATTGTATAATGAAAGGCTATATCAAAAATGACACCCATTGTGATTGCTATAATTCAGAGCCATTACCATACTTAATATATCGTGAATGGGAACCGGTAATAGAGCGTTATTCTGTGTTCTCCAATTATCCATTGTCGGGGAGGTTGGAGCCCATGTATTAATAAAATGATATTTATGGCTTTAATGTCATTATTTATGGAACGGCAGAGATTAAAATATTGTAGCCATTCTAAACTCTTCATTACGGCACTAATCTTGTTGGCGGCAACCTCCGTTCACAACCTGCGGATAATTCGGTTTTCCTAGTTGGATATGTTGTCATAGAATGATGGCGTTGTTGATAATATGGGTATGAGAAGGTTTTTTCTGCCCCAGGTTTTCTGTTGGCAGGTCGGCTATGTCGAAAAAAAAGTGTATATTTGCAATTCAAAACAATGAGGCTATAATGCATTGGGGAATATGTATGTTGTTGTGGTTTAGGATGATGTGACGCTTCGTTGTTGCTGAAAAAAGATAGAAAGATTATGAACGATAATTTAGACGCTACAGGACACAGCCAGAACGCCCGTGAACGCGAGGTGGAACGCGCTTTGCGCCCCACGGAGTTCGACTCTTTTGCGGGACAGCAGCAGGTGCTCGACAACTTGCGTATCTTCGTGCGTGCCGCCAAGGAGCGCCACGACTCGCTGGACCATGTGCTCCTCTCGGGCCCTCCGGGCTTGGGCAAGACGACGCTGTCGCACATCATCGCCAACGAGCTGGGTGTGGGCATGAAGATGACGTCGGGGCCTGTGCTCGACAAGCCCGGCGACCTGGCGGGACTGCTCACCAGCCTCGGCGAACATGACGTACTCTTCATCGACGAGATACACCGTCTGTCGCCCATTGTGGAGGAATATCTCTACTCCGCCATGGAGGACTACCGCATCGACATCATGATTGAGTCGGGTCCGGCAGCGCGCAGCGTGCAGCTGAACCTGAAACCGTTCACCCTTATCGGCGCCACCACACGGTCGGGTATGCTTACGGCACCCCTCAGGGCTCGCTTCGGCATCTCGTTCCGACTGGAATACTATGATGCTGAGACGCTTACGAAGATAGTGAACCGTTCGGCAGGGCTGCTCAATGTGAAGATTACCAGCGAGTCGGCCATGGAGATAGCGCGGCGTAGCCGCGGCACCCCCCGTATCGCCAACCTGCTGCTGCGTCGTGTGCGCGACTTTGCGCAGGTGAAGGGCGACGGCACCATCACTCTCGACATCGCCCGCTATGCGCTGCAGGCACTCAATGTGGACCGCAACGGATTGGACGAAATGGACTTGCGCATCCTGGGCACCATTATCGACAAGTTCAAAGGTGGCCCTGTGGGTCTCAACACCATCGCCACGGCGGTGGGCGAGGAGGCGGGCACCATCGAAGAGGTCTACGAGCCCTACCTTATCCAGGAAGGCTATCTGATGCGCACCCCACGAGGTCGCGAAGCCACTCAGCTGGCCTACCAGCATCTGGGCAAAATCAAGACCGTAGGCGACCAGCAAACGATAGACCTGTACTGATAAGAAAGGGTCTGATAGGGCCAATAGGTCCTACCATTGTGACAAATCTAAAAAACAAAATATGAGACTGTTAATCAAAAATATCAAAGAACTGGTACAAGTGGAAGAGCAGGCACGTCTTCGCGTGTGCGGAAAGGATATGGCCTCGCTGGGCACCGTGAAGGATGCCTATCTGATTGTGGAAGATGGCGTTATCGCTGATTTTGGTCCTATGGACAACCTCGGCGAGCAGACTTTCGACCAGGAGGTCGACGCCCGTGGACGTATGGTGTTCCCCACCTTCTGCGACTCGCATACCCACATGGTCTATGCCGGAAGCCGCGAGATAGAATACATCGATAAAATCCGCGGACTCTCCTACGACGAGATTGCCAAGCGCGGCGGCGGTATCCTCAATTCTGCCAAACGTGTGCAGGAGGCCACGGAGGACCAGCTTTTCGAAGACGCCTATCAGCGTCTGGAGATGATGAAGGACTTTGGCACCGGCGCTGTGGAGATTAAGTCGGGCTACGGCATGACCACCGAGGCCGAGCTGAAGATGCTGCGCGTGGTGCAGCGTCTCAAGGAGGCGTCGCCGATGACCATCAAGGCCACGTTGCTTGGTGCCCATGGCATCCCCATGGAATACCGCGGCTGCCAGGAGAAGTTTGTCGACCTTGTCATCGACGAGATGATACCCCAGGCAGCAGCTGAAGGTCTGGCAGACTATATCGACGTGTTCTGTGACGAGGGCTTCTTCACGGTGGAGGACACCGAACGTATGCTCGAGGCCGGTGCGCGCCATGGCCTGCGTGGCAAGATCCACGCCAATGAGATGGCCTGCTCGGGAGGCATACAGACTGCCGTGAAATACAATGCGTTGAGCTGTGACCATCTGGAATATACCGGCGAGGCGGAAATTGCGGCCCTGCTGGGCTCGGAGACGATGCCCACGGTGCTGCCCGGCGCCGCATTCTTTCTCAATATGCGCCATGCTCCCGTGCGTCAGATGATGGATGCCGGCCTGCCTGTGGCCATGGCGTCGGACTACAATCCGGGCTCGTCGCCGTCGGGCAATATGCAGCTCATCCTCTCCATGGCTTGCGTCAACTACCGTATGCTCCCCGAAGAGGCCATCAACGCCACCACGCTCAACACGGCCTACGCTATGGGCGTGAGCGACAAGCTGGGCAGCATCTGCCGTGGAAAACAGGCCAACTTCTTCATCACCAAACCGATACCGACATATGAATATATGCCCTACGCCTACGGTGAGAACAAGGTGGAGCAGGTGTTCCTGAAAGGCAAACAGGTGTGACGCTAACGTAACACAAAGATGATAAAAGTTGAGCATCTATACAAGTCGTATGGCACCCTGGAGGTGCTGAAAGACATCAATTTGGAGGTCGGCGATGGGGAAATAGTCTCCATCGTGGGCGCCTCGGGTGCAGGCAAGACCACGCTGTTGCAGATAATGGGAACATTGGACCGCGCCGACCGTGGCACCGTGCTGATCAAGGACACTGACATTACGAAGCTGTCACAGAAGGAATTGTCGCGTTTCCGCAATCGCAATATCGGTTTCGTGTTCCAGTTCCACAATCTGCTGCCCGAATTCACAGCCTTGGAGAATGTCTGTATGCCAGCCTTGATAGGAGGCCGTAACCTCGACGAGGTGCGCGGCGAAGCGCTGGAAATCATGGATTTTCTGCATGTCAGTCAGCGTGCCGGACATAAGCCGTCAGAACTCTCTGGTGGCGAGCAGCAGCGTGTGGCAGTAGCACGGGCTCTCATCAATCGCCCGGCTGTAGTCTTCGCCGACGAGCCGTCGGGCAACCTCGATTCGCATCATGCCGAGGAGTTGCACCGTCTTTTCTTTGAGTTGCGCGAAAAGTATGGCCAGACTTTTGTGATTGTGACGCACAACCAGACACTTGCAGAGATGAGCGACAGGCAGATAACGCTGAAAGACGGCGTGAATGTGTGAGGTCGTGAAATGTCGATAGGGTAATAATGTTTTCTCATGATACAAAAAAAGAGCAATCAGAAAGGACGTGATAACCAGCCGTTTCACGTGAAACATAGAACGGATTTCAATAGTGGCGAAGGCTCCCGTGGAGCAGGCAAGGCGCCGCGCTCGAAGCAGCAGCTGGTCTGCGGACTGCGACCCGTGATGGAGGCCATCGATTCGGATCAGCAGATAGACAAAATATTGATACAGAGCGGTCTGGATGGCTCGTTGATGCAGGAGCTACGTGCCAAGATACGTGACAAAGGGCTGCCCTTCCAGTATGTGCCGGCAGAGAAGCTGGACCGCATGACGGACAGCAACCATCAGGGTGTTGTGGCGACCATTTCCCCCATCCGGTTTCATGACTTTATGGAGCTGCTCAACAGGCTGTTGGAGCAAGAAAAGGTTCCCTTTGTCGTGTTGCTGGATCACTTGACCGATGTGCGCAACGTCGGCGCCATTGTCCGCACAGCCGAGTGTGCAGGGGTCGATGCCGTTGTGGTGCCCGACCACGGCAGCGCACAAATCAGCGAGGATGCCATCAAAAGTTCCTCGGGTGCCCTGCTGCGTGTGCCCATCTGCCGTGAAAGCAACATGAAGACTGTGGTGAACTACGCCCGCCAGTCGGGCCTCCAGGTTGTGGCTGCCAGTGAGAAGGGCGCCACAGACTATGTGGAGGTCGATTTTACAGTGCCCACGCTGCTTGTCATGGGTTCTGAGGACACCGGTATCTCGCCTGAACTGCTGAAAATGACCGACTGCCGCGCCAAGTTGCCGATGCGTGGCGAGGTACAGTCGCTCAATGTCTCTGTCGCCGCCGGCATCTTCTTCTACGAAATGTTGCGCCAACGCAATCGTTGAGATTTTGCGTGATAGAACCTGAAAAAATCGTCTCAACGAGACGATTTTTTTTTGTTTTTTTGATGATTGCAAGTGCATGGCTGTTAGTCTGATAGAGGTTCTGTTATGAATAATTAACATTTTTTTTGCAACTTTTTTGCTCTCTGAAGCGACATAAGGACAAACAAAGATGCCCAGCGTGATTTTTGCGTGCATGGAAAGTGTGTTTTGACGATCGGGATTTATTACTGCCGATTTTGCTACAACAATTTGGAAATGAGATTACAAGGAGTAGATTCTGGAGAAAAAACAAAAAAAAGTGAGGGAAATATGAGAGATGTTGCAAAAATTGTGTATTTTTGTCTGTTAATAATGAACGCAAAAAGGGCTTCGTGTAAGCCGTTTTTGAGTGTATATATACTTGTAAACAAATAAAATATAATAATTATAAAATGAAAAAAAGAGTATTTCTTCTGACGCTGATTTTTGCGTTTTTGGGTACGACAGTGCCTGTTGGTGCCCAGATTGTCACGAGGTATACGCAAGGATTTGAGCAGAGCGGAGAGCAGTTTGGCTACACGGTGAATTCGGGTACCGCTGCGCCGCAAACATCAGTTTTCTCGGCTGGCTCTCGAGCTCTGAAAATGAGCCACACGAACGAGGAGTGTGTCGTAACGACGGACACGATAGACCTGTCGGACAACCCTGCATATAGCCAGTTCTTCCTGGAATTTATGCACATCAACACGGTTGTCCCGAATGAATGCCAGTCGCCGCAAGAAGTAGGTATCATCCAGGTGAAGCGTGTTGGCTCGGATTCCTGGTTGACGTTGGACGGCGTGCAAGCCTACGATATGTCGTGGGGTGGCGGTAGTAGCGACTTCGCCGGCAACCCGTCGTTCTCGGACCACAGCTATGATTCGTGGACGGGGGCTAATGCCTCCAACACGATGTGGAAGCGTGAGCGTTTCAATCTGAACAACGTGTTGGGTGCCACAAGTCAGGCCAACAGAAAGTTGCAGGTGCGTTTTGTGCTGAAGCCGCGCACCGCATCGGGAACAACGACAAAAGGCTGGTATCTGGACAATATTCAGGTGAAATGCAGCCAGTGGCCTATGACGCTGCCCACGCTGACGATGCGCTCCTATCCGGAACTTGAGAATTATCCCCATAGCCGTGCGGTACGCGTTGAGGCAGAGATAGGTACGGCTGTGACAGTGGGTATGCATCCGGACTCTGTGTATCTGGTCTACCAGTTGGGCACGAACCAACCCTATCAGCGCACGACGATGACGCTTGTGTCGGGCAACAATTCTTCTGGTGTGTATCGCGGATACATCCCCTTCTGCGGCTTCGACACACTGGTGCACTGGCACCTGGTGGCTCGCGATGCGACGCTGAACTTCAACACGGTGACATTCCCCACCGACGAGTCGGCCTGGATGTCGTTCAAGTGTGTCCGTGGCTACGACAACTTCGTCATGATGCCTTCAACATCGGCAGAGAATGCGTATCCTTTCCCGAACTATGGAATACATAAGAGCCAGTTTATCTATGATAGCGCATATCTTGCATCGTTGGGCTATCGCCCCGGTGCCATCACACAGTTGCGCTACACGGCGGCAAGTAACGCGAACAACAACTACCGCGACCGTTTCAGCATTCAGATGACCAATATCCCAAGTAGCTACGGGGTGGTGAGTACCGAAAATTCAGTACCCTACTATCCTGACTGGCAGAAGGTTGTGTACGACTCGGCGTTGGTCATCACGCAGAATAACGGTACTGTGGGAATCATCAACCTTCAAGATACATTTTTCTATGCAGGCAAGAATATCTTGGTGACAGTCCGCGAGTTGAACTCCCAGCATGGCGACCCTCCAGCCTTTTCTATCCGTCAGCATGGCGTGGGAACTCATACAGGATCGGTGGTCTCCAGCTATCCTGCAAACTCGGGCGACGTCAGCCCCTTCGCGAGCAGCGCTACCAACCAGCTGTTTGCTAGCGGCCAATATGCCAACAAGCGTCCTGCACTCCAGATGCGCCAGTGGGGAAACGCTCCTCTGATGTATGACTGCGGTATCAGCGGTTTCGTCAATCCCAACGATTCAACCCCCGCCAATGCCACGGGCAACAACAACGTGGTGCTGACCTTGAAGAACTATGGCGCACAGCCCATCAATGCGGTTCGTATCTATTATAAGATTGACGGCGGCGCTTCGCAATACTATGACTGGACTGGCACGTTGGCAGCCTATTCCACCATTAACGTGACAGTGAACACGACGCAGACCTACACGACGGGCTACCATGAGATGTTGGCTTGGGTAGACGACTCTGTCACCTTCCAAGGCAACAACTATCGTGACCACGAGCCTTACAACGACACGCTGTGGACGCGCTTCATTGCTTGCGCTGGCCCGATGTCGGGCACCATCACCGTGGGCCAGGGTGCAGGATACACCTATAATTCGTTGGAGAACTGCCTGTATGCACTGAGCCAGTGCGGTGTGAACGGACCTTTGACGGTGAAACTGGCGGCGGGAACCTATTATCCCACCACATGGCCTGCCATATCGGGCACCTCGGCTACCAATGTCGTCACTTTCGAGCCCGAGCATCCCACCCAGCTGACAGTGCAGTTCACTCCCGAGGGCGGCAATATCGTCACCCCGCAGCTGGTGAACCTGCAGCAGTCCAACCATATACGCTTCAACAGGATACGTTTTGTGACCAACAACGGTGGTATGGCGGCTACCTATCATGTCAGATTGGGTATCGCCTCGACGGGCTGTATTTTCGACAACTGTGAATTCACAGAGTCGCACGTCGGCGGTGCCGCTACCGTCAACCAAATGTATAGCCCTGCGCTGTTGTATTCGGGCGGCTGCGACTCCCTGGTGGTGCGTGGATGTACCTTCAACAGAGGTACGGCGGGCATCAGTCTGGTGGGTCCTGCTATCGACAACTTGGCTCACGGCAGTAAGATTCAAGGCAATACCTTCAACACACAAGGTACAAACGGTGTGATTGTCCGTAACCAGATTGGGGTGACGGTGGACAGCAACACGTTCAACGACGTGTATGCCAACTCCAGCTATGTCATCCTGATACAGGATTGCCACGGAGCATCGAAGATCACGCGCAACCTGGTGTATGTCACCAGCGGTGCCAGCTGTCTGGGTGCCACGGGCCTTATCGGCTCCTCGTCGGGCTACGCCATTGTGGCCAACAACTTCCTGATCTCGGATGACGACGGTACCTCGAACATGCTTACCACGCCCCTCAACATCATCAACGCCGAATATGCCAAGGTGGTGTTCAACAGCGTGAAACTGATGGCTCCTAGCCGTGGCGGTATCGCCGCAGCCACCTTCGGCGGCAGCGAGATTTTGAACAGCCAGTTCTACAACAACATCGTGGCGTGCGTGGACACGTCGAACTTTGCATTCAACTACATACCCACCTCGGGTGCCACCAACTATATCGGTTACAATATTTATTACAGCAATGGACCCGTACTGAACAAATACAACGGAGTGAACTGCATGACGATGAGCACCTGGCTGGCACAGTATCCTCAGGACAACTCGTCGCAGAATGTGAACCCCGCCTTCTTGAACTCCACAGTGACCGACTTGCGTTCCTACAGCCAAAATGTGAAGAACCACGCTATGCCGATTGCTGAGGTGACCGACGATATCTTCGGCACGCAGCGCGACGCCACGTCGCCCTGTGTGGGCGGCTTCGAATTCTCGTCGCTGCCTTACGACTTTGAGATTATCGACATGCTGAGCCCCGACGCAGAATACTGCGACGGCACCGCTAGCGCCAGCATTGAGCTGGTGATCAAGAACTCGGGCGTGAACGCTTTCACCCCTGGTACACAGAACTTGACGTTGACCTATTCGCGCACCACGACGCCCGGCGTGATGGTGGGCGGCTTGTCGGGCAACGTGTCGATCAACAGAACTATTCCTGCCAACGACACCATCCATTTCGCCACCACGGCGACACTGCAGTTCCCTGTGAACGGATTGCTCGACTCGACCTACCAGTTCTATTTCTGGCTGACCTCGACCATCGACCCGAACCCCGCCAACGACACCACCGGCTTCACGGTGACATCGAACTATCATTTCCCGGCACCCAATGCCGTGAACATGACGGTGGGCTACAGCACTCAAGCCACCGTGGCAGTGAGCAACGGCGTGCAGACCTGGCGCAACAACGTCTACAACAGCAGCCGTGCCGACTCGTCGACGGTATACTGGTATGACGCTCCCACGTCGACGATTCCATTCTTCAGAGGCAACACATACACCACGGGTATCCTCTATAGCGACACCACCTTCTACATCCGTCAGCGCCGTTCCTTGGGTCTGGTGAAAATCAGCGAGGTGCAGCTGCGCAACAATGGCGACGGTGTGACCTACCCGATGCCCACGTGGATGAACGCCACTAGCAGCGGCGGTACGGTGGCCGTGGAGCTGATGAACGTGGGCGACGGCCCTGTCAACCTGCTCGGCGACACGATGCAACTGGTCAGCAGCACCAGCGCATTTAACAAGACCTTTGTGATGCCCAATGTGACCATAGAGCCTCACCAGATGCTGGTGGTGCAGTGGCGAACGGGCATGAATACAGTGGACTCGACCAAGACCATCGGTACCAACATCGCCGTGGCCGGCAACAATCAGAACTATGGCAACATCCACTTTGCAGTGTTGTATCGCGACGGCCATGGCCTTGTCGACGCTGTGGCTTTCAACAATATCACCAACCTGACGCAGTGGACCAACCAGCAGGTGCCCACGTGGGTATGGGCTGGCAGCGGCATCACACTGGAGCAGACTAGCACTGGCGTGATCCGCAAAGGATGGCCTACCAACGCCTCGCAGACACCCTCCAACACACAGCAGTTCTGGCAGACAGCCGACGCATCGCACATGATGACGATGGGTACTCCCAACAGCAACGTGGTGCGCTTCACCGACAATGGCTGCGAGAGCGACTACACGACAGTGACCATCCACATCGCCTCACAGCCTCAGGTCGACCTTGAGCTCGACAGCCTGGCTATTCCCTCGGGCTGCGGTGTCGGCGTGGAGCCCATTACGGTGACAATCTACAACCACGGTATGGTGCAGTCCGACACCGTGACGGCTCGCCTGAAACTGAATGGCACACTGGTGTGTTCCGATGTGCTGTCGCCCATCCCGGCACATGGCCAGACGATTCATACCTTCTCACTGCCTATCGATTTCACCGTCACCAGCGGTACACAGACTTTCAACGTCGAGGTGCTGGTGGACCACCAGAACAACGATGTGACCCTGTTCAACGACACGGTGAGACAGCAGGTTGAATCGTCGTATCAGCCTGGAGTGGTGAGCGTGAACCACTACGACACAGTGCAGTACGGCCAACGCGCCATACTGACTTCCAACGCTGCCGTGATTGCCGATTCGCTGGTGTGGTACGACCGCAACATGAATGTGCTTGACACAATAAATATATATGAAACCAATTATTTATATGGCGACGACACCTTCTATGTGTCGGCTTTGGGTACGGTGAACCGTCCTACGCACGTGGGTACATTGGCAACTATGACTGGTGCCACTGCCTTCCCCTCGCCATATAACCCCAACAAGAAATACGTCAGGGAGCAGTATCTGTACCTGGCATCGCAACTGATCGAGGCTGGCCACAGCGCCGGTGTCATCAACTCGGTGTCGTTCTATCTGGACACTATCATGGCCCCTGCTGGCACTATGACTTTCGACTACTTCACCGTGTCGATGGATACTACCTCCAAGGCCACCTTTACTTCCAACGGCAACTGGCTGCCCGTGACCGCACGCAGCACCCAGAATTCGCTGACTATCAGTAACGCCAGCAAGGGCTGGATTACACATAACTTCCAGACACCCTTTGTGTGGGATGGCGTGTCGAACATTGTGGTTCAGGTGACCCATGCGCTTCCTGCTGCCATCACTCAGGGCGCCCGTACGCGTTACACGAATGGCGGCGCCAACACGGTGCTTTACAAGAACGACAACAACAACGACCTGAGCAACACTACTGCCAACGGTTCGCGTTCCCCCAACCGTCCCGACATCCTCTTCGGCTTCGACGACCCGAACTGCGAAGGCCCGACGACACCTATCTATGTGGCTGTGGAGAACCGTCCTGCTTGTGACCTTGCCCTCCAGTGGCCCGCAGGCTGGGACACCGTGAGCTTCTCGTCGTGCGGCAACAACAACCTGGATGTGACTATCACCAACCTGGGCGGTTCGCCGGCAAGCAACTACACTATCAACTACTGGGTCGACACCACGATGGGTACCTATTCGGGCACCACGACGCTGGCACCGCAGGCTACGAGCACCATCACCGTGGCTACTCCGTCGTTCACGCCAGGTCGTCACCAGTTGACGGCAGTGGTGATTGTTTCCGACGATACCATCCATACCAACGACACCATCCACAGCACCATCAATGTCAGCTTCTGCACGGGTACCTACACCATCGGTGCCACGGGCGACTATGCCAACTTCACCACCGCCATCGACACGCTGTATCATGCCGGTGTGGACGGCGCTGTGGTGTTCGAGGTGCAGAACGGAATCTACAATGAGCAGATACAACTTGGCAGTGTGCGCGGAGCGTCGGCGCTGAACACCGTGACCTTCCGCTCGGCCAGCGGCAATGCTTCCGATGTGATGCTACGCTACCAGCCAGTACAGGCCAACAACTATGTGATCAATATCGACGGCGCCAGGTTCGTCACCTTCAAAAATATGTCTTTCTATGCCAACGCCTCGGGCAACTACTCCAACGTCATCAATCTGGCCAATGTGGAGAATATCCACTTTGAGAATGCCGTGGTGCGCGTGAAAGGAACCGTCAATCACGTCAACTCTTCCTGCGTGATAGTGGGTGAGAATGTACACTACCTGTATTTCGATTCGTGCTGGATCGACAGCGGCTACTACGGAGTGCGCAGCATGGTCCCCGTGCTGGGTTCGTCGTATGGCTTGTTCTTGACCAACAGCCATGTGACCAACTTCTGGAGCATGGGTGTCTATCTGCGCAAGCTCGACGAGGTATATATCACTGGCAACAATGTGCGTTCCGGTGTCAACATCTCCAGCCGTGCCCTGACGGGTATCTTTGTGGCCGAGCACAACGGTCCGCTGACTTTGGAGGCCAACAATGTGGTGCTGTCAGACCAGCGTAATGGTGGCAAACAGGGCATCCATCTGGCTCGCGTAAGCTCCAGCAACGCGTTGCGAAGCACGGTATACAACAATATGACGGCATGCGTCGGTACGAATACTGCCGGTATCGTGTCGGCAGGTATCTGGCTGGATACCTGTGAGTACATCAACGTATACTACAACACCTGCAATGTGAACGTCGGCCTCAACATGCCTACGACGTGCGCCTTCACGGTGCGTGGTAGCGGAACAGGTGCCTATGTGATGAACAATGTTTTCACCAACCAGAGCAAGGGCTATGCCTACTATGCCCAGTTGGCCGCCAACATCACCACTTCGAATTACAACAACTACTACTCCAACTCTCCTACGCGACTGGCATACTGGGGTGGCGTTGAACTGCCCACCTTCGAAGAGCTGCGTCAGCAGAACAGCCAAGACGCCAACTCGTACAATATGCCTGCCTACTATGTGAGCCCCGACGACCTGCACCTTTCGATAGGTTCGTTCTGCGAGCTGGCACAATACAATACCGCTGTGCCTAAGGATATCGACGGCACGACACGTCCGCAGATTCCTAGCCCCACGATGGGTGCCCACGAATATGCCCGTAGCATCCACAACATCGCCGTGACCGACGTCTACGAGCCTGAGTTGGGCGTGTCCACTGTGATCGAAGGTGACTCGATGAAGATTGTGGTGCGTCTGTTCAACGATGGAACCTCTACCGAGTCGAACCTGACGTGGTGGGCCGAGCTCGACGGCACGGGCAATACCAACACTTCGTCGCAAATGATGCACATTGCCGAGATGCAGCCACAGTCGGAGGTGATTGACTCCACGTGGATTGTGGTACCCATGGGTGCAATAGACACACACAATATCATCATCCACTTCCCGATGGCCAACGATTCTATTCCAGCCAACAACACGCTGATAGTTCCCGTCTTCATCAATATGCGCTGGAACCTCCAGGCCAGTAACTTGGTAGTGGAATCGGGCGACGGCTGCCGTCTGCACAATACTGTGGTGAGTATCACGCTGACCAACACGGGTATGCACGCTGTGCCGACCACCTATCCTGTGCAGTTAGGCTTCCAGGCTACTCTGAACACTGCAGGTGTGACGGTCCCGACGCTACCCATATCGTTCACCGAGACGCAGACACTGCCTTCTGAGATCGAGCCATTGGCCTCGGTGACAATGACCTTCAACAATACCTTCAATCTCTATCCTACGAGCATCGCCAAGGATATCCAGGTGCGCTGCCGTGCCAACGTCACCTACCAGTGGGACCAGAAGCCCAACAACGACACGACGAGCAATGTGAACGTAACCTCGAAATACACGCCCAGCAGTCCTGTGGCTCCCGATTTGCACATCCCGTATGCTACGTGGGATACCATCTTCGCCAGCCATACCGATGTGCCGCCTACGGGTGCACAGATCCACAGACCGATACGCTGGTATCGCGACTCGCTGGCAGAGCCATTCCATGCTCCGAACAATTACAATGCTTCTACATGGTGGGAGACACCGCAATATTTCCACGACTCTGTGTATTTCTTGAGCTGTGTGAGCACCACGGGCTGTACGAGCTACTATTCTCAGGCTCATGTGTATCTGAATCCACGTGTGAATCCTGACGCTGCTATTGTGAGTATCGAGGAACCGTTGCCGCACATGGTTTACATGTCGCAAGATTCGGTGAAGGTGGGTATCATCAACTACGGTACCGCGCCCATCTCCAACATTCCTGTCGTCTACCAGCTCTTCAGCCAACAGAATCAGCTGTTGCAGGAGGTCCACGAGGTGTGTCCGGCGACGATTCAGCCCGACCAGGTCTACGTCTACCGCTTCGATTCGCTGATGAACATCCCCGCATGGGGTCAGAACTATAAACTGCGTACATGGACTGACCTCGCCAACGAGCAGGTGCGTCTGAACGATACCTTGCGTAACATCTACCAGTTCACGGCCCTGACCGAACAAGCCTATCAGCTGCCTAACATCGCCAATACGATGGGTCTCGACATTGTCCATGTGGCCTACAGCTCGCTGGACAACCTGCTGCCTGAGATTGGTCACGACTATATCAACTTCGCCAACTATACCAACCCGGCAGTTCCGGTGCTCCACATGATAAAGGGTACGCAGGATACGATGATTATCGAGGTGGCCAACAGTGATGACTACAGTGACTACAATACTTCGGGCTACCTGTCGGTGTATATCGACTACGACCGTGACGGAACCTTCTATCTGGGCGATGATTACCAGTACAACTGGACAGAGCTCGTCTATGGCGACACCGTCCGTTCGCGCAACCCGGAGAAGTTCCTCTTCACACTTCCCGACTCCATTGCGCTAGGCTATATGCGTATGCGTATAATCTTGCAGCAGGCCGGCATAGAGCCCAAGGGTCCTAACGGTGAAGATGCCATCGAGTTCGGATGTGCACACGACTATCTGCTCTACATCGAGGATGTGCCGCCACTGGTTGACATCGCTGCCACGCGTATCGTCGCACCGCGTAGCCCAATACTGGATTCCGCTAATGTGCCGGTCACATTCATGATCTCGAACAAAGGTGCTACACCCATCACCGAGGCATCAATATCGTATACCCTCATCGATGGTGATCCCACCGACCATTCGGCCCGAGGCGTCATCAACTGGACCGGTGATCTGCAGCCTGGCCACAGCGTCGAAGTGGCGCTGCCCGACCGTCCCTTCAAATTTGGAACGACGACTGTGAAGCTTGTGGCTGAGACAGCAGGCGACACCATCCCCGAAAACGATACCATCTGGTATGAGTATCACCTCTTCGACACCATCACGCTGAGACTTGTCGACTATTTCGAAACCAAGGATATCTGGTATGCTCCTCGTGGCTACAATGCATATGGCACCAACCTCTTCCAGCGTGGCGTGCCCAACAAGCCCAACATTATGACCGCGATGAGCGACTCGTGTGTGTGGGCCACCAACTTGACGGGCTTCGTCATGCCTGGCAACAAGGGCAACCTGAGTTTCCTCTACACGCCGAAGATCAACATCTCGCAGATACGTCCTGACACAATAGAGTTCTGGATGGCTTCAGATATTGCCGAAGGCCATACGTTGACAATGGAATTCTACGACTATCAGGGCAAATGGCAGACTATGGGTTCGGCCAACGACACGTTGTGGTACAACAGCGGCGAAGGCTGGACGGGTACCTCGCCGGGATACACCTATGTCCATTATGTGTTCCCCACGAGCCTCGTCAGTGGCGACTTCCAGCAGCTGGTGCAGTTCCGCTTTGTCTACCATGCCCGCCCGGGCAGCGACCCATGCGACGGTGTGGCCATCGACAACTTTGTCGTCGGCAAGGCTCGCCGTAATGTCGACGTGGGCGTCGTAGCTCTGACATATCCTCTCCATCCGCAGTTCGGTCAGACGCTCAACCCGCATGTTATTATCAAAAACTTTGGTCTCGACACTATCTATGAGGTCTCATTGGCATACCGTCCCTATGGAGCCTTCTTGGCCAAGACGGGAACCTTCATATCCGAGACGGGCTTGGCTCCCAACGAAACGGCAATGTACTCCTTCAGTGATCCGTTCATCGTGAGGAGCGACTTCCCCGACACATTCCAGATTTGCGCCTATACGACGGTGAATATGGATATCTATCTGGAGAACGACACCACTTGCATGGACTTCATCCTGAGTCCTCTGGACAACGATATGGCCATGGTCAGCTTCTTGTCGCCGACAGACCGCATTGTGGCTGGCGACTCTATCACGGTGACGACACGACTGCGTAACTATGGCCAGGCGCCGGTGTCGCAGTGCGAAGTGACCTATGTATACAACGGCAACGTGACCTATACCGAGACGGTGAACTTCGTCGAACTGTTGGGTCGCGAGTTGCAATCGTTCGAATACTTTAACTACACATTCCACCACCGTGTGCGTGCCTCGATGGGTACGATGAGCATGACTGCCTTTGTCAACATGCCCAACGACGACTATGTCTACAACGACACTATCGACAAGACCATCAACGGTATCTCGGCCATCACCGACCTGAAGGCCCGCGAGGTCTTGGTGGAGCGCAACTTCCAGAATGTGTACATCCACGTCACCATCGACAATGTCGGCGCCCGCAGCGTCACCGATTTCGATGTGGGATTCTGGTACTACAACGATACCAACACCTTGATACGTAGACATGTACATCTTGAAGACAGCGACCCGTTTGCCGCTCTCACCACGATGCATTACCGCTTCCCCGACACACTGCCGGCTCACAACGAGTACTACAACTACGTGACAGCCTTTGTGTTCAACGAGGAAGACAATGACCGTTCAAACGATACTACCAATGTCATCGGCACCCCGATAGTCGACTTCCGCGCTGTGGAGGTGTTGGTGGAGGAAAACCGTGAGGATGAGTGCCATGTCCGTTTGGCCATCGAGAACGTCGGTAACATCAACTCCACTTTAGACCGTAAGATTACCATCACGGCCAAAATCAATGGCGACTCCATCACCACCAAGAATATCCAGCGTGTCATCGCTCCTGGAGAGATCTACTCGCTTGACTTCACTCCCACGATACCCAAGAGCCCCAGCCGCACCTATGTCGGTACAGGCTATGTTACCCAGGTGGAGGATGTCAATGTCACCAACAACCAGACCTCTGCGGTGCGCGCCATCAACTACTTCGAGGGTATACCTGTGGCACCCAAACCTACAGGCATGACGCTGGATCAGAACTACCCGAACCCCTACGAGAGTGTCACGAACATCCAGTTCCATCTGCCCACTGCCGGCGATGTGCGCTTCTTCGTCATGGACGAGATGGGCCGTATGGTCTACCAGCGTAGCGAGCACTTCAGCGAGGGCGACCACACCATCCAGTATGGCGATTCGCGTCTGTCTTCGGGTGTCTACTATTACGGCATCGAGATGAACGGTGAGCGCCTGATGCGCAAAATGACCTTCAAACGGTAACGATGTATCGTCGTTTCCGACACTTTATCGCACAAGAGCACCTGCTGACCCCTGGACAGCAGGTGCTCCTTGCTGTCAGCGGTGGCCGTGACTCGGTCACTTTGTGCCATCTACTGGCACGCTATATGGCTGAGGAAAACGGTGGGGAAGCTAAACAGCGCTTCGCCATCGCCCATTGCAACTTTCATCTGCGCCCCGGCGATTGTGACCGCGACGAGCAGTTTGTTCGTAGCCTTGCAGAGAGCTATGGGGTGCCCTGTTATGTGAAGCAGTGCGACACACAGGCCTATGCCGCTCAGCACCATCTCTCCATTGAGGAGGCTGCACGACACCTACGCTACGCCTTCTTCGAGGAGGTGATGGTAGAGCATGGCTACGAAGTGTTGGCTACGGCACATCATCGCGACGACGCTACGGAGACTTTCTTTATCAATCTGATGCGTGGCACCGGCATCGCCGGTCTGCATGGCATCAAAGTGCGTAGCCCCTTTGCAGAGGGTCGCCCCCTAGACGCGCCGCTCTGGCTGGTGCGGCCGCTGTTGTGTTTTGGCCGCGCCGACATCGACAACTATGTGAAGTGCGAGCGTCTGGAATATGTGGAGGACTACACCAACGCCGAGCCGACCTATCTGCGCAACCGGATCCGGCTGCAACTCATGCCGCTGCTGCGCGATATGGAGCCCGCCATCGACACTGTGATGAGCGACAACTTGGCGCGCTTTGCCGAGGCCGAGCTGCTCTACAACGAGGCGGTGGATACCCATCGCAAGCTGCTGAAGCCGGAAGAGGGAGAATACAGCATCGACATCGCCGCGCTTCGTGCCACCGTGGCACCGGCGACAGTGCTCTTTGAGTTGCTGCGCCCCTATGGCTTCACCGCAACGCTGTGCAGACAGATACTTGATGCCCTCGACGGCCAGCCCGGCAAGCAGTTCCTGTCGCCCACGCATCGCCTTATTAAGGATCGCAGCCAGCTCTATGTATATCCATTGCGGCAGGAAGATGATGAATATATGATTGCTGACACCTATGACATGGAGGCATTGCCTATCCCGCTTCGTCTTACGGTCGAGACACCGCAAATGCCTTGCCCGGCGTTGCCACCCAATGAGGCGCTTTTCGACATGGAGAAAGTGAAATACCCGTTGACCCTGCGCCACTGGCGCGAAGGCGACCGCTTCCAACCCTTCGGAATGCACGGCAGCCGCAAGCTCAGCGACTATTTCAAAGACATAAAACTCAATCTGGAACAGAAACGCCAAGTCTGGCTCCTCTGCGATGCCGACGGCCATGTGCTATGGCTCGTAGGCCTGCGTGCCAGCGGCATCGCCGCCGTCACGTCGACTACCAGCGAAGTGCTCCATGCAAGATTATAATACTTATACCTGAAATAATAACAAAGCAAAATGACAAATAATAACAAATCAAGTTTTTTCACAATAGTAGCAATAGCGCTCACCTTTGCCTCCGTGTTGGCATCGTGCACCAAGGACACCCCTGAAGAGCAGCATACCACTACGGCGCAGGTCACTGGCACTGTCCACGATAATGCAAACCACATGATGGTTTACAACTTCACATATCCGTCGACAGACCCTTGGGGAAACCCAGTGACACTGTCAGGTACCATTACCATGAGCGACAAACTGACCACTTCGGACATCGCGGAAGGCATCTTGCTGTATAACCACTTCACAATCTATCGCGCCAATCAGTGTCCTTCACGAGGAAACCTCAGCGAACAGGCTTTGGTGGTAGGAAGTGGACTGATAACCATCTCACCTGACTATTACGGCTTCGGTATCACAGAGGACAAGCCGCAGGCGTATTGCATCAGCCAAACCAATGCACAGTCTGCTGTCGATGCGCTTGTTGAGGGTCGTAAGCTGCTTGCCGATATGGGTTTTAAATGGAAGGACAACCTCTTCAATGCCGGTTATTCGCAAGGTGGCCAGACTGCCATGGCAGTGTTGCGGCTGGTCAACGAAAGCTATCCCGATATTCATTTTACCAAGACATTTGCAGGTGCCGGATCGTATGACCTTCCCGCCACCTACCGCCGTTTTGTGGTTATAGACCGTTCTGCTATGCCAAGTACCGTTATCAGTGTCATGTTGTCATACAACCACTTCAAACAACTCGATATCCCTCGCGACAGCATGTTTGTCGAACCTGTCTTGAGTCATATCGATGAATGGGTACTCAGCAAGAACTACACACGACAGGAAATAGACGACCTTGTGGGAACATACGATATCAGCTCATTTATCACCCCCACAATGATGGATACCAATAGTTACTACTCGCGTCTGATGACCGAAGCTCTCGAGAGTGATAATATCTGCAAGGGCTGGACTCCGCGTAGTGACGAAAAAATCCTGCTGGTGCATCACACACAAGACGGCGCCGTGCCAGTGGAGAACACCCTGAATCTCTTGGCATTTCTGCAACATCAAGGTGTAACGGACATTGATGTGATGGTTGACGATTTCGGCAGCATTATGGGGCAACCCGCACACGAAACGGGAGCATTGATTTTCATTAACGCCACCAAAGAATGGCTAATCCAATACCTGGGAGTTACCGGTTGGTAGATTGAATATTTAAAGCGATGATTATTGATTATTAAACAAAATAATAATACAAAGATGAAGCAGAGTTGTCCCAAGTGTAAGACCATTATAGAGATAAACGAGAAAGACTACTACCCTGGCAGTGTGGTGGATAAACAGTGTCCGCTGTGTGATACCAAGGTTTCGTTTGCCATTCCTGCCAAGCAATCTGCTGAGGCTGCCGATGTGGCCAAATTAAACGAGGCCATGGCTGCCATGCAGCGTCAGATCGACGAGATGCGCGCCAGAGCAGAGAAGTCAGATCACGATAGCAATTCGAATGAATCCCAACGTCAACTGGACACAATGCGTGCCAGTAATGAAGAACTGCGAGCACGCTACGCTAAAGAGAATGAAGAACTGAAGGCTGCGCTGAGAGATGCCCAGCGTCAGATGAACGTGCTGCAAGCTCGCAATGAGAAGGAGAAGTCGGAATTGAAGTCCACGTTGGCAGCAGCCGAAGCTCGCGCAAAGCAAGCCGAAGATTCTGCCCAAAACAGTAACTCGTCTCTCGGTGGTCAACAACCAAGGGCTGTTGAGCCTCCCAAAAGGAAGTGGTGGTTATGGTGCGTGCTGGGTGCTGTCGTGGTATTGCTCAGCTCAGTGCTGCTGTTCGGGAATAAGGATAAGAATGAGAGAGATGTCCGGTTAGAGAATTCGAAGGAATTCGAACCTGTTGTGCCTGATATTAAGGTGAAAGATGCTCAAGGCAACGAAACATTTACTATTGGCGATGTTCAGTTTACGATGGTGTATGTAGAGGGAGGAACATTCACGATGGGGTGCACAGGCGAGCAGGGGGGCGAGTGTTATAGTTACGAGAAGCCATCTCACAGTGTGACGTTGAGTGACTACAAGATAGGCGAGACGGAGGTGACACAGGCGTTGTGGCGAGTTGTGATGGGGACAACAATCAGGGAGCAGGCGAGCAAGGGGACATGGTCGCAGGATTTGAGGGGCGAAGGTGATAACTACCCGATGTACTACATCAGTTACGAGGATGTGGAGACCTTCATCAGGAAGCTGAACGCGATGACGGGCCGTAGATTCCGGATGCCTACGGAGGCTGAGTGGGAGTATGCGGCACGGGGAGGTCGGAAGAGCAGAGGGTACAAGTATGCGGGAAGCAACACGCTCGGCGATGTGGCGTGGTACGACGGCAACAGCGGTAGCGCGCCCCATCCTGTAAAGACGAAGGTGGCCAACGAGCTGGGATTGTACGACATGAGCGGAAACGTGTGGGAGTGGTGCAGCGACTGGTATGACTCGTACTCAAGCGGTTCGCAAAGCAATCCCAAAGGTCCAGGTTCGGGCTCTTACCGCGTGATCCGTGGCGGCAGCTGGTTCAGCGTCGCGGGGCACTGCCGCGTGTCGAATCGTCTCAGGTACACGCCATCGTTCCGCTACAACTACCTCGGATTCCGGTTGGCCCTGCAGATTGAAGTGGAGCAATCCAATCTTGAAACCCCCGAACAGACTAAGACAAAATCAGAAGTAGGAAAGACAAATCCGAAAGGAAAAGAAATACCCGCAAAGCCTACAACTAAGACAAAGCAGAAGGAGGAAGATGCCTCCAATGCAGTTGCAATACACACCGAATCAAAAATGGGCTTTGACATTATCGCAGGATTCTATCTTAATAAGGAGACTGCTCAAGAAATGTGTTTTGCCCTGAAGCGTCAAGGCTGCGACGCATACGTCATCGAGAAGAACGGCCTCTTCTACGTCAGCATGGGCAGCGCCGACTCGCGCACTGCTGCAGAGAAGAAATACTGGCACATCAAGGAGTGGTACACTGGCGACATCAGCATCAAGAAATTTTGAATTTTTTCGTTGCGGCGGATTTATAATCCGCTGCAACATTTTACCGCCACAACTAACCTTATCTCACATCCCCACCCTGGCTTCTTTGATGGCTACCAGCCTGTCGTAGCGGGCGTTGGGTAGGCGGAGGTAGACGTATACTGTGTAGATGTTGGGGGCTGCGAAGTGGTCGCCCTCGAGGGTGGCGGTGTTGCCTTCATGGCTGCCCACGGGCAGAAAGATGAGCTGATAGGAGTAATAGCCCTGTTTGAGGAGTAGACGTTTGGTGTAGGCCTTGTATTTCGGTTGCCACTCCATGCGGCTGGCCTCGCCGAGGCTCCAGTTGGTGAGGTCGCCAACGACGTGTACGCTGCCGTTCATGAAGGGAAACTCCATGGGCAGGCTGAAATTGACCCACACATAGTCGGCCTCGATATGCGGCTGACGACGGTTGCGGATGTTGGTCTTCATGCCGCCGTTGAGTGCGGCGACGTAGGTGTAGGCCTTGCGGCTGCGGTCCTCGTCGGGCTGCAGAAAGGCGAATACCTCGCCACCCCATTTTTCGATGTGCTGCACATGATACATGTTGGAACTCAATTCGCTGAGGTCAAAATAGCGGAAGCAGTTGCCGCCGGGGAACGTGTTCTCGGCTTTCATGGTAAAGAGCATGGCGTTGCCGGCAAAGGTGTTGAATGGCAGCTGCCGGCACAGGTCGCTACGACGGTTCTGCTGTGCTACGACGTAGTAGTAGCGCTCGTTGTTGGGAAGATAACTGCCTTTGTTTGGGGTGACTGCCACGGCGAGTTCCTGGTCGGTGTACACGTTGCCGAAGCCGCTAGAAGGCTTTTCTACGGATGCTTCGACGGAGGCTTGCTCTTCGCTGACCCAGAAGCGACGTGTGAAAAGCAGGCTGTCGGGCTCGTTGAGAGGGTAGACCTCCAACAGATAGTTGCCCGAGGCGATGAAGGTGCTGTAGGTGGAAGGAATAAGCTGATAGTAATGCACATAGTCGTCGAGTGTGGTGAACGAAAACTCATAGCCGTCGATGCTTCCGTCCTCCATGCCGCTGATGAACTCGCTGGCGTAGAGCTCGTCGGGGCGCCATTGGGCATCGCAATGGCGTATGCGGTAGCGTAGGTTTTCGGCATTGGCACCCAGCATGTCGAAGCGCAGCATGAGGTTGTCTGTGGTCTCGCCACGGCTGTTCATGCGCAGTATGGGACGTTCCAACTCGATGTCGCTACGGGTCAGATAGACACTTTGCACATGACTGTTGTAGGTGGTGTCAATGGCTATCTGGCTCATTACCAGCTGGCTGAATGCTATCAGCAGGAGTGTGAGGAATGTCCGTTTCATGCTGCAAAGATAGGAAAAAAACTTGACATGGGACTTGGGCTCGCACTGTACGCAGCGAAATATTTTTACTAGTATACAATAAAAAGGGGGAAGGAGAGTTATTATTTGTTGACCAGTTCTGTGTAAAGACGGAAGGCTGGCGATAATGTAATTAAAGGTAATTGCAATTGGAGAAAAACGTATATATAGAGACTTACGGCTGTCAGATGAATTTTGCTGACAGTGAGATTGTTGGGGCTATCTTGACTCAGGAGGGCTACAAGTTGACCAAGAGCATCGACGAGAGCGATTTTGTGCTCATCAACACCTGCTCCATCCGCGACAACGCCGAGCAGCGCATCCACAAGCGTCTGAGAGAGTTGCGTGCCCTTCAGACCCGCCATCCACAACTGCGCATCGGCATCCTGGGCTGCATGGCAGAACGCTTGCAGCATCAGCTGATGGAGCAGGAGGACAACGTGTCGTTCGTGGTGGGCCCCGACGCCTATCGTAAGCTGCCGGTCATGCTGGCACAGGTATCGGCAGGCAGCCGAGTGGCTGAAACGGAGCTCAGTACCGAAGAGACTTACGGCGATATCGAGCCGGTGCGCTACGACAGCAACGGCATCACGGCCTACATCTCCATCATGCGTGGATGCCAGAATTTCTGCGCCTATTGTGTGGTGCCCTACACCCGCGGCCGCGAGCGCAGCCGCGACCCGCAGACCATTGTCGGCGAGGCACGCAGCCTCTATGAGCAGGGCTATCGCGAAGTGACGCTGCTGGGACAGAATGTCAACTCCTACCGCTGGCATTCGGGCGAAGGCGACGTCGATTTTCCCCAGCTGATGGCCCGTGTGGCCGAGGTGAGTCCTTTGCTGCGAGTGCGTTTTGCCACATCGCATCCCAAGGATTTGTCCGACAGCTTGCTGCAGACCATGGCGGCCTATCCTAACATCTGTCGCTGCATCCACCTGCCTGTGCAGTCGGGCAGTGCCACGATGCTGAAGCGGATGAACCGCCACTACACGCCCGAATGGTATCTGAACCGCATCGACGCCATACGCCACTATCTGCCCGATTGCAGCATCACCACCGATGTCATCGCCGGCTTCTGCGGCGAGACGGAGGAGGACCATCGGGCCACCCTCGAAATGTTCCGTAAGGTGCGCTACGACTACGCCTATATGTTCAAATTCTCCATGCGTCCCGACACCTATGCCGCCAAACATCTGGCCGACGACGTGCCCGACGACGTGAAGACGCACCGCTTGGAGGAGATCATCGCCCTGCAAGGTGAGGTGGCGTTGGAGAACAACAGGAAAGAGATTGGCAAGACTTTTGAGGTGCTCATCGAGGGAGCTTCGCACCGTTCCGACAAGCAGCTCTTTGGCCGCAACAGCCAGAACAAAGTGATAGTGTTCGACCGTGGCAGTCTGCAGCCGGGCACCTATGCATACGTGAAGGTGACGGGTTGCACTTCGGCCACCCTGCTGGGCGAAGTGGTCGACAAGCCCTGACCGCGAAACATACTAAATTAGTAAAACAAGCGTTATTGATAACAAACAGAATAAGATTATGGCCAACAAGAAATTCATGCAGAGTCGTCGTGTGCTAGTGCACATCCTGCTGGCAATGCTGGCATCGGCACTGATAGTGATGCTGGTGTTCATGGTGCTGAAAAGCTATGGCAGAGTGGGCCGCGAATATACCATGCCCTATGTGGTGGACCGTTTTGTCAACGAGTTGGACAGCGACAACGAGCTGAACCTTCGCTATGTGATTATCGATTCCGTGTATGAGGAGGGCAAGCCCGGTGGTCTCATCAAGAGCCAGGACCCCGATTCGGGCTCGATGGTGAAGACGGGTCGCAAGGTCTATCTGATTATCTATTCCTACGTTCCTGAGGATGCAGTGATGCCCGATGTCACCTCGCTCTCGGTGCGTTTGGCCATCGCCCAGCTGGAAAATGTCGGCCTCCACGGTGGCCGCCTCATCGGTGTGCACGAGCCTGCCGGTGTGGTCATCGAGCAGCGTTACAAAGGTAAAGCCGTCGAGGAGGGCCGCAAGCTGAGCAAAGGGTCGAACATAGACCTGGTGATTGGTATGGGTGGCGACTCCACGCGAGTGGTGGTGCCCTACGTGGTGGGCCAGAAGCCTGCCAAGGCGCGCCGCGACATATTGGCGGCGGGTCTCAATGTGGGCTCCGAGCACTTCGACGGAGTGTCGGACATGAGCCATGCCATCGTCTATCGCCAATCTCCTGAATACTCGGGTCGTCCTTCGGCAGGACTCTGCTCGTCGGTGGAGCTCTACTACTGCGACAAGTCGTTGGTCAAGATGGAGGATCTGGAACGTATGAAACGCAAACATATCGAGGACTCCATCCGCGCCGCCGAGGAGATGGGCAGGATGTTTGAAATAAGCTCCGAATACGATTTGGTGGGTCTCGACGCTTTCTAGGTCAACGGTTATCGCACGAATGAAACGCGTAGGATACATACTGACACTGCTAGCCTTTGTTGCTGCCACGCTCACGGCCACAGCGCAGGAGGTGCTCATCCCGCTCAGCTCACAGCAGCGGCTCCCGGCACCCAAGCATCGCGACACCGTGGAGCTGACACTGCCATTCTTCGATGATTTCTCGAACTACGAGGGCGTTCCCGTTGCATCACGCTGGCTGACACCGCATGCCTTGGTGAACCGCGACTATGCGCCGCAAGCTCCCACAGTGGGTATGGTGACACTCGACGCTCTCAACGAGTGTGGCGACCTCTATTCGCAGGCCAGCACCAATCTTTTCGGTGCCGACACGCTGGCATCGCAGCCCATCAGGCTGGACTCGTTGCTCAGCCCCACACGCCGTGCGTTGACGATAGGCGACTCTATCATGTTGAGCTTCTTTTTCGTGCCTGGCGGATGGTATGGCAATATGTGGGAACGTGTGGGCACGGCACCTGGTGCCGAGGACTCGCTGTTTTTGGAGTTCTACACTCCTGTCGACAGCAGCTGGCATGTGGTGTGGGCTTCCGCAGGTCGTGAGGCCGACACTGCAGGTTCGACAGCATGCTGGCCATGGCGTTTTGTGTCGGTGATGGTCACCGATCCCATCTTCCTGTCGCGCGCATTCCAGTTCCGCTTCCGCAATTACGCCAGCCTCGATGCAAACCCCAAGATGGGCATTGCTGCCAACTGCGACCAGTGGAATATCGACTATGTCGTGCTCGACCGTAATCGCCGCCGCTCCGACTCGCTGTTCCGCGACATCGCGTTCGTCGAAAAGGCCCCCTCCATGCTCAAGAATTATCAAGCCATGCCGGCGCGCCACTTTCAGCCCAGCGACATGGCCGCCAATGTGGAGATGCGCATCGTCAACCGCTACTCGCAAACACTGGCATCGAACTATTCCTATGATGTCTTCAACGATAATGGCACGGCCATAGGCCACTACGACGGTGGATACGAGAACGTGCCGGCCTTCTTCCCCTCGGGAGCCTACCAGACCTATGCCGGGCATGCTTCTCCGTCTGTCAATTTTGCCTATCCCGTCATGACTGAACCCACGAACTATCGTGTAGTGCACGTGGTGCGCGAGGGTGTAGGTGGCGACAACCATATCTGCAACGACACCGTGGTGTTCAACCAGGTGTTTGACAACTATTACGCCTACGATGACGGCTTCCCCGAGAACGGATATGGCCTTACTTCGTCGAGCAGCAAGGTGTGGCTGGCCTATCGTTACGATGTGGCTGTCGCCGACACGCTGACGGCGTTGGACATCTATTTCAACCGCACACGCGGTGCCGAGAATGAAGGCATATACTTCCACCTCTGTGTGTGGGACGACAATGGGGGCCATCCGGGCACCCTGTTGTTCCGCGAAAGCGAGGTGACAAATCCCATATACGACGGTCTCAACACGTTCCATCGCTATGTCCTTTCGCAGCCGCAGGTGCTCTCGGGCCGTATCTATGTAGGATTTGAGCAGACCTCCAACGACTTCATCAATCTGGGCTTCGACCGCTCGAACGACAGCCGCGAGAATATTTTTTATCGGACCAGCAATGAGTGGCAAAACAGTATCCTCAGTGGCTCGCTGATGCTGCGCCCTGTCTTTGGCGCTGCTGCGGTGGTGGGTGTGGAGGTTCCCGATGCTGTGGCCGATTTTGCCCTCTATCCCAATCCCGCCCGCGGTGTGGTCAATGTGCGGTGCGATGAAAGTCTTGCCAATGATGCCACTATCGAGATTTTCGACATGATGGGCCACCTAGTACTCACGGTGCCTTATGCGCCCACGATTTCTGTCGATTCCCTGCCGAAGGGGGTATACATGGTGCGCCTGATGGCAGGAGGTATGGCTCATGCTGTGGTCAAAAAGTTAGTTATCAGCAAGTAATGAAAGAATTGTTACACCTGGATAATATTGCCACCCCGCTGCCCGACAGCGAAGAGAACATGATGGCGGATAGCGAAGCTTCCGAAGAACCGGAGTTGTATGAGAATCACCGCATCGTGGTCGACAAAGGGCAAGAGATGTTGCGCATCGACAAGTATCTGATGATGCGTCTCGAAGGTGTGTCGCGCACGAAGATACAGGCTGCCGCCAAGGCGCAGTGTGTGCTTGTGGGCGACAAGCCTGCCAAGTCCAACTATCGCGTCAAGCCGCTGGATGTGATTACCATCCTGTTGCCCACACCGCCCCACGACTTCGAGATTGTGCCGGAGAATATCCCCTTCAAGATTGTTTACGAGGACGATGATGTGCTGGTGGTCGACAAAGAGGCCGGCATGGTGGTGCATCCTGGCTATGGCAACTTCACGGGGACGCTGCTCAACGCGCTGGCCTACTATTTCGAGGGCAAAACAGGCCGCGACGGCCAGCCTATCACCGCCCGGCTGGTGCATCGCATCGACAAGAACACCTCGGGCTTGTTGCTCATCACCAAGACCGAGGAGGCCCAGGTGGTGCTTGCCAAGCAGTTTTTCGACCACACCATCGAGCGCAAATACAACGCCCTGGTGTGGGGCAACTTTACGGAAGATCAGGGTACTATCGATGGCAATCTGGGGCGCTCGCCCAAGGACCGCCGTGTGATGTGCGTCTATGACGACCCCGAAAAGGGTAAGCACGCCGTCACCCATTGGCATGTGCTTGAGCGTTTTGGATATGTCACCCTCGTGGAGTGCATCCTCGAAACGGGTCGCACACACCAAATCCGTGCCCACATGCGCCACATCGGTCACCCTCTGTTCAGCGACGAGATGTACGGCGGCGACCAGATACTCAAGGGAACTACCTTCTCCAAATACAAACAGTTTGTCACCAATTGTTTCCAGCTCCTGCCACGTCAGGCTCTCCATGCTGTCGTTCTTGGCTTCGAACACCCTGTCACTGGTCAGCACTTCCACTTCGAGTCGCCGCTGCCGGCCGACATGACTGCTTGCCTCGACAAATGGCGCCGCTATGCCCTCTCGGCTCAGGAAGACAGCTGACCGGAACCCTCTTTGGGGGATATTTAAATAAAACAATAGTTTTTTCTTTTAATAGAAATATTGATTTACATCATATAATCCTCATTTTGGGATTTCGTTTCCTGGACTAGTGGAAGTCTTCTCCTGAGTTTTCTTTCCTCTCTATTTTCGTGATTATGGCAATCTGACTGCCACAATATTGGGGCTTGGAGCGAGCTTTCTCGAAAAATATTATTTTGGTGTTAAATACATGTAAATCATTGCATTATCCCCCCCCGTCGGGTTTGGAAACTATTATTCTTTGTCAGATTAAAAAATATGTGTAACTTTGCGCTTGTAATATAATCAAAATTTTTTTTTGTTATGCGCAAAATAATTACCACCATCGCACTTTTTACAGTTTTCGGAATTATGGCCATCGCTCCGCAGACGGCGTTTGCCTCGCTGTCCAATCCGTCAGATGTGGACGACACGATACCTGCCGAAACGCGTTGCGACAAATATTACTATACAAAATGGTTCGACGACTGCCCGAATTGGCGACCCAACGGCGTATGGGATAGCTGCTTTTGTTTCAAGTATCATATAACGAGGTATTTGGAAGGTCCGAGTATTGCC
>JAILAT010000007.1 GCA_024681475.1 Bacteroidales bacterium | reverse complement strand
GCCGACTACATAGATTATTACAACAACAAACGCATCAAGCTGAAACTAAAAATGAGTCCGGTGCAATACCGAACTCATTTCTGTAGACAAATTAACTGATTTTTTAATCCGTCCAACTTTTGGGGGTCACTGCAGTCAGTGCACCCCTTTTCTGTCATAATGGATACTTTTTATACAATTTGCTTATTTGCGGGCGGCAAGCAGCAGCTCCATCATCTTGATGGCGCTGGTGCTGATGACGGTGCCGGGGCCGAAGATGGCAGCAGCGCCGTTCTGGAACAGGAAATCGTAGTCCTGCGGCGGTATCACACCACCGACAACAACCATGATGTCCTCGCGACCCAGCTTCTTGAGCTCTTCGACCACCTGGGGTACCAACGTCTTGTGGCCTGCGGCCAACGAGCTGACACCCAAGATGTGCACGTCGTTCTCCACGGCCTGTTTGGCAGCTTCGGCGGGTGTCTGGAACAGGGGACCCATGTCGACGTCGAAGCCCAGGTCGGCATAGCCGGTGGCAACAACTTTGGCGCCGCGGTCGTGGCCGTCCTGGCCCATCTTGGCCACCATGATACGCGGACGACGGCCTTCGAGTTTGGCAAATTCGTCGGTCAAAGCCTGCGCTTTCTTGAACTGTTCGCTGTCTTTTGTCTGTGTGCTGTACACGTTGCTGATGAGATTTATTTTTGCTTTGTAACGTCCATATACTTTCTCCAGCGCGTAGGAGATCTCGCCCAGCGAGGCACGCTTGCGGGCAGCGTCGATGCTCAGCTCCAGCAGGTTGCCTTCACCGGTCTCGGCGCAACGCGTCAGGGCTTCCAGGGCTTTCTCTACGGCGGCGCTGTCACGCTCGGCGCGCAGTTTGGCCAGACGCTCTATCTGGGCCTTGCGCACGGCGGTGTTGTCCACCTCCAGGGTGTCGATGGGGTCTTCGTGGTCCAGGCGGTACTTGTTGATGCCCACGATGGTGTCCACATTCGAGTCGATGCGGCTCTGCTTGCGGGCCGAGGCTTCCTCGATGCGCATCTTGGGCACACCGCTCTCGATGGCTTTGGCCATGCCGCCCAGCGATTCCACCTCCTGGATCAGCGCCCAGGCACGGTGTGCAATCTCGTGGGTCAGCGTCTCCACATAGTAGCTGCCGGCCCAGGGGTCTACCACGCGGCAGATGTTGGTCTCTTCCTGTAAGTAGAGCTGCGTGTTACGGGCGATACGTGCCGAGAAGTCGGTAGGCAGTGCGATAGCCTCGTCCAGTGCGTTGGTGTGCAGCGACTGGGTGTGTCCCAGCGCGGCGCCCATGGCCTCGATACAGGTGCGGGCCACATTGTTGAAGGTGTCTTGCTCGGTGAGCGACCAGCCCGACGTCTGGCAGTGTGTGCGCAGCGCCAGCGATTTGGGATTCTTGGGGTTGAACTGGTTCACTGTCTTGGCCCAAAGCATACGCGCGGCGCGCATCTTGGCAATCTCCATGAAGTGGTTCATGCCCACGCCCCAGAAGAAGCTCAGACGCGGCGCGAAGTCGTCGACGCTCATGCCTGCGGCGATACCGGCACGCAGATACTCCAGGCCGTCGGCCAGCGTGTAGGCCAGCTCGATGTCGGCAGTGGCTCCGGCTTCCTGCATGTGGTAGCCCGAGATGGAGATGCTGTTGAATTTGGGCATGTGCTTCGACGTGTAGGCGAAGATGTCGGCAATGATTTTCATTGACGGCAGGGGCGGGTATATGTAGGTGTTGCGCACCATGAACTCTTTCAGAATGTCGTTCTGGATGGTGCCCTGCAGCTGCTCCTGCGGAACGCCCTGCTCTTCGGCGGCGATGATGTAGAAGGCCAGGATGGGCAGCACGGCACCGTTCATGGTCATCGACACGGACATCTGTCCCAGCGGTATCTGGTCGAAGAGTATCTTCATGTCCAGAATGCTGTCGATGGCCACACCGGCCTTGCCCACGTCGCCCACCACACGCTCGTGGTCCGAGTCGTAGCCACGGTGTGTGGCCAGGTCGAAAGCGCAGCTCAGACCTTTCTGGCCTGCAGCGATGTTGCGGCGATAAAAGGCGTTGCTTTCCTCGGCGGTCGAGAATCCTGCATACTGGCGCACCGTCCAGGGACGCATCACATACATCGTGCTGTACGGTCCGCGAAGGAATGGCGCGATGCCGGCGGCATAGTTCAGATGCTCCATACCCTCCAGATCTTTCTTGCCGTAGGCTGGTTTCACTTCGATTTGTTCGGGAGTGGTCCAATTCTTGCTATTGCATTGTTCGTCGTTGGTCCCCACACCAATGTGGTTCTCTTTCTCCCATTGCTCAAACGTTTCTTTGTTTTCGTTTGTCGCTTTGAAATCGACTTTTGAAAAGTTGGGTCTCATTATCAGTATTTTAATTGTTTTTTCGTCGTTCTGTTTAAAATGCAAATATAGCTATTTTTTTTTATATACGAAAAAATAGATGCACATTGTTGTTTTTTTACGCCTCTGCCGTTTGGGCTCCGCCTGAGGCTGTGTGGAATGGGGTACTACTCCACTCGCTTGAATATCAGCGTGTCGTTGCCTTGGTCGAAGCGTTCCACCAGCACCATCTTGTCGTGGGTCAGCTCCGCCAGATACAGCACCCTGTCGCGCATCGTGATCATATCGCCGTCGAAGTTGTAGGGTATCGACTCTTCGAAGCCCTCCATGTATCTGATGTTGATTACTTTGTCGTCGGTGATTTCGTAGGTGTCGTAGGCCTCATGGTCCGTCAGGCATACCGTCTCGTCGGGGTCTGCGCTCTCCAGGTCGGGCAGGTATTCCCAGGTGCCGAAAATGGAAGGAATCGTCTCGCACTCCTCGTCGGCCTGAGTGTCTGTCATCTGTCCGCAACTGGCGGCGAGGAGCGATGCTAATGCTATGACGGTCAGCTTGCTGGCTGAGCGTAGAGTCTGTTTTGTGTTCGGGGTTTTCATTGGACTGCTGTTTTTTTTTCTGTTCGTTGTGCAATAAGATTGTTGTTTCTCCGTTCTTGTTGATAGGCAGGCATGAGGCAAAAAGGCATCGGATATGCCGGAAAATGGCGCTAAGGCCTGCTGTAGTTTGTTTAATATCTTAATTGTTATGAGCGTAGGATTGAGCATAGTATTCATCGTTGTGGCGATTCTGTTGATGCTGGTCGGTGTGGTGGGCAGCTTGGTGCCTGCCATTCCGGGGCCGCCGCTGAGCTGGCTGGGGCTGCTGCTGTTTTTCTTCACCCCGCAGTCGGAACTGTCGGTGGTGTTCATCATCATCGCCGCTCTGGTTGCCATCATCCTTGTAGTGCTCGACTATGTCATCCCCTCGCTCAGCACCAAGATTTTCGGCGGCACGAAAGCGGGCATCTGGGGCTGCAACATCGGTCTGATTATCGGCCTGATAGTCGCCGGCTTCTTCTCCTTCACCTTCGTGGGCATTATCCTGAGTCTGGTGGTGCTTGTCGTAAGCCCTTTCCTGGGTGCCCTGGTGGGTGAGCTGATCACCAAAAAACCGTTTCTCAAGGCGCTGAAGGCTTCGGCAGGCTCCTTCATCGGGTTCTTGGCCGGCACTTTCTTCAAGCTGGTCTACAGTTTCATCACCATCATCGTGCTGGTGTGGCAGCTCATTGCATGAGAGGTTGCCGCTCATAAGTATTGCCAAGGCCCATCGCGCGATGGGCCTTGGCTGTTTATGGTGCGAGACTATTCTTCGCCCGTCAGCACCTCATACTCAGTGCTTTCGTCGGGGTCGGGCTTCTGGCATTTGTCGTTCATGTGGCCTACCATCAGCGCCTCGTTGAAGAGGTTGAAGTTGTAGTCTTGCGTGCGTTCCTTGATGATGAAGAGGTCAATCATCCACCAGATGCCGCAGCCACCGCCAGTCAGCAGTTTGAGCACGCCCATGCCGGTTTCGCCCAGCATGAAACGGTCGATACCCATGTCGCCCAGCACCACCGAGAGAATGAGCATGGTGGTGCAGCTGCGGTAGTTTTGCGAACAGATGGCATAATACTGGTCGTCAGATTCTTGCTCCAGTTGTTCGCGGATCATGGCCTGCTGCTGAGTTGAGAAGCAGTCGCGGTTGGACATGAAGAACATGTCGATTTTCTTTTTTTGCATTTTCGTTCAGTTTTATATTTCCTTGTTTTCTAGCGAGTTGTGCCATATCGGCATGGCGACACTCTTTTGCAAAGATACCTATTTTGTTCCATTGTCGGCTCTTTTTTTGCAATTATTTTTACCATTATTAAAAAAATATTTGTCCAGTCGCTCTTTTTTCTCTATTTTTGCAAGTTGCTTTATTGTGCCGCTGTTGCGCTAGTACGTTGTGTATTAATGCTTTCGGCACCATGCATTGTCGCGTCGGAGCGCTGGTTGTGCCTCCTTCGCTGTAAATTTTTGTTTTGAAAAACAATGAAACATACGATATGAATTATCAAGAGTACAAACAATTGAACCTGACCCAGATTGGCAACGATGTCCGTCGCCTGTGGGAGGAAAATGATGCTTTTGAAATAGGGCAGAAGCTCTCCGAAGGGCACCCTGCCTTTGTCTTCTACGATGGCCCTCCGTCGGCCAATGGAAAACCTGGTATTCACCATGTTATGGCTCGTGCCATCAAGGATGTCTTCTGCCGCTACAAGGCCCAGAAGGGCTTCCACGTCGACCGCAAGGCTGGCTGGGACACCCACGGCCTCCCCGTTGAGCTCGGCGTCGAAAAGACCCTTGGCATCACCAAGGAGGATATCGGCAAGAAAATATCTGTCGACGACTACAACCACGCCTGCCGCACCGAGGTGCTGAAATACAAGGACCTCTGGGACGAGCTCACCAAGCAGATGGGCTACTGGGTCGACCTGAAGAATCCCTACATCACTTTCGACAACGAATATATCGAGACGCTCTGGTTCCTACTCAAGCAGCTCTACGACAAGGGGTTGCTCTATAAAGGCTACACCATTCAGCCTTTCAGCCCTGCCGCCGGCACGGGTCTCTCGTCGCACGAGTTGAACCTGCCGGGATGCTACCGCGACGTGAAGGACACCACCTGTGTGGCCATGTTCCGCTTGCAGCCCGACCAGCAGCTGCCTTTCCCGTGCAACGCCAACAGCAACGAGGTATATGCCATGGCATGGACCACCACACCGTGGACACTGCCTTCGAACACAGCTCTTTGCGTGGGCCCCTCCATCAGCTATGTGCTTGTGCGCACACTCAATCCCTATACCGCTGAACCTCTCCATGTCATCCTGGCCAAGCCGCTGCTTGCCAGCTTCTTCAAGGAGAACGACACCCCCATGGCCGACCGTTTCGCCAACTTCAAGGCAGGCGACAAGGAACTGCCCTTCGAGGTGCTGGGCGAATGCAACGGCACCGCGCTCGAGGGCATCCGCTACCAGCAGCTGATTCCTTGGGTACGCCCCACCGTGGTCGACGCAGCAGCGCAGACCCATCGCCCCGCCGCCGACAACGAGGCGTTCCGCATCATTCTGGGCGACTATGTGACTACCGAGGATGGTACTGGCATCGTGCACATTGCGCCGACTTTCGGCGCCGACGACGCCCGTGTGGCCAAGAAGGCCGGCATTGCCGACCTCCTGCTCTACGACACCGACGGCAAGCAGATGCCGATGGTGGACCGCACCGGCCGCTTCGCCCCACTCGACGAACTCGACGCCGCCTGGGTGGCCGACAACGTCAATGTGGATGCCTACCAGCCTTTCGCAGGCAAATTCGTGAAGAACGCCTACGACCCCACCAAGAACGAGAAGGACATCTCGCTCGATATCGAGATTGTGGTGATGCTCAAGAACGAGGGAAAACTCTTCAAGAGCGAGAAGCACACCCACAGCTATCCCCACTGCTGGCGCACCGACAAGCCTGTGCTCTACTATCCGCTCGACAGCTGGTTTATCCGCACCACGGCGGTGAAGGACAGACTGATTGAACTCAACAAGACCATCAACTGGAAGCCCGAAGCCACCGGTACTGGCCGCTTCGGCAACTGGCTCGAGAATATCGTGGACTGGAACCTTTCGCGTTCGCGCTACTGGGGCACCCCGCTGCCCATCTGGCGCACCGAGGACGGCCGCGAGGAGATTTGCATCGGCAGCGTGGCACAGCTGCGTCAAGAGATTGACAAGGCAGTGGCTGCTGGCATGATGAGCGAAAATCCCTATGCCTCTGAGGATTACAAGGCATTCGACCTCCATCGGCCCTACATCGACAAGGTGGTGCTCGTCTCCCCGTCGGGCAAACCGATGATGCGCGAGCCCGACCTCATCGATGTCTGGTTCGACAGTGGTGCCATGCCTTACGCCCAGATACATTACATGGGCGAGGAACTGAAAGAGAGCCAGTTCCCCGCCGACTTTATCGCCGAGGGCGTCGACCAGACGCGCGGCTGGTTCTACACGCTGCACGCCATCGCTACGATGTGCTTCGACAGTGTGGCCTTCAAGAACGTGATTTCCAACGGCCTGGTGCTCGACAAGAACGGCAACAAGATGTCCAAACGCCTCGGCAACGCGGTCGACCCGTTCGAGGTGCTCAATCATTATGGCCCCGACGCGACGCGCTGGTATATGATTACCAACAGTCAGCCTTGGGACAACCTGAAATTCGACGAGGAGGGTGTCGACGAGGTGCGCCGCAAACTGTTCGGCACACTGTTCAACACCTACAGCTTCTTCGCGCTCTACGCCAATATCGACCATTTCGAATATCGTGAGGCCGACATACCCAACGACAAGCGCCCCGAAATCGACCGCTGGATACTCAGCGAGCTCAATACGCTGGTGAAAACAGTGGATGCCGCTTTCGCCGACTATGAGCCTACACGCGCCGGTCGCGCCATCCAAGAGTTTGTCGATGCTTACCTCAGCAACTGGTATGTGCGCCTTTGCCGCCGCCGCTTCTGGAAGGGCGACTACAGCGACGACAAGATTTCGGCCTACCAGACGCTCTACACCTGCCTCGAGACGCTGGCACGTCTCATGTCGCCTATTGCTCCTTTCTTCAGCGAGCGTATGTTCCTCGACCTCAACGCGGTGACACACCGCTTCGAGGTGATGTCGGTGCATCATGCCCCCTTCCCCGAGGTGCACGAGGAACTCATCGACAAGTCGCTGGAGCAGCGTATGCAACTGGCTCAGCAGATATGCTCCATGGGTCTCTCGCTGCGTAAGAAGAGCAGCCTCCGTGTGCGTCAGCCGCTGGCCAAGATTGTGCTGCCGGTGACCGACGACAACTTCAAAGCCCAGGTGGAACGCGTCAAGCATCTGGTGTGCAGCGAGCTGAACATCAAGGATGTGGAGTTTTTGGCTTCCGACAACAACGTGCTGGTCAAGAGCATCAAGCCCAACTTCAAGACACTCGGCCCGCGCTATGGCAAGATTATGAAAGCTATCGCCGCACAGATCTCCGCCTTCTCGCAGGAGCAGATCAATACGCTCGAGCGCGACGGCCGCTGCGCGCTGACGGTTGACGGTCAGCCTGTCGAGGTGCTTATCACCGACGTGGAGATTGCTACGCAGGACATCCCCGGATGGGTGGTGGCCAACGAGGGAAGCCTCACGGTGGCTCTCGATATCACACTGACGCAAGAGCTTGTCGACGAGGGCCTTGCCCGTGAACTGGTGAACCGTATCCAGAACATACGCAAGGATGGTTTCGAGGTGACACAGCACATCCGTGTCGACCTGCAGCAAGGCGAATGGAACGATGCTGTCAACCGCTACCACGATTATATCTGCAATGAGACCCTTACCGACGAACTGAACCTTGTGGATTCCGTTGTCGCTGCTGAGGCTCAGACGATTGAGATTGTCGAGGGCAAGCCTGTTGCCATCTGGGTACGTCCCGTGTGAGCTGTGCGTTAAGCTAATATGTTTGTCGATTAGTATTTTGGATATGAGACATTTAAAGTTGTTATTTGCCGCCACACTCCTGCTCTTGGCTTCGTGTGCCAAGGAGTCTGATTCGCTGGTGTTCACCGCCAAGGCACCGGACTACCACACCAACGCCAAAGACTATGTTACCCCAGGCAGTGGCTCCTACGATGTGCGCTGGTCCAACGGCGACCAGATGGTCATCAACGGCAACACGTATGCCATGTCGGTCAACGAGATGGCCAATTCGGCGACGGTCAACGCCACCGAGGTGACGCCCATCGGTGGCAAATTCTATGCCGCCTATCCCGCTTCGCTTGCCACAGTCGACGGTTCGGGCAATGTCACTTTCACTCTGCCTGCCGTGGAACATTACAGCGCGATAGCCTCAGGTGCCGGCGCTGGCGAACAACGCGTGAACAACCTGATGGTGGCTGCCACGAGCGGCACACAGCTGAATTTCACCAACGTATGCAGCCTGCTGCATTTTGTCCTCTCGGGTGCAACGGGTAGCCTGGTGGCCATCGAAGTGGCTAGCGACCAGCCTATTGCAGGCACTATCAACGCACATTACGATGCGGGCAGCTGGACATCGTCGCCTGCCTTCAGCGCCAGCGACACATGCCGTCGCTTGCTTTTCGATACTCCGTTGAGTCTCAGCTCGGGACAGGATATCTATATGCTGATGCCTGCTGTGTCGGTCACCAAGTTCCGTCTGCGATTCTTTGTGCAGATGGCTTCGGGCGAAGTGAAGGTATTCCAGCGTGCCAACACGGGCAATTCGGGCATGACGTTCAGCGCTGCCAACCTCTACAACTTTGGCGCCATTTCATACAGCGATATGCTGGCCAACTATGCCGATGTCTCGCCCGACGGCTCAGAAAGCAACCCCTATCTCATGTTCAACGGCACCAACTGGAGTTATTACATGGGCGGCTCGGTCTCTTCCACGGACAAGTATTTCGAGCTGCGTAACGATTTGACAGTGAGTGATGTGATTACAACCACCTTCAATGGCACCCTCGATGGCAAAGGCCACACCGTCACGCTGGCCAACAATAAAGCCCTCCTCAAAGAAATCAGCGGCGCCACCCTGAAAAACCTCACCGTCACCGCCGCCAGCACGTTCACAGCACCTGAAGGGTATACAATAAATAGCACAACATCCTTTTCTCCGTTTGTCTGCTATGCATCTTCTAGCTCCTTCACAGACTGTGTGAATAGGGTTAATGTCTCTAATGCCAGTCAATCTAGAGTCGCAGGAGTTTGTTCCCATGCAATGAATACTACATTTGAAAGATGTTTGAATTATGGCAATCTGACTACTACTGGTGGCACAGATTTGGCAGGAATCGTAACAAGAATAGCCACTTCAGGAAGTATTGAAGACTGTATCAATTATGGAAATTTGACTACCACTACTACTGAAATGATTTATCTGGGAGGTATTTCTTCATTGATAGGCTGTCCCATAGTTGATTGTGTGAATGAAGGATTGTTGATTGTTGCAACAGAATCAATAACTACAGTTGGCCAATGTGGCGGCATTGTAGCAAAAATGAACAATTACTCTTCGAGTAGAATTGAGGGATGCTCAAACTTGGGAGAAATAAGATATCAGGCGACTTCTAATAGCCAGTCGTTCTTTTATCTTGGTGGTATAGTGGGAGATCTCAGCTCACCTAATCCTATGATTAATTGCTTTAATAATGCTAATCTCAATACTGCATCAGGTTGTAAAACAACGAAGTTATATGTAGGTGGCTTGTGTGGACACTTTGTAAATAATACAATCTCTAATTCATTTGTTATAGGTGATTTGAGTGGTTTGTATACAGGTGGTTTGGTTGGTAGGTCGAATGCAACACAAGCAACGTCTATCTCTAATTGTTATTATTGGGGTACACTACCCGATTCTCGTAGTGCTGGAGTTGTTGGATCTATCCAAGTGATAGCAAACCTGACAGTTGCAAATTGTTATTACTCCTCAAATAGATTATCTGTAACAGATTTCTCCAATTACTCTAACTGCGCCACACTCACCGATGCTACCACATTGTCAAGCGCTGTTACGCTAACGGATGGTGTCACTACAACGACTTCACTCGTTGAGGCGTTGAACGACCGAGTGACGGGCTCTTGGTGGCCCTGGACGACGTCGGGCGGATATGTGATTTTCAATCACTGACAAAAAAAAGGACTTCTATTCATAGTCTCGGAGAGACGCGCTCTCAATGAATAAAAGGAGGGCCGCTGCATCGCAGCGGCCCTCCTTTTTTATTACTGTCAATCACTGTTCTCTGCTTCTTGCGCGCTTGGCGGCACGCTCTTTTTCCATCTTCGTCTGCAGGCATTTGATTTGTTCTGGCGTCAGCACAGCATCGATGGAGACCTTCAGTTGGTAGTAGCTCTTGTTCAGTTTGTTGATCAACTGGCTTTCGCGGTCGAAAAGGGGATAAAGCTCTTTGCTGTGGTCGTCGGGCAGGGCCATATACATGTGTATGCTGTCGCGCACTGCCCGTAGTTGTGTCCTGTATTCTTTATTTTGTTTTTCTGATCGGCGCGTGATGATGTCCAGTTGTGTGCGTTGCGAGGCTTTCAGGTCGGGGATATACTCTTCGATCCTTAGATGCGACTCCTTGTAGTTGTCATCGTAGGGCCGCTGTGCTATGCACGGCATGATGATGCCGGCGAGCAATAGTAGTATGATTTGTTTCATGATGAGAGATTCTGCTATTAATATAATAATGTCAGTGGATTATCGGGTTCCTGCAAGTCCTCTATGTTCTCGGATAGGTCGTAGTAATAGTTGTAGGCATCTTCCAGCCGCTCGTTCAGTGTGCTGGGGGCGATGGCTTGTGCGTTGACTGTGGGAGTGTTGAAAAATAGTATTCCGGCAACACAGGCGGCGGCAGCTAGGGTGACGATGCTGGTGCTGAAGCCTATCTGGCGGTGAAGCCGTTTCCGTTGCATCGCTTTCGGACTGGGCAATGTGGCGATACTTTCCATCACACGGTCCACAACATCGATGTCGGGGACGTCCATCTCATGCTGTAGTGCTGGCAGCAGGTCGTTAAACCGTTGTTCTATGTTTTCTCTGTTTGTCCGCATTGTTTTCGGTCATTATATTCAGCAAGTTCTTTTTGGCTCGAAATATGAGTGACTCAACTTTCGAAAGCGATACCTGCATCACTTCGGCAATCTCCACGTAGGAGAGACCTTTGAAAACGGAGAGCACCAAGGCGGTGCGCTGTTCGCTCTTCAGCTGTCCGATGGCCACATGCAGCTGGCGATATTGCTCCTCCCGCTCTATCTGCTCTTCGCGCGACATCTGCGTGTCTTCGCCTTCGTCGACAATGGTCTTGTCGTAGGACAGATGCCGACGTTCGTGTTGCAAGGCCGTCGAGACTACGTGCACGGTGATTCGGTAGATGTAGGTACTCAGTTTTGACTCGTGGCGAAAGCGCGGCAGGGCAGTGTACAACTCCACAAATACCTGTTGCACTATCTCTTCGGCGTCAAGTTTGTCACCCGCCAGATGGTAGCACAGATTGGTGACGTGGGTCTGGTATGCCTTCACAATTTTTGCATACTGCTCCTTGTCGCCAGCCATGATGGACCGCACAATCTCTTGCTCTTGCTCTAGCGTTAACATCCTTTAGTGCTTCAAATGTCAAAAAACTTGTATTTTTTCTACGCTTTTTTTTGAAAGTAGAGCCAATGCGGCTCTAATGTGTTTATTATTAGTGGTATAGGTTTGTTATCCTACCCGTCGGAATTTGTATGTGATGGTTCCTTTTTGGCGCTCGGTGGCGTTGGGGTCGGGATTGAAGTGCGCCTTTTTGGCGGCTTCTTTGGCTGCCGACACCATGGAGTTGTCGTAGTTCTTCGATCCTTTGGCGGGAGCGTTGATTTCTACAACGTTACCGTTGCGGTCTACGGTGATTTCAACCACCACGTCGCCCTCTTTGGAGCTGTTGTAACTGGGCTGCGGAAGCTTGCCGCGCAACGAACGTCCGTTCAGGCTATAGCCTGCACCGCCGCCACCGCCGGTGCCGCCAGTGGCACCCTGTGTGCCGGTGGGCGAGCCGGCTTGGCCATTGCCCTCGGCAGCGCCCTTGCCTTCGTTGCTGTTGCCATTCTTTTTGCCGGGAAACAGCGCATTGTTGTTGGTGGTAGGCGTATTGCTGTTCTGGTTGTTCGTGTTGTTCTCCACTTTCTCGTTATCCTGCTTGCTCTCGTTGGGCTTTTCGGGGGTGGTTTTGGCCTCGCTCTTGTCCTTCTTGGCCACAGGGGTGGGATCCGAGGCGGTGGTGTAGCCTTCGTCGGGAGCCGATGAGGAGGGCGCCGGTTGCGCCTCGCTGGGGAAGTCGGCCATATCGTTGTTGCCGAAACCCTCGATCTCGCCAAGCACTTCGCCGGCTACGCCCATACCTTCCTCCTCGATGGGCGGATTGGGCAGCGTGTAGCCCATAAAGGCGCATAGCACAATGGCTACTACCAGAATGAAGAATGTCAGCAAGGCGGACATCATCCTGTCGAAGCGACGTTGCTGCTTGGTCTGATCGGGCGTCTTGGCGACGTAGGATATCGGTTTCATCTTTTTCTGTTCCATTGTCGGTGTTTTTTAGTTGGGGGCTCTCTTCGGATGGTACTAGTTGCTCTGCTTGGTGCCCAGCACCACTTTGTGCTTGGTGCCGTTTTCGTTATTGAGCTGGTTGACAGCGTCGATGACGTTGACGATGTATTGCACATCCACCGTCATGTCGGCACGGACAAAGACGCCGGCAGCGGAATCGCCTGCCGACTGCATGCTCAGCTCCGAGGAAAGCACGTCTTTCAGCTCTGTCACCAGACTCTCGCCGGCGGAGGCGTTGATGGGCGTGTCGTCAATCTGGAATTGGCAGCGATTCAAGCCGTTAATCTCTTCGCTGGGTATCCCCAGGTCTTGTATGTATATCGTCACGCTCTCTTTGGCCATCGTCTTGTTGTTGCTCTCCGGGAGAAAGAGCTTCACAGCGTTGGGACTGATGAGCGTCGAGGTCAACACGAAGAATATCAGGAGAAGGAAGACCAAGTCCGACATGGATGACGACCCCGTCTCGATGTGTATTTTATTTTGACTGCGTATCATGTTTTCCTTTGTGGTTTTGTGGTTTGTTGTAATGTCGGCAGCGTGGCTGCCGGCGTGTAACTGTCAGCCGAGCTGCAAGGCTTATGCAGGCTCGTGCAGCAGGTCCATGAATTCCATGGAGCGTGTCTCCAATGTCTCGACCACTTTGTTGATACGGGCTACCAGAATGTTGTAGCAGAAGTAGGCGATGATACCCACAATCAGACCTCCGATGGTGGTGACCATGGCTTGATAGATGCCTTCTGCCAAGGTGGATATCTCCAAGTTGTTGCCGGCGGCTGCCATGCCCTGGAATGCCGTGACCATACCTGTCACCGTGCCGAGGAAGCCCAGCATGGGTCCCACCGATGCCACTGTGGCGACAAGCCACACGTTTTTCTCCAGTTTGGTCACTTCCATTTTGCCTTCGTTCTCCACGGCAGTCTGGATGTCCGACAGCGGACGGCCCAAACGCGACAAGCCTTTGGCTACCATCCGGCCCAACGACGTGTCGGTCGACTTGGCCAGTTTCTGGGCTCCTTCCACGTTGCCGCTATGCACATATTTGCGGATCTCTTCCATGAAACTCGACGAGTCGTCTTTCAAGGCATGGCCTAGCGTGAAGAAGCGCTCAAAGAAGATGTAGAGGGCGAGAATCAGCAGCAATACCAATACAATCATCACCCATCCTCCGTGCAATGCCAGCGACAATGCTGAGATTTTTTCATCACCAGACGCGTTTTCCACTACCGTCTGTACCGTGTTTGCATCAAGCAAAATACTGTTAATCAAAGACATATTTTTGTACTTTTAAGTTGTTATTTTTTGTAAAAATACTTGTTTTTTTCTTGCTTACTTTCTTCTATAACGCAAAAGTTTCAACATTAGTATGTTAGTTGCGTATTTTTCTTTAAAAACAAGAAAAAGGCGGTCGCAACTGCGACCGCCTTTTTCTCTTGAGCCATATCTCTTATTATGATTATTTCACCACGAATTTGCGTGTGAAGCCTTGCAGACGGCACACATAGATACCGGGGGTGAGGTTCTGCACGGGGATGGTCACCTTGTTCGAGGCACTCTCCAGACGGATGCTGGTCACCTGACGACCGGCCATGTCAAAGATGCTCAACTCGGCAGTGGCATTGTCGGTAAGCTGGTAGGAGACAGTCACCTGTGTGCTGGCAGGATTCGGGTAGATGGCTGCTGTGAACGGGTCGGCGGTCACCTCGTGGATGCCGATGTTGCCGTTATTCAGCGAGTCTGCAGGAGGCTGTACGCCGATGGCCGCAGAGTGCGACGACTGGAAGTTGTATCCGCCGTAGCCCTGGGGCTTCAGCTGTGCCTTGTAGACGTTGCACCATGAGTCGCCGTGACCACCCCAACCCCAATTGAAGTGGAGGAATCCATTGATGGAGTTGTAGCCGTCGCATACGAAGGCATGGCCAGCGTGCACTCCAGAACTTCCCGGATCGTGACCGGAGTAGTATACTGGGCGTCCAGCCAATATTTCTTCCTTCAGCATGTTTACCCAAGCGGTGTCGCTAGAGGTGGGGTTTGTGTAGGTGTACTGCGTGATGTTTCGGTTCACCATGTTGGTCTGCATGCTGTCTTTGTCGTATTTGAAATAGTTGCGGAAAGCACGGGGCACATAGGTCGAATGCGTGCCACTGCCGTCAGCCGAGTAGTCCATCATTGTGGCTACGCCGCAGTGGTAGCTGAGTTTGGCCACCTCGTTGATCTGAGCTTCGGTGCTGTAGTCGGTCAATTCATCGACCATCAAGTCATAGTCGTAATACTGCTCGGCGAAATTGACTTCCAGCCAGCCCACGCCGTTGCCGCAGTCGTAGCCCACCTGGCTCTTGCCTACGCGGGGATATCTCCAGTAGTAGATAATCTGTGCCATGGCCGTTGCCACGCAGCCCGTCACCGACTTGCCATCGTTGGCCATGGGGCAGAATCTGTTGTACAGAGGCTCCTGGTTCCAGGTCGAGGACAGCAGTTTTGTGGTAGCCTTGGGATTGGTGCCGAAATAGGTAAGTTCCTCGTTGACCAGCACATCCCACTCTTTGGCCACATCGGTGGTGGTGTGTAGATTGTTGTTCTGGGCGTAGGTCACATTCTGTACCTGCTCGTTCAAGAACCAACGCATATTGTCGGGCATCATGTCGGGGTCGAAGTCACCGTCGGTAGAGTAGGCCACGATAGGGGAGAAGCAGTCGTCGCCGGACACCACCACAAAGCCTCTCTTGTCTGCAGTGTTGAAGAAATAGAGCGCAGGAATCCGCAACTCGGCATTGTCAATCTGATACACCAAGTTGAGGCTCTCGGGCGTGATAGCCTTGTTGCCGAACTGGGAGGCCATAAAGTAGCTGGCTACCTGACGTGCTTTGGCAGCGTCTACTTTCTCAGCCTTGACTTGTTGAGGTAACAGCATGGCACCCATCAGCGCCATCGCCATAAAAATAGTTGTTACTTTTCTCATTGGTTTATGTATTGTATTATACTTCCTTTTACATCAATATATTGCCTGCACAGAATATGTGGTTGTTGTTACCTACTATATTGATATTATTGTAATTACCGTTTATTATGCTTCGGTCTTCGCCTTTTTATTCAAATGCAAAGTTACACTTTTTTTTTGAAACGGGCTCCAGAAAAAGCTTTTTTAAGTATTTTTAGCAGCAGATTACTCACCAAGTTGTTTTTCTATAGTGTGTTGCGTCAGACCTCGCCCGTTTTCCCTGAGAGCAAAAAAAACCGCTACCCCAGAACAGGGTAGCGGCGTCCTAAAAATTGTACTATGAAAAAGAAAATTCAAAGTTGGGTGATTGTCCGAAGGATCGCCCTTCTACAATCGTGAGGCTCTTTATTCGGCTGCAGCCTCAACCTCAGCAACCACTTCGAGGTTCAACGTGGCTTTCACGTCGCGGTACACATTCACCAGTGCGGTGTAGGTGCCGACCTCTTTGATCTTGGTTCCGTCAACCACAATCTTCTTGCGGTCCACGTCGTAGTTGTACTGTTCTTTCAGAGCGTCGGCAACCTGCATGTTGTTGATCGAACCGAACAGCTGGCCATTCTCGCCGACCTTGGCGGTGAGGCGGACGTTCTTGCCGTCCAGAGCAGCCTTCATCGTCTCAGCGTCCTTGCGGAGCTTCTCCTCTTTGAAAGCGCGTTGACGTAGCGTCTCAGCGTGGATCTTCTTGTTCATCGGAGTGGCGATGATAGCCATTCCCTGAGGCAGGAGGTAGTTGTTGGCATAGCCATTCTTAACATTCACGATGTCATCCTTGTAGCCCAAATTGGCAACATCTAGTTTCAGTATGATTTCCATTTAGTCTTCCTCCTATCTTTACTTTAAACAATCGGCTACGTAAGGCAGTAAGGCCAGATGGCGTGCTCTTTTGACAGCCTGCGACACTTTCTTCTGGTACTTGTTCGACGTACCGGTGATGCGTCTGGGCAATATCTTGCCTTGTTCGTTAACAAACTTCAGCAGAAAATCGGCATCTTTATAGTCGATGTACTTGATGCCCAGTTTCTTGAAGCGGCAATATTTCTTACGCTGTGTTTCGACAGCTATCGGGGTCAAATATTTTATCTCGGTTTCGTTAGCCATGATTCTATTCTTTTAACGTTGTTGTTTTATTCTTCTACGCGGGTTTCAGCCTCGGCAGCAGCTGCCTTCTTGGCGGCGCGTTTCTTCTCGTTGTAGGCAATGGCGTGCTTGTCCAGGCTCACCGTGAGGAAGCGGAGCAGACGCTCGTCGCGCTTGTAGGCAACCTCGAGGTCGGCGATGACACTGCCTTCAGCCTTGAATTCAATAAGATAATAGAATCCGGTAGTTTTTTTCTTGATGGGATAAGCGAGCTTGCGCATGCCCCAGTTGTGGGTGTGTACGATCTCCGCACCCTTCTCAGACAAGAAGTCTGTGTACTTTTTTACCGTTTCCTTCATCTGGTCGTCAGACAAAACGGGAGTTACAATGAAAACGGTTTCGTATTGTTTTACCATCTTAATAATTTGATTTGTTATAAATTCTGAGCCACTTTGCGGACTCGAACCGCAGACCTACGCATTACGAATGCGTTGCTCTACCAACTGAGCTAAAGTGGCTCAGAATTTATAACAAATCAAATTATTAAGATGGTAAAACAATACGAAACCGTTTTCATTGTAACTCCCGTTTTGTCTGA
>JAILAT010000019.1 GCA_024681475.1 Bacteroidales bacterium | reverse complement strand
GCACTCCATCTTCTCGGTGTCGGTGACGAAGTAGGGGCTGATGTAGCCGCGGTCGAACTGCATACCCTCGACGACCTTGACGGTGGTGTCGATACCCTTGGCGTCCTCGATGGTGATGACGCCGTCCTTAGTCACTTTCTCCATAGCCTCGGCGATAATGTCACCGATGTGGGTGTCGTTGTTGGCGCTGATGGTAGCAACCTGGCGAATCTTCTGGATGTCGCCGCCCACTTCCTGGCTCTGCTCCTTGATGCTCTTCACGATCTCGGCAACAGCCTTGTCGATACCGCGTTTGAGGTCCATGGGGTTGGCACCGGCGGTAACGTTCTTCAGGCCCGTGTTGACGATGGCCTGTGCCAGCACGGTGGCGGTGGTGGTGCCGTCACCAGCCTGGTCGTTAGTCTTGGAGGCGACCTCCTTGACCATCTGGGCACCCATGTTCTGGATACCGTCCTCAAGCTCGATTTCCTTGGCCACGGTCACACCGTCCTTGGTCACCTGAGGAGCACCGAATTTCTTGTCGATGACCACATTACGACCTTTGGGGCCGAGGGTCACCTTCACTGCATTTGCCAACTCGTCGACGCCTTTGCGAAGCTGCTCGCGAGCGTCATTATTGAAAACTATCTGTTTTGCCATTGTATTGTTCCTTTCTATTTTTCTAGTTGTTATTCCAGTTTCACCAGTTGTACTAGTTAGACTAGTTTTTAAATGATAGCGTAAATGTCGCTTTCTTTCATTATCATAAATTTCTCGCCGTCGATCTCGATCTCTGTGCCGCTATATTTGCCATAGAGCACTTTGTCGCCGACCTTGACGGTCATTTCGTGATCCTTGGTGCCATTGCCTACGGCAACCACTTCGCCGCGCTGCGGTTTCTCTTTTGCGGTGTCAGGAATGATGATGCCAGAGGCGGTCTTCTGCTCTGCTTCGGCGGGTCTTACAAGAACCCGATCTGCTAAAGGTTTAACGTTCATGGTGTTATTGTTTTTTTTTAGTTAATATTATTACTTAATGATTGGTTGTGCGAGCCTGATGCTCAACAAACAACTAAAGGGATATCCAAAAGTGTGCCAAACTGGCGGCATGACGGAAAAAATGACATTTTGACACGAAAAGCGACAGCAAGTCGGACAGGAGACTGACAGCGGCTGTTTTGTGGCATAGTTGCGATTGAGAGCGCGTGTCTCCGACACGCTGGATGGCGCTGGCCTTGCTCCCCACACTGCGCTCTGCTTGTGTGGGGATATAGAGAGTAAGGCTCTCCGAGCCTTTTTCTCTTACTATCTTCTCATCTTCTTCTCCGAAGACTGCCCCCGATCCTTTTTCTCTCACTACTATCTCATCATCTGCTCCGAAAGCTGCTCGCCGAGCTTTTTTTCTCTTACTAGCATCTCATCATCTGCTCCGAAAGCTGCTCTTCGAGCCTTTTTCTCTTACTTGCATCTCATCATCTGCTCCGAAAGCTGCTCTCCGAGCCTTTTTCTCTTATTAACATCTCATCTCTTCTCAGAAAACTCCTTCCCAGACCTTTTTTCTCTTTTTTTCATCTTCTGCTCCGAATATTACCTCTGGGCCTTAGATTAAAGGAGTTAGTGTAAAAAAAGTTTTCATATATAAAAAATAATGAGTATTTTTGCATTTTGTTTTGGCAACGCAATAAGACGATGAAAAAATTCGTATCTTTCATAGTATCACACCTTCGCGTCATCTATCTGGTGGTATTGATGTTGGTGTCGACGGCCTTAATATTGCTGATGTTCCCCTCGGCATACACACGTGTGGAGTATGACTATCAGGTGGGGTCGTTCTGGAAAGGCGACGACCTGTATGCTCCTTTCGATTTCGCCGTGGTGAAGTCGCAACAGGAGAGCCAAAAGGAGGAAAACGCCATCAAGGAGCTGTCCATCATGTACTTCAATATGGACACCACGGCACTGAGCCGCTCACGTCAGAACCTGCAACATGCTGGTCTCGACAGACGGCAAACACATATAGCACAGCAAGTTATCGACCTGCTCTCGCACTCGGTGGGATACTACAACACCGACGAGCCTGCCGAAGGACAACCCGTAGTGCTGCTCAACGGCAACGTGGGCCAACAGTGCACCGCAGAGTCGATGATGTCGCCGAGCGATGTGACAAGTTTTGTACGTCAGTGCATTGCCGACTCGGTGCAGGCCGACAGGCTGGCCACACTACTTATCGACTCGGTACTGGAGCCCTCACTGGTGTTCGACGCCAACCGCACCCATCTGGAGCTGGAGACACGTCTGTCGCAAGCCAACATCACCTCCTATCTTGTTCAGCAAGACGAACTTATCATCGCCAAGGGCGGCCACATCGACGAAGAGACAGCACATGTGATCGAGACTTTGGAAGCCGAAGAGACGGCACGCCGCACGGGCACCTACAATCCTGTGGTGCACTACACCGGCCAGGCGCTGCTGTGCATCGTGGCCTTCGTGGCGCTCTACATCTTCCTGAAGAACATACGCCACCCCTTGCTCGAGAACAACAAGAAAGTCACCTTCTGCTTCACGCTGATGCTGCTCATCGCCGCCGTGGTGGCGCTGCTGGTGCGTGTGCGCGTCGACTGGGTGCTTCTGGCGCCCGTGTGCGTCATACCCATCCTGATACGCATCTTCTTCGATATGCGCGTGGCGCTCTACATTCACATCGTGGTGGTCATCATCCTGGCCATCATGGTACCCAACAGCTATGAATTCATTTACTATCAGCTCATTGCCGGCATGATGTCCATCATCACCGTGCGCCATCTGGAGAAGCGCAGCAACTTTTTCACCGTGGCGCTGGTCGTCTTCCTGACCTATTCGCTGATCTATTTTGCCGGTACGCTGAGTCAGGACACCTTCAGCTCGCTGCAGCCCAGCCGCTTCCTGATATTCTTCTTCAACGCCACACTGACACTGCTGGCCTACCCCCTCATCTTCATCTTCGAGCACCTCTTTGGCATGACTACCAACCTGACGCTCATGGAGATAGGCAGCACCAACACACCGGCACTGCGCGAGATGTCGCAGAAAGCCCCCGGCACCTTCCAGCATTCGATGCAGGTGGCCAACATCAGCGAAGACCTCATCAGTGAGATAGGCGGCAACGCCGTGCTGGCGCGCGTCGGAGCGCTCTACCACGACATCGGCAAGACCATGGCGCCGCTCTACTTCACCGAGAACCAGAACACCGGATTCAACCCCCATGACAATCTGGACAGCGAGGAGAGCGCCCACATCATCATACAGCATGTGCGCGACGGCATCGACCTAGCCAAGAAATACCATCTGCCCCCGGAGGTGACCGACTTTATCCGCACACACCACGGCACCACCGTCACCGGCTACTTCTATGCCCTGGCCAAGCAGCAGCACCCCAACGAGGAAATCAGCATGGACAGCTACCGCTATCAGGGTCCCCCACCCTTCTCGCGCGAGACCGCCGTGGTGATGCTCGTCGACTCCGTGGAGGCGGCCTGCCGCAGCCTAAAGAACCACGACCCCGAAAGCATCGACAAGATGGTGGACCGCATCATCGACGACAAGATAAACCTCAACCAGCTGAGCAACTGTCCGTTGACCATGCAGGACATCACGCTGATACGCAGCCGTCTGAAGAGCAAGATGCACAGCATCTACCATGTGCGCATCGAATACCCCGTAGTGAAATAAACAATACACAATCAATATGTTAAAAGCACTCAAAACATTCTTATTCCATTTCATTGCCATCATTGTCATGATGCTGGCATCCATGATTTATTTCTCACCTGTCCTTCACGGCAAGGTGGTGGTGCAAGGCGATATCCAGAAAGCCGAAGCCATGTCGCACATGCAGAAAGAGGTGGACAAGCAGACAGGCGAAATACCCAACTGGAACCCCGCCATGTTCAGCGGAATGCCAGGCTATCAGACTGCTGTGGAGCCGCAGAAATCGATATTCACACCGATAAAATCGCTGCTCATCATGCGTCCGCTGGGCTGGGAGCGCAACATCGGCATGCTGTGGCTCTATCTCATCGGTTTCTATGTCGCCATGGTGGCCATCCTCGACGGTCGCAGCCGCAAGCACCGCTTCCTCAACTTGTGGCTCGCGCTGGCCAGTGCCCTGGCCTTTGGCCTGGGCAGCTACAACATCATCATCTGCGAAGCCGGCCACATCACCAAAGGCTGGGCCATCGCCATGATAGCACCCATTCTGGGCGGCCTGGTGCTGAGTTTCCGCTCGGTGGACAAAGAGTCGAACAAAAAACTGAAAATCAACTGGAAACGTCTCGTGTGGGGATTTATCCTCTTCACGTTGGCCACAGGTCTGCAGATCACCTTCAACCACATACAGATAACCTATTACACCGCCATCGGCGGCGTCATCCTTGCCCTCTCCTATCTGGTGTACGCCATCAAAGACCGCTGGCTGACCCCCTATGCCGTCATCCTTGGCGTGATGCTGATAGGCAGCATCTTTGCCCTGGGCGGCAACTATCGCCATCTGGCCGTGAACCAGGAATATGCCAAAGCCACGATGCGTGGCGGCAGCGAAATCACCGTCAAACCCGAAAGCGCTGCGAAGAGCGAAGGCACGCTGACCGGCGGCCTGGACATCGACTATGCCTTCCGTTGGAGCTATGGTGTCGACGAGACCTACACGCTGCTGGTGCCTGGCGCCAAAGGCGGCGGCTCGCAAGAGCGTCTGCCCGAAGACAGCAAGCTGGCCAGAATGATGGGCAGCTATGCGCCGCTCTATTGGGGCAACCAGGACTTCACGTCGGGTCCTGTCTATTTTGGTGCCATCATCATATTCCTCTTCCTGCTGGGCTGCATCATCGTCGACGGCCCCGAGCGCTGGTGGCTCATCATCGCCACCCTGGTGGCCATCGTCCTGTCGTGGGGTCGCAACTTTATGCCTCTCAACGAGTTCCTGTTCAATACGCTGCCGATGTACAACAAATTCCGCACTCCCTCGATGAGTCTGGTGCTGGCCAACGCCACCATGGTGATTATGGCCATCCTGGCGCTGAAAGCCCTCTTTGAGAAGATGCCCTACGGCAAAGAGAAATCAGTCGTCGAGGCAGTCAAAGCGAATGCCCAAGCCGGTGCTGCCAAGAAACCCAACGGCAACAAGAGCCAGAAACAGGAAGACATACAGAAAGCAAAGAAACAGATGCGTCTTGCCCTGGCCATCTCGGGCGGCATCGTGGTTTTCATCCTGCTGATAGGCATTTTCGGTGCCAAGAAATGGTCCTACACACCTGCCGACAACGACGAAGGCCTCAAGGCCCAATATGTGAACATCCTCAAACAGCAAGGCCTCAACAACAACCAGATAGCCCAATGGGAGATGCAGGAATGGCCCTCGCTGCAGAACAACCTGAAGGAAGAACGCCAAGACCTGTTCAAACGCGACTCGAAACGGTCGCTGATTTTCGTGGTGCTCTGCATAGGCCTGCTTTTCCTCTTTGAAGAAGGCCTCTTCAAAAACCGCTACATCATCACCGCCGCGCTGGGTCTGCTGATGACCATCGACCTGTGGGGTGTGGACAACCGCTATCTGAACAAAAACAACAAAGACACCTTCGTGGATGCCAACAAACTGGCGCTGCGCGAAAACGACCAAGAGAAGATGCTCGACAGGGTGGCTGCCGCCAACGGCGACCAGAACTACCGCGTCTACGACCTGACCGTCAACACCTTCAACGATTCGCGTCCCAGCGCGTTCCACAACCAAATTGGCGGATACAGCGCCGCCAAGCTGCGCCGCTACCAGGACCTGATAGACTTCTACCTGGGCTACGAGCAGCTGTTTGGCTACGTCAACAGTGCCTCTATCGGCATTCTCGACGAATCGTCGATGGCCACCGACACGCCTCGTCTGGGCGTCAGCGAGCCTCACGCCGTGCTGGACATGCTTAACTGCCGTTACCTGATGCTCAACCTACAAGGTGCCCTGCCTGTGCGCCGCGCCACGGCCCTAGGCAACTGCTGGCTGGTGGACGATGTGAAGATGGTCGACGATGCCAACGCGGAGATACTGGCGCTCAACGACTTCGACCCAGCCAAGACCGCCATCGTGGACAAGTCGAAATGGGCGAAGCTGCTGGAAGGCGTAACACTCGCACCCATCGATGAAACAGAACATATCGAACTGATTAGCAACGGTCCCTACAACCCGGACCACCTGACCTACAAGAGCAACACGCATGGCGAGCATGTGGCCGTCTTCTCGGAGGTGTACTATGCTCCCGACTGGCGCGCCTACATCGACGGCAAGCCCGTGGAGCATTTCCGAGTGAACTACATCCTGCGTGCTCTGGTGCTACCCGCCGGCGAGCACACCATTGAGTTTGTCAACGAGGCACCGACGCTCCACAAGACCGACAACGCCACGTTGCTCATCTCCATCGTCATGGTGCTGCTGATGGCCAGTGCCCTCGTGCTGGTCTATCTGTTTCCGCTCATCAGAGGGAAGAAAACAAAAACCGACAAATAAACTGTCGGCGTGATACAAAAAAACGGGATGTCCGAAACCAATCAGGGCATCCCGTTTTTATTTCCAGCCGGCCATTATTGTTTCCTGGCGGTGCGGAGTTTGTCGGCAATGCGCTGCTCAATGGGAATGACATTGTAGCCGCTCCAGAACGCCGTGTCGCTGTCGCCGCGGCCGAACACTTCGGGATAAGGCTTGGATGTTTCGATAGGCAGCGTCTCTGTTGTGTCGAGATAGCCATGGTCCGCAGGCCGCAGGTCGATGAGCGACCAGAGGGAGTAGTTCTCCACCACGTCGTCGGTGGTGATTTTGCGTATCTCTCTGTTTATCTTGCCCCCCAGCAATGCCTTCTTGGGTGGGATGATACCAATGGCGGAAGCGCTGAGGCAGAAAACCATCGTGTAACGTCCATTAATCTTGGCATAGTCATACTGAAAGTATCTGTAGGGGGAGAAAGCTCCGCCAATAATCTTGTTTAATGGGTAAGGCATCAGCACAGTGTCGGCATGCAGCGAAGTGTTGTAATAGTGCACCAAGGCCATATCGGCGCGGTCGACAATGATGGAGGTACTGTCCTTCTCGTTGACCGAGGTGATGACATAATAGGCCCTGCCGTCGGCATCTTCGAAAGTTTTGAGGGTCGACCTCCTGTCAATCTTTCCCTCCCGCTTGCCGCTGAGAAAAAAGTTGCCCTTTCTCACCTGCATCAAATCGTAAAAGGCCCTGGTCTCATTATAAATAGTCTGCGAGACACCAACAAAAGGGCTGTTCTGGTAGACCGAGTCGCCCAGCATAGTGCGCAACATGGCGGTGTCGTAGACCAGCAGGCGTCCACGGAGGAAACGTTTGTGGTTGCCGGCGTGTCTGATGGAGTCAAGCTCGCCTTTCATGTCCACCACCACAAGCCCTGTCTTCCTGTAATACTGCTTGTCATAGCCCGGACGCAACACCTCGGCCACAGCCTCGTTGAAGAGCCAGAGACTGTCGGAGGTAAGGCTGTATTTGCGATGGAAGAAAGTGCCGACAGTGGTGTCAGACCAATAGTTTTCACCGATGCGGCGCACTACCTCGCGCAGCACGGAGCTGGGTTTGGTGTATTCGGTGACAGCCACCGACGAGAGTTTCACAGGCGAAGGCTCCAGACGCACGGTAGACTGTTTGCGCAATTTGGCAATGGCGACCGTGTCGGTGCGGTAGCCCATGCTGCTCACAATGACGCGACCCTCGCGGGGCACCGACAGTGTGAAGGCCCCGTCGAGGTTTGTCTGGGATCCCGACGAGGTACCCTCAATACGGAGATAGGCATACGGGACAGGCTGTCGGCTTTGCGCGTCGAGCACCTGACCTACAATGCGGGCAGTTTGCGCCGAGGTCGCCAAGCTCACTGCCAGCATGAAGACAAACGACAAGAATTTGTTCACACCATTCAGCATATATCTCATTGTTTTCCTATTGATACAACGTTTGAGACCCCCGAAATATTACAGCAGGGTGAAATTATTTTTACGCAGGGGGACAATTTTATCGGCCTCGTGACGTTTGCATATATAAATATAAAATAGACATGAAATACATCAACGTATACGTATCGGGACATGCCATGGACATCGAGGTCGACGGCGGCATCATCACCAGCCTCACCCCCTCCAAGGCCAGCGATGCCCCCACACGCTGGGCAGTGCCAGGGCTCGTCAATATGCACGCCCACTCGGCCATGACGCTGCTGCGCAGCGCCGGCAGCGGGCTGCCGCTGATGCGCTGGCTTCAAGAGGCCATATTTCCCCGCGAAGCGCAGCTGACCGACGAAGACATCTACCGCGGCGCCCTGGAGGCCTGCCACGAGATGCTGGCCACAGGCACGCATACGGTCAACGACATGTATTTCAGCATCGACTCCACTCTTCGTGCCGCCAGCGAGACCGGTATGCAGATAGCCTTGTCGCACTCCATGATTGACCGTAACTTCGACGACCCCGAACTTTGGCAGTGGACACAACGCTTTCTGAAAGACTACGAGCGGCGGCTGACGATGCAGGAGCCCCATGTGCGCCACGTCATCTCGCCGCACGCCATATACACCGTCAGCGGCCCCCATCTGCAATATCTGGCCGACTTTGCCAAAGAGCATAATATGCTGTTTCACATGCACATCAGCGAGACACAAGCCGAGCGCGAAAACTGCATCAAGACGCACGGCGTGCCGCCTGTGGTCTATCTGGAAAAGCTGGGCATCTTCGACAAAGTGGGGAGCCATTTCATCGGTGCCCACGCGCTGTGGCTCGACGAGACTGAGATAGGCATCCTTGGCGGACATGGCTGCACCGTGGTGCACTGTCCCAACTCCAACCTCAAGCTGGGTTCCGGAAGCCTGTTCAAATACTGCGAGATGCGTGCTGCCGGAGTAAACGTCACACTGGGCACCGACGGTTGCGCCTCGAGTGACAATCTGGACATGCTGGAAGCCATGAAAATCATGTCGTTGCTGCAGAAAGGCAATCATCAGGACCCGACAGTGCTGGGAGCCCGCGAGGTGCTGGATGTGGCCACACGCTGCGGCGCCCGTGCCCTGGGCTTCGACGACCGCGACATCGCCGTCGGTGCGCCGGCGACCTTCTTCTTGGTAAACCTCAACAACCACCATTTCAACCATATTGACTGGCCGACCCTCACCGCCGAGGAACGCGACGAGCAGTTCTGCAACCGCCTCGTCTACTCGGCCGGCAGCCGTGCCATCGTCAACGAATAAACACCGAACACCATGCGCAACTACCAGAGACTCATCCTGCTGATGCTCGCCGTCCTGCTGGCCGCCTGCCATCATGGCCGCGAAGGCGAAGGCAAAGCCATATTCCGCTACAACGAGTCGGCCGGCATCGCCACCCTCGACCCGGCATTTTCAAAGGACCAGGCGCTGAACTGGGCCACTAGCCAGATATTCAACAGTCTGGTGCGTCTCGACACCAATCTTGAGATAGAGCCCTGCATAGCCAAAAGCTGGACCATCAGCGACGATGCGCTGACCTACACCTTCACGCTGCGCGACGACGTGAGGTTCCACAAAAGCCCCCTGTTCGGCACACCCGACTCAACGCGCTGTGTGACAGCCTACGACGTGCTCTACTCGTTGGAACGCATACGCGACCCCAAAGTGGCGTCGCCAGGACTCTGGATATTCGCCTCCGTTGCCGACGACGGCTTCGAAGCGCCCAATGACAGCACCTTCGTGGTGCACCTCAAAGAGCCCTTTGCACCTATGCTTTCGCTGCTCTCGATGCCCTACTGCAGCGTGGTGCCACGCGAAGTGGTGGAACACTACGGCACCGATTTCCGCAACCATCCCATCGGCACAGGCCCATTCTATTTCCAATACTGGAAAGAGGGCGTGAAGCTGGTGCTGCGCAAAAACAACGACTACTTCGAGTGCGACGACGAGGGGCACCCCCTGCCCTATCTCGATGCCGTGGCCATCACCTTCATCGTCGACAAACAGACTGCCTTTCTGGAGTTTATGAAAGGCAATCTGGATTTCATGAACTCGCTCGACGCCTCGTATAAAGATGAGCTGCTGACGCAGACGGGACAGTTGCGAAGCAAATATGCCGACCGTATCGACATGGTCTCCACGCCGTTTCTCAACACCGAATATCTGGGCTTCAACCTCAGCGACAGCCTCAGCCCCTTCGCCGACAGACGCTTACGCCAGGCGGTGAACTACGGCTTCGACCGCCGCAAAATGATGAAATATCTGCGCAACAACGTCGGTGCGCCAGGCTGCAAAGGCATGATACCCTGCGGACTGGCAGGCTACGACAGCAGCGCCGCCTATGGTTACGACTACGACCCGCAACGCACACGGGCCCTGCTGGAAGAGGCCGGCTATCCTGGCGGCAAAGGGCTGCCACAGCTGACGCTCTCCACCACCTCGAGCTATCTGGATCTCTGCAAATACATCCAGCAACAGCTGGCCGAATGCGGCATCGATGTGCGCCTCGACGTCAACCCTCCCGCCGCACTGCGGGAGCAGATAGCGCAAGGCAAGAGCGACTGGTTCAGAGGCTCTTGGATTGCCGACTATCCCGATGCCGAGAACTATCTTTCGCTCTTCTACAGTCCCAACCACACGCCGCAAGGACCCAACTACACACGCTACACCTCGGCACAATACGACAAGCTCTACCGTCAAGCCGCCGCCAGCCCCAACGCGCAGAAACGCACCGCCATATACCGCCAGATGGACTCGCTGATAATGGCCGACGCGCCCGTTATCGTCCTCTACTACGACCAGATTCTGCACTTCACCCACAAAGATGTGACAGGTCTGCGCTCCAACGCGATGAATGCGCTCGACCTCCGTTTTGTGCGCAAAGAGCCCAAATAGCCAGGCTTCGTACAAGACACTGTTCACCCCGTTCAGCCCACTTTTTTTGCCATGGCAAAAAAAATAATTGCCATGTCGCGAATTATTCGTATCTTTGCATTTTAAAATATGAAATATAAAAAGAAGATGAAAAGATACATTTTGGCGATCATCGTGCTTGCTATGGCTGCCGGAAGTGTTGAGGCTCAGAAACTTGCCATCAACCCTGGCACCAAGTTGTACGGCTACAAAAACAGTGACGGCGGATGGCAAATTGCCCCGCAATTTGCTTATGCCTACGAATTTCAGGGTCATTTTAAACGTTTTGCCGTGGTAAAAATCGACAAGACATGGGGTTGTATCGACGATCGTGGCCAACTGATTGTCCGCAACATTTTCTTCAGCAAGGAAGAGGCCCAGGCAGCCGGTCTGGAATGGGAACGTGGCGACGAGCCAGGCAAATGGCTCTACCCCGCACAGAATCCCGCCGACGGCAAGTGGGGCTTTGTGGACTACTACGGCAACTGGAAATTCGAGCCCCAATATGAAGCCGCCACCACTTTCCAAGGCGACGAGCCGATGAGCTTCGCCCTGGTGCGCATCGCTAGCCGCTGGGGTTGCATCGACCGCAAAGGCGTTGTCGTGGTGGAGCCTGTCTTCATGAAACAGGAACACGCCGACCTAGCTGGCAAGCAGTGGATCTACGGCCGTCACTACGACACGTGGCGCTATCCGACACAGGACAAAGAGTCGGGCCTGTGGGGCTACGTCAACTATCTGGGTCGCTGGGTGATTAACCCTATTTACGAGGACTATGACTACTTCGGCAACGACCACAACTATGTATACGCCCAGGTGAAACACAACGGCCGCTGGGGCTCCATCGACCGCAATGGCAACACCATATCGCGCTGCATTTTCTACACCCGTGAAGATGCCGACTACGCGCTGAGCCAGCTGGAGCACGGACGCCCCATTGCCGACTGGCGTCTGCCCGTCACCGAGATAGGCACCGACCTGCACGGCTGGGTGGACTACAGAGGCGAATGGGTCATCGCACCTATCTATCAGGACGCCACACATTTCACCAACGACACCGGCGAGTTTGCCACCTACAAGCTTGACGGCCTCTGGGGCAGCATTGATAACAAAGGCGAGCACCTGTCGCTCAACGTCTTCATCCTCTCTTCCGAAGCATGGCAGGCAGGCTACGAGTGGGACAACAACCAAGAGCTGGGCCACTGGCTCTACCCCATCAAGAACGCCGCCACAGGATTGTGGGGCTACGTGAACTTCAAAGGCAGCTGGGTGATTGAGCCCATGTTCGAAGACGCCAAGCTCTTCATCAAGACATGGAACAACCGCGCTGCCCCCGCCAAACTCGACGGCCGCTGGGGCTGCATAGACCACACAGGCCATTTTGTGGTGCACAACATCTACAACACCTCGGCAGAGGCCTACGAGGCCGGCCGCCGCTGGAGCAACAAACAGAAATTCTAATCACGACGATACCATGAACTACCATATCAGCAAAGCGACGATAGTCAACGAAGGCACTGTGCACCAAGGCGATGTCTACATCGTCGACGGGCGCATAGCCCTGCTGCCCCCTGTGGAGCGCAGCGGCGAGTGGACGACCATCGACGCCGAAGGTATGCTGATACTGCCTGGCGTGATCGACACCCATGTGCATTTCCGCGAGCCCGGCCTCACCGAGAAAGCCGATATGGCCAGTGAGAGCCGTGCCGCCGTTGCTGGCGGCGTGACCTCCTTTGTGGATATGCCTAACACCAAGCCGCAGACCACCACCATGGAGCTGCTGGATGAGAAAGTAGCGCTGGCTCAGGCCAAAAGCATGGCCAACTACGGCTTCATGCTGGGTGCCACCAACGACAACATCGACGAGCTGCTGGCCGCCGACCCGTCGCGCTACGCCGCCATCAAACTCTTCCTGGGCAGCAGCACCGGCAACATGTTGGTGAACGACCCCGCAGTGCTGGACCGCCTGTTCAAACAAGCCAAGAAACTGATAGTGGCGCACTGCGAAGAAGAGTCCATCGTGCAGGCCAACCTGCACAATTTCAAGCTGGAATGCCAAGGCACCGAGCGTGAGACCGCAGCGCTGCACCCCCAGATACGTACCACCGAAGCCTGCTATGTGAGCAGCTACAAAGCCATTGAACGCGCACGCCGCTACGGCACCCGGCTGCACATCGCCCATATCAGCACAGCCACCGAGCTGAACCTGCTGAGCAACAAGCCCTTGGCAGAGAAAAACATCACCGCCGAGGTGACACCCAACCACCTGTGGTTCGACGAGAGCGACTACGCCGAGCTGGGCAACCTCATCAAGTGCAACCCCGCCATCAAGAGCCGCGACGACCGGCTGGCGCTGTGGGCGGCACTGTACGACGGGCTGATAGACACCATCGGATCGGACCATGCTCCACACACTTGGGAAAGCAAGCAGCTGCCCTACTTCGACGCTCCTGGCGGCATACCCTCCATACAGCACAACCTGCTGGCCATGCTGGAGCCCATGCATTCGCCACAATCGGAGGCAGAACGCGACGAGCTGATCGGCACCTGGTTGCCCCTGCTGGTGGAGAAGATGAGCCACAACCCCGCCGAGCTGTTCGGCATCGCCAACCGCGGTTTCATCCGTGACGGCTACGCCGCCGACCTGGTGATGGTCAACCCACGGGCAACCACGACAGTCACCAAAGAGTCGCTGTATTACAAGTGCGGCTGGAGCCCACTGGACGGGCAGACATTCCACAGCCGCGTGGAGACAACATGGGTGAACGGCGAGATTGCCTACAGCCATGCCGATGGCGTGGCGACCACGAGCCATGCACAACGGCTCCTGTTTGAAAAATGAAATCAAAAAAAAACGATAATACAGAAAACCAAGACAACATGAAGAAACTGATAGTAATAGTGTTGGCCATGATGGCACTGGCAACGACAGCCACGGCACAAATCAAGCAGATCAGCAGCACCAAACTGCCTGCTACGGCGCGCACCACCATCAAGAAGACGTGGAACAACGCCCCTATTGTCGACGCATGGCAGAACAAAGAGGGTCGTCGCGTGGAATACAAAGCCTCGATCGAGGACGGCTCCATCGTCAAGTTCAACGCTGCAGGTCAATGGATTGAGGTGAAAAGCTATGGTGGCGTACCCACCACCCTGTTTCCTGCCGCCCTCAACAAGTTTGTCAGCGACTACTACGAAGGACAGCTGATTGTGTGGGGCATCCGCACCAACACCAAATACCAGGTGCAGCTCACCGACGGCAGCAAACTGGAATTCAACAAGAACGGCAAATTCCAAGCATTTCTGTAAAATATACAAATAACAGTAAAGACTCATGGCACACGAAAGAATAGTCAGAATCCATTCCATCTCCAAGAAACTGCTGGTGGGACTTTTCGCTTCCTTCCTGGTGGTGTTCCTGTTCTTCCATATGAGCGCCAACCTGCTCATTCTGCTGCACGACGACGGCGCCGCATATACGGCTTTCTGCCACTTTATGGGCACCAACCCACTCGTCAAGGTGGCGGAAGTGGCACTGTTCGGCTCCTTTTTCATACATATAGTTCTGGCCAGCTATCTATGGCTCTGCAACCGCCGGAAACGTCCTGTGGGATACCACAAGAGGAGCCGCACCCGCACCGCCGCCGCCTCCAAGTTGGCGATGATTACCGGCAGCCTTCTGCTGATCTGCCTGGTGTTCCATTTTTACGACTTCTATCTGGTGAAGATGAACGTTGTGGAAGGTCTCTACATGGTGAAACTGGAAGAATTGAACAATTCGGACATTAACGAAGATGCAATATGGACGGCAGATGAAGAGGGAGAATACAAAGAGTTCACCGAGACAGGGCTCAGGTGGTTTGAAATCACCAGTAAAACCAATAGTGATGTATGGCTCAACAACTTGACGAAGGAAGACACCGAAATCCTGCAGCAAGTGTATCGCAACATCAACACTGAACCCGACTTCTATCACATGGCCCATGAAAAATTCACCAAGTGGCATATTGTGCTCTGCTATCTGCTTTTCTTCGCCCTTGTCGGTATTCACATCCGCCACGGCTTCGAGTCGCTGTTTCAGACCTTCGGACTGAACAATCGCAGATATGCACCCGTCATCAAATGGTGTGGCATCATCTACACGTGGATTATCTGCCTGGGCTTCTCAACGGTGACACTGGGTGTATTCTTTGGCCTATAGCCATTGGTCTATTTATAATTAAAGAACAATATAATATAACGATAAAAAAACTCTCACAATATGAATCTAGACGCCAAGATTCCCGAAGGGCCGCTGGCCGAAAAATGGACTCGCTACAAGAACAGCCAGAAGCTGGTGAACCCCGCCAACAAGAGGAAACTCGACATCATCGTGGCGGGTACCGGTCTGGCTGGTGCGTCGGCAGCAGCCTCGCTGGGAGCTTTGGGATTCCATGTGGATATCTTCTGCATACAAGACTCGCCGCGCAGAGCGCATTCCATTGCAGCACAAGGCGGTATCAACGCTGCCAAGAACTACCAGAACGACGGTGACAGTGTGGAGCGCCTGTTTCGCGACACCATCAAAGGCGGCGACTACCGAGCCCGCGAGGCCAACGTGTACCGCTTGGCCGAGGTGAGCGGCGACATCATAGACCAATGTGTGGCACAGGGTGTCCCCTTTGCACGCGACTATAGCGGAATGCTCGACAACCGTTCGTTCGGCGGTGCGCAGGTCAGCCGCACATTCTATGCCCGCGGCCAGACGGGCCAGCAGCTGCTGCTGGGTGCCTATGGCGCGCTAAGCCGTGAGATAAACCGTGGAAGCGTGACATTGCACACCCGTTGTGAGATGGAAGAGCTGGTGCTCATCAAAGACGACAACGGTGTGGAACGCGCCCGTGGCATCATTGTACGCAACCTTGTCAGCGGCCAGCTGGAGCGCTATGCCGCCCACGCCGTGGTGCTTGCCACTGGTGGATATGGCAATGTCTACTACCTGAGCACCAACGCCATGAACAGCAACGGCAGTGCCGCATGGATATGCCACAAGAAAGGCGCCGCCTTTGCCAACCCCTGCTATGTGCAGATACACCCCACGTGCATCCCCGTCCATGGCGACTACCAGTCGAAGCTGACGCTGATGAGCGAAAGCCTCCGCAACGACGGTCGCATCTGGGTGCCCAAGAAAAAGGAGGATGCCGAAGCGCTGCGCCGTGGCGAGAAGAAAGCCACCGACATTGCCGAAGAAGACCGCGACTACTATCTTGAGAAACGCTATCCCGCCTTCGGCAACCTGGTGCCTCGCGACGTTGCCTCACGCGCAGCCAAAGAGCGTTGCGACGCTGGCTACGGCGTAGGCCCCACAGGTTTGGCCGTCTATCTGGACTTTGCCGATGCCATTGCCCGATTGGGCGAACGTGTCATCCGCCAAAAGTACGGCAACCTGTTCCAGATGTACCAGAAAATCACCGACCAAGACCCCTACCACACCCCCATGATGATATACCCGGCCGTACACTATACCATGGGCGGCTTGTGGGTGGACTACGAGCTACAGACCACCATTCCAGGCCTTTTCGCCGCCGGCGAGGCCAATTTCAGCGACCACGGCGCCAACCGTCTTGGTGCGTCGGCGCTGATGCAGGGATTGTCGGACGGCTATTTCGTGCTGCCCTATACGCTGCAGAACTATCTGGCCGACCAGATTACCATTGGACACATCTCCACAAAAGATACTGCATTCGACGAAGCCGAACAGGCTGTGCGCCAACGCGAAGAGAAGCTGCTAGCCATTGGCGGCACCAAGACTGTGGACCATTTTCACAAGGCGCTGGGACGCATCATGTGGGAATATGTGGGCATGAGCCGCAACGAACAGAGCCTCACCACCGCACAGGAGCAGATAGACAGGCTGGAAGAAGAATTCTGGAAAGATGTCTGTGTGCCAGGCAGTATCGAAAGCTTCAATCCCGAGATGGAAAAAGCGCTAAGGCTGGCCGACTACTTCGAGCTGGCACGTCTGATAACTGCTGACGCGTTGCACCGCAAGGAATCGTGCGGCGGCCATTTCCGCACCGAGAGCCAGACCGACGACGGCGAGACGATGCGCGACGACGAGAACTTCATGTATGTGGCCGCCTGGGAATACCAAGGCCACGGCAACAAAGAGATACTCCACAAGGAACCGCTCCACTACGAATACGCCAAGGTAACGACACGAAACTACAAGAGTTGAGCCAAGGCAGAATAACACATTATCAATAACATAACGGCAAAGATATGAACTTTACACTCCATATATGGCGGCAAAAGAACGCAGCAGCCAAAGGCAAATTCGAGACCTACAAAGTGCACGACATCTCGCCCGACTGCTCGTTCCTGGAGATGCTCGACATCCTCAATGAACAGCTCATCCACGACAAAATAGCGCATCCTGTATGCTTCGACAACGACTGCCGTGAAGGCATCTGCGGAATGTGTGGCCTCTACATCAACGGACGCCCCCACGGCAACGACGACGGCGTGACCACCTGCCAGCTGCACATGCGCAAGTTCCGCGACGGCGATGAGATCTGGATAGAGCCCTGGCGAGCCAAAGCTTTCCCCGTGATTTGCGACCTTGTGGTCGACCGCTCGGCCTTCGACAAGATCATCCAAGCCGGCGGCTATATCAGTGTGACCACTGGCGGCGTGCCCGACGCCAACTGCATCCCCATACCCAAAGATGTGGCCGACAGAGCCATGGACGCTGCCGAATGCATCGGTTGCGGCGCCTGTGTGGCTGCCTGCAAGAATGCCAGCGCCATGCTGTTTGTGGGTGCCAAAGTAGCCCACCTCTCGCTGCTGCCGCAAGGCCAGCCCGAAGCACGCCAGCGAGTGAAAAAGATGGTGATGAAGATGGACGAACTGGGCTTTGGCAGCTGCACCAACATCTTGGCCTGTGAGGCTGAATGCCCGAAACAAATTAAACGTCAGAATATTGCACGCCTGAACCGTCAATTTATCGCCTCGCTATTCGACGGCAACCGCCGCGACGACGACTAAACCCATACGACACACCATGAACCGACTGTTGCACCTCACCGCCCTGATGCTGCTGCTGATGCCCCTCACACGCACAGTAGCGCAGATCCATCCTCCGGAATACCCCGGCGGTGACCCCAGTTTGGCCACCTTCCTGATGAACAATCTGAAGTACCCCACCAGTCAGCAACACTCGGGCATCACGGGACGTGTCTATGTCACCCTCACCATCGACACGGGCGGCAATGTGGTGTCGCCTTCCGTAGCCAAAGGTCTTGGCGAGGAGTTCGACGCCGAGGCATTGCGTGTGGTGAGGCTAATGCCCAAATGGAAGCCCGCCCGCGACATGACGGGCCGGCCCATCGCCGTCACCAGCACACTGCCCATCAACTTCATAGCACCCAAAGTCGACAAACGCCCGGTGCTCGATGAGCGCTATTGGGACTACGACACCGTGATGACAGCCGCCGGAGCTGTCCGTGTCAACTCGGCGCTTCCCGAATTTCCCGGCGGCAACCAGGCTCTGGAGAAATTCATTGAGCAACATCTTGATATCCCCTACAACAGCGAGACCTACTGCGGCACCGTGGTGATATACATCACCGTGAACGCCAATGGTCAGCTGTCCGACATCAAATACCCCACCGATATTGATGAAGAATGCCTGATGGCGCTGCACCGGCTGATGAACGCCATGCCGCGATGGCGCCCCGGCCATCTCAACGGAGTGCCTACACGTATGTCCACAGGGATACCCATCACATTCCGATATACAGAATAACCTACATCCGCATGAAGATCCTTTCGAACATAGCCATTGCAATCACCACCCTGATCCTGTTGCTCTTCGGCAACGGCGGCCTGGCGTTGCAGCATTGCAGTTGTTCGAACACCACAAGTCTGCTGCTGCCCTTCGACGAAGGCTGCTGCAACGAGGATAGCGAATGTATGACTGTCAGCATCTACCATCTGTGTGACAGCGAATGGGGTCATGCCGAAGACTCGGTGACGGCGCCACAACTGGAGACGCCCACCCCCATGCCCACCTGCACAGCGTGGAACAACATTCCATCCATCGACAAGGAAGCATATCTTGCCAAGCCATGCTTCTCACCTCCCCTAGGCACCTTCGTGCCTTCCATCATTATGAGAGTCTGATTTTCACTTTCTTCAATTCCATCTTTGCGTCGCGCAAAGCAGTTATTGTTAAACAAAAGTAAAATCTACAGACAGAAATGATAAAGAAAACCATCGAGACTAAACGTCTCACATTAGCTACTGCCTTGCTGTTGCTATGCCTCCCGTCGGCCCTCTACGGACAACAGCAAGACTCGTTGAAAAACAGCCGGTTGGAATCGGTCAAGGTACAAACCAAGAAAAGCAGCGGACTGTCGCGCATCAGTGGTCCCGAGAACGGCATAGTGATAGGCCAGGACGAGCTGTTCCGTGCCGCCTGCTGCAACCTGGGCGAGAGTTTTGTGACCAATCCCAGCGTGGATGTCAACTACAACGATGCCGCTGTCGGCGCCAAGCAGATCAAACTTCTGGGTCTCAGCAACGAATATGTGCAGATGCTCATCGAAGGGCTGCCCATGCAGGGCCACGCCGCCCTGCCCTACCAGCTAGGCTATGTGCCCGGCAGCTGGATGAAAAACATCTCCGTCAGCAAAGGGACATCGTCGGTAAAATATGGCTTCCAAAGCGTTACGGGTCAGATTGACGTAGAATACCTCAAGCCCGACGATCCCGAAGGCGTGCTGCTGAACCTCTACGGCGACAGCCGGCTGCGAACAGAAGGCAACATCGTGGCCAACAAGCAGTTGAACCATCATCTCAGCACCGAGATCCTGGCACATGTCGACAAAGACTTCGGTCACCACGACGACAACAACGACGGATGGCACGACTCTCCGGCCATCGCGCAGTATAACCTGCAGAATCGCTGGAAATACATGAAGGGACGCTACATTTTTCATGGCGGCCTGGCCACCATGAGCGAAGAACGCGAAGGAGGACAGCTGCCGAGCTACACCGCCAACCCCTACCGTGTGCTGCTCGACAGCAGGAAGCATGAGGCCTACATGAAGCACGCATTCCTGCTCAACAAGAAACACAACACCAATATCGCGCTGATGGCCAACTACAGCAACTATCACCTCGGCGGCACCTTCGGCGCCAAAGAATATGGCTACGACGAGAATGCGCTGAACGCACAACTCGTTCTGGAGCATGAGTTCAACGCCGTCCACAGCCTCTCGACAGGCCTTAGCGCCATATTGGAGAAATCCGACGAACAGATTGGCTACAACAACAGCACGCTGAGTGCCGTTGCCGGCTATGCGCCCAACATGCCCTACACCGTTGACAACCAGATAGGTGGTGCCTTTGCTCAATACACCTTCAAGCCAAGCTACAAGCTGACTGTCATGGCCGGCCTGCGCGCCGACCACCATCAGCAGTTCGGCTGGTTCTGGACGCCGCGACTGCATGCCAAATTGGTGGCCACCGACTGGCTCACGCTGCGAGCCTCGTCGGGCAAGGGCTGGCGTGTGCCTCAGCCGCTGGCAGAGCACCACTGGCTGCTGGCATCGGGACGACAGCTGACCATCAATCAGAACATGAACATGGAAGAGGCCTGGAACAACGGCATCAGCGCCTCATTCTACATCCCAATCCACGACAAGAGTCTGAAAATCAACACAGAATACTACTACACCTTCTTCCTCAACCAGACCGTAGTGGACTATGACAGCGACCCGTTGGCCCTCACCATCGACGACCTCAACGGCGACTCCTATTCGCACACTGTGCAGATCGATGCCACCTATCCCTTTGGCCACGACCTGGAAGTCACTGCCGCCTTTCGTCTCAACGATGTGCGGTGCACCTACGGCGGCACGCTGATGGAGAAGCCGCTGACCTCACGCTACAAAGGTCTTGTTACCGCCACATGGAAGCCCCGCATGGGCCTGTGGAGCATCGACCTCACCCTGCAGCTCAACGGAGGCGGCCGCATGCCTACACCCTACACCCTCGCCGACGGCAGCGCTTCGTGGGACGACGAGTTTCCGGCCTTCCCTCAGCTCAATCTGCAGGTCACGCGCGAGTTCCGCCACTTCTCCGTATACATCGGCGGCGAGAACCTGACCAACTACAAGCAGCCGGTGCCCGTCATCGACGCCACCCAGCCGTGGAGCAACACCTTCGAGCCCACCATGGTGTGGGGCCCTGTGCACGGCATCATGGCCTACGCCGGCGTGAGGATGAACCTTTTTGGCAAAGAATAAACTACGACAATATGCTAAAGAACAGCAACAAAAATCTTTCCCCGATAGCGGTGATGTATGTCCACGGTTACGGCTCCAACGGCGCTGCCCAAAAAGGACAGCTGCTGCGCCAGATGCTGCCCCAATGCGAAGTGTTTTCACCAACGCTCGACTACGACCATCTGCAGCCCCATGAGGTGCAGAACATCCTGAGGCAAGAGATTGAGCAGCACCACATCAGCATGCTTGTGGGCAGCAGCTTTGGAGGCTACCATTCGCTGTGCGCCACCCGTTTCTTCGACGGCATTGTGTGGGCCATCAACCCCGTCCACGACGTGGAGGCCACCATCCGGCGCATCATCAGCTGCAAACAAGGCAGTGAGGGCGAGCGTTTTCTGCAGCTGTATGCCCGCTTCAACGAGGAGTGCTTCCTTCCCCAAAGCGGGCAGAACAAAGCCGGCACCCTGCGCGCACGGCTTAACTTCGCCCTCAGCAGCGACGACGAGCTGCTGGGCGACCACCGTCCTCTGCTGGAGCTCTTCCCCAACCATCAACAAGTGGTCTGGCGTGGCGACGGACCCCCCTGCGGACATCATTTTCTGCTCTTCGAGGAATTGAAAGACGACATCTGTCAATCTATTGAACAACTACAAAACACATTATCATGAAAAACATCCTTTTTATTCTGCTCACCGCAGTGCTATTCATGGGCGGAGGCAAAGACTTACGACAAGTGGTGGTCACCCCCACCCCACAGATGCACTGCGCCAGCTGCGAAAACAAAATCAAGAACAACCTGCGCTTCGAGAAAGGCATCGAGATGGTGGAGACAAGCATTGAAAAACAGACCGTCACCATCACCTACAATGCCAAGAAGACCACAGCCGATAAGGTGGCGCAAAGCTTCACCAAATTTGGCTACACAGCCCAAATAGTAAGCGACAAGCCCATGGCAAAGAAGAAAGCGTCGGGCAAAAGACGCTGAGTCGGGAGCCTCCGCAACGAGGTCATTCAGACTGCCGAAGTACGACTTTTTTTCGGATTGGACGTTTTTTTTCTTCCAATTCAAAAAAAAGTCGTATTTTTGCATTTTCAAATCAATTAGTTTACTGGAATGTAGAATACTGGCTACCAACGAGATTGCCTTAACAAAGAAGGGAGGAAACCATGATTGAGACTATACAGCACGGGTCTTTAAAATGGCAACATATTACCAATCCTAGCGAGGATGACTTCGACTATTTGTTGGAGGAATACAAATTCCACCCTTTGGACATTGAGGACCTTCGCAGTACAAACCAGCGACCCAAAATTGACGAATACGACGACTATTATTTCCTCATCCTCAACTTCCCCTATTTCGACAAGGGAAGCAACTCGGTGCGTATTCGCGAAATCAAAGTCTTCTGGGGCAAGGACTATGTCATCTCTGTCGGCAAATCGCACCTGGTGGTCGAGAAACTCTTCGAGGAAATCAAGGAAGACCTCGCCGAGCAGGACGAAGACACCCTCAAGGCTCTGAGCAGCAGCGACCTGCTGCTATACACCATCCTCGACCGACTGATGCTCGAGACCTACACCCTCATTCTGCGCATCGGCGCCGAGGTTGACCTCATCAACTACGACATCTTCAACAAGAAAGCCCAGAAAATCATCGAGCAAATCTCCATCACCCGCCGCAACATCATCCTGCTCAACACCTCCTTCAAGCCGCAACTTCGCGTGCTTCACATGTTTGAGAGCGGCGGTATCAAAGGCTTCGTCAACCCCGAAGAGTCCGACATGGAAGACTACTGGGGCGACATCCTCGACCAGTACCAAAAGATGTACGACTTGGTCGAGGACTACGGCGAATTGATTGAGGGTCTGTCGAAAACCTTCGATTCAGCCCAGGCCAACAAGACCAACGAAATCATGAGGGTGCTCACCTATTTCAGCACCATCATGCTGCCGTTGACCGTCGTCACCGGACTCTTCGGCATGAATGTCGATTTCCCCTTTGTCACCAACACGCTGGCGTTCTGGATAATCATCTGCTGCATGGCCATCATCACTGTAGCCATGCTTTGGTTCTTCAACAAAAGGACACGTAGGTAATCTGGTAATCTCCCCCCTATTCTGTCAGGACGACATCCATAGGCACATCGAAAGCCTCGGTGGGGATAGTGTCGAAAATCTGGAAACTGAAAGCCACACCCACTTTCATCGCATGGGGAGTCATCTTCAGCAGGCGGTCGTAAAAGCCACGGCCACGGCCCATGCGGTTGCGCTGGCGGTCGAAAGCCACGCCAGGCACCACAATCATCTCGATAGCATCATAGTCAACAAATTCAGGACCCACAGGCTCGGGGATGCCGAACTGGGGGCCAGGCTGCATCGAATCCACGCCGGTATACTGGCGCAGACGCAAGTCGTCGCCATCCACACAGGGCAACAGCAAGCGTTTCTGCCTATACCAGCGGCCGACAAAGTCGTGGGTATACACCTCGTCGTCCATCGACCAGTAGAGCAGCACCGTCTGTGCACTCTGAAAAGCAGGAAGCGATTCCACTTGCGCCATCACGGGCAGTGAACGGCGTTGTTTTTCTTCAAGTGGAACCGCCTTCTTGCTGGCGCGGACTAGCCTACGCAGTTCGGATTTCTCCATACTTTTAGAAAGGCAAATCCTCGTTGGGGTCGTCGGGCTGCGATGCGAAGGGTGCTGCGGGGGCAGCGGCAGCCATAGGCTGCTGGGGAGCAGCTGCCTGTGCCGGTGCTGCAGCGCTGGCAGCCACCACGCGGATGCAACGCAAGTCGGTGTACCAACGATCGTTATACTCGCGCGACTCGGGCGAGAAAGTCACCACCACAATGCTGTTGAGCGGCAAGCTGGTAACCATAGCGATGCGGTCTTCTCCGAAGAGAGTAAAAGCCACCTGGCGAGGATATGTGTCCTCAGTCTCGATGACAAAACCACCACGCACCCACGGTCCACGAGCCGACTCACCACGCACCTCGGGTAAAATCTTAATTAATCTTCCTGTGATATCCATATTATTTTATATTTAATTATTAATCAAACCTTTTTCCCAGCCCACTAACGACTGAAATAAATACAAAAATACGACAAAAGAATGGATGTGGGTGACAAAAAAGGAAAAAGTTATAAACAGGAGACCTATTTGATTAATAACAAGAGGACTTCAATACATAACCTGGGATATTTGTCAAGAGGCGTGTCTGCCGAGCCTGATGAGGCGCCCCCACACAATGAATGCAGTGTGGGAAAACTAATAAAAAGATTGTTCATCCTGGAATGATGCGTTCTCAGAAAAAGACGAATCCGCCATTATAATGAAATGTTTTTCAACATATAAAAAAACAAAATACAGAAGTCAAAGAAGCTGAACGAATGTCTATTATAGCGCTTCACTGATGAGGGGGAAAAATATTTTTTGTCGTATTGAGAAAAAAAACGTATTTTTGCAAAGTGAAAAAAGGACAATGATATGCCAAAAATATTTGAATATTTCGGATTCATCTTTTATTTTTATTCAAATGAACACGAACCTATTCATGTGCATGTGAAACATGGTGAACAGGAGAGTATCTTTGAACTTATTATGATGAATGGGAAATTGGACAGAATCAATATTCGAGATAGACAAGGTACCACTCCTTTATCCTCAAAAGACAAACGTGTTGCAGAAGCGTTCATCCGAAAATATAGCAAGAATATCATTGAAAAATGGGTACGTTTCTTTGTGATGAAACAACAAGTGAGAAGTACAAATATCAAAACAAAACTATGAGTGACAGATTATACATAACAGAGGCTTTCGACGTTGGTGGACTGAAGGTGCAACTAGTTTTCAGCGACGGTTCAAAAAGTATAGTGGACATTGGGGACTATATTCGTCGACACCCACATCCTCAATACAACAAATATCTTGACCCTAAAAAATTCCGATCCTTCACACTTGACGATGGCAACATCGTTTGGGGCAAGAATTGGGATTTGATATTCCCCATCGAACAACTTAGAGAAGGCGTGATATAAAAGGACATTCTTGTTTCCTTTGGGGATAGTCTGGAATTCTACCAAATGTGATACGCTGATAAGATGCTAAAACGTCCTCGCTTGCGTTTGCTCTCTGGCGTATTTTTTTATGCCTGCTTTTTTTGTTAATACCATTTTTTTTCGTATCTTTGCAAATTAAACCACAGGACAGCTGTCCAACATTAGCGTTTCTTTATGTAATGTTAATCGATTAATTTACAATAATATGGCAAAGATATTGGGACTTGATTTAGGCACAAATAGCATCGGCTGGGCCGTTGTTGACGACGAAAAAAAGAATATTGTGGCGGCAGGTTCGCGTATTATCCCTATGGATGGCGGCACGATTGGAGATTTCGAACGAGGCAACTCAGTGTCACAAACCGAAGACCGCACTCGTATGCGTGGCGCACGACGTCTGAGAGAGCGTTTTCTGCTTCGCCGTGAGCGTCTTGTCAGAGTACTGAACCTCATGGATTTTCTACCCGAGCATTATGCTTCCACACTTGATCGATACGGTCATCTTCCCGAGGGACAGGAACCGAAACTGGCATGGCGAGAAGGCAAGGACGGGAAAATGGAGTTTCTGTTTCGCAGTTCTTTTGAGGAGATGGTTGCCGACCTTCGCAGGATACATCCCGATTTGAAATGCATCCCCTACGACTGGACTATCTATTATCTGCGACAGAAAGCGTTGAGCCAGCCCATCAGCAAAGAAGAGCTGTCATGGGTGCTGATGCAATTTAACCAAAAGCGAGGCTACAATCAGTTGCGCGGCAAAGACGACAGCGACGAGGAAACTGCCGCAAATAAAGAATACAAAGAGTTGTTGGTGACCAACGTGGAAGACACTGGTGAAACCAGCAAGGACGGAAAACACAAGTATGCCATACACTTGGAAAACGGATGGATATATTATAGGACATCCGCCACTGCGCTGTTCGACTGGAAAGGCAAGCGGCGCCCATTCATAGCCACCTTCAAAGTCGACAAGGAGGGAAACCGAAACGACGTACCCTCCTTAAGCTCGCCACAAGACGGCGACTGGGGTCTGCGCAAAATCAAAACAGAACAAGACATCGCCGACAGCGGCCTAACCTTGGGACAATACATATACAACATACTGAGACAGAACCCCGACCAAAAGATTATCGGCGAAGCTGTTCGCGTAGTGGACCGCGAATACTACCGCAAAGAATTACATGCCATTTTGGCCGCACAGAGCAAGTTCCACTCCGAACTGTGCAACAAAGATCTCTTGATGCGCTGCATCGAAGAGCTCTATCCCAACAATGATGCCCATCGTCGCCTACTCTCCTCTCGTACCTTTGAATATCTGCTAGCCGAGGACATACTGCTCTACCAACGACCACTGAAAAGCAAACGCAGCCTCATTGCCGACTGTCCATACGAAAAGCGTAACGGGAAGGCTATCAAGTGCATTGCCAAATCACACCCACTATTCCAAGAGTTCCGTATGTGGCAATGGCTCTCCAACCTACGCATCTACCAAAGCCAAGGGGCTCGAGAACTAGATGTAACCGACATCCTTTTGCCAGACGACAACGCATGGACATCGCTCTTCGACCAGCTTATGTGCCTCAAAAGCATCGAACAAAAGGATCTTCTCAATCTGCTGGGCATCAACAAAAAGAGCCAGCAGGACTATCGTTGGAACTATCCGGAAGACAACAAATATCCTGCAGGCGAAACCCGTGCCGTCTTGCTGGATGGGCTGAAGAAAGCCGGAATCGACGCCACCTTCCTAACCGAAGAGCGAGAGTTGATACCAAAGAATACAGCAAGGCCTAGCACACCTATACCCACAAAGAGGGAGTTGGACCTTTGGCATCTGCTCTACTCTGTCGACGACACAAAAGAATACTGCAAGGCTTTGCGCACCTATGCCCACAAAGAAGGACTAGACGAGGATTCGTTCGAAGAGGCTTTCCGCAAGCTAACGGTCTGCAAGGAGAAAGACTATGGTGCCTATTCAGCGAAAGCCCTGAGTCGTCTTTTGCCGCTGATGCGACGTGGCCGCTATTGGAGTGCGGCAGCCCTCGACCCTGCCGCAGCCCATCGCGTCGAATGTCTTGCCACTGGCGAAGTGGACAAATCCCTGCCCGACAACATCCGATCGAAACTCACTAACATCCAGTCGATTGACGACTGCCGCGGTTTATCCACATGGCAGGCTTGCTGTCTGGTCTACGGTCCTCCCAAAGATTTGACTCGCTGGGAGAAGCCTGAAGACATTGACGACTATCTGAATGCTTTCCGCCAGCACTCGCTGAACAACCCCATCGTGGAACAAGTGGTGACAGAGAGCCTGCGTGTGGTTCGCGACATCTGGCAAAAGTATGGCCGACCTGACGAGATACACATCGAAATGGGACGCGAGCTCAAGAAAACAAAGGGCGAACGCGAAAGAATGGCAAAACAAATACAAGAAGGAGAAAAAACCAACCAGCGCATCAGACTGCTGCTCGAGGAAATGACCAATCCCGACTTTGAAGTCGAGGGTGTGCGACCCTACTCACCATCTCAACAGGAGTTGCTAAAAATCTACGAAGAAGGCGTCCTGCTGAGATACAGTGATTCCATCGACGATGAGATTAAAGTTATCAAAGACAAAATGTCCAATTCCTCCAAACAGCCTTCCCATAGCGAAATACTGCGTTACAAATTGTGGCTGGACCAAAATTATATCTCACCCTACACAGGGCGCGCAATACCCCTGTCAAAACTGTTCACCTCAGCTTACCAAATAGAACACATCATTCCTCAAAGCATCTATTTCGACGACTCGCTCTCCAACAAAGTAGTCTGCGAAGCCGAAGTCAACCAACTCAAAGACCGCCAGTTGGGTCACACATTTATCGCCACACATCATGGAGAAACAGTGCGCCTCTCCATGGGCGGAACTGTGAAGATACAGGAGATGGACGCTTATGAAAAACTTTGCGAGAACAACTTCAAAGGCAACCGCAAGAAGCTGGAGAAACTCATGCTCGATGACATTCCTCAACAATTCATCAACCGGCAGCTCAACGACAGCCGTTACATCAGCCGTTTGATGATGCGCCTCATGTCCAACATTGTGCGCGAAGAAAACGACGAGGGAGAACGCGAAGCCGAAGCCACTTCAAAACACGTGATAGCCACCAACGGTGCCATCACCGACAGACTGAAACACGACTGGGGTCTTGACGATGTTTGGAACCGTATCGTACTGCCGCGCTTCGAGCGACTTAACACCCTTACTGGAACTACCGCATACACCACCCTCTCGGCAGAAGGCCACACCATTCCTTCCATGCCACTCGAACAGCGGCAAGGTTTTAGCAAAAAGCGTATAGACCATCGACACCACGCCATGGATGCCATCGTCATTGCCTGTTGCACTCGCAGCCACATCAACTTGCTGAACAACGAAGCCGCCAATAGCAGCACCCGCCACGACCTGCAACGCAAATTGCGTCGCATGGAAAGCTACAAAGGCAGCGACGGACAAACACACTGGTATGCCAAAGAGTTCCTGGTGCCTTGGCCCGACTTCGCACAACAAAGTTATAATATGTTGGCCAATATGATTGTCAGCTTCAAGCAAAACCTACGCGTTATCAACAAAACCTCCAACCACTACACCGCCTACGACACTAGCGGCAAGAAAAAGACGTTTGCCCAGACTACCGGCGACAGTTGGTCCATCCGCAAACCCCTGCACAAGGATACCATCTACGGCGAAGTAAACTTACAAATGAAACGCAACGTGAAGTTAAAAGAAGCCTTCCAACAACCCGAGCGTATTGTAGACCGTGAACTGCGCGCCAAGGTCAAAGAGCTGGTTGCCGAAGGCCTCAGCATCAAGCAATTGGTGGAATATTTTGAGAAACATGCCGATGTATGGAGCGAAACCACCAACGGAAAAGTAGAAGTATACTACTATACCAAAGAGACAAAAGAGCGCTATTTTGCCACCCGTAAAGAGTTGGTGGATTACATGAAAGACTGCAAAAACGAAGCCTCTGCACGCAAAGCCATCGAGGCCATCACCGACAGCGGCATTCGCAAGATCATGATGGCGCACCTGAATGCCGAGGGCGGCAATGCCGAAGAGGCCTTCAACGCCGACGGCCTGGAGCGCATGAACGCCAACATCACCGCACTCAACGACGGACATCCACATATGCCGATAAAACATATTAGAGAATATACTAAAGGAGAAAAATTTTCAGTTGGAACCAAGGGCATCAATCCTAAGAAGTATGTAAATGGAGCCAAAGGTACTAATCTTTTGTTTATCATCTATAGAACACCTCAAATTGAAAGAGCCTTTGATATTATCGAACTAAGATATTTAATTGAATGCCAAAAAAAATACAAAAAAGAATGGCGAAATAAACTCGAATCTTTTTTAAAGGAAGATCATATCCAAAAAATCCCTCAAGACGCTTCAATAATATACACTTTATCTCCTCACGACCTTGTTTACCTTCCTTCCCTGAATGACGACTCCTCTCTGACAAATTTAATTGACAATATGAGACTATATAGAGTCGTATCTGTAACAGAATCACATTTAGATTGTATCCCCCACTCCGTTGCCAAACCCATTTTTGATAAGGTAGAGTTTAGTTCTCAAAATAAAATGCAGAAAGACATCACAGGAGAAGAAATGATTAAAGAGCGTTGCATACCCATCAAGGTCGACCGTTTGGGCAATATAATCAGTATAGGATAATATCGTAATGATTAAGAGAACCGTTTGCTTCTCAAATCCTGCTTATCTATCGCTGCGCACAGGACAGCTGATGGTGAAGATATTGCCTCACGATGGTGAGCCAGAGCGAGAGACATCCATTCCCATAGAGGATATCGGTCTTCTATTGCTCGACCACCGCCAGATAACCATCACACATGGCGCCATTGCTGCCTTGCTGGAAAACAATGCCGCCGTAGTGACCTGCGACGAAAAACATTTGCCTGTGGGATTGATGCTTCCATTGGAAGGCAACAGCGTGCAGAGCGAACGTTTCCGCGCACAAATCGACGCTTCCATACCTCTGCGCAAACAGTTGTGGCAACAGACTGTACAACAGAAAATACGCAATCAGGCTGCACTACTTGGCAATTTGCGCGGTGTTGAGATTGGCAACATGATGGCATGGGCCAACGAGGTCCGCTCGGGCGACAGCACAAACCTGGAAGGCCGTGCAGCAGCCTACTACTGGCGACAGATGTTCCCTGCGCTGGAAGAATTTACGCGCGACCGCGAAGGCGATTACCCTAACTCGCTATTGAATTACGGCTATGCCATACTACGCGCCGTGGTAGCTCGTGCACTGGTTGGCAGTGGATTACTGCCTACATTGGGTATCCACCATCATAACCGTTACAACGCCTATTGCTTGGCCGACGACATCATGGAGCCCTACCGTCCCTTTGTGGACAGTTTGGTAGTACAAACGATGCAAGAGATGCCAGAAGCAGAGACCATCACTACTGATATCAAGCGGCGTCTGCTCACCGTGCCCACACTGGAAGTGCGCATAGGCGGCCAACGCAGTCCTTTGATGATTGCCACCAGCCAAACCACAGCCTCGCTGGCACGCTGCTTTGCAGGAGAAAACAGGCGTTTGCTCTATCCCGAACTGTGATGGACCGTTTTAGTGAATATCGTATCATGTGGCTGCTTGTTTTTTTCGACCTTCCCACCGAAACAAAGAAAGAGCGCAAGGCAGCTGCCGATTTTCGCAAGAATCTGATTGCTGATGGATTCACCATGTTCCAATACTCTATATATGTGCGCCATTGTGCCAGTCGCGAAAATGCTGACGTTCATCTGCACCGCATCAAAGCCATCTTGCCATCTTATGGACAAGTGGGGTTTCTCTCCATTACCGACAAACAATTTGCCGGCATTGAACTTTATGTGGGGAAGAAAGAAACGCAACCCACAGCTGCAGGACAGCAGTTGGAACTTTTCTAACAGAATGGGAAAACGATAGAAGAAACAAAAAAATCCTGCCCAATTGGGCAGGATTTTTTCTCTCAATGACACAGGATAACTCCCTGAATTAATAACAATTGCAAGAAACGTAATGTTCGTTATCTATGTCAATGTTCTCTTTTTAAGCAATTCACAACTCACCGACACGACAACCGGAACCCACACCAAATGTTCGTTATCTATGTCAATGTTCTCTTTTTAAGCAATTCACAACAAGCGTTAAAACGTGTTTTATTGTGTTTTTAATGTTCGTTATCTATGTCAATGTTCTCTTTTTAAGCAATTCACAACTAAGTTTGAAAGCACATTAAAAAGCACCATAATGTTCGTTATCTATGTCAATGTTCTCTTTTTAAGCAATTCACAACTGTAGCGGTAGGCGGTGTCGGTCTTGGTCAATGTTCGTTATCTATGTCAATGTTCTCTTTTTAAGCAATTCACAACTGGAGACGAAAACACATTTGCCATGATTGAATGTTCGTTATCTATGTCAATGTTCTCTTTTTAAGCAATTCACAACTAGCCTGTGGCCACTATCATCAGCTGCTTGAATGTTCGTTATCTATGTCAATGTTCTCTTTTTAAGCAATTCACAACTACGAGCTGATGCGCCGCCGCGCCCTGCTAAATGTTCGTTATCTATGTCAATGTTCTCTTTTTAAGCAATTCACAACTGAATGGCGGTGCAGGGGTTACGGATATTAAATGTTCGTTATCTATGTCAATGTTCTCTTTTTAAGCAATTCACAACGATTTTGCGACCTCCGTTGGTGGTGAGTTAATGTTCGTTATCTATGTCAATGTTCTCTTTTTAAGCAATTCACAACTGCGCAGTAGCGGTAACGCCTGCAAGGACAATGTTCGTTATCTATGTCAATGTTCTCTTTTTAAGCAATTCACAACTTGTCAATGATGTACAATTTTCAAACATCCAATGTTCGTTATCTATGTCAATGTTCTCTTTTTAAGCAATTCACAACTACGGCGGCGTACAAACGGCAGAAACGCCGAATGTTCGTTATCTATGTCAATGTTCTCTTTTTAAGCAATTCACAACTAGTTATAAATAAAGAGTATAAAGAAAAAAAATGTTCGTTATCTATGTCAATGTTCTCTTTTTAAGCAATTCACAACTTATACCAAGATACAACAAAAAGCCGCGACAATGTTCGTTATCTATGTCAATGTTCTCTTTTTAAGCAATTCACAACGATAAGTTACCAATAGAGCATAAACTACAAATGTTCGTTATCTATGTCAATGTTCTCTTTTTAAGCAATTCACAACAGAAAATGAGTATAATACACCTGCTGCACAAATGTTCGTTATCTATGTCAATGTTCTCTTTTTAAGCAATTCACAACTACAATACCTTTCACCATTGATAAAAAAGGGTGTAAATGACCACAATTAATTGAAAGCATATAATTGTGTATATTTCAAAGAACTATAAGCAGTTTAATGCCTATCATAATTCATTTTTCACTTTGCAAAAATACAAAAAAGATGCAATACTTACAAAAAAAGGCGACGAAAAAATCGCCCCCTTGGTAGTTTTCACAACGGAATAATCCTTATTGTGAATTGCTTAAAAAGTAATGCAAAAATACTAACTTTTTCAATAATAGCCAAATATTTTTAATTTTTTTTGAAAAGAGACAGATTATCAACGCTCTACATATCCAAATGTAATTACTAGGGTAAGCCGACAATAGCTATCCGTGATAAAAAACAGGAAAAAAAAACGACAGGAGACGGAATATTAACTATTGAGAGCGCGTCTCTCCGAGACGCATTATTGGATGCTTTTTTTGATCCCCACACTGCGGAAAACTTTGTTTTTCTTGTGTGAGGTTATAGAGAGCAAGTCCTTTCTGGACTTTTGGGAAGACTATCAATAATCATGGGTATATTAGTCGACCGGAACGAAACGTCAACAAGCGAGAGTGTGTATTGTGGTTATTCCAAGTCGGATGGAGATAATAATCTTTTTTTTCTCCCTCACACAATAATAATGGAAGATTGTAGTTATATATAATTTGAACAATAAAGAGTGACGAGCTATGCCGATGTTTTATACACCTAAGCCAAGACAATTCCACTACAAGCCGCGGCTTTATGATCCTGAGAAAGAGGAGTTTGAGAAGCTGAAGGCCAAATACCGCATTGAGAAGGGATTGCCTATCGACGACGACCAGATGCGTGAGGCCGTGGCCAATGGCGACGCAAAGGCTCAGCTCGACACCATCTCCGATGAAACGTTGGAGTCCTTGTCGGCACATACCCATATCGATGTCGACAGACATCTGAAACCCGTAACTTTCAGCGACCTATTTCACAAGCACGAGAAGCCGGAGTTCCACTATGTGTCGCGCTTCGACGAAAACGGCAACCTGCGCCCCGACATCGACCCCGCCAAGAAAGGCGAACCCGTGGAACCCCACATCAAACGCAAGTTTGAACGTGAAGACCGGGTTCAATTTCCTACCACTTTGATCATGTTTGCGGTGCTGGTTCTCGGCATCATGATTTTCTTGCTTATTTTTTAGCGTCCCCCGTGGGTGCCACACCGCCCTGCTGTTGGGATGAAATGAGATATTTCTCTCATCGCTTTTCGATGTCGCAGCCCTGGAGGTAATTATTTTTTTATATATCTATATATAATTCATAATTTATATGTAACTTTGCAAAAATTTTTTGCTATGTTTATAGAGGTATTAAAGTCTAAAATACATAGAGTTACAGTTACCGAAGCCGACCTGGACTACATCGGAAGTATCACCATAGACGCCGCTTTGATGGAAGCATCGGGCATCATCGAAAACCAGAAAGTGGAAATCTACAACATCACCAACGGTGAACGTTTCGCCACCTATGCCATCAAGGGCGAGCGCGACAGCGGTGTCATCGGCATCAACGGTGCCGCAGCCCACAAGGCACACGTCGGCGACCTGATTATCATTGCCGCTTACGCCACCATGGAATTCGAAGAGGCCAAAAACTGGCATCCTGAAGTCATATTCCCTAAAGACAACCACTTGCGATGAAGAAAAGATGGAGTGACATACTGAAGTTCCTTGTTTTTCTGAGTATAGGTATTTTCTTCATCTACTGGTTTTTACTGAAATTAGACAGCGACGAGAAAACAGCCATCTGGGACGCATTCATCTCGGCCCGATGGGGCTGGGTGGTGGCGGTGATCGCCATCAGTCTGGCATCGCACCTGCTCCGCGCCCTGCGCTGGCGCCTGCTATTCAAACCGCTAGACTATCATCCTAGTGTCAACAACACCTTTGGGGCTGTCATGGTTGCCTACCTGGCCAACTTGGCTGTGCCCCGACTCGGCGAAGTGATCCGCTGCGGCATGCTACGCACCAGCGACAACATTCCCATGGAGAAGTCGATAGGCACCGTGGTGACTGAGCGCCTCATCGACATGCTCATGTTCGTGGTCATCGTGCTGCTGGGTTTCCTGGTGATGTTCGGCGACGTCAAAGATTTTCTCTACGACACCTTGTCGCAGAAATTCGAGAACCTCCCCACCCTGGCAGTCATCGCCGGCAGCGGCATCGCCATGCTGGTGGTGCTGATTATCGTGTACCGACTGCTGCGGAAGAAGCTGGAGAAGCTTCCCCTGTTCCAGAAAGTCAAACGCCTGTTCGTGGGCTGTTGGGACGGCATCAAGAGCATCCTCCATCTGGGATGGAAGTCGGCGCTGCTGTTTGTGGCCTACAGCCTGGGCATCTATTTCCTCTACATCGCCGGCGGATGGGTCATCCTCAACGCTTTCGAGGAGACGACACCGCTAGGCTTCCAGACCGCCTTCGTCATCTACCTCTTCGGATCGGTAGGCATGATGATAGCCCAAGGAGGTCTAGGCGCCTACCCCGTGCTGGTGTGGCAAGCGCTTGACATCTATGGCATTAGCCAAAGCACCAGTCTGGCATGCGGATGGCTGCTGTGGAGCTCGCAGCAGGTGCTGGTTCTCGTGGTGGGGCTCGCCTATCTGGTTTACTTCTCGCTGAAGAAGAAGCAACACCCTACAAAAGAAATAGCCTAAACAACAATACGTTACGCCATGGACTTCCACGCCAAGATAGCACAAAAGATAGTGACGCTGCCCGAGTTGGAGCGACGTTTGGCGGCCCTCCGCGCCGCCAAGCCGGCAACCACCGTGGTGTTCACCAACGGATGTTTCGACCTGGTGCACAGAGGCCATGTGGACTACCTGAGCCGGGCCCGCAACCTCGGCGACCTGCTGGTGGTGGGCCTCAACAGCGACGCCTCGGTGCATCGGCTGAAAGGTGCTGCACGCCCCATAGCCCATGAAGACAGCCGTGCCTGGGTGCTGGCAGCTTTCGAATGTGTCGACTATGTCGTTGTCTTCGAAGAAGATACACCCCTACACCTCATCGAGCGCGTGAAGCCCGATGTGCTGGTGAAGGGTGCCGACTACAGCCGCCAGACCGTCGTCGGCGCCGACCTGGTGGAACAGAACGGGGGCCGTGTGGAGCTGATTGCCCTCACCCCTGGCGAATCGACCACCCGGCTGGTGAGCAGAATGAAACAACAAGACTGATACACTGATAACCCAATATACGCCATGAAAACACGACACGTTGCAATCTTTGTCCTGCTGAGCCTGATGGTGAGCCTTCCGTCGCAGGCACAACGCAGAAACCACGACCGCCAGTTCGACTACTCGCTGATGGGGGGCATGAACATGAGTCAGATTGACGGCGACAATTCGGGCAAATACAACAAGATGGGTCTCCATGGCGCCGTAAACACCTCCTTCCCCATCAGCCAGGACAAGTCGTGGCGTTTTCTGGTCGAGATAGGCTTCACGCAGAAAGGCTCCTACAGCAGCAACATCGACCGCACCATCGCACTCTCCTACGTGGAGGTGCCCCTCATGATCAACTACAACACTGCCAACGACCGTCTCCGCATCGGTTTCGGCGTGGCGCCAGCCATCCTGGCCAAATCGCGCGTGGATGACAGCGGCGTGGAGATAGCCTCACAATCAGCCAACTACAGACGTTTCGATGCCATACCCATCTGCGTCGACCTGCGCTATAAGGTAGTGGGCGGCTTGGCGGTAGAGGCGCGCTACTACAACTCGATGCTCAGCTGTGCCAAAGAGAGCGGCAGCGGCACCTATCGCATTTTCCGCAGCAACAAAGGCCAATTCAACAGACTGATAACCGTAGGTCTGGCATATTGTCTATAATTCAATAATAAACGTAAACACACGAAAGATATGGAACACACGAAATGCTTAATCATCGGATCGGGTCCTGCCGGCTACACGGCAGGCATCTACACAGGACGCGCAGACCTTCACCCCATGCTGTACGAAGGCATACAGCCCGGCGGACAGCTGACGATAACCACTGAGATAGAGAACTTTCCTGGCTATCCCGAAGGCATTTCGGGCACGGCCATGATGGCCGACCTGAGGAAACAGGCCGAGCGCTTCGGCACCGACATCCGCTCGGGAGCCATCGAAAGCATAGACCTCTCCTCGCGCCCCTTCAAGGCCATTGACGACCATGGCAACGAGATTGAGGCCGAGACCGTTGTGATAGCCACCGGTGCCTCGGCACGCTGGCTGGGTCTGGACAGCGAGAAGCATTTCTACGGCCAAGGCGTATCGGCTTGCGCCACCTGCGACGGTTTCTTCTACAAGAACCTGGAGGTAGCTGTTGTCGGCGGCGGCGACACCGCCTGCGAGGAGGCCTCCTATCTGGCCACGCTCTGCAAGAAAGTATACCAGATTGTGCGTCGCGACGAGCTGCGTGCATCGAAAGCCATGCAGCACCGAGTGCTGAATGATCCCAAGATTGAGGTTGTGTGGAACAGCGTGACCGAGGATATCCTTGGCAACGATATGGACGGCGTCACCGGCGCCCGCCTGAAGAATGTGAAGACCGGAGAGATCCGCGAGCTCGACATCGCCGGATTCTTCGTAGCCATTGGCCATCAGCCCAACACGGCGTTCCTCAACGGCCAGCTGAAACTCGATGAGGCTGGCTACATCAAGGTGCAGAACCCCAGCAGCGCCACCAGCGTGCCTGGCGTTTTTGCCGCCGGCGACGTGTGTGACCCCAACTATCGCCAAGCCTGCGTGGCTGCCGCCAAAGGCTGTGTGGCCGGCATCGACGTGGAGCGTTTCCTTCATCAGTAACACCCTATCGCCTTGCGCTACGTCAAGTCAAAATATAAGCTATTCCTTGCCCTGCTGCTCCTGCTGGCGGGGCTTTCGAACGTAGGGCAGGCACAGGTGACTCGTGGCGGCAACCGCGGTGGCGGCGGCAACAACCCTCGCACTTCGGCCAATCCCACATTCAACAATAACAGCAACGACCCCTTCGCCGACAACGACAGCACCCAGACTGCCAACCAGGGGCCCGAAGGCATCATCTACAACCGCAATGAGGAGCCCGACTCGGTCCTCTCGAAAGCCGTAAGCGCTTTTGCTTCCAGCTTCCGCGCTGTCAAGATTTACGACATCCAGCATCCGAAAATCTCCCCGACCGAAAGGTCGCTGTACGACAGGGTGCAGCAGTTCGACGGCAACTACTACCTGGACCTGGGCTCGCTGGGACACAGCCAGCTCAGCGTGGCGCCCTTCTGGGACGAAACTGACGATATGCTGAGCTTTATGCCCACGAAGGCGCCTCTGGAATTCCGCATCCAGTACGACCCCAACGATGTGTATACCAACGGCTTGCACCAATACCGTTTCTATCAGACGAAGCGGCCCTACACCCTGCTGGGCTACAACAGCTCGATACACAAGGACTACCAGATCCAGGTGGTTCACACCCAGAACATACGTCCCCGCTGGAACATGGCGTTGAACTACGACCTGATAAGCCGTAAAGGACAGTACACCAACTCCGGCATGGGCACCCATCTGCTGGACATTACCACAAACTACTATTCGAAAGATGCCCGCTATCAGCTGCAAGCCGCTCTGGAATACAAGAGCCTGCGACAGGATGAGAACGGCGGTGTGCAGAACGACGCAACCTGCTGGGAGACCAGCAACCGCGCCGGTGTGCCTGTGAATATGTATTCCGCCTCCAACCAGTGGAAAGATTTCGGCCTCTTCGTGCACCAGAGCTACAACACCGTCCAGCAAACAGACAAATACAAACCCGTCAAACAGACGGTGATCGACTCGTCGTGGGTCAAACTGGACAGCAGCGAGACGGCGCAGCTGAAAGCACAGCTGGCAGCTGAGAGAACGGCCCCAAAAACAGGCAACGGCAACGACACCATCACATCCAATGGCCAAGTCTACATTCTGCCTGGCGACACAACGGCCAGTATCAGACGGCTGCAACTCACACCCAACGTGACGATTGTGCGCTACGACACCCTCACACCAATCACCCCCAGAGGTTTCAATACCGGCGTCGTCGGTCTCGACCTGCAATATAAGAGAGAAAGACACAACTTCTACGACGCCCAAGCCACCAGCTGGTTCTACAACTATTGCACGCTGGACAGCACCATCTACTACGACTCCACGCAGCACCATGTGCTGAGTGCCGACATCTACTGGACCAACGATGCCTATATGGACTATAAGTTCAGAAACCCGCTTGTTGTCAATGTCGGTGTCCGTCCGGAATACAACAGGATTGTCTATCTGACGCAAACCATAGACTACTTCTCCTACAATCCCTTTGCCCGTGCCATTTTGTCGATAAAGAATTGGCAACTGCTTGCCGATGCCGAGACAGTAATTGACGGTGAAGAAAATGGCGACTACAGGCTGAGCGCCACGCTCTCCTATGAGGGCCAACACAACGCCATGTTCGCCTCGGTGCTTGTCGAGGAGCAGTCGCCCGACGACATCTTCTATCACCACGAAGGCTGCTACAGCTGGGATTTCAGCACCTTTGAGCGCACCAGACGCCAGCAAGTGGCGCTGCGCTTCCAGCATCAGAGCCACGCCGCAGAAAACGCCTGGAACTGCGACCTCGACGTGAGAGGCAGCGCCATGCTGCTGAGCAACAATATATGGCTCAACTCCAACATGGTGCCCACACAGGGCGACGCCACCGGCGTGTTGACACAAGGGGTGATGACCATGCACCTGCAGAAAGGCTGGTTCCACTGCCAGCTGCAAGAGATGGTGCAGCACAGCAGCGACAACGACGTGGTGCGCGTCCCCTTGCTGGCCAGCAAGAACTCGGTGTATGCCGATCTGAAAGTGTTCAAGAACGCGCTGCATCTGCAGACCGGCTTCGACCTGCGCTACCACACCAAATACTACGCCGACGGATGGAACCCCGTGCTGGGAGCCTTCTATCGACAGGACAACGTGGAGGTAGGCAACTTCCTCATCGCCGACTTCTGGATAACGCTGCAGGTGAAGCGCGCCAGCATCTATGGCAGAGTCTCGCACTTCAACGCACCGCTGACCAAGAATCCCACCTATTTCAGCTTGCCGCACTACCCCATGGAAGACCTGGGCGTGTACTGGGGTGTGACATGGAACTTCTTCAACTAAAAACTATTCAACATGGAAAGTATCAAGACCATCATAAAGAAAGGCTACGGTCCTTCGAGCAGCCATACCACCGGCCCCTATCGCGCCGCCAAAACATTCATCGGACGCAACCCCAAGTCGGCACGTATCCGTGTGACGCTCTATGGTAGCCTTGCCGCCACAGGCAGAGGGCACCGCACCGATTTCGCCATCGAGAACGCCTGCAAGCCGACACCCGTCGAGCTCGTATGGCGTGCTGACATCGTGCCCGAATTCCACACCAACGGCATGCTCTTCGAGGCGCTGGACAACGACGGCAATGTGTTCGACAGCTGGAAGATATACAGCATCGGCGGCGGCCTGCTGGCCAACGAAAACACGCACGAAGAAGCCGTACCGGTCTACACCCATTCCCATATCACCGACATCCTCGCCTACATCGAGAAAGAGGGCCTCACCTATTGGGAATATGTCGCCATGCATGAAGACGACGACATCTGGGACTATCTGCAAGAGATGTGGGAAGCCATGCAGAAAACCATCGAAGACGGACTGCAGGCAGAAGGCGTGATACCCGGTGGCCTACACCTCCGCAGCAAGGCACGTCAGTATTATGTCCGTGCCTCGAGCTACAAGCCCTCGCTACAAGGACGATGCCTAGTGATAGCCTATGCCTTGGCCACTTCGGAGCGCAACGCCGTGGGCAGCCCCATCATCACGGCCCCCACCTGTGGCGCCTCGGGCGTGCTGCCAGCAGTGCTGTACCATCTGAAGAAAAACCACGGTTTCAGCGACACCGACATCATCCGTGCGCTAGCCACTGCAGGTCTTTTTGCCAATGTCATCAAGACCAATGCCTCCATCTCGGGTGCCGAAGTGGGCTGCCAAGGCGAGGTCGGCAGCGCCTGTGTGATGGCCGCCGTGGCCGCCAACCAACTCTTTGGCGGAAGCCCCCAACAGATTGAATATGCCGCCGAGATGGCCATGGAGCACAACCTAGGCCTCACCTGCGATCCGCTGTGTGGCCTGGTTCAGATACCGTGCATCGAACGCAACGCAATGGCAGCACTTCGTGCTTTGGACATCAACCTCTACGCCATGATGAGCGACGGCAAACATATCATCACTTTCGACAAAGTGGTGGAGACCATGAAGAAGACCGGCAAAGACCTGCCGAGCCTCTACAAGGAGACCTCGATGGGAGGACTTGCGCTGCTGGCCGACGACAACAACTAAAGGAGGTTTCATTTTACTCAATTGAGAGCGCGTCTCTCCGAGACGCATATTTTTCCTTCTTGATACACCACACTGCGTTCCTTGTGTGGGGCTATAGAGAGTTAGCCTCTCCGAGGCAATCAATAGAGGTCCGCAAAAAAAAAGTCGGGGAGTATTCCTCGACTCTTTTTGTCTCTATGCAAATCGTCCAGGCGACGAGAAACTTATCTCTCAGGGTAATATTCTGAGTTAGCCTTTCCGAGGCTATCAACAGAAGTCCAATAAAAAGAGTCGGGGGCTCCTGACTTTTTTTTGTCTCTATGCACAACGTCTAGGCGACGAAAAGCTTATCTTTCCGGGTAATATTCTGAAAATGAATGGTCTTCGTACAGGATGACAACCTTGAGAATCTTTTTCTGTCCGAGAATGGGATATTCGTGGCCAACGGGTCGCGACACATGATTTACGCCATTCTCCTGAGGTTGAGCAACAGCGGCCTGGCGAGGTGCTGTTGGCTGACTCTCTGCCGGCGGCTGGCTCACAACGGGAGCGTCTGCCGGATGAGGCTGCCGAGGTGCCGGACGCGGCTCTTCGGGGGCCTGTGCTATTGTTGCTGTAGCCTGAGTATTAGCCGATTGCACTGGCTGGTACTCATTGTTGATACCGCTGAAAAGATCCGGCATCGGTTCTGCCGACTCTGCAGGCTGAGCGGCAGGAGCTGTAACGACACTTTGTTTTTCAGTATTTTGAGGTTTACTCGGTAAGGCATGGATAGAGGTCGCCGGGTTTTCGTACATTTCACCTTTGCCGAACATCAGCCAGTTGATGTCGATCTCCGGATAGCGACGGATGACCTTCATCACAAAATCCAAACTGGGATTGTTACGACCGCCGAGGATATGAGACATCCCCGAAGGCTGTATTCCGATCTCTTCTGCGAACTGTTTTGCCGTGATATTTTTGGCCTTTAAAATCAGATTTATCCTGTCAATCATATTCTTACAAGTATAATTGTAAATTCTATTGAATTACAAAGATACAACTATTTTTGAAAACATCTGTAATTATTTTGCATTTTACTTTTGTAAAATA
>JAILAT010000048.1 GCA_024681475.1 Bacteroidales bacterium | reverse complement strand
AGCACGAATGTATTTATCGCAATCAGAACTATCAGATTTTTCTTTTCCTTCTGATTGAGATTTGTCTATCTGTGTGGCAAGGTAGGCAATGAGCGACTCTTTGCACATGTAACGCACTATCTCCTTGGGAGTGTAGAATGCTCCTTTGGCTTTGTTGTCCTCCAGCAGCGACTCAAAGATTTTGCCCAGCATCTCGGGGTCGACTCCCACCTCAGCATCGTCGGGGTCGTTCTCATCGACGGTGAAGTTGTAGGAGGCCATGAAAGAGAAAAGGTCCTCAAAGAGCGAAGCCGGCAAAGTTATATTCTGCTCATCGACGGCATCACGTTCAAAGAGTCCACCGTTCAGATAAGGCAATTCCTTCCAATCCTCCAACAAGCCCATATCCCACCCTTTGGTCTTGAATAGTTGCTCTCGGTTGGCTTTTTCGGTGTTGAAGATTCCAAAGAAAAGTGGCTCCAGCACCTGCTCGAGGAAGTCGCCTTGATGCGGGCTGAAGAAGAATAGGTCGCGTAAAAAAGCAAGATTGCCATTCAACCAGCCTTTCTTCTGCAGGAAGTGCAGGAAGACGATACGTCCCATCATTTTCTTGACATAGTCGTGAGTGGTGGCACCATCAAACCCTTGCCGCTTCAATTCATTGATGATTATGTCGTAGTGGCGATGGTACTCATCGAAGAACTCCTTGCTGAGGGCATCGACAGAGAAGGTCTCCTTCAGGTCATCAAGGACAATCTTTTTCCTTCCCAGGTCAGCCAGTCGACTAGAGGGAGTATTGTATTGCCCTTTGGAATCGCCAAAGACATACGAGAATCGTTTGGCGGATGTCTCTCCTCCTTTCAGGTCGCACATATAAGACAGACGCCAATGTTCTTTATCGACAAATACGGCAATGGCCGCATCGGCACCATATTTTACATATGGCTTCATCATCTGGCGAAAACCAACCCTCTTACGGCGAACATCGCCATTGACCACATCTGTGTAGTACAAACCAATCTCTTTGCCGTCGGCATCATGGAGATACCCTAATCCATAAATACGGTCGCCATCGTTGGTTTCTTCAAGAAACTGAGGTTCGCGTAACAGTTGCTGTGCGTGCAGAAGGTTTTGCAAAACCACACGACGATATTCGTCGCGATTGAACTTTTGCTGGAAAAGATATCTTAAGGTCTCTTTCATCTTGATATGGTATTAGGCGATGAATGTTTCTGAAATAATGATGTCGGGGGCTTCATTGCTGCCATTACCGCTTTCCGATTCTTCGATATCGGGGCAGTAGATTTCTGCCAGTTCCACAATCTGCTGCTCCAAATCCTCTTTGCTCCTGAGGTTGGCACTTCGTTGCTGCTTGGACAAATCGCCCAGCTGACGGGGAAGCGAATTGTACACCCCCTGCTCAACCAACGACTGCATCCGACGACACAACTCCCGCCCATGGTCGTCACTCATAGCAGTAAAAGCTTCTGTACGCAAGAATTTCAATGCACCAAGCACTACCTTGTCGTGCGAGTTGATACGCATTGAGACGGTGGTATCCTGCGCCTGAAGCATATGATTGTACAATTCTAAGGCACGATTCACCTGTAAGAAATGGCGTTCCTCCATGTTACCAATGGGGAAACCGGGCTCGTTGGCGTCGGCTTTCAGTTTCTTTACAATATCCATGAAGGACTGCCGTCTCGGAATGTCATCTTTCCCCACAAGCACATAATCCACCCGTTCTTTCGAAGCGAGAAATACCAAGGTGGTATTCTCTTCGTTGTATTCACCATTGGCGGCAGAACGGATACAGCGACTTTTGGGAGGTAAATTCTTTATGCGTTCGTATAAATCGGGAATATTCCTGTGAAGTTCACTTACCTCATGTATAAGTGCCATCTTGTCATCGTTTTCATCACGCACATTTTTATTGAAGAGTTCAAACTCTTTGACAATCTCTTCGTGAGAATAGATCTGTGAATCTTCGCCAAGTGCCGAATGGAAACCCTGTAGTTTGATGAGAGCGTTGCTGTAGAGCTGTATTTCCTTGTCACCTTGACGTGAGGGATAGAACATATAGTTGAAGATAAGGTCGGAGGTGGAACCAATACGGTTTACACGCCCGTTGCGCTGCATCAAGCGGCTGGCATTCCAGGGTGAGTCATAGTTGACAATAACATTGGCTCGATGCAGGTTGACACCTTCGGCCAACACATCGGATGTCACAATGATATTATATTTGTCCTCTTGAGGTCCGTCCTTGTAGTTGGCATCAAAGTTGGCTGCAATATGCTTACGTTCCTGGTCACGATTCTTTGCGGTGATGCGCAGCACATCAGTACGCCCCAAACGTTCGGTCATCGTACGGAAGAGGCAATCGACTGTATCCACGCTCTCGCTGAAGATGACGAGTTTCTTGCTCTTGTTCTCGTTGGGGTTGAACAACTCACCCTGCAGCATATTCACAAACAATTCTAACTTGGGGTCATACTCTACCGCATCCCAATCGTGACACAAAGATTCAAGTTGTGCTGCATCCTCACGCAGCATATTCAGCAAGGAGGGTTGGAAGTCTGCCGAATGATAGACAAAGTCTTTCCTATCTACACCTTTATTCTCGATATACTGGATGATATCATCAAGTTCCAATTCCTTTTCCACCTGCAATTCCTTCACCTTATATTCTGGGGCAATCAGCACTTTGTCTGCATCAAACATTTCTATCATTCCGTTGGTGATGTTAAGGAATGTGTGGAGAGATTTCTTGAACGCCTCGAAACTGCTCTCAAGACGCTTCACCATATGGGTGCGGAAAATGCCTGTTAGGAGTAAAGCAACATGTTTACCTTGTTTCCCTTTATATGGTACGCCAGGTCGGAAAAATTCTACAGCACGGTAGCGAGCATAATGCAAGCCGTTGCCCTCTGGGTTATACTCGGAAGGAGTGTCTGTAAGTATCTGCATCGTGTGTGCAAAGAGGTCGGCCAAATGTGGGTCCATCTCATATCGTTTGTCGCGAATGGGAGCGAACTTGGGAAACTTTATACCCTGCGCCTCGATGTCCACGCGATAAGGTTCATAGTTCAATATGTTGTTGCGGGTACGACGAACCATTACGGGTTCGAGCACACGGTGCCGGACCTCTTCCATAATCTTGTCGACGGCGTTCACAAAAACATCATGCGGAAGCGTGTCGCGTTTGTTCATCAATTGCTTGTATGCACTAATCCATTCCGAGAAAGTACCCGTGACATCGCCCAAGCCCTCAATGGTGCAGTTGCGGGCATCCTGGAACAGTAGCAACTGATTGCGGATATCCATGGGAGTGTTGTTGTAAGGTGTGGCTGAAAGCAGTAGTACCTTCTTCCGCAACCCTTCAACACGTCCTCGATTGGCACGTGGAGCCTTACATATACGCTGCAGGTATTGATATCCGGTATTGCCGTCGTTTCGGAAGTTGTGTGCTTCATCAACAATAATGAGGTCGTACTCATTCGGCAAACGGTAGTTGTCACGTCCATCGACAACTTTGTCCAAGCTGCCACTGGTTACAAACCAAGCATACTTGCTTATCTCGAATTTCTTAAAGGTCCGTTCCCATTCGTGTCGCATCGCTGGCGGCATAATGACGAGGATACGCGTGTATCGTCCGTTCTCCATGATGAAACGCTTGGCTATCATCGTAGCTACCGGGGTTTTCCCGAGACCTACCACGTCAGCAATGAAACAACCATTATGCCGGATCATGGTTTGATACCCCTGTATGACTGCATCGCGTTGGTAACTGAGGTCGCGAAAACCATACCGTGTTGGGTCAAGTTCGAAGTTATCCTCAACCATGCTACCAAATGTGTCAATCAGCACTTTCATATAAAGTTCGTATGGAGTTGGAGGCTGTTCAGCGGTGAGGTGTGTGGAACGACGAGCACGCTGCATATCATCTATGCTTACGGGAACACTTTCTTCCCACAGCCGCCAGAATTCATCCTCGCAGTATTTCACGTCTTCGTAATCCTTCATCGACACATTCAGTTCGTATCGGTGTTCGTTACTGGTTCCAAGCCCTTGGTCGGTAAGGTTGCTGCTGCCCATGATGACCCAGCCGTCGCTGTGTTCTGAGAAATTAGCAGGCAAACAGAGGTAAAATTTGGCATGAAGATTCCTTGTGGCGTGTATGCGGAGCTGAAAACGTCCGCTGGCAATATCTTCGAACATCTGCATGATGCCATGTTCAGTATCAGCATCATAGTTGGCCTTTCTGATGTCCCCGATTAGCTGTTGACGGTATTCTTCCACAACCTCAGCTGGATGACTGTCTGCAGTAAAAAGAAGGTTTGCATTATGGTGACTTAAAATGGTATCGATATTGATACCAACCAAAATGCGAATCTCTTGGACATTATCTAGTTCCTTGCGTAGTTTGAAGTAACCGCTGGAACGAAAATAGCCAACAACGGCATGAAAGATGTCAAAGTTGGCCATTCCTTGAGCGATGCCATGGAACTTGTCCATCAGCGTCGACTCGATATTGTTGAAAAACTTGGTACTCATAAGGCTCGGCGTTTAAAGCGCTTCGCCTTTCAAACATTACAAAAAAGTAACCGTGAACTTTTGTCTACTCCGAGGTTGTGGAATACCTATAGTACCAACAGAAAGCTCACGGTATATCCGTGAGCGTTTCTTGCCTTCTGCGGTACTACTAAAGAAACTTCCACATTTCGGAGTAGTTGAAAAGCAAAAACGCTTCTAATCTATGTTGTTATTTATCTATCTTTCCTTTAATCAGTTATTTGTATTCGTATTACTTTTGTTTTTACGATGCAAAGATAGGCATTTTTTTTGTCATGGAAGGGAAAAAGAATACAAAAATGTCCCGATGACTTGATTTCAAGGGTGATAGGAGGGGGGTGACCTTGAAGAAATATAATGGAGAATGAATTGAATTTTACTAAAATAATAAAATAAAAAAGCCTCCAAGGTGGAGGCTTCTTGTGGTCTGTGGCAGATTCGAACTGTCGACCTCTTCCGTGTGAAGGAAGCGCTCTGAACCAACTGAGCTAACAGACCGTGCTTGTTCTCGAAAGCGGTTGCAAAAATACTACTTTTTTGTTTTGTGGCCAAATATTTTTTCTTTTTTGGCGAAAGATTTTTTGTCTGATGCTGTCCTCTATTCTGGTTATGAGTGTGTTGCAAAGAATTTGTAGGGCCCGGATTGATGCCGTTCTTTATTATCGGCGATAGCGAAAAAGGCCTTCGGAGGAATGCGGAAGGCGAAATTTTGCCTCTCTATTGATTGGAAAAGAATGGAATACTGTATAATGAATTGATATTGATTTGATTGCGTTATTTCTGGCGGCCTGTCTCGGCTGCCAGGGCGTTTTCAAAGGCCTGTCGCAGCGCGCTGCGGTTGTGTATCAAATCCCGCAGTTCCTTGAGTTTGGCGGCGTTGGGCGACTCGGGAAGCCACAACTGCAGGTATCCGCCTTCTCCGTATTTCTCTTCCAAGTGCTCTACGATGCGCTGCCATTGTGCCTCCACGTCCGCTTCAGGCTGATGCGTAAGGCCATACTGCACAGTACGTTGCACGATTTTTTGCGGCTCGATGTCGCGGTCGGCTTCGGCTACAATCTTGCCGTAGATGCTGCGTGGCGCCTGCTGCGCGGAGGCACGGTGGTCTTCGACGGCTTCGGCCATGAGGCTTATCTGCTTCTCGTCGAACCATTTGCGTAGTGTCGTGTCACCGCGAATCAGCTCTCCCGACACAATATGGTGACGCTCGCGCCCTTCGCACAGCCCTATGTCGTGATAGGCAGCGATGGTGTATACCATATTGATTTCCACAGGATAATGTTGGGCCAGTTGTAGGCTGTTGTGGATTACTTGCTGAGCGTGGTCGCCACGATGGGCTGCGTCGAAGTGTGCATAGCGCGGAAGTATTTCGCTGTCAATATATTGCAACATTGGCTCGCAAAGTAGTCCAGTGTCGAGTTTCTGATAGGCAAGCCGTTGTGAGCCGTCGGCGAGATAGATGATGCCGCGGTAGACGAAGCCATGGCGGGGCAAGATATGCTGCAGGATGGCGTTGTCGCGGTGAGTGTCAGCGCGCAGCGAGGGTATCTGTCGTCCGCACCAGTCCAGGCATGCTTCGGCTATGCCATGTTCGCCGGCACACTCGGCCAGGCGGTGGATGGTGCCGTAGGGTCTCGTGTCGGCTTCCCAGCTGCCGCCTTCGATGTATTCGTATGTGGCGTCGCGCCCAATGATGAAGGCGAAAGTGGCGCAGGCTTTCCCGTTGCGCAATATCAAGAAGCTGTGCCCCAGGCGAATGTCGTCCTCCAGTTGCTCCCGTTGCGGATAGCCGTTCACCCACTGCTGGGTGTTGCCGTTGGCACGCATCACACTGCGCGAGTGGTCGTACATTGCCATGATGGTCTCTATGTCTTGCACCTTCGAGGGCACTATTTCGATATCCTTCATCCTGCGTAGCTTTACTTTTCTAAACTGCACTTTGGCATTTTTATTTTGTCAGTATGAAAAAATATCGTACTTTTGCAATTTGTTATTGATAATCAAGATAAAGAAAATGAAGGGTAACGAATTGAAACCCCGCATCGGTATCTTTGGCCGCCGCAATGTGGGCAAGAGCTCGTTGATCAACTATCTGACGGGCCAGGACATCGCTATCGTCTCCGACACGCCGGGGTCGACCACCGACCCTGTGCGCAAAACCATGGAGATTGGCGGCGTGGGACCCGTGGTGTGGGTCGACACCGCCGGCATCGACGACGAGGGGAGCCTTGGCGTCCAGCGCATCGGGCGCTCGCTGGAGGCCCTGCGACAGTCCGACCTGGCGATTATCCTCTTTACGAATAATATGTTCGGTGCGAAGGAACAGCAAGTGGTGGAGTGTTGCCGCGAAGCGCATGTGCCGTTTCTGCTGCTCTATTCCCAGTCGGACAAATGCTCTGCCCAACCTGGGCTACTGGCACAGGTGGAAGAAGAGACGGGTCAAAAGCCATTCGTTTTCAATGTCTTTGACGACTCTTTCCGCACGCCGTTGCTTTCGCTCATCCGCGACAGTCTCCCCGAGTCGGCCTACCGTTTCCATTCGCTGCTGGGCGACGTGCTCTGCCCTGGCAACCACGTGGTGATGGTGACGCCCATCGATTCGTCCGCTCCCGAAGGACGTATGATTTTGCCTCAGGTTCAGGTACTTCGCGATGTGCTCGACAACGATGCTGTTGCACATGTCTGCAAGGAGACCGACCTCGAGCGCACGCTCCAGTCGCTGGCCGTCCCACCACGGCTGGTGGTGACCGACAGCCAGGCTTTCGCTCTGGTTTCCAGCATCGTGCCAGAGGATATGTATCTCACTTCGTTCAGTATTGTCCTGGCACGCGCCAAGGGGCTCTTCGACGATTATCTCCGTGGCACGCCGACGCTGGCTCATCTCCGCGAAGGCGATGCCGTGCTGCTGCTCGAGTCGTGTACCCACAATGTCACCTGCGAAGACATCGGGCGCGTCAAGCTCCCCAAACTTATCCAGCGTCGCGCGGGATGCCAGCTGCATTTCGACACGGTGGCTGGCTTCTCGGCGTTGCCACGCCCGCTGACAGATTATGCCATTGTCATTCAGTGCGGTGGCTGTGTCGTCAGCCCCAAGCAGCTCGCCGCACGCTTGGCGCCGGCCATCGATGCAGGTGTGCCGGTCTCCAATTACGGCCTGGCTTTGGCATACCTCAACGGCATCTTCGACCGCGCCATCCGCATTTTTGATAATAAATGATTATTATACATTATATATATGGTTGAAATCGATACATCCGTACCCAACAATCTCTCCATCATTGTCGCTGTAGCGCAGAACAATGCCATCGGCAAGGACAACGACCTGCTGTGGCACATCAGCGACGACTTGAAACACTTCAAAGCCATCACTTCGGGGCATCCTGTCATCATGGGCCGCAACACTTGGAACTCTCTTCCCCGTCGCCCGCTGCCGAAGCGTCGCAATATTGTACTGACGCATAGCGTTGACTTTCAGCCAGAAGGCGTGGAGGTGGCCCATTCCCTTGCCGAGGTGTTCGCCCTGGTGCGCGACGAGGAACAGGCGTTTATCATCGGTGGCGCCGAAATTTATCGCCAGTTTCTCCCTTGGGTGCAGACGCTGCATGTTACTTGGGTGCACCGCGATTTCGAAGCCGACACTTTCTTTCCTGTCATCGATAACTCACTGTTCCATAAGCTTCAAGAGTCGGATATCGTCGTCGACGCCGAAACAGGATTGCCTTATTCCTATGCAGAATATCGTCGCATTCCCGAGCCGACATCAGTGCATCTGCCGTAGTTCATGCCAGTATTAGAAACGCTGTTGATAACTTCTCGTGAAAAGATACTATTTTTGAATGTAATGCGATGATTATCATATAGATGTAAGTAGTATAGCGCAAAATTGCGCTCTTGGGTCAATTTTCCGCTTTTTCGTTTCTCTTTGGTCCTGCATTTGATCGCTTTTTTACTCATCATTTGAAATGACTGTAAATTTTTTTTGCTGTTTAACACCGTGACGTACAGCCGTTTCGCCTTTCCTGTCACATTTTTTTCGAAAAAAAATTTGGCCGGAACGGAAAATGGTTGTACTTTTGCATCCGCTTTCGCCCCGAGAGAGGGGCAGTTGAAAAAGAGGGAAGCGAAAGGACATTGAAACGGTTGAAACAAGAGATAG